>DATJLF010000031.1:0-173090 GCA_035490715.1 Cellvibrio sp.
AATATGGCGTTGACCCGGCTTTGGTTCGGGCGGTTATCCATGCTGAATCCAATTTCAATCCTTTGGCCCGTTCACGTAAAGGCGCGATGGGACTTATGCAGTTAATGCCGGGGACTGCACGCGATATGGGAGTTCAGGATGCCTCCAATGCAGCGCAAAATATTGAAGGTGGAGTTAAATATCTGGCGTGGTTACTGAAACGTTTTAAAGGCGATATCACATTGGCAACGGCGGCGTATAACGCGGGGCCCGGTGCAGTCGACCGCCACCGCGGTGTTCCTCCTTACGAAGAAACCAAAACCTACGTGTTTCGTGTCAACATCCTTCATCAGCGTTATAAAACCCAGTTGGCTTTGGCGAGCAACTGATCACTTTATTTCCGTCCTGTATCGTTATTAGTACCAAATCGCTCGTCTTGTTTTTCTATCTACAGCGAGCTTCATTCCATTTAAATCTAAATTTCAATGCCATCCTTGCTTAAAAAAGAAACGTTTTTGCCGCTATAGAAGATAGCCCCCAGTCTTTCGCGCTGGGGGAAATCCTCAAACTCAATCAAATGTGGACGGCAATTATGATTATTTCAAACGCCTGGATTGGCATGGCAGCACAACACGAATACCGCGAAGAACATAAAGTTACTGAAAACTTGGGCTTTTGGCGTGCACAACCCGATCCAGATCAACTGGAGCCTGAGCCCCCGAAGCAGCCGATCCTGGCAGAGTTGGTGGAATTACCCGCTCCCGAGGTCGATTTTTCCGAGGCAGGTTCGCTACTGGCGATGTACCGGACGCAGCAGGTGTTTGATTTGAATACTCACATGGATTCTCGCTCGCGTTTGAATTTGATGATTTTGGAATCGCTGTATAAAGCTATTACCGGCACGGAATTGAAAATCACCACCCCGGGTGAATTGCAGTCTGAAATGCGCATCAAAGTAAATTCTCTGAATGTTGATACACCACCTCCTGCAAGGGTTGTCAGCGCTCGTAGCGCAGCTCCAAACCTGGTTTATCAGCGACATGAGCGTTACCGGGAAAATGAAAATATGAGCTTTCAGGCCGCAGGTGTTGTGCGCACAGCAGATGGAAAGGAAATAAGTTTTTCGGTTGCCTTACATATGAGTCGTGAGTTTGTGCAGGAGTCGAATTTGCAGGTCACTATGGGGGCCCAAAAAGTTGATCCACTGGTCATTAATTTCGATGGGCTTGGAGCATCACTGAGCCAAACGCGTTTTGCATTTGATCTGGATAGCGATGGCACTACGGAGCAAATTGCAACCTTGCGTCCGGGTAGCGGTTACCTCGCGCTGGATAAAAATGCAGATGGTGAAATCAATAATGGCAATGAATTATTTGGCCCCACCAGTGGGCGGGGTTTTGCAGAATTATCTGCGTATGATGAAGATGGAAATCACTTTATTGATGAAGCGGATAGTATCTATGAAAAGTTGCGAATCTGGATAATGAACGAGGACGGCAGCACACAACTTTTCGCGCTAGGTGATAAGAATGTGGGTGCAATTTTTCTAGGGCATGTTTCTTCACCTTTTCAATTAAATAATGAACAAAATAATTCGTTAGGTGAAGTTGCTAACTCGGGCATTTATTTAACGGAAGAGGGCAAAGCAGGTGTAGTCCAGGAGATTAACCTGAGTGTTTAATCGATATCTGTTTAAAGAACGTCGTGGTTAACCGGATATTTCGCTGCGCAAGAAAAACCCGCTGTTACGCGGGTTTTTCTTTAACAGGAATGACATTATTGATTGAACAAAAATTCCATCAATGCATTTTGTGCATGCATGCGATTTTCAGCTTCTTCCCAGACTACTGCATCAGGCGCATCCAAAATTTCTGCACTGACTTCTTTACCGCGGTAGGCGGGCAGGCAATGCATAAAGAGCGCATTGCTGTTGGCATGGCTCATTAATTCTTTATTAACCTGATAACCCATGAAGATTTTTTCGCGCTGCTTTTTCTCATCTTCCTGACCCATTGACGCCCAGGTATCTGTTACAACCAAATCCGCTCCGGCAACTGCTTCGCGGGGATCGTTCGTCAATGCCACGCGCTGCTGGTAGGGCGTTACAAATTCGTCTTCCGGTTCAAAACCTTTCGGTGTGGCAATCCGCAATTCAAAATCGCACAACTCGGCTGCCTGAATGTACGAGTTGCACATGTTGTTGCCATCGCCGACCCAGGCAACTGTTTTACCTGCCAGCGAACCGCGTTGCTCCACATAAGTCTGGATGTCGGCTAATAACTGGCATGGATGGAATTCATCGGTCAAACCATTGATTACCGGTACACGCGAGTACTCGGCGAAACGCTCAACAGTGTCGTGGCCAAACGTACGGATCATCACCATATCAACCATGCTGGCGATGCAGCGCGCGGCATCTTCAATCGGTTCGCCGCGACCGAGTTGTGAATCTTTGGTTGACAGGAAAATGGCGTGACCACCCAATTTGGCGACACCGGACTCAAAGGATACGCGGGTGCGGGTAGAGTTTTTCTCAAAAATCATCGCCAGCACTTTGTTATCAAATAAGGCTGGCGCTTTACCCTGACGCAGCAGGGTTTTGAGTTCGATAGCGCGGGCGATGATGTGTTGGAGTTCATCGCGGTTAACATCATTCAGGGTTAGGAAATGTCTCGGTGCCTTTGAGGGAACCATAATCGTTGCTCTTTCATTGCAGTGCGCACTTTATTGCGCGCACTTGTTTTAAAACTCTGTAACTAGCTGTACTACCTTGGCAACCAGTTCATCTGCTTCTTCATCGGTAAGGATGAAAGTGGGCAGTAAACGGATGGTGTTCATGGCTGTAACGTTAATCAATACACCCAGCTCGCGACCTTTCTGCACGAGGTCACCGCAGGGGCCATTCAATTCAATACCAATCATCAACCCCTTGCCGCGAATATCCACTACTTTGGTGTCACCCGCTAAAGCTGCTTTGAAGTCATTCAATAACTTATCGCCCAGTGCTTTGGCGCGTTCTATCAAGCCGGAGTTTTGCAAGGTTTCCACGACAGCAATCCCTGCGCTGCAGGCCAGAGGGTTGCCGCCAAATGTAGTGCCGTGGTTGCCTGCCTGGAAAACCTCAGCTGCCTTGCCACGTGCCAAACAAGCTCCAATCGGCATACCATTTCCGAGGCCTTTGGCGGTAGTGACTACATCAGGCAATATGCCGTTGTGTTGATAAGCGAAGTAAGTACCGGTACGGCCATTACCAGTCTGGATTTCATCCAGCATCAACAACAGGTCGTGTTGGTCCGCGATAGCACGTAGTTCATTCAGGTAATTGGCAGCCGGAACCCGCACACCACCTTCGCCTTGTACGGGCTCAACCAGAATGGCGACAATATTATGGTGTTCGGCAACTGCCGCTTTTACGGCAGGAACATCGTTGTAGGGAACACGGATGAACCCCTCTACCAAAGGTTCAAAACCAATTTGTACCTTGGTGTTTCCGGTTGCGGTGAGTGTTGCCATGGTTCTGCCATGGAAGCTGTTGCTCATGACAATGATGGTCGGGGTTTTTACACCTTTCTCATTACCATATTTGCGCGCGATTTTGATAGCAGCTTCATTGGCTTCCGCGCCTGAGTTTGAGAAGAACACTTTGTCCATCCCGGAGACCTGGATGAGCAGGTCACCCAAACGTTGTTGTTGCGGAATGTTATATAGGTTGGATGTATGAATAAGGGTGCCGGCCTGTTCGGCAATAGCTTTAGTCAGCGCCGGATGGCTATAACCAAGTGCACAAACTGCAATGCCACTGATCGCATCCAGATAGGATTTGCCCTGGTCGTCCCACACTCGGCTGCCTTCGCCCTTGGTGAGGGTGAGGGTTCTGGTGCCGTAAGTGTTCATTAGACTGGTCATGGCAATCTCCATAAAAAAACAAAGCCACCGGCCAATCAATGACAGGCCATCGGGCGATTAATAATATTGAATAATCAGAGGGCTTTTTTGCTAAATCAACGCAGAGGCTGATTGAAACTCGCAGGAAATAAATTGCGTGTGGCAAAAAATAGACGGCAAATATATAAGTTATTGCGATTATTGGCAAATTTGCCCGTCTATAACGCCCTTATAACAAAGTGAAGTTACTCCCTTGTACAAATTCCTTGGCAAAAATAATGTCATTTTTGAGGTGGAATCCGGTATCTGGCGGTTGGATAAAAAAACCTTCAAATAAACGGACACCCTGCATCCATAAACTGGATAAGTTGTGCGAGTTTTCAATTTGTGTCGCAATGACATGGATCTTGCGTTGGTTCGCGGTTTTTACAAAGCGCTCCAGTAATTTGGGATTGTTATTTTCGCTGGTCACCTTGGGCGACAAGCGCAAGAAGCTAAGGGGTAAATCCTCCAGTAAACTCAATGCCTGTTCATTTTCACCCGCACGAGTCATGCAAATGCTGCAACGTATATCGCGCAGTGCCCTGGCGATTTCCCGTGCTTGATGGAAATGGTTCACGATCCAGTTTTCCTCCAACATGAACACTAGACGATCATCGCCGCGCAACCGGGATGAGCGCAGCACATTGGCAGCAAATGAAAAGAATGAACTTTGCTGCAGTGTTTCTTCTGCAAGGTGAATAAAAAGTGTAGCCACTTCGCGGGTGTTGCTGTTGTCGGCAATGGCGGAAACCGCTTGTTGTAATACCCAACGATCCAATTCCAGGCGTTTTCCGGGTTGATTGATCCTGCTAAGGAATTGACCGGCCGGAATAGGTTCCCCACCTTCATTGCGCAAGCGAGTGAGCACTGAAAAATGTTCGATATGCGCATCTTCCAAACTAATAATGGGTTGGAACGCAAGTGCCAGGTCGCGACTGAAAACAATTTGCGAAAAATCGGGCAGATTTTTTTCCGGTACTGCCGCCAATTCTTCCACAGTATGGTTGCCTAACTGTTGTTCAAAAACTTGTTCCGCGCGCAAAAGCGCATTATTAGCAGTGGCCAGGTTTGGTTCGAGAAGGACAACACCCAGTTTCACATCCAATGGTAGTTGTTTCCCCTTTATCGTGTAGTTATGGCCGGTGAGATATTTGCTGATTTGCTCTGCTCGTTGGCGATGGAATTCAGCGCTGCGTGCGCCCGCAAGTACGCAGGCAACCATGCTGGATAAATCAACCCACTGTTCATCGCTACCTAATGTGTCATCCAGCAAATCACAAAAATGCTCATGCAAATTGATGAGTTCTACTTGTCCCAGCTGCTGGCTGAGTTCAGGTAATTTATCAACGCTTACGTAATAGAGTGCGCTGGTTTGGCCACTCAGGCGATTGCTGTGTAGCTCTTCTTCCAATGCATTAAAAAAATAACTGCGGTTAATTTGCTGTGGTTTTTGGGTATGGCGCGTGACACGTGCTACGCGGGTTTTAAGCATGGCTGTGTCGTTTAATGCTTGCCTGCAACGTTCAATCAGGTCATTGGGTTCAAAGGGTTTTGTCAGCAGCGCGTTGACACCCAGTGCGCGAATGTCGCGATGTAAATTGGTGTCTGTGTCGGCGGTGATAAAAATAATTGGCAACAGCAAAAATTCCGGATCCTGACGCAACAATACCGCCAATTCCATACCGGTAATATCCGGCATATGCATATCCAGAATGACAAGATCCGGTTTGAATTGCGCAGCGCGTTGCAAACTGTGCAGCGGCTGATTGAGCGCGAGCACTTCCATACCAGCGTAGCGCAAGACCTCGGATTCCAGATTCGTCATAGACTCATCATCATCTACCACCATGACGCGGTAGGTTTTGTTATTCAGGCTGATGAGTTGCAGTAACTTATCGATCAGGAAATTAAAATCGACAGGTTTGACCAGATAATCTGTGCTACCTGCGCGTAACGCACGTAATTTGGCATTCAGGTCTGTTCTGCCGGACATAAGTACTATGGGGGTATTTTGCAGCAGAAGCGCTTTGATTTTATGCAGGTTGCTTAACGCTTGCAGGCCTGAACCTTCAAAATCCGGATCCATCAAAATGACATCCGGTGAATCCAGATAAAGCCTTTGCATGCAGGTTTGTGGATTATCGAAATATTCCACATTAAATCCTGCTTTGCGCAAATAAGCGGTACAGAGTGCGGCGAGGGTTCGGTCGGGGTCGATTAAGAAAATTGTTTTTTCGCGCGCTTCCGGATGATCCGCAGGTACAGGAGCATTGTGCTCTGCATGTGCCGGTTGCGCTTTTAAAGCATCCGCCAAATGGTTTACTAATTCCTCAACTTGCGCATACTCTGGTCCGCCAAAGTTGCGCCCGAGTGCTTTCATATCGCGAATATAGTTTTCAAGTTGATTTGCTTTCTGCTGCAATTCCGCGAAGCCAAAGCTGGTAGCGGTTTCTGCGATTTTGTGCGTGAACTGTTCAAGTGCGGTAATGCCTTGCTCGCTCCAGTTCAGATGGCGCAAATGCCCCCAGATTTGATCCAGCCGTTGCGCGCGTTCCGGTAAACTGGCAGCAAATTGTTCGCGTAATTTTTCTAACTGATTCTGAAATTCTTGTGGCATAAGATCGTCCTGATAAATTCACCTTCAGTATAGAAGCTATTTTTCAATTAAGAGTTCAAATAGAGAAGATGTAAAAAATCGTTTTAATAGATGAGACTTAAAGGGCCATCACGCAGAATGGCTGCCCTTGAATAATGGCTTCACGGATTTTTATTGACTATGAAATCATCCGCAGTTTTGTTGGCTTTTTCGATATTGGCGTCTGGATCACCTGATGTTACCTCGCAAACCCTCGAACAAAAAAAAATTGCTGCGCAAAAACCAGCAACGATATCGGACATGGAGGATGTGGAAACTCTGGTGGTTTCGGGGGCTGCGCCAGAAACCACTGAACTGACGCATCAATTCATTAAAAATACTGACGCGGATTTTATGCCGGGTAGTCGCATCGAGCCTGCTGATTTATTAACAGCAATCCCCGGCGTACAGGTGGACTCTCGCACCAATTATGCTCAGGATACACGCATAAGTTTGCGTGGCTTCGGTGCGCGTTCGGCATTCGGTGTGAGGGGAATTGATTTATTGGTAGACGGGATTCCCATGTCTACACCGGATGGGCAGGGGCAATTGTCCAGTGTCATGCTGGATTCCATTTCCGGTGTATACGTTTTGCGCGGCCCTTTGTCCTCGTTATATGGCAATAGTTCCGGTGGTGTTATTGCGTTGCAAACCAGCGCACCTGAAGCAAATAAAATCAGTATTGCAGCGAGTAACGGTGACAAGGGGTTGGAGCGTTACCACTTACAAGGGGATTGGCGTTACAACAAATTCGCCCTGCGGGGACAATTCGCTGACACGACTGTGGCAAGTGACAGACCGCATTCACGCGCTGAGCGGGAACAGATTGCGGTACAGGGTTTTTACACGGCGGATAATAATGTCGATTTAATTATCAAGCATGAACGTAGTGATGATCCTGTGTTGCAAGATCCTCTGGGACTAACGCCACAACAATGGGAGCTTGATCCCTGGCAAAAAAATTCCATCGCAGAAACATTTAATACCCGCAAAAGCGTAACCCATGAACAGACTTCAATCAGCCTGCGTGAGCAGCAGGGCGCGACCCGTTGGCAAACCGGTTTATGGCAAGGTGAGCGAGATGTGATCCAGCACCTTGGATTTACAGGTGATGCTATTGCCGGTAGCGGAGGGGTGGTGGATATCGCGCGCGATTTTGCCGGCGCCAACGCAACCTTTTCGCACAGCGTTACCCTGTATTCTGTTCCGTTTGAATTGAATATCGGGGCAGAGATAGCACAGATGGAAGACCACCGCCGCGGTTTCGTTAACAACGAGGGGATTGCCGGTGATATGCGCCGCAATGAATCCGGCGAAGTGAATAGCCGCGATTTATATTCCTTAATCCAATTAGATCCAGTTACACAACTTCGCTTATACGCAGGTGCAAGACGCACCTGGTTGGATGTGGATGTGCGGGATTATTTTATTGTCCCGGGGAATCCCGACGATTCAGGTGAACGCGACTACCGGGAGGAAAGTCATGTGTTCGGTGCGAGCTACGAGTTTGTGAATGATTGGTCCTTGTTCGCGAGCATTGGTCGTGGTTACGAGACACCAACGCTCACGGAAATGGCTTATAAGGCAAATGAAACCGGCTTAAATACGCAATTAGCAGCGGCAATTAATCATCAACAACAGTGGGGCGTGAGCTATCAGTCTATGCGCAACTTGCAAATGTCCCTTACTCATTTTCGTATTGATACTGAAAACGAAATTGTGGTGGATCAATCCGTGGGGGGGCGAACCAGTTTTCGTAACGCCGCTGAAACAAAGCGTGAGGGGGTGGAATTATTCGCACGCGGAATCGTTAACGATCACTGGCAATGGCAAGCAAGTGCCCAGGTGATGGATGCCGATTACTCGGCAGGTCAATGGGCGGGGAAACAAATACCCGGTGTAGCGCGCGAACAATATCAACTTGGCGTAGAATGGCGCCCGCTTGCCTCGGATTTGTTGCAGGTAAACCTGCTGACCCAACAGCGTTCCCGCATTTTCACTGCCGATAGTAACCTTGTTGCTGCCCCGGCGTTCCACACACTGGATTTGGCGATACAAGGTGAATATACGTGGCAATCCTGGGGGCTGGATTGGTGGTTAAAACTCGCGAACGTAGATGATCGGGAGTATGTTGGATCGGTTGTTGTAAATCAAAGTAACGGCCGCGCATTCGAACCCGCAATGGGGCGCAATCTTATGGTCGGATTAAAAATTAATTACCATTTCGCGAAATAGTAACGGCTATGCATATACCAGTAACGGTGACAGAAAAAAATAATCTGCGATTGCACGACCGGTTTTCTTACCGCGTTGAATATGTTGGAAATGAAAAGCAGCCGGTAATCATTGTCGATAATTACCTGCATAGCGCCGAAGTATTGATTAACTACTGCGAAAAAAATTTATCGTTTGTGAGCGCAGGATCATTTTATCCAGGTGTTCGTATGCCAGTGCCAGCACTTTATGGAAAAGCGATGTTTCACTATCTGGGCGAGCTGATTTTCAAAGTGTTTTCCGTGCGCGCGCAGGATATACGCAGTGGGCGTTCGCTATATTCCATGGTGATAACACCGCCGGCTGAATTGAAAGTAGCGCAGCGTTTACCTCACTGTGATTCTGCTGATATGTCCGATCTTGCATGTGTTCATTATTTGTGTGATTCGCACCACGGAGGAACATCGCTTTATCGCCATAAATCGACTGGTTATGAATATATTAATCATGAGCGTAAAGATAATTATGTGCAAACGCTTGAGCGGGATCTCGCTGCAACAGATGCGCCCTTGACTTACATGAACGGCTCCAATGATTTGTTCGAACAAATTGCCAGCTATGAAGCGAAATTCAATCGCATGGTGATGTACCGCAGTACCAGTTTACATTCTGGAAATATTCCGCCGGATTTTAAGTTTGATCCAAACCCTCGTACTGGCCGCCTGACATTGAACACTTTCATTAATTGCCAGCAGTCATCGTGAAAATTGCATCCTTACCCGATTTGCCCCTCAGCCAACTTGTTGGACAATTTTTTCATGCATTGCACCAGACACCCCTGTTGTTGGAGGCCGAACCTGGTGCCGGTAAATCAACCCTGGCTCCGTTGTGGGTGTTGGAAAAGACACCTGATGACAAGCAAGTCTGGTTAATTCAACCGCGCGTATTGGCAGCACAGGCATTAGCGCACCGACTGGCAGATTTGCTGCACGAAAAGTGCGGTGAAACGGTTGGCTATCAGGTTCCTTATGACGCTCGCACCAGCCATCAAACACGATTAGTGCTAATGACCCCCGGTGTTTTACTCCAGCATTTATTGCAAAACCCGGCTCTGGATCATGTCGCCTGCATTATGTTGGATGAAATCCACGAGCGGTCTGTCAATCAGGATCTTGCATGGGCACTGTTACAAGAAGTACAAATTTTGCGTGAGGATTTACAGCTGGTGTTGATGAGCGCAACACCGGACCCTGCGTTGCAGCAACAAATCACAAATCGATTATTTGCCGCAGGCCGGTGTTTTCCCGTCACTCTGGATTATCAACCCGCGCGGCACGTCGCCAACCAGTTTCCAGAAAAAATGGATGAGCACTTAACGCGTGTGTTACGTCATTATCCAAACTGGCAACAACAGACCGTACTGGTATTTTTGCCCGGGTGGCGTGAAATCGATGACTGTGCGCAGGCAATCGCGCGGGCATACCCAACGCAACGCATTTTTCGTTTGCACAGCCGGATTACAGCGCAAGAACAACATAATGCGCTTGATCCCTCACAAGGCGCGCGCATTATTCTTGCGACCAATATTGCTGAAACCTCATTAACAATTGCTGATGTGACGCTGGTGATTGATTCCGGGTTGGCGCGACGGGTGGATTACGAACAACGCACCGGTATTTCGCGATTACGTACGACGCGAATCAGTATGGCCAGCGCCGAGCAACGACGAGGACGGGCGGGGCGGGTACAGGCTGGTCACTGTATTCGCTTGTGGTCGCAGGACCTGGTATTGGCAGCAGCGGATTTACCCGAAATTCGCGCCACAGATTATTTGCCTTTAGCACTGCGCATTGCACACTGGGGAAGTCCGGCTGATTCATTGCCGTGGCTCGAAAAACCCAATCGCATTGCACTCGAGTTTGCGCAACAGCAATTACAACAAATGCAATTGATTGACCATGCAGGTGCAATTACCAGCGCAGGACGTCGCGTCAGTGAACTGGGTTCTCATCCACGTATCGCCGCATTTTTATTATTACATCAACAACAAATTAGTGAGTCTTCGCTCTTGCTTGCGCTTGCGTTGCATTTTGAATTGCCGGCGGAACAAGGCATGGATGAGTTATTGGAAAATGCGTCTCACGAGTTATCACGCAACCGGCAGTGGCAACAGCAACAAAAGCGTTGGTTAAACGTATTGCAGTTGCCGGTAACGAAAGCGGAAATTCAGTCTGATTTTTTAGCTCGGGCATTCAGTGATCGTATTGGTTACCGACAAGAGTCTGGAAAATATCGGTTGAACTCGGGAATCAGTGCGGACTCATCCTTAAGCAGCCAGTGGGCGGTATTGCCGATCATTAATTCCAAACCCAAATCACATACCGGCATTGGTGTATCGATTCAATTGGATGAAGCCTTGCAGCGGCAATTAAGCCAACAGCAAATGCAATTGGAATTTAAACAACAACGTTGGCAAAGGCATACCATCTGGCGTATGGGCGGTGTGATTATTGGTGAACAATATTCGCCACTCGCTGACGATGAAATTCCCGTCTCTCTACTGATGCATATCCAGAATCTATGGCGTGAAAAAGGCATGCAATATTTTCGCTGGAGTGAAAAAGCATTGCGGTTGCTGGAGCGTGCGCGATTAATCAGAACACATCAATTGGGCGAGTTGCCTGCGTTGGATGACGTTGCACTTTATACGGCACTACCGGAATGGTTATTGCCGTTCCTGAATAAATCCACTCACCTTGACAATATCCCATGGGACTCAGCATTGGAATTCTATTTGGGTTATGACAACTGCCAGCTAATCCATAAATGGTTGCCGGAAAAAATTGAATTACCTAGCGGTCGTCATGTGACAGTTGAATTCAACCACGACGGGAATGCACAGGTTTCTGCCAAATTACAGGAATTTTTCGGCTGTGAGCAGTTGCAATTAGCCGATGGAAAAATTCCCTTACAAATTCATTTGCTATCTCCGAATGGGAGTCCTCTCGCGATCACCACTAATTTGCGTACTTTCTGGCAGCAAGCCTATCCCGAAGTACGCAAGGAAATGCGAGGTCGTTATCCTCGCCATCCCTGGCCGGAAGATCCCCTCCAACATGAAGCCACGGCGCTGACCAAGCGCAAGCTGGCGATGACACAAAAACCGGATCAATAAAAAGGGTTGAAGAATAGCCCATCAACGTAAATTTGCATGAATTGGCCGAATAAAGGATGTAGCTGGTAACGTAATAATCAGCGAATTGCATAGCCTGCCTATAGAGCTATGCTTAATGCAGCATTGCTTTCCGTAATTACCCATATTGCGCGCATTTGAAGTCAAAAGGGATAGAGAGGCTTGTTGCAATGAAAAATTCGCTGCCACTTATACTGCTCTTGTTGTTGCCATTGTTCGTTAGTTTGCCAGCTTGTGCGGATGATGAAGCCCAGCCGTACGAGTGGGCTGCTGCATTAACGTTGGAATCTGTTACCAATCTCGAAGGTGGAGTGAAAGAGGGAACACGTGAGCTTGCCAATCTGGATATCTCCCTGGCGATTAACACCGAAGAGGCAAATTGGTGGAGCAATGGCGAGTGGTTCATTTATTTACTGGGGGATACAGGAAAAGATCCGTCTGAATACATAGGCGACGCGCAGGGCATTTCGAATATCGCCACTGACGAATCTTTTAAAATTTATGAGTTCTGGTATCAGCACAGCTTTGCGGACGAGAGCGTAAAAGTATTGCTGGGTTTGCACGATTACAACTCCACATTCTATTCCCTGGAATCATCCGGTTTATACAGCCATCCTTCATTTGGCATAGGGCCAGACACTTCACAAGTGGGGCCTTCCATTTTTTCGACAACCGCTCTGGCTTTGCATTTTACCTATCAAAGTGAAAATCAATATTTGCTGGCAGCGATCTACGATGGCGTTCCCGGTGATCCGGATAATCCACGTGGTACCCATATCCAGTTTAATGATGGCGATGGTTTATTCAGTGCGGTGGAGTGGGGATGGACAAATGAAAATCAGGATAAATTTGGAATTGGCGCGTGGCAGCATTCTGCAGAAGTAGAAAATCCTGTAGATGGTGCACCGAGCGATGATAATACCGGTTTGTATCTCGTTGCAGAAAAAAATATCAATGATGTTGCTGGCGTTTTTATACAGGTAGGTCGCGCAGATGATTTATACAATCAGCTGGAATATTACGTTGGCACCGGCGTGACCTTTAATGATTTTTGGATAGACGGCGATGGTTTTGGATTGGCAGTAGCTCACGCACGTAATGGCGACCCCTATCTGACTGCGCAAGAAAATAAAGATCGTGCAGAAACGGCGTGGGAACTCAGTTACCTGGCTCCGGTGGCAAATCATGTAAGCACCCAGGCAAGTGTTTATTACATTCAAAATCCGGGAATGGAATCCGCTGTGGATGATGCAGTGGCATTGGGTGCGCGACTGTACCTGGAATTTTAACGGTGATGTTTAACGCAAGTTGATTACAATCGACAAGCAAGCGAGGAAGGAATGAGTATCAAGCAATCGATCATCTGGGTAATTCTCGGATTCATAGCCTTAATTGGCATCAATACGTTTGTGGGGTTGAGCTCCAGTCAAAAACTGGGGGGCTTGCTGAATTATATTTCCGGCCCTGCGTGGAATGCAGCGGATGGCGCAATGGAAGGACAAATTGGCTTGGAAGCACAAATTATTGCATTGCAAAAATTATATTACCGGGAAAAAACATTTGCCGAAGTGCAAGCTCATTTTAATGATGCTATCGCGATGGAGGAAGATGCGCTTGGCCGCATGAAAAATTCAGGTTTGATGAGTTCGGCAACTACCGCACGCCTCGATCAATTATTAGCTCAATATCATCAAACCCGCAGCGCGTTGTTAGCTAAATTACAAGCGGGTAGTGAGGCGGGTACAGAGTACCAACAATTAAATGCATTAATGGATCAGCTACTGATATTCATCGGTGAAATGGAAGAGGAAGCGGACGGTAAAGTAGAAAGTGAAACAGGGAATGTCGAGGAGTTGCAATCATCCGCCCGAATACAAATGTTGGGTGCGTTAGTGGTGAGTATTGTGTTAGCGGCAATCATCTTTATGTTTGCCAATAAAATTATCCTGGAGCCGATTTCCCGCGTTACCGATAATTTGCATGAACTGGCTTCAGGTTCTGGCGACTTGACAGCTCGCCTTAGCGGTGAAAATCAAAAAACGGAAGTGGGGCGCTTGTCTTACGCATTTAATGTGTTTGTAGAAAAACTACAGAACTTGATTGGACAAGCACAACAAAGCAATAAATCCCTCACCGATGCGAGTGTGCAAATTACCCAATCAATTGAACAAACTGCAAAAGGCATTGATGTGCAATTTTCGGAAATATCCCATGTGGTCACTGCGGTGGACCAAATTTCGTCAATGCTTAACAAAGTTGTGGATGCTGCTGTGCAAGCAAGCGATGCTTCTATCCAGGCCACCAACACAACGGGTGCCGGGAATAATGTTGTTGCCTCTGCACAACAAGGTGTGGATGAAGTGGTGAAAGAAGTAGATAAAGCATCGCAAGTGATTTCTGATTTGGTTTCCGATAGCCGTAATATAGGATCAATGTTGGAAGTGATTCGTAGTATCGCGGAACAAACTAATTTGCTCGCCTTAAACGCCGCCATTGAAGCGGCCCGCGCAGGGGAGAGTGGTCGTGGTTTTGCAGTGGTGGCCGATGAAGTTCGCAGCCTTGCGTCGCGTACCCAGGAGTCCACTAAGGCGATTGAAACGATTATTGCCAATTTAACGAATGGGTCTAGTAAAGCTGTAGAAGTCATGGAGGATGCACAACAAAAAGCGCTGGTGATTAAGGCGCGTATATCGGATACATCCCATGCGTTTTCGAATATTGTTGTGGCTGTTGATCAAATCCAGAAAATGAATACACAAATAGCGCGCGCAACTGAAGAAGAAAAAACATCCATGCAACAAATTACCGGTAGCATGAATACCATATTGCAACAGGCACGCCGTAACCACGATGCCGGTGAGCAAGTCTCGCGCTCTCGCGAACATTTGGAACGCGAGGCGCGTAGGTTGGATGGTTTATTGCGCGAATTTCGCACTTGATAATTCGTCTTTAATAATTTGCCATTTGAAAAAAACGCAGCACTTGCTGAGATTTTTTAAATGGCGATGCCGACTTCCAACTCAGCAATCAACCCGTCAGTAACGTTGCCGCTCATCGTGGCTAATTGATATTCCACTCCATCGCTAAATACATTGTCAGAAGAAAAACTGGTTACCGATGTGTTCTGTCCCTTGGTATAGAGCGATGTTTCGTACACAGATTTAGTAGTGGCTACAGGAAAGGCCATTTGTGAAATGGCTGTGGATTTTGCAGTGCTGCCATAAGTCGTTAAAAAAATCTGGAAATGGATATGGGTAATACGTCCTGCATACCAGCCTGGATAAATAGTAGTGAAATGCGCAATGCCACTGGTATCGGTATATTGCACACCACGGCAAAATGTTTTTCCTGCCTGTCCGGCGTTGTTGTTTTGTGAATAACCAGAATAGAGGCCATCTTTATCGCAATGCCAGATATACACATATGCTGACACTGGTTTGCAATTGTCGTTGACATGGACCAGTTTGATTTTCACTTGCAGCGGTACACCCGTTTTATCTTCCGCCACATTTTCCCGCAGCACTAATGAATTATCGAGCAAGGTTGAAAGGGGAAATGGTCCAATGGTTTCTGTAGGAATAAGGGTGCACACACCGGAAGTGCTACTGGTGGTAGAACTGGTGTTGGCAAAACTGCTTACACCCGAAGACGCCGAGCTTGTTGTACTGCTAGCCTTTTGATTGGAGTTACTACTTGATGAGCCGCCACCACAGCCTATCAAGCCTGTTGCGCCTATCATGCTCAACGCACCTAATGCGCCGAGTGTTTGACGGCGACATCGATCAATCGAATGTTCATGTATGGCAGGCGTGATTTGGTGGGGGGGAATATTTATAAGTTCTTTTCGCATAATTTCTCTCCGCATTTGGTTATAGGTATCAGCAGGTAAGTGCCGGTGTTGCCAAAACTATGACTCAAGTATGGGAAGAGAATGCGGGAGTGATTGTGAAAGGATTGATGAGCAACTATGGAAAAAGTGTGAAAGCAATAATTCACAAGAAAAATAACAAGGTTTTGCGCTGAAAGCGCCGACATCAAGCCGTCCATGGCGCTAGTCAGAACAACGAAATTGCTAGGATATTTGCAATCGGTAACCTACGCCGTAAACAGAATGGATAATATCTTCATTACAAATTGGCTGTAATTTTTTACGCAATTTGGTGATGTGTGAGTCCATGGTTCTATCGCTCACGACACGATGATCCGTGTATGCATTTTTTAATAATGTATCGCGTGATATGACGCGTTGCTTGTTGAGCAATAATGTTTCCAAAATGCGAAATTCGATGCTGGTTAATTCCACGCATTGTTCACCAGCACACGCATATTGCCGATCTTTGTCCAATCGCAAACCTTCACTATCGTTTTCTTCGGTTTTACTGCTGCGACGCAACACTGCTTTTACCCGCGCAATAACTTCGCGGGGGCTGAAAGGTTTACAAATGTAATCATCAGCCCCAAGTTCAAGCCCAAGCAAACGATCAATTTCTTCAACTTTTGCTGTTGTCATAATAATAGGAACCTGTGAAACTTTGCGTACTTCCTGGCATATGCTCAAACCATCGCGTTTGGGGAGCATTAAATCCAGCAACACCAAATCCCATTTTTCAGTCAGTATTTTTTGCAATGCCAGCTCACCATCACTCACTAATGTTGCGGAGAAATTTTCGCTGGTAAGGTAGTCTTGTAAAATTTCGCCTAAATCAATTTCATCTTCAACAATTAAAATATTCATACTGATACCTGTAATGGTAGGGTCACTGTAATTTTTAAACCGCCCAGATCGCTGTTGCTAATGTTGATAGTTCCTTCATGGGCTTCAACGATATTGCGACAAATACTTAATCCAAGCCCGGCGCCACCGGTTTCGCGACTGCGTGAGGATTCGGCACGATACAAGCGCTCAAATAATTTTTCATGTAATTCAGGTTCAACACCGGGTGCTGAATCTTCTATTACCAGCAGAGCATTATTATTATTTCTCCCAAGGGTAATCTTAATTTTTCCCGGTGCCTCCGTGTAATTAATGCTGTTGTTCAATAAATTCAGCAACAATTGTTGCAATCGCTGTACATCCGCAAAAATAAATAATGGATAATCTTCTATTGTTTGCGCCAGACTTAGCCCTGCCTGGGTAAGTTTATCTTGCAGGGAATTGCTGGTTTCCTCGAGGATTTCGTTAAAATTGCATTCTTGTTTGCGGTAGCTCATTGCACCTATGTCAGTGAGTGACAATTGATATAAATCGTTAATCAAACTCGCAAGGCGTGCAGCATGCTTTTGCAAGCGTGCAATTGCTTTTTCGTCAAACTTGCGCACTCCATCTTCCAATGCCTCCAGATCTGCTTTCAGCACAGCCAGGGGCGTGCGCAGTTCATGGGAAATATCTGCTACCCACCGCTTACGCGCTTGTTCGGTTTGTTCCAATGTGTGCGCTAAATGATTCAGGTGCTCTGCGAGTGTAGATATTTCGTCTTGTCCCTTGCTGGCAAGGCGTTGCTGATACTCGCCGCGACTTAATCGTTGTACATGTGTTGCCAGGCGTTTAACTCTCTGCGTCAGCAAATAGGAAAGGGGAATGGCGCAGGCCAATGCAATTGTTAGTGCTACCATTGCCATCATAAGAAAATGATTTTGCTGGCGCTTGGCAAATTCGTTATCTCGCAAATCCCGCAAGGCAGGATTCAATGGCACACCTAGATATCCTACGCATTGCTCATGTCCATCGACCGTGACAGTTAAATCACTGAATGAATAGGTTTCGTTGCGCCATTTTTTTCCCGCAATCACTTTTTTATCATCGTTCAATAAAATAAATCGCTTGTAAGGTTGATGCCGCAAAAATTCTTCCGGCCCATGTTTTCGTTCGCGTTTATTTTTGGTGTCCCGATGGATAAAAAAACGACCGGGTTCCTCATCGTATTCTCTATCATTATTATTGCTGAGTTCGGGTGGGAGGGGGAATGGAATAGGGCGATCACCGCGCTCGCGTGGATTGGCGGTGTATTGCCATACAAATAATTCCCAATAGTTGCGATTTTTTTTGAAATTATCCCAATTTCCCGTCATACGATAATGACGCTCAAGGGCGCTGATTAACCGGGCGTTGCGTGCCGTCTCCTTTTGCTCAATGTAATGATTAAAGCCGCGTTCAAAACTCAAGCGCGAATACAAAAATAATCCGCCAGTCAGCAGCACGGCGAAGCAGGCAAATACTAAAAAAACTTGAATACGTAAATTAAATTTCACAGTGTGAATAACCTTTAACTGCAAGGAAGGGGATGTATTACATTCACAGAATATGCAAAAACGCCTGTTTGGCAAACCCGGGGGAGATTGGCCTGACTGCGACGACTGGGGTAAAATGGCAATACTTGAGCAAATTACTAGGTTATACCTTGTCCTGTTGCCCCGGTGCCCAGGCCTTCATTAAGAACCCAGTTCCACGCAGATTATCGAGGTAGATAAGATGGATACATTAGAAACGATCAAACAACAAATTAGTGAAAATGCAGTGATCCTTTATATGAAAGGTTCACCTAATGCGCCCCAGTGTGGTTTTTCCATGCGTGCATCCCAGGCAGTAATGGCCTGCGGCCAGCGTTTTGCCTATGTGGATATCCTGACCAACCCGGATATTCGCGCAGAGCTGCCTAAATATGCCAACTGGCCAACCTTTCCGCAGTTGTGGGTAAAAGGTGAATTAATTGGTGGTTGCGATATCGTGACTGAAATGCACGAAAAAGGTGAGCTTAAACCCCTGATCGATGCTGCAGTTGCCGGCTAACTTCTTTGGCGGCTTACTGTCCTGTAAGCCGCCTCGCATTACGGTTATTTTGAATTTCCGCGTTACACCACTACCAGATATACGAGTATTACAGCGCCTACAATACTGATTGCACACATCGTTAATCCCATCAGTCGTTGCCGTGCACGTTTAGCTTCGTCATTTTGATCCTGTAATTGGTGCGCCTTCCAAGCGATCGCTTTGGATTTAATCAACTTTGCCCGCATCTTTTGCAAGGCTTCAATATCTTTACTAAGTTGGGGGCTGGGTGTATTGGCTTGTTCTTTTTCAAGCTGTTTGAGTTTTTTATCCAGTTGCGCGAGCTTGCTATCCAGCGCGGCGGATACCTGTTGAATTTGCATAATGATTGCTCTGGAAATATCTGGCATCACCTTAGCAGATGATTATTTTTTTTGCCCGGCTTCATAGTCAGCATATCGATTTATGATGAAAACCTAATAAAATACTTTAAGTTTTATTGGCTTGTGCTATAAACCTGCCAGCTTTCGTGCCCGCCTTGTTGCCCGCGCGTACATTTTACCCGCGACCGGAGGAGACAATTACCCATGTTGAGAATGTTTAAAGTACAAGGTAATGCATTGCGCGAAGACAAACAGCCCGATGAAAACACCCGCCTTGCGCTGAATAACGCTCTCTGGATTGACGCGCGCGAGCCTTCTGATGAAGAACGTGAAGAGCTAAATACATTCCTTCGCGCTGAATTACCCGAATCGGATGATGTGGAAGAGATTGAATTCTCTGCTCGTTATTTTCAGGACGGCGTAGGTATACATGTGCACTCCCTATTCCTTGCTCCCGGCGAGTCTGGCCGGCATAGCACAGCCACTGTCGCGTTCATTTTGCAAGATAAACGCCTAATTACCGTCCGCGATGGTGACCTCGCTGACTTCCGGTTGTTGCGTATGCGAGTGCGTGCAGGACAGGTGAATGTCATTTCACCCCAGGATTTGCTGGTTACCATATTTGAGCAAAAGGTGGAGAATCTGGCTGACGTACTGGAAGATATTCATCGAAAACTGGAAGAAGTCAGCCATATGGTGCTGGAGGATGAAGAAGCAGAACTGGAAGATGCTATTGATCAATTGGCCAAGCTTGAAGACAGCAATGGGAAAATTCGTTTGTGTTTGATGGACACCCAGCGCTCTATCTCCTTCTTGCAACGTCATCTGCGAGAGTCTTTTGAGTTACAAGAAACTGCACGTGAGATCAAGCGTGATGTGGATACGCTGATGTCGCATACCGCTTTCTTGTTCGACAAAATCAACTTCCTGATGGATTCTACCCAGGGTTTTATCAATATCGAGCAAAACCAGATTATTAAAATTTTCTCTATTGCCGCTATGGTTTTCCTGCCTCCGACCGTGGTGGCTAGTGCTTACGGGATGAACTTTGAATACATCCCCCATTCAGATTGGAAGTATGGATTTGTCGTCGCCGTATTGTTGATGCTACTGTCGGCGGTTTTGCCTTATTGGTATTTCAAGCGCAAAGACTGGTTGTAATCCGGTACTCATATCAGCCCAAATAAAAACGCTATTGGGTAATCAGGCGTCGTCTTTATGTGAGTTGATCAAATATTCTCGCGGGCTCAATCTTCCACCCATTCCCAGCGTAAGGGTTGCCCGAAATCGTCGAGGATAACCTTTTTACGGGGTTTTGACTTTTTAGGTTTTAATGGGGAGAGCGGCTTCTTACGTGCTTCGATAGCCGCTACTACGTCTGGCAAAGGGGTGCGATCTTCGTGGCTATTACCTTCAAATAGCACCACCAAAGGCCCGTTAGCATCCATGCGACCACTCAAGCCACGCGGGATTTCATTTACTTGGCCACCGCTTTCCAGGTAGTTTTGGATTTGTTCTTCCAGTTCCTGGTGCAATTGGCGACGGGTTTTAGTGGGTTTGATCATGGAGTCCAAACGACCTTGCATAGCCGGGAATGATATAAAAGTTAGTAATGTGGGAAGGAATCTCGGCCTGCCAGCATAACAGTCTCGTCACTCGCAGATCAAATTCCCGACATATTTATACGGTTATTGGCCTATCATATTGCAGTAGTTGGCCTGTTGATGTTGTTTGTTAAAATTGGCGCGCCTCGCATCGCGAGCTGGCTTTAGGTACACTGCGCACCTTTAAACGCTCACCCCTATCTCAAGTTTTGTCCCCGTAGTATTTATGACCCAAACCAGCCTGAAGATCACTGAAATTTTTTACTCGCTCCAGGGCGAATCCAATACGGTTGGTTTACCCACTGTATTTGTGCGTCTCACCGGCTGTCCGTTACGTTGTGGTTACTGTGATTCAGAATATGCTTTTTACGGTGGGGAGCGATTGTCCCTTGATGAGATCCTCGCACGCGTTTCTAGCTACAACCCTAAATATATTTGTGTAACCGGCGGTGAGCCACTGGCTCAGCGTGAATGTTTGACGCTATTGAAAATGTTATGTGATACCGGTTATACCGTTTCGCTGGAAACCAGCGGTGCGTTGCCAGTGGATGATGTCGATCCGCGCGTTGTCAAAGTGATGGATCTGAAAACGCCGGGGTCAGGGGAAGTAGGGCGCAATCGCTGGGAAAATATTCCATTGCTTGGTGGTCGGGATCAAATCAAATTTGTAATTTGTGATCGTGCTGATTATGAATGGGCGCGTTTTAAGCTCGATGAGCATCAATTAAATACAAAAGTTGCCGACGTCTTATTTTCACCCAGCTTTGGCCAGATTGCACCATTGGAATTAGCAGAATGGATTATTGCCGATAATCTACCGGTACGTTTCCAATTGCAGCTGCACAAAATATTATGGAACGACACTCCCGGTCATTAAAGGTGTTGTTCAATTTCAAGATTTCCCGCAGGTAACATATGTCGCAGAAAAAAATGTCGCAGAAAAATGCGGTAGTGCTGGTTTCCGGGGGGCTGGATTCCACAACGGTGTTGGCTATAGCTCGCAGCCAGGGCTATGCATGTTATTCCATGAGTTTTGATTATGGTCAGCGCCATCGTTCTGAATTGCTTGCAGCAGAACGAACTGCGAAAGCGTTAGGTAGTGTTGATTACAAAGTGATTAAGCTGGATTTGCGTACTATCGGTGGCTCTGCCTTGACAGATGAATCCATTGCGGTACCTGAAGAAGAAACAGGTGGAATACCAGTCACTTACGTTCCTGCACGCAATACAATTTTCTTATCGATTGCATTAGGTTGGGCGGAAGTATTGGGGTGTGATGATATTTTTATCGGTGTAAATGCTGTGGATTTTTCAGGCTATCCTGATTGTCGCCCGGAATACATTGCCGCTTACGAAACCATGGCCAATCTGGCCACTCGTGCGAGTGCCGAGGGAAACAAATTACACATCCGTACACCGTTAATTAAAATGACAAAAGCTGAAATTATTCAACAAGGCATTGCGTTGGGTGTGGATTATAGTCTCACCGTATCCTGTTATCAGGCGAATGATCAAGGTGAGGCTTGCGGTAAATGTGATAGTTGCCGCTTGCGAAAAATCGGCTTCATTCAGGCGGGTGTTTCCGATCCAACAAGGTATTGCAGTTAAAAGTATCGCAATTAAAAACTATCATAATTAATTCGAATCCTTTATTTCTAACAGTAATTACGCGAAATTAATTGCTGCTCAAATTCCTTAACCGGCAGAGGCTTTCCAAAGAAGTAACCCTGGAACATGGTGCAACCGTTTTGTTCCAGGAACTTTCTCTGGTCGTCGGTTTCCACGCCTTCTGCTATAACCTGCAAATTCATGTTTTGTGCCATCGCAATAATTGTTCTTGCGATAATGGCATCATTAGGATCAACGGCAATATCGCGCACGAATGTCTGATCAATTTTCAACTGACCTAATGGCAGTCGTTTCAAATACGACAACGACGAATAGCCAATGCCAAAATCATCCATCGAAAATCCAACACCTTCGCCTTGTAGTTGCTGCATTTTCTCAATGCTTTGATCAACATTTTTCAGCAGTGAGCTCTCAGTTAGCTCCAATTTCAGCAAGCGCGGATTTATTTGGCTGGATTGAATAATTTCCAGAACATCTTCAACAAAAAATGGTTGATTAAATTGAATGGGGCTGACATTAACAGCAATAGCGAGCTTTGCGAACGCAGGATTTTTACTCCAGTGTTTTAATTGTTTACAAGCCTGCAGAATTACGTGTCGGCCAATAGGGATAATTAAACCGGTTTGCTCTGCGACAGGGATAAATTCCGCTGGTGAGACCATGCCATTTTCAGGATGCAACCAGCGCAGTAACAACTCTGCACCTAAGGCTTTCCCTTGATGATCGACTTGTACTTGATAGTAAGGAATAAGTTGTTGTTGGGATTCGTACGCTATGCGTAAATCAGCTTCAATCGCCGCGCGAATTTCAAGCCGTGATTGCATATTAGGATCAAAAAAGCGAATTGCATTACGACCGCTATCCTTGGCTTGGTACATGGCAACATCGGCATGGCGAAGCAGGTCATCAATACTACGCGTTTGGCCCTTAAATAAATTAACACCGATACTGATCGTGCAATGATAAACAGACTGCATTAAAGGGTAGGGCAGGTTTATTAGTTCATGCAGTTCCTCCGCGCGCCTTTTAGCTTCCAATGCAGCTGCTTCTGCTTCCTCGCCAAGGTTGTCAAACACCACTACAAATTCATCTCCACCCAAACGCGCCGCAAGATCGGTGGGTCGAATCACACTGCTAATTCGCTCGGCGACTTGTACCAATAATTGATCGCCGATATGGTGGCCGCGGGTATCATTTAATAATTTAAAGTGGTCAATATCAATAAATAATAAAGCACCATGTTGGTTAAAGCGTTCACTTTGTGCTGTTAACAATTTCAACCGATCTTGCAGCATGCGGCGATTTGGAAGTTGCGTGAGTGGATCAAAGAATGCGAGGTTATAAATTTTTTCCTGATCTTGCGCACGGCGTAATTCACCGCCGATACGATCAGCAAAAATTAATAATAGGGAACTGATTTGTGGCGAGGCGGGCATTGGATGTTCAGCAAGGGCGATTAAAATGCCCACAGTGCGACCTTCGGTATTGCGAATTCCTATGCCCATGTAACTTTCAATGTGTTGCGATTGGAACATTTCATCTTCGGGATATAAACCGCGAGCACCAGAGGTCACAAAACACAAGTTTTGTTCGATCACATTGGCGCTGGGGGTGTTTTGTAAGGAATATTCAAAATTACCTTGGACGATGCCATTTTTTAAATAGGTGTGGGTGATGGCTTTGGTATTGTCTGCCGGTTTAATTAAACTGATTAATACATGTTTTGCCCCTATAGCATCAGCCAAAGCTTTAAGTATGGTGACAAAAAAATCAGGTGCAGAGGCTGCATCAGCTGCCGCTGCTGCCAATGCCAGATCCAATCCTTTGCGCTCGGTAATATCTTGTACAGTTCCTTGTATGATGGTTGTATCTGTATCGCTTAATCTGTCCCCTTGCAGTTGCAGCCAAAATTTTTGGTCGGCAACCTCCAGTCTTAATTCCATAGAAATCGGTTTTTGGTAGCTGGCACTTTCTTGTAGTGCTCGCCGCAGTAATTTCTGTTCGTCTACATGAATAAAATTATTGATAAAGTCATTCATATTCCCATGCAATTTATTTTCCGGTAACGAGAATATTTGTTGCATCAACGGGCTAAAACTGTATTGGTCAGATTCTGCTTCCCAGCTCCAGTGAGCGACGCGTGCCATAAGCTGCGCGCTTTCCAATCGTTGCTCACTATGACGCAACGCTTTTTCTATTTGTTTGCGCTCGGCTAATTCCTGCTCAACTCGTAAAAGCGCTTGGCGCTGGGGGCCGAGATCTATATCAAGGCAATACATTTCTTTTTGGTCGGGTGTGTCAATTAATACGTGGTTAGAGTATACCCACACTTCTTTGCCATCTTTGCCTAACAGTGCCAACTCACCGGAAGGGATTGCGGAGTCCTTCTCATGCCAGTCTTCAATTCCTTGATGAACCGCATCGCGCATAAAACCGGGGATAATCAAATTCTCTAATTTTTTACCCATTGCTTCGGCGGCACTAAAACCATAGAGATCTTCGCTCGCTTTATTCCAAAAAATAACTTCATGAAAGCGGTTATATCCTTGCACGGCGATGTTGCGCGTGGTTTCAAAAATATTGCGAAAACGTTGTTCGTTCGCTAAGTCGGTTTGATGAGTGTGAACTCGTTTGGTGATATCACGGGCGAGACAAATGAATCGATCTTTTTCGCGGTATGGGCCAGGACGTTTGGCAATCGACAATTCATACCAAAATGTTTGGCCATCCTGTTCAATCATTATGCTTTTGCCCTGGGATATTCCCCAGTTATCTGCTTCGCCCAGTGCGCTGATCCACACGGATACTGAACTTGAAGAGAGTGTTTCCGATAAATTTTTACCCAATAATATTGGGGCAGATAAATTATGGTGCTCGTTGCCGCCATTAAATGAGATAACTTGTCCTTCCCGATCAATTTCGAACAGCAAATCAGGAATGGCATGGAGCACCGCTTCGAGATATTGCTTTTGCTGTTCTTGCTCAATGCTGGACTTTCCAAGTTGGTGGGTGGTGCTGGCAATTTCAGTGTGTGCAGCAGTGATCATTAATCCGAGGATTGCCATGCTGGCGGCGTAAATCCACACAACCCAATAACTTAAATGCCATTCTGGTAAAGCAAAGGGACCGAGTTGGTTGGCGCTGGACCATATAGCCATAAAACTAAAGCCAATCGTAGTGAGGGATGATCCTAATAGGCCAAATCGCAACGCGGCCCAAGCGACACAAACAAAACTGACAAACGCTGTGGGTAAATGAATATTGTCAGAGTAAATATTCAACGGGAAGCAGAGTAGTCCGACAATTAAACTAATCGTAAAGACAATTATAAAATCCAGCGGGTGATTAACAATTTTATCGAAATGAGTTCGATTGATATTTACCAATAACGGAGTAATTAAAAACACTCCCAAACTATCACCCATCCATTTAACCAGGGCGACATATAACTGGTTTTCCAGTGTTTGGTGATGCAACAACCCAAAGACCAATCCAGCGGTGATGGCGGAAACCAGCATTCCCAGCGAACTCAATATTAAAAATGAGAGGGTGTTTGCCCTGTGCATGTGGGACAGATTGCAACCTGCCCATCGCAATAACCAGACACTGATCAAAGGTCCAAGCGTGTTACTGACCGTTAGCAGAATATTAGCTGCAAGCGATTCGCCGTCGGCAAAATTAAGAAACAATGCGGCCAGGAATATGCCCGGCCAAAGCGATGCTGACCAGCGATAAAGCGCAGCAACGGCAATGCCGCCAGGAAGCCAAAAGAGGGTGAGTTTGTCATTTTCAAAGGGCACGCAAAGCCCAAGCCAGCCAGTTAATCCGTAGGCTAAAAAAACCACTATTAACCGGATAAGCCAAGACGGTTTGGGCTGCGATATTCCTTCAGCGGATGAGGCAAAAAGCATGCATCTATCTCGTTGTCGACCAAAGCCTGGTTGCTTCGTTACAAAGCCCTAACACCTGCAAATCCTGACAGCACTCTTAGAACATTTATGCCATCTATGGAACTTTCTTTAGATGATAAAAGCTTTTTAAGAATAGGTTAATTTGGTGCGAATGTCGTGAAAGTTTTTCCTTCCGAAAACTCCGTAAAGACGCCAATCCATACTTGTCCCTGCGTCATAATGCAATCTTTAAAGAACCGGAGGCCGATAAAGCTAACAAAAAGATTCTTTAATAACCAATCAATCTTTCCGAGATGCCTATTGTGCATGATTATTGAAAAAATGCTTGTTTTTTCATTTCAAAACATTATTATACGCGCCTCGCATTTAGGGTCGTTAGCTCAGTCGGTAGAGCAGTTGGCTTTTAACCAATTGGTCGCTGGTTCGAATCCAGCACGACCCACCATACATGAAGCTAAAGCTTCAACCAAAAGGGCACTTGATCAAGTGCCCTTTTTTATTGGGCTGAATAATTCTGGTTGTATGTGATAGTCATCCCTGTGTCATGGGTGTGATAAAATTGCGCGCAAATTAGCTCATCTGCCTGTTATAAATTGCAGGTGTGTATTTCTTGAGGCGATTTCATGTCTGAATTCATCAATTTGGCTGCACGTGATTCCGCGGCGCAGGATCTGGTCAAACAACATCTCGCTCGTGCCTGGAGCGCTCCACAATATACTCCTGAGCAGGAAGCTGAATATAAGGCTCGTATTAAATCCTTGCTGAAACAACACAATGCAGTATTAGTGGCTCATTACTACACTGATCCGTTAATTCAGGCGTTAGCTGAGGAGACTGGTGGTTGTGTATCTGACTCGCTTGAAATGGCGCGTTTTGGTAAAAATCATTCTGCCGATACTTTAATTGTTGCCGGTGTCAAGTTCATGGGTGAAACCGCGAAAATTCTCACGCCTCAGAAACGCGTGCTTATGCCGACACTGGAGGCTACCTGTTCGTTGGATTTGGGATGTCCTATCGATGAGTTTTCTGCATTTTGCAATCAGCACCCGGATCGCACTGTAGTGGTTTATGCCAACACGTCTGCTGCCGTTAAAGCGCGTGCTGATTGGGTGGTTACCTCGAGTATTGCATTGGACGTAGTGGATTATCTGGATCGCCAGGGGAAAAAAATCCTATGGGCTCCAGATAAGCATTTGGGCGCTTATGTGCAGCAAAAAACGGGCGCTGATGTTCTTTTGTGGGATGGTGCTTGCATTGTGCACGAAGAGTTCAAAGCAAAAGGAGTGGAAGACCTGAAATTGCTTTATCCGGACGCAGCTGTCCTGGTTCATCCTGAATCACCCAAAGCGGTTGTGGCTTTGGGGGATGTTGTAGGGTCTACATCCCAGCTGATTAAAGCCGCCCAAACCTTGCCCAATCGTGAATTTATTGTTGCTACTGACCAAGGCATCTTTTACAAAATGCAACAGGTCAATCCCGATAAGATTTTTCACATAGCACCGACAGCGGGTAGCGGAGCAACTTGTCGTTCATGCGCTAATTGCCCGTGGATGGCGATGAATGTACTGGATAACCTCGCGTCAGTATTTGATCAGCCGGATAATGAAATCCATGTCGATCCCGAGTTAGGCAGGCGAGCCATGATTCCTTTGCAGAGAATGCTTGATTTTAAAAAGTAAGTATTCGCGTATCCTGATTGCGTTTTGCTTGTTTCGAAGATGCCCACTCAGTACCATGGCGCCTCTCGTTTAACTCACTTTTTCCCTTTTTAGTTGCCGACCTAGGGCCGGCTAATGGAGCTCCCGATGATTCAAGGCAGTATGGTTGCCCTGGTTACACCTATGCATGCAGACAATTCCCTCGACTGGGCTGCGTTGCATAAGTTGGTTGACTGGCACCTTGAGCAAGGGACACACGCGATTGTTGCAGTTGGCACGACCGGTGAATCAGCGACGTTGAATGTGGATGAACATTTGGCGGTGATAAAAAAAGTGGTGGATCAAGTGAACGGACGCATTCCTGTTATCGCCGGTACTGGCGCCAACTCGACTGCGGAAGCGGTTGAATTAACCCAGGCAGCTAAGGATGTAGGCGCTGATGCCTGTTTGTTGGTAACGCCTTATTACAACAAACCCACTCAAGAGGGGCTGGTTTTACACCACACCCACATTGCACGCGCGGTCGCTATTCCCCAAATTTTGTACAACGTACCCGGTCGTACCGGTGTTGATATGAAACCTGAAACGGTTTTACGTTTAACAGGCATACCCAATATCATTGGTATTAAAGAGGCGACAGGGGATTTAGCGCGTGCGAAGCTTCTGATTGACGAATCACCTAAAG
This sequence comes from Cellvibrio sp., assembly GCA_035490715.1. Taxonomy (GTDB): domain Bacteria; phylum Pseudomonadota; class Gammaproteobacteria; order Pseudomonadales; family Cellvibrionaceae; genus Cellvibrio. The sequence goes on from DATJLF010000031.1 coordinate 28,585, forward strand.
ATTTCGCCATCATTTCTGGTGATGACGCAACTGCAGTCGATTTAATTCTTTTGGGGGGTAAAGGGGATATTTCCGTTACGGCGAATGTCGTACCTGCGGCCATTGCACGTATGTGCGAATTGGCACTGGCAGGTAAGGCGGAAGAAGCTCGTGCGATTAACGAAAATCTCTTGCCATTGCACACTGCCATGTTTGTGGAATCCAACCCGATTCCGGTGAAATGGGCCGTAGAACAATTGGGCCTTATCCAATCGGGTATTCGTTTGCCCCTGACTCGTTTGTCAGAGCAATATCACCAACAGGCTAAAACAGCGATGCTGGCTGCCGGGATTTAAAACGCTGCCGTGCTGCTGTCGATGAGATGATTCATGAGTCCTATTAAAACAATGGCAATAAAAACCAAATATTTCCCCAATTCGGGCGCATTTAAACTTTTATGTGTTTTGTGTTTGGGGTTCTCTCTTTCAGGTTGTGGTATTTTTTTTGGTAAAGAAGGGGTATTTCGCAGTCGGGATGCTGACTATCAAAAGGCCGATAATATTCCTCCGCTTGTCTTACCGGCAGGAAAAGAGTCTGACTCTATGGGCGAGCTTTATCCTATCCCTCCTATCACAGCGGCAGATTTTGGTTACGATCCGGATGCTGATACCTATGAAGTACCGCGACCGATGCCTTTGGCTGCAAACCTGGAACAGGAGAACGTTAAAATCCAGCGTGTAGGTGGGGAAAGCTGGATTCTTATTAACGCTGCACCAGGAGAGGTATGGCCACGTATTCGCAACTTTTTAAATGTAAATACTTTGGCAGTGAGTAAAGCAGACATCGGTAAAGGAATTATTGAAACAAGCTGGTTGCAGTTCAAAACTGATTTAACTACCTATGATCGTTATCGCATGCAAATTGATCAGGGTGTGCAACCGGAAACTACTGAAATCCATATCACACATATGAGTGTTCCCTCTTCTGAAAAACCTGCGGGCGACATGATTTGGCCGCGTCGTTCAGTGAACCCGGAACGCGAAAAATGGTTATTGGATGAACTGGCTGCTACTTTGGCAAGTGAAGCGACAGGTGGCGGGACCTCTTTGTTAGCACAGGATATTGGCGGTGCGGTTAAAGCTAACTTGAGTATGCTTAGTGGCGAACCTCAAATGAGCATCAAGCTTGATCGGGTTCGCACCCTTGCGACCATCAATTATGCGGCTAAAAAAGATGGCTTCACTACTTTTGAAGTGGATGGTGATGCCGGCCTTTATTATGTTGAATACATCAATCCGGAAGAAAATAAGCCAGGTTGGTTAAAACGTTTATTTCGTATTGGTTTGAATCCCAAGCCACCAACTACCCCTTACACGCTTGAACAGTTAAAGCCGGGCTTGCCAACTGGTGAGGCTTTTGACAAAGCAGGTCGTTCTGATCGTGACGAAGAAAAATCCAATCCTGATGCTCCCGGCTATTTGATTGTTGTAACTGGCGGTGAAGGAAACTTTGTCGTTCGTGTTCGTGATCCGTATGGCAAACGCTTAACACCGCACGAAGCACGTGAACTGTTAACTGTGCTGCGTAAAAACCTGATTTAATGACAGCCTCCCTGCGCTTTGCTTCACTGGGAAGTGGTAGTCGTGGTAATTCGACATTAATTGAATGGTGCTCTGGTGTCTTGTTGGTGGATTGTGGCTTTAGTGTCAAAGAAACCAATTTGCGTTTGGAGCGCTTGGGTAAACGAGCAGAAGATTTAACAGCTATATTGGTCACCCATGAGCATGCAGATCATATAAAAGGGGTTGCTCCGCTAGCTCGCCGTTATGGTTTGCCTGTGTATATGACCCCAGGAACCTACCAAAGCCGTGATTTAGGCGGGTTTCCGGATCTGCGTTTGATAGAAGGGTATGCTCCCTTCGAATTGGATCAGCTTAAAATAATTCCTGTAGCGGTTCCCCATGATGCACGGGAGCCCGCGCAATTTATTTTTGAGCATGCCGGCCGACGGTTTGGAATACTGACGGATTTGGGGAGTATCACCGCCCATGTTGAAGAGCATTATCAGGAATTGGATGCGATGGTTTTGGAAGCTAACCATGATCCTTTCATGTTGGCATCAGGACCTTATCCTCCATCGCTTAAACAACGAGTGGGCGGTTTATGGGGACATTTAAGTAATCAGCAGGCAGCAGGCTTTTTGCAAAGGATGAATTGTGCTCGATTGCAACATTTGGTGGTGGCTCATATAAGCCAGCAAAATAATTCGCTGGAGTTGGCGCAAGCGGCTCTGGCACCTGTCACGGCAGAGGTGCGAAAAGTCACTTTTGCGTGTCAGAACCAGGGATTTGATTGGTTATCGGTTTTTTAATTTTATCTTTATTCATAGCAGGCCTATTAATGGAAAAGCGCGAACAACTTTACGCCGGCAAAGCCAAATCCATCTTCAGAACCGATGATCCTGATCACGTGATCATGCTGTTTCGCAACGATACTTCGGCATTTGATGGCAAGCGAGTAGAGCAATTGGATCGTAAAGGCATGGTGAACAACAAGTTCAATGCATTCATTATGACCAAGCTTCAGGAAGCGGGGATCCCAACACATTTTGTGAAGCAATTGTCTGATACTGAGTCGTTAGTTAAAACTATGAAAATGATTCCCGTAGAATGCGTTGTGCGTAATCTTGCGGCTGGATCATTAGTGCGCCGTTTAGGTGTTCAGGAAGGATTGGAACTGAATCCACCAACATTTGAGCTGTTTCTGAAAAATGATGCGTTGGGTGACCCAATGATTAATGAGTCCCATGTTCAATCTTTTGGCTGGGCAAGTCCTGAACAAATGGCGCGTATGAAAGAATTAACTTTCAAAATCAACGCGGTGCTTAAAGAGCTATTCGCAGCAGGCAACATGTTACTTGTCGATTTCAAAGTAGAATTTGGAATTCATAAAGACGAAGTAATTCTTGGCGACGAGTTCTCACCAGACGGTTGCCGTTTGTGGGATAAAGACACTCGTGAAAAGTTGGATAAGGATCGCTTCCGTCAAAACCTGGGTAATGTTGTGGAATCCTACGAGCTGGTAGGTAAGCGCTTGGGCTTACACTTTTAAAACTCCCGTTCGATGGAAAAAGGGGCGAAAAGCCCCTTTTTTTATCCGGTGGTTTTGTGCATTAAGATGCCGCAGTGAATTTTGATAAATCCTATCTATACTCAAACAACAATCCGGGCCAAGCCATAAGGCTTTCCAATTTGGAGAATCTACAGTGAACGAACGCCGTTTGTTTGAACGTACCTCAACTTCGGTACGTGTCGAAATGTCCCATCCGAGTTTTGGAACTATTGTTGGCTTTGCCAGGGATATTTCCGATGGGGGTGCACAAGTGCAAATTGAAAATCAGGTTTGCCCGCCAGTAGGCACGGAAGTGATGGTGAAATTTAGAAAAGCGGTGGGTGCCATTAATGCGGAGCCTGTGCGTATGCGAGTTGTGCATCAATTACGCAATACAATCGGCCTTATGTTTGTACGTGGTGCTGTATAGTTTTTACGCCCCGGTTTCGGGGCGTTTCCTATAATCGTTTTTCTAACCTTTGCTACAGTGTTGAGGGAATTTGAGATCCGGTTTTTGATGTTTAAGGTTGTCAGCGAGTTGATGTAAATCCTTACAGGCCAAGGCAGGGTTCTGCGATACATCCAACATTTGCAAATGCAGTAATTTCAATAATGGGGCTGAATGTTTAATTGCATTATTATTGAGCACTAATACTTCCAGCCTTCCTAATTTTTCTAATACATTGATGTTTGAAATTTGGTTATCAGCAAGATTCAATTCAGCTAACGCAAAAAACTTCTCTAATCCTTGTAATGAACTAATACCTGCATTGCTGCAATTCAAGCGCGTAAGATCTTCCGCTTTGGTGATATGTAAATTGTAAATTGTTTGTTCAACACAATCTTTCAGTTTAACGTCGGTAATTTGGTAGTTAGTGAATAACGAAGCTGGTGTGTAAACCGTTTTATCATTCACACTAACCGAATAATTTTTACATCCCGCGCAAAGACCACAAATAAATATTACGGCCAATATGGAAAAAGGAAATTTCATAATAGGTATCCTTTTGAAAATAGATGATAAATCCATCGTGATCAGTGGGTAGTTGAAAATGTGAAGTGGTGTTCACTTTAAACAGATCGCATGGTTACAGCAATGATAGAATCTGCAATTCAGTATTGGTTCAGTTGCTTGAATCGACAATTTAAATACATCAGCTATGCTCTTGCATCACGAAGTTGCGGATGGAGATGATCAACTTTTCTGCCCAGGCAGATAACATTTCCGCTGATAACCGGTCTCACAAAAACAACATGCATGTTCTATTGGAGGTTTACCATGAAATACATACTTGCCTTGATCCTTTCTGTAGGCTTGATTGGTTGTACAACCACAGATCCTTACACCGGCGAAAAAAAAGCCAGCAAAACTACTAAGGGCGCAGGTATAGGTGCAATTGCCGGTGCAGTACTGGGTGCGGCGACCGGTGATAATGCTAAAGATCGTCGGGAACGTGCGCTTAAAGGCGGCTTGATTGGTGGAGCAATTGGCGGTGGCGTGGGTAATTATATGGACCGTCAGGAAGCCAAATTGCGTGAAGAGTTGCAAGGCACCGGTGTTCAAGTGCAACGTGATGGTGACAACTTGACCCTTATCATGCCGGGCAATATCACTTTCGCCACCAATAGTGCAGATATTCGTTCGGACTTTTTCGATGTGTTGAACTCTGTAGGTAAAGTGTTGGCGGAATTTAACAAGACCTCAATTCGTATCACTGGTCATACGGATTCAACCGGTGGTGACAAAATTAACCTTCCACTTAGCGAGCGTCGTGCGGATAGCGTTGCTTCCTATTTGCGTAGTCAGAAGGTGAATAGTGCGCGTATTCAGTCATACGGTTATGGTTCACGCTATCCAATTGCCAGCAATGACACTCCGTCTGGCCGTGAGCAAAACCGTCGCGTGGAGCTTGAACTGGTGCCTAATCAAGCCGAATAAGTTCTTTTTGGTTACAAGGCCGCACGGGCAACTGTGCGGCCTTTTTTTATGCCCCTAAAAATCCGTAGATTTGATATTGACGAGAAAGTGCTAAATTTTTAGCAGGCAGGGTTGACTTCTTTCTCAGGGGTGCTAATTTATTAGCATGGTGCTAAAAAATTAGCAGAGCTGATTGAAAAGTGGATTTAACCGTGGGGTGATTTATGGCTTTGGGAGATGTAGAAAAGTTGGCCGCAGAGCAATTGAGCCGTCGGGAGCGTCAGATTATGGATGCTTTATTTGAGGCGGGCGAGCTGTCTGCCCAGGATGTGCGCGCTGCAATCCCTGATGCGCCCAGCTACTCTGCCGTGAGGGCGTTGCTGGCAAAAATGGTTGAGAAAAAAGTGGTCGATTTTCGTGAAGATGGCCCACGTTATATTTATTTTCCGGTCGTTGCACAAGACGATGCCCGCACATCGGCATTGCAAAAATTATTGAAAACGTTTTTTGGCGGTTCGACAGCCGCAGCTGTGAATGCATTGTTGGGGATGAACCGCGAAAAGCTCAGTGCAGATGAGATTCGCGAGTTACAACAGGCAATAGATGCGGCCGGTGATGAGCATGTAAAGAAATAAACCTGTCAATCACACTCGATAATAAATGGTTTATAAAAAATCACTCGAGGGCGAAAAATGGATATCGAAGTCATCATTCATGTCGTCATTACCGGAATTATTAAACCGGTTATCTTGCTTGTGCTTATTGTACTGGTTTGGTTTTTATTAAGAAAAAGATCCGCAGCTCTTCAGCATTTTGTATTAAGCCTTGGTGTTATGGGTGCTTTAATTCTTGTATTAATGGGAGTGGGGCTTTCAGATATTGATTTAAGTATTTTTCCGTCTATTTCAACCGTCATTCAATTTCCTGTAGTTTGGGTGCAATATATTAACGGGTGGTTGTTAGACTTTTTATCCGCACGAAATATTTTGTTAATGGGTGCGATATATTTTTTTCCAGTATGTTTCCTAATGTTTTATTTATTTTTGGGTGTTGTCGGGTTGTGGTATCAAACTCGTCGGGCACAGGTTGCACAAGCATCTGATTTAAATTCCCTAATGAATTCGCTAGTTCCGCTTGTGGGTATAAGCCGTCCAATCCGATTGGTCATTTCCCGTGAAGTAGAGTCACCACAGACATGGGGTATCTTTCGTCCGGTTATTATGCTGCCCCGAGCTGCGCTGTTGTGGGAAGAAGATAAACAGCTCAGCGTCTTGATTCACGAATTGGGACATATTGCACGCTGGGATTGGTTGACGACTATGGTGGTTAAAATGATTTGTGCATGTTTCTGGTTTTTAATTCCAATATGGTGGATTGCGCAAAATATTTACCAGCAAGCGGAAATTGCCTGCGATGATTACATCTTCAAACTGCGTGACAAACATGTGGTATACGCAAAAAATTTGCTAGCTATTGCAAGTGGTGCCAATTCACCAGAACGCACTGAAAGTCTGGCGATGCACGGGCAATCTCCTGTCCATCAAAGAATAATGGCACTTCTGGATAAGCATCGTCCCCATCAACCGGTTGAAATGGAGACTGCACAATACTTTGTTATATGCGGTGTTCTGTTGCTTTTTCTTCTTGCGAGTATCCAGCTGATTCCGCTTCAATCACATTTACAAAAGCAAACTCGGTATTTATTGGATATTCAGTGGACAAATGATGATGAGGCGCAGAGAGTTGATACGAATAAATCTGTGGCAGTTGAAAATTTTAGTTGGGAATTGCTGCAACGTTTGAAACCCGTTGAGAGTGCGCAGCCGAGTTTGCAGGATGCGGTGGAAGTAACGCGAACTAGTGTAGTTAAACCCGAAAAGCAAGATCTGCATGCTCCAGTAACGATTGTCGCTGCTTTACCAGAAATTCCGCAAATACAGATTCAGGGTTATTTGCCGACGGATTTGGTAACTCCCGAGTATCCGGCGGTGGCTTTACAAAAAAGTATTGAAGGATGGGTGCAGGTGGAATTTTCCATTGATACTAATGGAGCTATTGTTTCCCCTCGAATTATTAACCATTTCCCATCCGCAATTTTTGACCGTGCTGTGATAAGTGCATTAAAAAAATCCCGTTATCGTCCACAACATCTGAATGGTCAGCCGGTGATTGTGCAGGGCGTTACTGAAACATTTCGCTTCCAGTTATCCACTTCCGGTTCATCGCGACTGCGACGATAAACCCTTTTCTTAATTCGTATCCCTATTATTTTTTCAAGGCCCCTTCCGGGCAGGGCCAACGTTTGCCCGCAATAAGAGAATATCATCATGAATAAAATGGCTATAAATGACATTCTGGTTCCGGCACAAATGAATGATATCGGATCAGTCTTACGCATTGTTTATGTAATTCCGTTAGCGTTGCTAGCCACCGTTTTTTTGCTGTATGCAATGCAGCAATTAATTCATATGGATCAACCCGTATGTTGTGATCCGGTGATTAAAAAAATACCACCAATCACTATGACTATTCCTACTATCGTAGAGGTGCGTCATGAAGAGCCGCCGGTGCGCCCGGTGGAACGGACATTACCGCCGGTTGTTGAACCATATGAGCCAATTTTAACTGTGGTAGAACCAAATGAATTTGGCATTGGTGGGCCAATGGTTACGGAAAAGCCACCTATTAATGGTTTTAGTGGTATCGGGCAAATGGTGCCATTTATAAAAGTACCGCCGCAGTATCCGCAATCTGCTTTAAGTAAAGGTGTGGAGGGTTACGTAGACGTTATATTTGATGTAACTGAATTAGGCACCACCGATAACATTCGTATTGTTGCATATGAACCTTCCAGCATTTTTAACAGGAGTGTCATCAAAGCAATAAAAAACTGGAAATATAAACCCAATGTAATAGATGGTGTTCCAGTAAGGACACCGGATGTGCGTGATCGCGTTAGATTCAATATGGATAAATAGCAAAAGATTGCGACCACTGGGGGCAAAGGTGATAATACGTTTTATTTTATCCAGTGGTCGCTATGCTCGAATCTATTGCAGTTTTATGTAACGATTTTTCCAAACTTACTCTGGCAGAAACGCTTGCAGAAAAGTTGCAAGTTCAACTGCTAACGGATCAGGCACCAGATGCAATAAATACATATGAATTTGTTGTCGAGTTTAGTGATGCGGCAATAATTCTTCAACAAACTGGACGTAAGGCACCCGGCCCAATTTTGGCGGAATTTACTCAAGGCGCAGTGGACCATCGAAGGAAATTTGGCGGCGGCAAAGGCCAACTGATTGCGAAGGCGGTTGGTGTAAAGGCCGGCTGTTATCCTCATGTGTTGGACGCTACTGCGGGGTTGGGCAAAGACAGTTTTGTGTTGGCGAGTTTAGGTTGCAAAACAACCATGCTTGAGCGTTCACCGGTGGTGCAAATTTTATTGGAAGATGGTTTGAACCGCGCACTGGATTTTGCACAAAGGGAAGATTCGGAACTACATGCATTACTGCAACGGATGGTTCTGATTAAGCAAAGTAGCCACAGTTATCTGGAGTCATTGTCACCAGAATTTTTTCCGGATGTTATTTATCTCGACCCAATGTTCCCTGAACGACAAAAAAGTGCGGATGTTAAAAAAGAAATGGCTGCGTTCCACTCTGTAGTAGGTAAAGATGACGATGCAGACTCTCTCTTGCCGTTGGCACTTTCGCGTGTAAATTATCGCGTAGTGATTAAACGGCCGCGCAAGGCACCGTTTTTAAATAACCAATCTCCCTCCTATCAGCTCGAAGGAAAATCCAGTCGCTACGATATTTACGCGCTTAAAAAACTACCTGATCAATTAAATTCATTGCTCACATGATTTTTTTGCATCTATGTTCTTTGCACGTGTTTTCGTTGTTAGTAGTTGGGGCAAAGCAGAAATATCTTTATCGCCCAGGCCATTCCTGGATGCCTGATTAAACAACTCCCAAATAGGTTTTATCAAATCATCGCGAACACTTTGCTCTTCGCTTGCCACAAGAATATTGTGTAATCCAGCGGTCATCATAGTGTTATTTGAATTGGGTTGTGGATAAACACCCGAATCAATTTCCTGTGCAGTTTGAGGAAATAATTCGATCATTGCATTAAGTAAGGACATGATCATCGGGGTGACTTCTGCAACAGGAATTTTTTCCGAACGCAGTAACGCTGCTGCATGAATGTAACCACCAAACATGCCAAACATTGAGCTCAGTAATGCCAGATCATAAATGGCAGCAAGCGCAATATTTTCGCCCACATAAACCGGTCCCCCCAATAGCGTTAATATGGATTGATGTTGTTGGTAGGCACTTGCAGAGCCACTGTAAAACACAAATGCGTTCTCCCCACCCACCAGCTCTGGCGTTACCATCACACCGCCATCAAGATATTCCGCCCCACGCTGTAAAATCCAATACGCCATTTCACGTGCTTGCGATGGCGTTCCATTGGTGAGATTGACCAATGTTTTCCCTCGTAAGCTTTCCTCTGCGTTGTGCAAAATAGCAGTGACCGCCAGGTAGTCGAGCACCGAAATAATAATCAGCGAGCTATCTTCTATCGCGGCAGCAACATTTGGTGCGCATCGCATCCCTTTCGCTATTAACGGCACTGCTTTTTCCGCCGAGCGATTCCACACTGTAACCTGCACGCCTTTATCATGCAGTGTGTTCGCTAGTGCTGTTCCCATTGCTCCCAACCCTATTACCGTCACCTTATTCATGTCATTACTCCTACAGAAATTGTAGGAACAGCATATCGAAGGAAACGATACGACTGTAGACTGTCAATTATGAACGGTTCGTCCACATTAATAGACGATGAGTAGGCTATGTTAAATCTCAATGATCTTTATCTATTTGTACAGATTGTCGATCACCAAGGGTTTTCGAGTGCATCGCGCCAGTTGGGAATTCCCAAGGCGACGTTAAGCAAACGTGTTGCTGCATTGGAAAATAATCTGGGAGTGCGTTTGATTCAACGCACGTCGCGACGGTTTACCGTGTCAGATATAGGCAATGATTTTTATCGTCATGCCGCTGCCATGATCATCGAAGCGGAGGCCGCCGAAAATGTTGTGCGCGGACGTTTGGCTGAACCCAATGGACGTGTTCGTATTTCTGCATCGGTGCCGACAGCACAATTGCTACTGGTACCACACTTGTCTGAAATTGCGCTGCGTTACCCGAAACTACGGATTGAATTGGAGGTAACGGATCGCTTTGTCGATATTGTGCAGGAAGGCTTTGATCTGGTGGTGCGTGATCATTTTGCAAAATTACCTGATTCAGAATTGATCCAGCGACAACTCTGTACTGAACCCATTTGCCTGATTGCATCAGAACATTATCTTGCCCGGTATGGACATCCTCACTCGCCGCATGAGCTGGCGAATCACCATGGACTATTAACGTCGGCGGCCGACACTTGTTGGTTACTGGGTAATACCGCAGGCGAAAAAATAAAAATATCACCCCATCCGCGTTTTGTGTCTAATGAGACCACGACCTTATTGGATGCAGCCAGTAAAGGTTTGGGAATCGTTTGCTTGCCGCTCAGCTGTTGCAGCAAGGAATTAAGCGCACAAATTGTCGTGCGGGTATTACCGGAATGGAACGCTGGTATGGTAACCACAACCTTGTTGATGCCGCATCGTCGTGGTTTGCTACCTTCTGTGCGTGCGGTGGCCGACTTTCTTGTGGAGCGATTCAATAGCACCAGCGATCCTTTTGTTTTACACGCGGAGAGTTAAATAACGATGCTTGCCGCACCAGGATTAAAGAGGGACGCCAACGTGGTTGAAGTATTTGAAGTTTATAATGAGCATCACTCATGACGTTATATTTAAGGCGAGCTAATGTCCAAACCCGAATTTACCCTGCACGAGAAATACGATGAAATTGCCGATGCCCTTGCGGGGCCCGGTTTTATTATCCTGGATGATGCCCTTCATTCCGAACTTACTACAGGGCTGATTAAAAGCCTTGAGCAACGATCAAATTTACTCGCACGCGCAGGCATAGGTCGTTCAGGCGATTATCAATTAGATGATTCGGTGCGTGGCGATGCAATCCAATGGCTGGAGCCAGATGAACCCGCTGTAACAGAATTTTTATCTACCATGGATAAACTGCGTTGCGCATTGAACGAGCGTTTGTTTCTGGGATTATTTGATTACGAGGCACACTTTGCCAGTTATGCGCCGGGCGCTTTCTATAAAAAGCATCGCGATGCATTCCGTGGAAAACCAGGACGCAAGCTATCCAGCGTTTTTTATCTGAATCCTGAATGGAATCTGGCGTCTGGTGGCGAACTTGTGCTCTACGATGAAGCAGGAGCGGATGAACTGGTAAGGGTTGCACCGGAATGCGGCAGGTTGGTGTTATTTCTCAGCGAAGATTTTCCGCATGAAGTTCTGCCAGCAACTGCCCGGCGCTACAGTATTGCCGGGTGGTTTCGAATTAAATCTTAATGAGAGATTAGGGACTTCCCAGCCTAAAGCTTAAAATTTTTTAGGTGATAAATCCTTTTAAATTATTAAAAACGCGGTCAAATCGTTTGAAGGTCAAATTTCCTTTAGTAGGCAGGGATTGTCATTCAGCACAAGGTAGTTGGCAGTTGGCAATACTTTTGCAAGATGCTGGATGTGGCTTGCTGAAACTTTTTCCGGGAAGGAGAAATGGAAACCAGGGAAGCATTTTCGGCAAGCGCTATAACAACTAAAAATTTGCTTGGGTAAACGATAAGCGAGGCCGCGCATGCTTAAGGAAGTCACCATGAGTGAAATGAAGATAGATTGGCAGAACTATTTTTCTGGCCATTTCTACGATGAATTAATCAGTGCTCCTGGCAATGCCCGTCCCGAAACCAAACATCTCACCCAATACCTCGCCTCATTATCGGGTGAGGAATTGCAGGAACGCAAACTTTCCGCAGAACTTGCCATTAAAACCATGGGTATCTCATTCACGGTTTACAGTGATGCCGGAAATATAGACCGCGAATGGCCCTTTGATATTATTCCACGCATCATTCCACAGCGTGAATGGCAAAAAACCGAACGTGGTTTAATACAACGTTTGACGGCGTTGAATTTATTTATTAATGATATTTACAACGACCAAAAAATTATTAAAGACAAAGTTGTTCCTTCTTACCTATTTGAAGACTCGGTCAATTTCCGTAAAGAATGTATAGGTATGAAGCCTGCGTATGGTGTTTGGTCGCATATTTGTGGGAGTGATTTAATTCGTGATAACAAAGGCGAATTTTTTGTGCTGGAAGATAATCTGCGTGTGCCATCCGGTGTTTCGTATATGCTGGAAAATCGTAAAGTCACCAAGCGGGTATTTCCGGAATTATTTGAAAATCACAAAATTGTTCCGGTAACGGATTATCCCAATCAATTGTTCGACACACTGGCTTCGCTCTCGCCGCGAAAATCAGATCGTCCGGAAATCGTTGTACTCACGCCAGGCATTTATAATTCGGCATACTTCGAGCACTCCTACCTTGCCCAACAAATGGGCGTGGAATTGGTGGAGGGCAGTGATCTCGTCGTAGACAGTGATGATTGTGTTTATATGCGTTCCATCGACGGTTTAAAACGTGTTGATGTTATTTATCGCCGCATTGATGATTTATTTTTAGACCCGGATATGTTCAATCCGGAATCGGTGTTGGGTGTACGCGGTTTAATGCGCGCATGGCTGAAAGGAAATGTCGCACTCGCTAATGCGCCAGGCGCAGGTGTTGCCGATGATAAAGTTATCTATACCTATGTGCCGGAGATGATCAAATATTATTTGGGTGAAGAACCCATCCTGCCAAATGTGCCAAGCTATTTATGCGTTGATAAAAAACAATGCGATTACGTGCTCGCCAACCTTGATAAGTTGGTGGTAAAGCCGGCAAATGAATCGGGCGGTTACGGCATGATTATTGGTCCGCAAGCGAGCAAAAAGGAATTGGAAGAATTCGCGTTGCGCATTAAAGCCAATCCACGCAATTACATGGCGCAACCTTTAATTTCATTATCCACCGCGCCGATCCTCACGAATGGTAATGCGGAGCCGCGCCATATAGATCTGCGCCCGTTTGTATTACAAGGTAAAGATCACTGTGTAACACCCGGTGGTTTGACGCGGGTTGCCATGCGCAAAGGTTCCTATGTCGTGAACTCATCGCAAGGTGGCGGTAGTAAAGATACCTGGATTGTGGTGGAGGGCTAAACCATGTTGTCGCGCGTTGCTGAACGAATTTATTGGTTGGGTCGCTACATGGAGCGCTGTGAAAATACTGCACGCCTTGTCAATGTGAACTCCAATTTATTGTTGGATTTACCCAGCGGTGTGCGTGTTGGTTGGGGGTCATTGATCGATATCAGTGGCACTGGCAATTATTTCGAGCGCGACACACGTTTGGCGGATGAAAAAACGGTTGTGCATTTCATGTTGGCCGATAAAAAAAATCCCGCATCATTAATAAACTCATTGAGTTTTGCTCGCGAAAATTCACGCATTACGCGCGAAATCATGCCGATGGAGGCATGGGAATTAATTAATGATTTATATCATTATATTCGTGATCGTGCGGACAAAGTGACGTCGCGTCGCGACCGTAATGTCATTGTGCTACATGTTATTAACAATGTGCAGCAATTTACCGGTTTGCTCGCGGGTTGTATGAGCCATAACAATGCTTACGATTTGATTCGTATCGGTCGCAACCTTGAACGCGCTGATATGAGTACACGGATTGTGGATGTTGGCCTGGTGAATTTATTGCCACATTTATCCATTGGTGGTACGGAAGTGTTAGAGCCCTATGACAATATCCTGTGGATGAGCGTGCTGCGCTCTTTAAGTGCATACCAGATGTATCGCCAGCACGTCCGCGACCGTGTTAATGCAAATGCTGTGGTAAGTTTTTTATTGCAAAACGAAGATTTTCCACGTGCTGTAGCGCATTGTTTAAAGCAGTTGGAGCAGTGTTTATGGGCTTTGCCGAATAGTGAAAAAGTTTTAGATGCCATTGTAAATATCCAGAACAAATTGGATGAGGCAAATCTGGATCAGTTATTGCAATCTGGATTACATGAATATATTGACGAGCTGCAGTTGGAAATTGGCAACTTGCATTTCAAAATTGCAGAAACCTGGTTCCTGCCAGTGGTGATGGCTCAAGAACAAAAGTCTGCCTGATTTGTTGTAACAGTGCTGATGTAAACCGGCACTACCATCTTGCGTGTTGTCTCTCTGAGACCTGGCCCGTTGTTCGGGCCTTTTTTATTTTGGGGTGCCGAATCTGGAAGGTCTGCGCTGAAAAAGGGATAATCAAATAACATAAATTTAAAGCCCACTCTGCTCATGAACTCTGTAGATCTTTACCTCACGATAAAAACCTTACATATCCTATCGTCCACAATATTGTTCGGTACCGGTATAGGCATCGCCTTTTTCATGTTTCGCTCCCGGTTTACCAGTAGTGTTCATGAGAAGTTGTATGCCGCAAACAACACTGTCCTTGCAGATTACTTTTTTACGTTTCCCGCAGCGGTCATTCAGCCATTATCGGGTGCGGCACTTGTTTACATCGCCGGGTTTGATTGGACAAGCTTTTGGCTAGTGGCGACGTATGTTATTTACCTGGTTGCTGCATTATGTTGGGTACCGGTAGTCTGGATACAGATCCAGCTTAAAAAAATGTGTATAGAAGCCATTGAAAAGGGGGCTGAATTACCAGCCCGGTATCACACACTTTTCAAGGTTTGGTTTTTACTTGGGTGGCCCGCTTTTGTGGGGCTTGTTGTTGTATTTTTCCTGATGGTAGCTAAACCAACATGAGTGAATCGCAAAAGAAAAATGAACCCATTTTTAAATCTATTTTCGGTGATAGTTGGGAACAACTGCCACTCGTAATGAAACGACATTACGCCAATCGACCTTATAGCCGGGATTCTACTAAGGTAGAAGGCAAGTTAAATGTAATGTGTAAACCGCCCTTGTTATACATTGCACCGTTAATGAATTGGTTGGGGCAAATACCCACTCGCAATGAATCCAATGTACCAGTAACGGTTTATTTCCAAAGCGATTTGAATTCAAAATCATTTTATTTTAATCGCATCTTTCATTTTGCTGACGGAAAACCCTATAGCTTTCAATCACGCATGCTACAGACCAAGGGCGATGAAGTTATCGAAATTATGCGCTTTGGTTTGGGATGGCGATTGCGATATGCGTGGAATGGAGAAAAGGTGATTCTGTCCCACAAAGGCTATGCTATCCGAATTTTCGGCTTTTTAATTCCGCTACCGTTAACCTTGCTTATGGGAGCAGGGTATGCTGAAGAACATCCTGTTGATGACAAGACTTTTGATATGTTGACTCATATTACCCATCCATGGTGGGGAAAAATCTACGAGTATAAGGGCCGTTTTGAGGTGCCGGAATGAAACGTGTGTTGATCATTGGTGGTTACGGTAATTTTGGGCGCTTCATTGCCAAACGTCTTGCCCAATGCAATATAGTCAAACTTATTATCGCAGGCCGCACACTGAGTCGCGCGCAAGCTTTGGCAAATGAGCTGAAAGCAGAAGCGGCCTATATTGATATAAATGCGCGATTGGTTGAAACACTAAGCGAGATCAAACCGGATATCGTCATTCATACCTCGGGCCCATTCCAATCCCAAAGTTATGATGTGGCACAAGCTTGTATTGGTGTAGGGGCGCATTATATTGATCTCGCCGACGGCCGCGAATTTGTGTCGGGTATTAGTGCATTGGATGAAAAAGCAAAGCATGCAGGTGTTATTGTTATTAGTGGCGCGAGTTCTGTTCCGTGTTTGACGTCTGCATTGGTTGACCATTACAAAAACGAATTCGATGTTCTGGAAGCGTTGGATTACGGAATAACAACCGCACAACGAACCACGCGCGGTCTCGCAACGACAGCCGCTATATTAAGTTACACAGGAAAACCATTCAAAACGCTTATTGATGGTGAATTGAAAAATGTTTTTGGCTGGCAAAGCCTGCATTCCAGAAAATATTCCACACTAGGTAAACGAATGCTTGGAAATTGCAATGTGCCTGATCTGGAAATTTTTCCCTCTCGTTATCCTGAGTTACAAACAATACGTTTCTACGCGGGCCTGGAATTGCCGTTTATCCACGTAACGTTATGGGCTTTATCCTGGCTCGTTCGAGCCGGCCTCATAAAAAACCTTGAACCATCGGCATCATTTTTATTAAAGCTTTCTTTTTTATTTGATTGGCTCGGCAGCTCAAACAGCGCATTTCATATGACCTTGAGCGGCAGGGATAAAAACGGAAATCATAAAACAGTAAACTTCGAAATTATTGCTAAAAGCGGGGATGGCCCTTACATTCCCTGTATGCCCGCAATTTTGCTTGCACAAAAAATTGCCGCCGGTGAAATTCAAGCCCCGGGTGCAACTGCTTGCGTAGGAATGATCAGTAAAAAAGAATATTTGGATGCACTAAAAGATTTAGATATTAATTGGACGGGTAGTTGATGTTGGGAAATCGTAAACGTTGTTACCCAACATCTTCAGAAAAACAGCAAGTAAGAAAACAATTCGCTAAAAGCTAGTAAATAATGTTTAGCCGAAAATAAACATTTTTTCTTTACGCAAAGCCATATCCGATTATAAAAATTGTCGTCTCAAATGCATTGGTGGCAATTACCGTTGCGTGTACTCTGTGCGGCGATCTGACGAAGGAATGTCGCCACAGTCACCAAAACTTTCCTCTGATATTCCCTCCTTCGATCTTTCAATTATCCAGCGTATTTTTTTCATCAGGTAATTGTGAATACACAATATTAGTCATTAAATTATAATTTTTGTTAAATGGAATTTTATTATGAGGGCAGCGATTGCTAAAGCTTTATTTTTGCTGGGTTTAACAATTCCAATAATCGGAGTCGCAGATACTGGGAGATCTTGCTCTGCTGGCGGCCCATGTAACTACACCCAACAGCAACAGGGAAATGGAACAAATGGAAATATCGGGCATCATATGCCGGGCGGTTGGACTCCGGGGAGCGGAGGAATGGGCGGCGGCCCATCGGCGTCAGATTTGGCCGCTATGGCAAAAGCTAAAAGATATGGTGAATGTAAATCTGAAGTGTACGTATTTCAAATAGACTGTATCCGTAATGCTCATAGCAACCATGCTAGAGATTCCAACTGGTGTAGCAGTGCGAAGTATATTGGCTACGGTCTTGGAGTAGTGGGTGGTTGGCAATTTATCCAAGGAGATTCGGGAGCAACCGTATTGCTTGGTGCGTCTTCAACTGCGATGATAGCTCTTGGGGAAAATTGCCAACAAGATATGGACAGTATTCGCGATCTTGATCTTGCAATGTGTGATATTAACTTTTCTAAAGACAACGATTATTGTGAATCAATCAAACCGTAAACGGAGTTACTACAATGGTACTTATGAATAAACGAAGATTTAAATTAATAACAATTTTGGCGGGCTTATCATTGTTTGCCTACGCATATTATTTGCAACAACAATCGAAACAAAATCGGCCAGATTACAGTTTTGCTAAACAAATATTAGGTGAAGATACAACACCTTCTGAAAGCGTTAGTATTCCAATGGAGGACAACCATTTAAACCCACAGACTGTTTTTAAGCCACCAATTAGTTTTGGTGAATTCCGGGAGTTAATGGATTGGGATAGCAGTAGAGGATACTTTTCGGAAGCAGATCTTGAAACTTACAAATCGTACGATGAACAAACTCTAAAAGATCTGTCTAACCGCGGCGACATACGGGCAATGAGAGTGCTGGCTGACTTTTATATTCATAGAGATTTTCGTCCTGAAGAAGCTCACGCCTTAGATTACAGAGCGACTGTGTACGGCGCTACTGCAACTATTCCTCTACTTGCTGAAAAAGCGCATTTAGAAATGTTAAAAAGCGATGCTTACAAAGATTCGCTACGTCGTGAACAGGGAGTCATTGAAGTTTTAGCATATTACAAAGTCGGTGCATTTAGAGGAGATTTGAGAGCTTCAGCCCCCCTCATTGAAACATATAAGGCACGCTACCGTATGTTCGCTAATGAAGAGCTTGCAATTTCACCTGAATTGCTGAGTAAAGTTGATGCAAGAGCTATTCAAATTTACGATGAGTTGCTTCAGGCACGACGTGACTTAGGCTTGGGTGACTTTGATAATTCGACCCCAGCCACTGTCAAAGATGACTACAAAAATAAATAGTTATTTAAAAAATTGTTGAATAAAAATACTTTTAAATAAACTAATTGTTCGCTTTTTCGATAAGAAAGGAGTGGCATCATGCCACTCCTTTCTTATTGGTGGACTATTTTTTTTGCCTCAAATTCATACGCAAATGAGGTATGCTTTATTGTAATCAGTAACACATTTTTATCATGCAAAACCATCCCCTCACGCATTCCAGCCAGAAAACCAGCAGGGTATAGTTCATACAAATAGCCGACAGATTTCCACACCATAAATTAAGTTGTTATGATAGTAATTATGAATAAACGAAAATTTAAATTAATAACAATTCTGGCCGGCTTATCATTGTTTGCCTATGCATATCATCTGCAACAACAATCGAAACAAAATCGGCCAGATTACAGTTTTGCCAAAAAAATTTTAGGTGAAGATGCGGCACCTTCTGAAAGCATTATAACTCCAACGGAACACAGCAGTTTAGACTCACAGACTGGTTTTAAGCCCTCAATAAGTTTTGTTGAATATCGCGAGTTAATTGATTGGAATAATAGTCGTGGTTATTTTTCCGAAGATGAACTTGACACTTACAAGGCTTATGATGAAAAAACGTTAAAGGATCTCTCTGAGTCAGGCGACATCAGAGCGATGCTAGTGCTTAGCGATTTTTACATTCATCAAGATTATCGTCCTTACGAATCAACCGCTTTAGATTATAAGGCTACTGTTTACGGGGCCACATCGACCATACCGCTACTAGCTTCACGTGTGCAATTGGAAATGGTAAAAAATGACGGATACAAAGATCCGCTGCGTCGTGAACAAGGAGTGATTGAAGTTTTGGCTTATTATAAGGTCGCTGCCCGAAGAGGTGATCCAAGAGCTTCAGTTCCACATATAGATATTTTTAAAAATACCTATCGTACTTTCGCAAAGGAAGAACTGACGATTTCGCCTGAATTACTCGATAAAGTTGATATTACGGCCAACGAAATATATGAGCAGTTAATCCAGACTCGACGTAACTTAGGTTTAGGCGAGTTTGATAATTCAACGCCGACAACTGTTCAGGATGATTATAGAAAATAGCTAGTCGCCGCTTTAATTATTTTTGTGAGATCTTGGCTAATAAAAAGAGTGACATCATTTCACTCTCAGGCCGCTGAAAAGCTAAATCCTAAAAAGTGGGTTTTGTATTTTTATTTATAACGCCGCGCCTTCGGGCGCGGCGTTTTATTTTGCAATTAGGATCAAACCTTAATACTAAAAATGATAACGAATGTCGCCAACCAAACTGCGTTGATCGCTGTAGCCGCAATCATTATTTAATGAACGAGACCAGGATATGTAGGGTTTATCAGCGAGATTTTTGCCGTTTAGGCTGAAATCCCAGCTGCCAAGGGTGCAGCCAATTCGGGCGTCATAGAGAGTTACAGCATCTGCTTCCGGTGTGCCATTTGCGCCAGTCTGTACCTGGGTGGCGTGCGCCCAAGGCGAAACTCAAGCCGTTTTCAAAATGGTAGCTACCCCATATAGCCCCGAATTTATCAGCGACAGATGACAGGTGTTTACCAGTGCTATCTTCAATCGCACCCATATCGGCTAATTCACTAGCAATTCAAACTGGCTCCACAGTTTTTTGATTTCAATTTCCCAGCCATCCGTTACTGCACTTACCTTTACTCTTCTGAATAACTACTCGATGTCTTGAATGATTTACCTGTCATATAAAACTCACCACCTGCCATGTAGTGGATGCTGCGTTTTTGTGGGTCGTCGGAAAAATTCCAGCGGCCATTGAGAAATTGTTCAGCGTCGGCATAGGCAGCGACGACTTCGCCGACGATGAGATCCATTTCTTCGGCGCCTTGTTTAATGACTTTGCATTCCAGCCAGCCGATACAATCTTCAATAAAAGGTGCGGCGATTTTTGATGCAGGAAAAGTTTTAATATTGAAGCGAGAAAATTTGTCGAACTCCCGTCCTGAAACATCGCCAACATCGAGTGTGAGTTGTGCAATTTTTCGCATGGGAAATTGCAAACCAAATTCACCGCTCGCATTCACTAATTCGCGTGTGTAAGTATTTTTATCAATTACAACAGCGACTTTGGCGGGGGAGAAATCCAGTGGCATTGTCCAGGCGGCGGCCATGATGTTGCGTTTTTCCTGGTAAGCGCTGGTAATTATACTGACGGGGCCATGATTAAATAATTTATAACTATCTTTAAGTAGAATGGAAATATGTTGGTTCATTAAAAGGTAACTCCTGTACTTATATAAAAGTTCCAGTAATTCGCGTGGCTTTCGCCCGGTTCACCAAAATGCTGCCATTCTGCGCCCGCACCAATTAGCAAATGCTCTTGCAGGCGTAAACCAATTTCTGCATTGGCTTCTACAAATGCTTCCCAATTATTCATACTTTGATCCCGAAAATCGAATTCTGCTCTACCAATACCAATTGCACCGAGGAGGTACAGGCCAGAGTGATACGAAAACGCATCGTAATTCAATCCACCAAAACCTATGGAATAGGTTTCAATTCTTGCATCGGGTGATGATGTATTGACTTGGGTAGTGTAGCGATTCGAGGCAATATAAAACGGTTCATACATGGCCCGTACACCAAGAGTACGCTCCAGATCCAGCTCATATTCAGAATAATATCTACCGGGATTAAAAAAATCGTCACTGTCATCGTCGTCGGCCCTGATGATTCCCCAGGGGGAATATTTTACTTGCAGGGTGAAATCCGAATCGCCGTCATAGGCAGCACAATACATTGGACTTGCACAGAGCAGCGTCAATAGCAAACGAAGGGGAAGGTAACGCATGGGGAAATCCTGATAATGAACATTCCCCATTGTAACCAAAAAGGCGAAAAAAAATTGTAGCAGTGTTTATCACAATCTCTGGATCAGGTCTTCCGGAATACGTTGTACATCGACGGATACCATTAATTGCGGCGAAAGTCCGCCGCCGAAAATAACGCCTTTTAATGGAGTGACATCGGAGTAATCACGACCCCAAGCCGTGGTGATGTGTTGAGCGCCGATCATGGCGTTGTTGGTGGGGTCGAATTCATACCAACCTTCGCCCGGTGAGTAAACAGAAAACCAGGCGTGAGTTGCATCTGCGCCGACTAATTTTTCTTGTCCCGGTGGTGGCAATGTTTCGAGATAACCACTGACATACCGCGCCGGATAACCGAGCGAACGCAAGCACCCGATCGCGAGGTGGGCGAAATCCTGACAGACACCGCGTTTATGTTTCAGTACATCTGCCAGCGGTGTAGCGACATCGGAAAAATGCGGGTCGTAAGCAAATTCCTTATAGATACGTTGAGTCAGCTCCATGACCGCCGATAGAAATGGACGATCATCACTGAACGATGCTGACGCATAATCGGCGAGATCCTGGTGTTGTTGCACCATGGGTGAGTCCAGCATGAATTCGCGTGCGCACAATGTGTCCCAATCTTTGCTATGTTGTAATAAATATTTTACGTACGCGCAGGGCGTACCGAAATCCAGATTTATATTCGTCGTGATTTCTTTGATGTGTAATTCGCTGATGATGCTGACATCCAATTCGCTGTGATCTTTTTCAATCGCAAATTGTAAAAAGTGATTGCCAAAGTAATCGGTGTGTTGATGATGAGTGCTTACTTTGGGTGATATATCGATCTTGATTTCTTCCACGCGTTGGCGTTTTGTTGCGCGCGGCAGTACATAGGCAAGATTGTAACAATGGCCGACGGGCAAACTGTATTGGTAGCGGGTTCTGTGATGAATGCGATATTTCATTTCAATATGTGATAAAAAATATTAACCATTAATGGTGAGCCAATAATTAAAGATGATCTTGCCAGTCACTATTTTTTACTAACAATTGCGGACCGTCTGTATGGTCAAAATAGCGCTGCGCAATTGTTTTGGCGGCACTGGTAATTAAATACTGCAAGCGCGATAACAATTGATCCAGCTCACTGCGAATACCTCTGGTGGTTTTTGCCAGGGTTTTGATATCGCTGAGTTTTAATGCTGTGGTCGCTTCCAGTAATAATTTATGTTCAGTACTGAACGTGTCGCCGTCGTCAGGTAATCCAGCAAAATGCTGTTCGAGTTGCGTTAGCTGGTAAATCAATGAGCGCGGATTTTTGGTGTTGAGCATTATCATTTCCAATCCCTGATCAAGGTGGATTCCATTTTGGTAACGACGGCGGTAGGGAATTAGCGCTTCACCACATAACAAACTGGATTCAACAACACTCTCCTGATCCGGCTCATCCAATCGTGCGGTGAGGAGTGAGCGCAGGCAGCTGGTGATTTGCAAGGCGCGCTCCAGTCGTCGGCCAATTTCAATAAAATGCCAGCCATTACCGCGTGTCATGCTCTCATGAATTAACCCGGCAAAAGCCAACAATGTAGTGATTAAAGGAGCAAGTGCTTCTTCCGGTGCTGACAGCGCTCCAGGCTCCAATGCTGTTTTTAGTTGCTCCAATTCGTCACCAATATTGTTAATGACGCGCTGCGTATCACTGGATAATTGTTCCTTTACCTGCTCGGCGGAATTTATCATCGCGGTGAGGTTATTTGCCACGCTTCCCAAACGTTGTTGATCCAAAATAATTGAAATCATTTCCGGTTCCGGATTTTTTAATAACGCCGGTTGCAAACTGGTAAAGCCCGGGTAAGTAGAAGTGACATGAGTGACAGCGCCCAGTAATGTTCGTTGCGCCGTATCAGATAATTTTTCTGTTCGATTAAATTGAATAAATACGGTACGCAATAATCGCAAGGCCGATTCAGCGCGTTCCGCGTAGCGGCCCATCCAGAATAAATTTTCTACCACCCGGCTTGGAAGTGAATTGCTGGTTTCGCTGGCTGGCTGAATATCAACAGGGCGTAAACTGATTTGTTTTTCAGGTTCAGAGGCCAACACCCAGGTATCTTTGGAAACTGAGCCGTGCTGGTTGGAAATTATTTTTCTATTGCTATCCAGATTAACGCGTGTCAAACCGCCGGGCATGATTGCATAAGAACTTTCGCTCGCCACTGCAAATGTGCGTAACACCGCAGCGCGCGGCAACATTTTTCCCTGGTGCCAGGTGGGTGTTTTTGCTCCGGCAATATATTCTTGCGCGGCAAATTGCAACGGATTTTTTCGAATGCGGTTTTGCCAGGCGAGTAGTTTGGTTTCATCCAGCTCTGCACCGTATGCTTCATATAAGCCGGGCCGGCGGTAGGTGGGTTTGATCAACAAATTTTTTAAATTCGCACACACATAGTCAAGATCATCCGGGTTTCCACACCACCAGGTTTTTACGGATTGCAAATGCGGTTCGCGCCCCAATAGCGCACGGGAGATTGCCGGTAAATAACGCAGGAGCGCGGGATTTTCCAGCACACTGGAACCGAGTGGATTGGCGATAGCAACGTGCCCCAAACGTGCCACTTCCAATAAGCCGGGTACACCCAGGCGCGAGTCGCCTTTTAATTCGACGGGATCACAATAGACATCATCTACCCGACGTAAAATGACATCGACACGTTTTAACCCGTCCAGCGCCTTCATCCACACATAACCATTGCGCACACTCAGATCGCTACCTTGCACCAGTTGGAATCCCAAATAATTGGCGAGGTAAGCGTGTTCAAAATAGGCTTCATTATAGGTGCCGGGTGTGAGTACAACGATGCGTGCAACACCGCCATTTGGATTTAATTCATGTAAACGCTGGCGCAAGCGCGAAAAAAATAATGACAAACGGTGCACGTGGCTATCGCGAAATAAACTGGGGAAAACACGGTTCATGACAGTGCGATTTTCCAATGCGTAACCGGCACCAGAGGGCGCTTGGGTGCGATCACCCATGACTTGTATGTGTCCATCCGTTGCACGAACCAAATCCACACCGTGCAAAATTAATTGGTGTGCGCCTGCCAGTTTCACCCTATGGCATGGTCGCAAAAATCCGTGGTGGGAAAATAATAATTCCGGCGGGATAATTCCCTGGCGAATTAATTTTCTTTCACCATAAATATCGTGCAGCAACAAATTAAAAAGTTCGGCGCGTTCGATTAATCCGGTTTCAATGTGATTCCACTCATCGCTATTAATGAGTAGCGGAATGGGGTTGAGTTGCCAGCTTTGGTTTGCATCCGGTTCTTCGTAGATTTTGTAAGTGGCACCATCATCACGCAAAATTCGTCGCGCTTTTTTTTGTCGCTCTTCAATGGTGTCTTGCCCGAGCGTTTCCAGGCTGTGTAATAAGTAGCGCCAGTGAGGACGAATATGTCCGTCAGCGTCGTAAGCTTCATCAACTCCCTCTGTTGGTAACGGGTAGTTAAATGCACTTGCACTGGTGTTTGACCGGTCTTCCATCAGTGTTGAATTCATGGTGTAGATTCATTGTCATTATCTGTTGTTTAAGTGTAACCCGTTTTGTTGTGCCTATTCTTGTGGCATTTCTTGTGGCATTGTTTTTCCGCACGAAATAATCTGTGCCCGTTCAGGATGGATATCGGGAATGGGCTGAAGTTCAATTCACCGACGTAGATCCAATGTATAGGGATATTCACCAGCCGGTTCTTCCGGTGGTGGTGCCATAGGGCGCGGTGGATGTTTGTGTTCAAAAAATTCCCGCAATATTTTGCCGGCAGGCGTAATTGGTAAGGCATCGGGCGTATGGTTGAAATCAAAAAACCGGTTGCCACGACGTGACTCTGCTTCATTGGCATTTACCGGAAAGCGATTATAACTGCGGCCACCCGGATGGCTGACATGGTAAGTGCAACCGCCAATACTTTTTCCATTCCGGGTATCAATCAAATCAAATATTAGCGGCGAATGGACACCGATAGTTGGATGCAGGGCCGAAGGAGGTTGCCACGCGCGATAGCGCACACCACCCACAAATTCACCCTGCTTCCTGGTGGGAGACAAACATACGCGACGGCCATTGCAAGCGAGTACGTAACGGCCCGGTGTTAATCCGGTAACTTTAACTTGTAGCCTTTCCAACGATGAATCCACATAACGCGATGTGCCGAAGCTGCTGATTTCTTCACCCAACACATGCCAGGGTTCAATAGCCCAACGCAATTCAATTTGAATATCGTCCAGCTGCACGCGGCCATAATGGGGAAAACGAAACTCTTCAAATGCAGCGAGCCATTCAAGCTGGAAAGGATATCCATTTTCGTTCAGGTCATTGACGACATCGCGCAAATCTTCCCATACGAAATGCGGCAACATAAATTTATCGTGCAGTAATGTTCCCCAGCGCACCAGCGGTTGTTTGTAAGGATTTTTCCAGAAGCGACTGATTAAACAACGCAGCAATAAAATTTGTACCAGCGACATTTGTGCGTGGGGTGGCATTTCAAATCCGCGAAATTCCAGAATGCCCTGGCGGCCGCTGGCGCTACCGGGTGAATATAATTTATCGATACAAAATTCAGAGCGATGGGTATTGCCGGTGATATCGATTAATAAATTGCGCATTAATCTATCCACCAACCAGGGTTGCTCCACAATACCCTCCGGCATTTGTTTAAAAGCAATTTCCAATTCATAGAGCATTTCGTCGCGACCTTCATCCACACGCGGCGATTGACTGGTGGGGCCGACAAATAAACCGGAAAATAAATACGAAAGGCCAGGATGGTGTTGCCAATAAGTGACAAGGCTGCGCAATAAATCCGGCCGGCGTAGAAAAGGACTGTTTGCCGGTGTGGAACCGCCGAAGGTAATGTGGTTTCCTCCACCGGTGCCAGAGTGGCGACCATCAAGCATAAATTTTTCGGTGCCTAACCGGCATTGTCGCGCATCTTCATACAGTGCTTCCGTATTGCTGACCAACTCTTTCCATGTTTCTACCGGATGAATATTTACTTCAATGACGCCGGGATCGGGTGTGATTAAAAACTTCTTCAATCGATAATCTTTTGGCGGTTCATACCCTTCAATCACCACGGGCATTCCCAGTGCAGAGGCGGTGTCTTCAATGGCTTCAATCAACGCGACATAATGTTCCAAATAGGTGAGCGGCGGCATAAACAAATGCAGGCGGCCAGCGCGGGTTTCAAAACATAACGCCGTGCGAATAATGTAGCCCGCTTCAACGCAGGATTTTTTTGCTGCGGTTTGCGCAGATTGTTGTTGATGGATGGCAGCTGCGGAATTTTTTTCTGCAATCAGTTGTGAATATTGCTGGCCACTGGGAGCGAGCGCTTCTTGCTCTACCAATGGATCATTTTCCGGTTGATAGCGCTCGTACTCCTGTTCCGGGAATTCCAGTGAGTTTAACGGAAGGCGTAAACCCAACGGTGAGTCACCAGGAACTAATAGCAAATTTTCTGTACGCAACTTCCAGCGGCCGGTGAGCCAATTGTGATGGAGATAATTCCATTCAAGCGGTAGTACATAACCGGTTTCGGTATTTAATCCGCGCGATAATAATTGTGCGATGCGTCGTCGTTCCAGGTCATCTTTTAAATCTGCTTTTAGCGGATTTACATCGGCCGGAAGTTTTTGTTCTGCCCATAAATAATAAAGCGCGTCTTCGTAGGCAGGGATCAAGTGTTCGTCATTCACTTGAATTTTATCGCACAGTACTTGCGCAAAACGTTGTGCGTCACTGTGGGTAAAACCGTAGTCTTTGTCGAATTGTGCCAGTAATGCCGGATTGCGCCAGAGGGGCTGGTTATCACTACGCCAGAAACAACCGAGTGCCCAGCGTGGCACTTCTTCACCGGGATACCATTTTCCCTGGCCGTGATGTAACAAACTACCGGGCGCAAACGTGGTGCGCATCCGCAGCAGTAAATCGTTGGCAAGGCGTAATTTATCTGCACCTAACGCACCGGTGTTCCATTGTTCGGATTCCATATCATCAATGGATACAAATGTCGGTTCTCCGCCCGTCGTTAAGCGTACATCTTGCTCCAATAATTCTTTATCAACCGCAGTGCCCAGTGCGTTAATCGTTGCCCATTGCTCTTCGGAATAAGGCTTGGTTACACGCGGATCTTCAAGGATGCGAATAACCTGGTTGCTGTAAGTAAATTCCACTTCGCATTGACTGGTGGCGCCAGTAATGGGTGCGGCGGAAATGGGATCGGGTGTACACGCGAGTGGAATGTGTCCTTCGGCGGTGAGTAACCCCGAGGTTGGGTCCAGCCCGACCCAACCGGCGCCGGGAATAAAAATTTCTGTCCAGGCATGGAGATCGGTGAAGTCATTTTCCGGCCCATTGGGGCCATCCAATGATTTTACGTCTGCAGTGAGTTGCACCAGATAACCCGATGCGAACCGGGCGGCATATCCGAGATGGCGAAAAATCTGCACCAGCAGCCATGCACTGTCGCGGCAAGAACCTTTGGCAAGCATCAAGGTTTCTTCACAGGTTTGTATACCGGGTTCCAAACGAACGCCGTAACCAATATCGCGCTGCAATTGCTGGTTAACACTCACCATAAAGTCGTTAATGTGCCAGGGCGCTTCACTCACCTGGCGATGGCGTATTTCCGCTTTTATTTTTTCAACGAGTTTTACCAGCAATGGCCCTCGTTCCGTTACTTCAAGGTAGGGAATTAATTCGCGTTTTAATTGTTCGTCATATTCAAAGGGAATCTGCTGTGCATATTCCTCGACAAAAAAATCGAACGGATTGATGGAGGTCATATCGGCGATGACTTCCACCTCAATAGTGAGTTGTGTGCATGGTTCGGGAAACACCAGGCGTGCCTGGAAATTGCCGAAGGGATCTTGTTGCCAATTGATAAAATGTTGCGGTTCTATTTTGAGCGAGTAGCTATGGATTTTGGTACGGCTATGCGGTGCAGGCCGTAAGCGCAGCACATGGGGGAACAATGTTGTTAACCGGTCAAAGCGATATTCAGTCTTATGGTGAATGGCAACGCGAATAGCCATAAATATTCTTCCTTCCAATAACCTTAAGAAATAGCCGTGATAAATAGTCGTAATAAATAGCCGTGAGATGAATCATGCTGGTGCATTTAAGGCGGCACCGGTGTGGGAAAAGGGCAAATGATTATCAGCGGCCAGGGTTGAGATGTTGTGACATCGACCTTTTTTGCAGATTAATTCGCTTTTTTCCCCGTGTATGGCTAGCTAAGGCAATATCTGAACCATACAGGCGGGGGAATTTATGGCAGGACGATCACAGTACGAATGAAAACGCCGCAGAGTTTGCGGCGTTTCGGTGAATCAATGTTGTGGCGGGGGCGGTAGTTGTAAAAAAGCTTGCACGATTTGCTGATCCCAGGTTCTGGTCAGGTTGCGCAAGTATTCATTATCGGCGGCAAATACCCTGTGCTTCATCTCACCGCTATTGATGGCGTAAGTCATTAGCTCAATCGGTGGACCGACGGTCAGGTTCGAACGCATGGTAGAGTCCATGGAAACCAGGGCGCAAAGCGACGCTGTTTCGAGGCTTGTTTCCGGTTTGAGGATGCGATCAAGAATCGGTTTGCCGTATTTACTCTCACCAATTTGCAAATACGGCGTTTGATCGGACGTCGTGATGTGATTGCCCTGAGGGTAAATCAACATTACCGCAGGGGCCTCCAACCCGATTTGACCTCCCAATAAAAAGCTCGCCTCAAAGCTGACATTGCTGTTGTGCTGCGCGTGCTTTTCCTGGGTGGTGACACTGATTTCACCCACATAATCTGCCGCATCATGGATGCTGCCAATCGTTGCCAGATTAGTGGCTGCGCCTTCTTTAATATCCTTGCGGATTTTGGCAATAACAGATTGGGTTGTCGCCAGGTTGCCTGCTGAATTGATAACAAGCTGGCGATCACCCGGAATCCCGAAATGGAACATCTTGCTATAGGTGCTGACCTGATCCACACCGGCATTGGTACGGGAATCTGAACAAAAGACGACGCCCGCATTAATGTTGATCGCGACACAGTAGGTCATAACAGCAACCGGAACTCGAACAAAAAAGGGCGCTTAGGTTAAGAGCAGGCTATGTCATCGTCAAGGCAATTTTGGAGACCTGCGGAGGATGCGGATAGCGGCGGATCTATTCAAAAAAGCGAGCCAGTTTCAAAAAGGCGAGCCCGTTACAACGAGCTCGCCGTAATCAGGATTATTTTGGCAGTTGTTTATTCCAGTGAATATCCATTTGCGGAAAGGGAATAGTGATACCTTTTTCGTCAAACGCGATTTTGATTTTTTCGGTGAGCGAGTATTTCACATCCCAGTAGTCTTCTGTTTTTACCCAGGGGCGCACGTAGAAATTTACGCTGCTAGCGCCGAGTTCGCCCACGGCAATCAGGGGTTCAGGCTCTGGCAATATGCGTGGTTCTGCTTTGATAATTTCCGCCATCACATCGCGCGCAACGCGAATGTCATCGCCGTAGCCAATGCTAAAAATCATATCGATACGACGGGTAGGGCGTTTTGAGTAATTGATGATGTTGCTGCTGTAAATAGAGCCGTTGGGAATAATGACTTCTTTGTTATCACCGGTATGCATGGTGGTTGAAAAAATACCGATTTTTTCAATAACACCGGCAGTTCCCGCCGCTTCCACAAAATCACCGGATTTAAACGGACGGAAAATCAGCAACATAAAACCAGCGGCAAAATTTTGCAGCGAACCTTGTAACGCCAGGCCAATGGCCAAACCTGCCGCACCCAAAACTGCAATGACAGAATTGGTGTTAACACCGAGTTGATCCAGCGCTGCAACAATGACGAATACCAGCAGTAAGGCATTCACAAGAGATTGAATAAACTCCACCAGGATTTTATCCAGCTTGGTGTGACTCAGGACTTTACCCAGCACGCGCGCCACTATTTTTGCCACCATCTGCCCGATCAGGAAAATGATCAGCGCAATTAATATCTTGATACTCCAGGGCGCAATGTATTTGCTGTAAAAGGCCAGAAATTCTGCCTTGTCGATGTCGAACATGATCAACCTCGTTGTCGATAAAGAATAAATGGTTGGAAAGGAGGGTAGCAGGAGTTGGAAAAAATGGGCGGCTGTGAGAAGAAAATGCCAGGGCCACTGTGTGACCTTGGCATTACAAGTTTCGATCAGGCAACCGAGCCGGTAGTGCGCACGCGTTTGCTACCTTTAGTGCCTTCTGTTTTGCGCGCTGCTGCACGCTCCTTGGCTTTTGTGTCGATAATATTTTTAAGTGCAATTAAAAATCCCGCTACGATAAATGCACCCGGCGGTAACAACGCGAAAATAACATTCGGGTAATTTGCACCGAAAATATTGAGTTGCCATGCGCGCGCAGATTCCCCGAAGATTAATTGCATATCGGCAAATACATGACCGGTTCCAAGCAGCTCACGCACAAAACCAACACACACTAGCACCAGCAAAAAGCCCATCCCCATCATGAAACCATCGACTGCTGCGGGAAATACTTTGTGCTTACTGGCAAATGCATCAGCACGGCCAAGCACAGCGCAATTGGTCACGATTAAGGGAATAAATAATCCCAGGATTTGGTAAAGCTCGAACGTAAAGGCCTTCATTAGTAATTCGATACAGGTTACGGCCGAAGCAATAATCATCACGAACGCGGGTAGGCGAACGGCGTCACTGACATAGGAGCGAATTAAGGAAACCGCTGCGTTAGTGGTAGTGAGTACCAACAAGGTAGCAAGCCCGAGACCTAATGCGTTAACAACGCTGGAACTCACCGCCAGCAGTGGGCATAACCCCAGTAATTGCACCAGCGCAGGGTTATTACTCCATAAACCTTTTTCGGTAATTTCTTTGTAGTTGACGTCACTCATGATTGCTCTCCTGGATAGCTCCGGGTTTGGTTGAGTCTTTTACTTCGTCATTGAATAACACTTGCTTATTGGCAGCGACAAATTCCAATACGCGCTTAACCTGGCCAACCACCGCACGCGGTGTAATCGTTGCCCCCGCAAATTGGTCAAAAGTACCGCCATCTTTTTTGACTTTCCATTCTTCGATGACAGGAACCTGCAAACTTTTTCCATTAAAGCTCAAAATCCATTGGTGTTTTTTCAATTCAATTTTATCGCCCAGACCTGGGGTTTCCTTGTGCAATAAAATCCGTACACCGGCGATAGTATCGTCACGGTTTACGCCGACGATCATACTGATATCACCCGAGTAACCATCATGGGCGATGGCTGGGATAATTAATGCAGAAATCTCACCATTCTGGCGCGCGCGATGAATCTTGCTGTTGGCGTTCGCACCTAGCGGAGTCCACGCATCCTTGGGAATGGCGATGGTGTCGGTGAGCAAATCATTATCGTGCTGGCTTAGCGGGATAATTTCATACAGTGCACGTTGCTGCGCCGCGCGTTCCGCATTGGCAATTCGCTCTTGTGTACCGAGATTGGTCAGCGCTAAAGCCCCGGCAGTGACGATTGCGAACGCCGTAAGAATCAAAGTGTTTTTGCTGATGGATTTACCGAGCATGTATTGTCTCCATCAATGGCCGTCACGCGGTGTGTTATCAGTCGCGCGGCGCGGTTTTTTATGGCCATAAGTACGCGGTGTTGTGTAGTAATCAATAAAAGGTGCGGCAAAGTTCATCAACAAAACCGCGAACGCTACGCCGTCCGGATAACTGGTGCCCCAGCTGCGAATGACATAGATCAGCACGCCAATAAGGGTACCGTAAACAATACGCCCTTTATTACTGACCGCAGAGCTGACGGGATCAGTAACAATAAAAAATGCACCTAACATCGTTGCGCCAGACAGCAAATGAAAAACAGGCGAGCCGCTGGAGTTGGAGCTGCCACTGTCGTAAAAAAGTGTTGCCATAATCGCAAGGGCCGCGAGCATTGAAACCGGTGCGTGCCAGGTAAACACTTTTTTGTAGAGCAAATAGATCCCGCCAATCAGGAATGCGATATTCACCCACTCCCAACCGGCACCTGCCCAACGGCCATCGTTAAACACCGATTCTTTCTGGTAGAGATCTGCCAGTGTCAAACCCGCGTTTTGTTTCATGATGTCCAGTACAGTAGCGGAACTGTAACCATCAATCGGCGTACCGAAGAACACTTTATCCAGCGCTGCTACAAGGCTGGGTGTTGTCTGGCCATCGGCCAGCATCGGTAATGGCGTTGGCCACATGGTCATGGGTAGCGGAAAAGACACCAGCAACAACGCGTAAGCCACCATCGCCGGATTGAACGGATTAAACCCCATTCCGCCATAAAGTTGTTTCGCGAGCACAATGGCAATAAAACTCGCACTGACAACCAGCCACCATGGGCAATATGCCGGTAGCGAAACTCCAATCAACACCCCGGTGACCAGCGCGCTGCAATCGCTAAGGTAAAAACGGATTGGCCGCTGCCGTAATTTCAATATCGCTGCTTCAAATGCAATACAGGTCAGGCTTGCCAACAATACATTAATAAGTACACCAATCCCGAAGAAATGGGTGAGTGCGGCAATACCCGGAAACGTGGCATAGACCACCAATCGCATAACGCGCCCGGTGCGGTTAGCCCCATGGGTGTGGGGTGAGGTGATATTCAGTAACGCCATCAGGCCATCTCGCTCAATTTTTCTTCCAGCTTGGTCACACCGGCGCGGAAGGCTTCGATATTCGGGTCATTTTCTGCTTCGGCTTTGGCCAGTCGCTCGCGGGCTTTTTGCAAACGGTTTTGCAGGGATTGAATGTGTTCCGCGCGTTTTTCGTCATCGCTCATGCCTGCCATAGCAGCTGCTTTCGCTTTGGCTTTTTCGATTGCGGCTTGCGCTGCATTTTGCTCGGTAGTTTCAGGAACTGATTCAGGTGTTGTCGCAGGTTTCGGTTCCGCCGTTTGCGCGGCAGGGGCTATTTCAGTGATTCCCAACGCTTTTAATTCAGTTTCTGCTTCCGCAATTTTTTCGCGCAGTTTTCCAGCACCTTGTTCGAGGGCATCCAGGTTCGCGCTACCGTCTGCTTTTGCAGCGGCAACTTTTTCTTCGGCTTTGGCAAGACGTGAACGCAGTGATTCAATATTTGCACGCGCCTTGTCTTCCGGCGACATGGTTAACTTGGCCTGGGCGCGGGCGATTGCCGCAGCAACCGGGTCGTTAGGGTCGATAACCGGTGCGGAAGCCGCTGATGTTGCGGCAGGAGTTTCTGTACCAGCCGGCGCAGTAACGACGACAGCCTGATTGGCAATAAAGTCAGCGAGTTTCTTTTCCGCTTCCACCACTTTCAGTTCAGCTTGCTTGATACGTGCTTTTTGCTTTTCGAGTTGCTCATCGGAAATCACTGCGCCTGCTTCATTTGGCACCAATGGTTTTTGGGCAAACTCCAATCCATTTTTGGCAGCAGCCAGTAACCGTTCCAGTTTGGCTTTTTGCTCGTCAGGCGATATTTGAACGGCACTGGCTTTGGCAACGGCAGCACTCACCACATCCGTTGCTGCACCTGCGGCAGGTGTTTCTGCTGCTTTTTCGGCCAGTTTCTTTTTCGCTTCTTCAGCGGCTTTTTGACGAGCCAGACGTTTGGCTTCTTTCTCTGCTTCTTCTTTCGCGATCCGCGCTTTGCGGAATTCGAAACGCTGACGGGAGCGGTCAGCTTTCTCTTTTTCTATTTCGTGCAGGCGGATACTGCCTTTGGCGGCGCGGTAGTACTGCACTAAAGGAATGGTGCTCGGGCAAACATAAGAGCAAGCACCACACTCAATGCAATCAAACAGGTTGTGCGATTCAAGCCGGTCAAAATCTTCGGCTTGTGCATACCAGAACAATTGTTGTGGTAGCAAACTAACCGGACAAGCGTCGGCACACATACCACAGCGAATACACGCCTGGGCGGGTTGGGGTGGAGGCAATTCCTGCCTGCCGGGTGCCAAAATGCAGTTGGTGGTTTTGATTACCGGTGAATCCAGATCCAGCAAGGTAAAGCCCATCATTGGGCCGCCCATGATCACGCGCGATGCACGGCTCGCATCAAACCCGTGCTGTTCCAAAACATAACTAATAGGAGTGCCGATAAGTACATCAATATTGCGCTGGGTTTGCAGGGATTCACCCACTACAGTTGTCACGCGCGCAATGAGCGGCTCACCAAAACGCACGGCGCGCCAGGCGGCTACTGCGGTTCCCACATTGACACAGATAACACCAATGTCAGCGGAGTGATGACCACTGGGAATTTCACGGCCAGTCAGGATCTGGATCAGCTGCTTGGCACCACCGGACGGGTATTTGGTAGGAAACGCAACGACCTGGATTTTGGCTGCTTCCGGATCTGTAACCGCAGCGCCAGCAACGGCGGCTTTCAATGCAGCAATAGCTTTGGGTTTGTTATCTTCCACCCCGATCAACAGGTTTTCGGGGTGATGCAAAATGTGACTCAGAAGCAAGGTGCCGGCGACCAGCTCGGCAGCCCGAACCTGCATCAATATATCGTCGGCGGTAATGTAGGGTTCGCATTCGGCACCATTCAGGATCAGGGTGTCGATGACTTGCGTGGATTTAGGTGCAAGTTTAACGGCGGTAGGGAACCCCGCGCCGCCGAGGCCCGCAATACCCGCACCGCGAATTTTCTTCAATAACTCCAACCGATCCAATGACCGGTAATCGGTGCATTCTTCCCGTTCGATCCATTCATGGCGGCCATCGGGCTGGATGACTACGGATTCTGCATTGAACCCGGAGGGATGGGGAATTGCACGCTCTTCAATGGCGATAACAGTACCGGAGGTGGAGGCGTGGGTATTGGCGCTGAACGTGCCATCCGCCGCACCGATAAGCTGCCCAGCCCGGACTCGCTCTCCCACTTGTACAACCGGTTGCGCCGGTGTGCCCATGTGTTGGTTCAGGGGAATGACCAGCACCGGTGGAAGCGGAATTTCCCCCAAGGGCAATTGCATGGATTGATGCTTGTTTTCAGGTGGATGGATACCGCCGGGTAGTTCCCAGACTTTAATTAGGCTAGTCATTTACGCGGCTTTACCTGTCTCGTCGGTGGCTTTGGCTGTATCAAACGCCGCACCTCTACCCAAATCCGAGGCGATCAAATTCACCTCACTAGCGACCACATGGAATACCGGTTTTTGGTTGGTTGCGGGTAAATCCCACTTCCAGGTTTTGAGGTCGGTTTGTACCGGAATCATATCAATACAGTCGACCGGGCATGGCTCCACGCAAAGGTCGCAGCCGGTGCATTCATCGACGATGACGGTGTGCATATGTTTGGCCGCACCCAGGATGGCGTCCATCGGGCAGGCCTGGATACATTTGGTACAGCCGATACATTCATCCTCACGGATGAATGCCACTTTTTTCACATCGGAATGTTCGCCATGTTCTGAATCGAGCGAGGGTGCTTCCACATCCAATAAATCTGCCAACGCATTAATAGTGGCTTGTCCGCCGGGTGGGCATTTATTGATGGGATCGCCATCGGCAATAGCCTGCGCATAAGGGCGACAGCCGGGGTGGCCGCATTGACCACATTGTGTTTGGGGTAGGAGGGCATCAATTTGATCCACAATCGGATCACCTTCCACTTTGAATTTCACCGCAGCAAAACCCAGTACCGCACCGAACAGGGCGGAAAGGCCACCCAGTGCAATCAGCGCACTAAAAATCGGATTTTGCAGAATAAAATCGATCATGCTCGAATGGACTCCGCTTATTGCAAGCTGACCAAACCGCCGAAGCCGAGGAAGGCCAGGGCCATCAGGCCCGCGGTGATCATACCGATAGAGGCACCTTTAAAGGGTGCGGGTACGTCTGCAACGGCAAGGCGTTCACGCATGGCAGAGAAAAGAACCAGTACCATCGCAAACCCCAGTGCACCGCCGAAACCGTACATGGTGGATTCAAAAAAGTTATGCGCTTTTTGGGTGTTGAGAATAGCTACCCCCAACACGGCGCAATTCACGGTGATCAGTGGCAGAAACACACCAAGGACCCGATAGAGGAGCGGGCTGGTCTTCTCCATAAACATTTTGACGAACTGCA
This sequence comes from Cellvibrio sp., assembly GCA_035490715.1. Classification (GTDB taxonomy): domain Bacteria; phylum Pseudomonadota; class Gammaproteobacteria; order Pseudomonadales; family Cellvibrionaceae; genus Cellvibrio. The sequence continues at coordinate 64,844 of DATJLF010000031.1, forward strand.
CTACCGCTGCGATTACCAAAATAAAAGCGATGGTACGCAGGTATTGCAATCCCAATGGAGAGAGCACCCAGGTATCTACCAGATAGGTACAAATAGAAGCCAGGGTCATTACAAAGGTGGTTGCCCCGGCCATGCCGATAGCACTTTCCAGCTTGTTTGACACGCCCATAAAAGGACATAAGCCCAAAAACTGTGCGAGTACAAAGTTATTCACCAGCACGGTACTGAGCAGAATGATGGCTAATTCGCTGAAACTCATGGTGTTTTTCCGCTGGGAAATAAAGGGGATGCTTTTCGGGCTGCGTATTATCGGCAAGCAGAGAAGGATTCTCAATATAAAAGATGCAAAGATTTAGTGTCATTAATTATAGGTATATAAAAATTCCTCCCAATATCCCCGGCGATGTTATGACCGGGTTCAAACCCGCCGGAACGGGTGCTGGCGAAAAATGTAAACAGTGTTTTAATAACCTCCCCCATTCACCTGACCATGATTCTCTATGCCGATACTTTTTATATTCCTGGCGCTGGCCGTTATTTATCCTTTATTGCTTGTATGGGATACCCGTACGCTGATTGACCCGAAAACGGGTAGCTATAAATCGCACCGGCTGGGTGATTCAATAATGGTGTTTACGCCGTTTATCACCTTGTTTTATCACGATCATTTTTGGCAGGCGGTGCTTTTTTATTTGATTCCTTTTAACTGCTACTGCGCCTTGCTCACCTACGGATTTTATCGCTGGAAGAAAATTGAATTCAGCCGGGAGATTATTTTTATGAATGGTACGGGCGGCGCGACCCTGACGCTGATCGCATACTATTTATTTTTTCACGAAGGTGCGCTGGTCGACGAACCGGTAGCCGCCGCCAATGAAATACAAACCAACCACGCTTGGTGGGCCTGGTGGCCTTTTGCGGTAATTTTATTTTCCGGCGGTTTAGCGGCGCTTTTAAATTCAGAAAAGATGCTATGGGTATTGGCGGGAATCTTATTGGTGCTGCCTTTTTTCTCACATCACCCATTGTGGGCAATGGCGTTGGCGAGTTTGGTATTCCTGTTGGTTTGCCTTTCATTGGCAGAGCGCCAAAGCAACGGTGCGTATGTAGCGTTATTTATGTTTTATATGATGGCGCAAATTGTAACACTGATTATTTATGCGGTGCTTTTTTAAAAACCTGCTGTGGTTTTAAATCCCCTCCCTGTTTAAAGAGAGGGGAATTTTTGTTTTACATCACCCGTTGCCCAGGCTTTGCGCCGCTATTCGGTTCCAGCAAATACAATTCACTACCGCCGGGGCCAGCAGCTAGCACCATCCCTTCGCTCATCCCGAATTTCATTTTGCGCGGTTTGAGGTTCGCAACTACCACAGTCAGTTTGCCAACGAGATCTTCCGGTTTGTAAGCCGCTTTGATGCCCGAAAACACGTTGCGCGTTTCACCACCCAGATCCAGCGTCAGGCGCAATAATTTATCCGAACCTTCTACATGTTCTGCATTCGCAATCAAGGCAATACGCAAATCCACTTTGGCAAAATCATCAAATTCAATTTCGGCGGCGATGGGTTCTGAAGCACCTGCTTCCGCTTTGGTTTTTTCTGCGGAAACTTTTGCTGGCGCAGCGGCTGCGAGTGATTCTTTACCTGCTTCAATCATCGCATCCACTTTGTCTTTCTCGATACGAGTCAGCAGCGGTTTGAACTCATTGATTTTTTCACCGGCGCGGAAACTGATTGGTGCATTCCAGCTTAATGTTTCACCAAGGAATTGCTCTGCATCTTTCGTTAGCGCCGGCAGCACTGGCTTCAGATAAGTCAGCAACGCGCGGAACATATTAATACCGAGTGTACACACCGCTTGGGTTTGTGCTTCTGCACCCGGTTGCTTCGCGAGCTTCCATGGCTCTTGCATGGCGATATATTCGTTAGCGGCATCGGCCAGCGCCATAATTTCGCGCATGGCTTTGCTGTAATCGCGGCTTTCGTAATAGTTGGCGATGGTTTCACCGGCATCAACAAATTGTTGCCACAACGCTTGATCAGCAATGTCAGTTGTTAAAACGCCGCCAGCGTTATTAATAAATTTCGCGGTACGGCTAGCGATGTTCACTACTTTTCCGACCAGATCCGAATTCACGCGCTGGATAAAATCTTCCAGGTTTAAATCGATATCATCCACGTTGCTGGTGAGTTTCGCCGCGAAGTAATAACGCAAATATTCCGGATTCAAATGATCGAGGTAAGTGCGTGCATTAATAAATGTTCCGCGCGATTTACTCATCTTGGTGCCGTTGACGGTCAGGAATCCGTGCACACAAATTTTGGTGGGCGTGCGCAAATTCGCGGAGTGCAACATCGCCGGCCAAAAGAGCGCGTGGAAGTTCACGATGTCTTTGCCGATAAAGTGATACACCTCGGCAGTGGAATCCGGCTTCCAATATTCCTGCCAATCCCTTCCTGTTTTATCTAAAAGATTTTTCAAGCTCGCGATATAACCGATAGGCGCATCCAGCCATACATAAAAATATTTGCCCGGTTCGCCGGGAATTTCAAAACCGAAGTAGGGCGCATCGCGGGAGATATCCCATTCCTGCAAACCGGCATCCAGCCACTCGGCCATTTTGTTCGCCACTTCATCTTGCAGGTGGCCGGCGCGGGTCCAGCTTTTCAGGAAATCGCTGAAGGCGGGCAAGGTAAAGAAAAAATGTTCGGAATCTTTCGCCACCGGCGTTGCGCCGGAAATCGCCGATTTCGGATTAATCAAATCCATGGGTGAATAGGTCGCGCCGCATTTTTCACAGTTATCACCGTATTGGTCTTCGGTTTTACATTTCGGGCAAGTGCCTTTGATGTAACGGTCGGCGAGGAACAGTTGTTTTTCCGGATCATAAGCCTGGGTAATCGCACGGGTGGCGATGTGACCGTTCGCTTTCAAGCGGCTGTAAATCAGGTTGGATAACTCGCGGTTTTCCTCTGAATGGGTGGAATGGTAGTTATCGAAACCGATATTAAACGCCGCAAAATCCGCCTCATGTTCGGCTTTGACATTGGCGATCTGTTGTTCCGCCGAATGACCAAGCTGCTCCGCTTTGAGCATGATCGCCGTACCGTGGGCATCATCGGCACATACGTAAGTACAGTCCACCCCACGCATTTTCTGAAAACGCACCCAAATGTCGGTCTGGATATATTCCACCAGGTGGCCGAGGTGGATTGAACCATTGGCATAAGGTAAAGCGCTGGTAACGAGGATTTTGCGGGATGATTGAGTCATAGGATACAACCTGTTGAATTCCGGGAAGAGCGCCGAAAGATTGGGCGGCGCCGCAAAAAAGGTGGCGAACTATAGCAGTTTTCAGGGCAGCTTTCAGGTGGTGATCGCTGCGGCAGCTTCTTGAACAATCGTTTTGCTATCAATAGCCGCCCGACTGGCTGGTTCACCTGCAATGGAGGGGAATGTTGGTGAATGGGGCTCCAGTTGTCCCAGTGTTCGCTGGTTACCGTGAGATTTTTTCACCTTGTTGAACATATGTTTTCAGGATATCGACTCTGTTGATTGTTTCCTGGTCAATCGGCTGCTATTAATAACAAGCCAACAGGCAAGTTCATTTGCATTTACATGTGATCAATAAAAGGGGATGGCTATGGAAAATAACGAAACACCAAACAATGAAACACCCGGCAACCCAGTGATACCCGCTGTATCGCAGGATGCTAAAAATCTTGTGCTGTTGTTATGGCTGGGCAGTATTTTTTTCGGATTTATTCCGGGATTGTTGATGTATTTGCTGAAAAAGGATGACGCCTACGTGCTAGACCAAAGTAAGGAAGCGCTTAATTGGTCGATCACCGCATTAATTGGTTATGTGGCGGGAATGATCCTCACTGTTATTTTAATTGGCGTTTTGGTGATGGCTGCTGTCGGTATTTGCCATCTGGTGTTTTGCATTATGGGTGTTATTGCAGCAACCAGTGGTAAGCCATTCCGTGTACCTTACGCGTTGCGTTTGATCAAGTAAGCTCACCGCAGGCAAAGTGTCCGCTTTGCCTGCATCCCATCTCCTGATTCACCACGAATCCATTTCCCAGGTTCACAACTGGCATGCATTTTTGTTAATTTTGCAAATTAATGTAGGTGCAGGCACTCAATAATATAAAAGCGCCTTAGGGTTTGCGGCAAAACTTCACCAATGCCGTATTACATGTGCCTTTAAACGCGTTCTTCATCGCGAGAAAAACTGGCGCGACTCGTGCTAATAAATGAGCCTTGTATTTTCTGATAGCGGCGCAATGCGCGCTGCACGGAAGGATTTGCAAGGCGTCCATTGCTCATCATCAAAATATCAACGGATTTACCATGGCTCCATCATCTCCTATTGATCAGCGCGCATTTCGCCGCATCCTTGCTCGTAATATTGTATTGCCGCTTTTATTCGGGGTGGTGAATGCAGTCGTTTTTATCGTATTGATTGTTTTTTTGCTGAATGCCTTCCGTTGGGTCGAGCGGACCGAAGCAGTCCTCGCAAAGTCCAATGAAGTGTCTCGCTTGATGGTCGATATGCAAACCGGCCTGCGAGGCTTCCTGATTACGGGTGAAGATGCGTTCCTGAATATTTACCGCGCTGCGCGTCCACGGGTGGAGCCCGAGATAACGGCATTGCGTGAAATGGTGAGTGACAACAAGGTTCAGGTTGATCGTTTGCGTCGCATTGAAGCCATGCATGTTGAATGGGTGACGTACAGTGAACGAGCGCTCGAATTGCGCAGGAACAACGGTGATTACGCAAACCTCGTGCGTAGCCGCGGGCAGCAGGAATTTAACGAAATCCGCCGTGAATTTACTGACTTCCAGCAGATGGAAGACAATCTGCTGACTGAACGCCGTGAACATTCGCGTTCAGTAACCATCATGTCCATTCTGATTTATCTCGCCCTGATGGCGATAGTGACCGGATTACTGAGTTATTTAGGGCGGCGCGAAGTTATCCAGTTATCCAATACCTATAACGATTCCCTTGAGGAACGTCGTCGTCACGCGGAAATTCTGGAACAACAAAATTGGCAACGTGCAGGTCAAGCGCGCCTGGCGGAACAAACGATTGGCTTGGCATCAATGGCTGCATTGGGGCAAGCCACGCTGGATTTTCTAGTCCATTATTTAGGTGCTTCTGCCGCTGCATTTTATGTACGTCGCAATGGGGGGCATGCCGTACAACGGATCGCCAGTTATGGTTTTCGGCAGGATGTTGCACAGGCAGAACAAGTATTTGATAGCGGCGAAAGTTTGGTAGAGCAAGCGCTGATGTCGCGCAAGCTTATTCAATTAAATGATGTACCCGGCAATTACATCAAAATCAATTCAGGCTTGGGTGAAGCGTCCCCACGCTACCTGGTTATTGTGCCGGTGGAGCATGACGGAACCACCAACGGCGTCCTTGAATTCGGATTCCTGCATCCGCCGGCATCGCGTGATATTGATTTCCTCAAACTGGTTGCATCAAATATCGGTAACTCACTGGAGATGGCCCTCAATCGTCGTCGCCTGCAAGATTCTCTGGAGGAGACACAGCAATTAAATGAGGAGCTGCAAGTGCAGCAAGAAGAGTTGCGCACAGCGAATGAAGAACTGGAAGAACAATCGCGCGTGTTGGAAGAGTCCCAGGCATTGTTGGAAAACCAAAAAGCCGAACTTGAACAAACCAACGAGAAATTATTGGATCAAGCGGTGGTGCTCGATGAAAAAAATACGGCACTCAACCTGATCCAGTCTGAATTGGAACAACGTGCAACCGATCTGCAACGTGCCAGCAAATATAAATCCGAATTTTTAGCGAACATGTCGCACGAACTGCGCACGCCGCTCAATAGCTCGATGATTCTTGCCAAATTACTCGCTGAAAATTCCAAGGGGAATCTAAATCAGGAACAAATCCAGTTTGCTAATAGCATTTACTCAGCGGGTAATGATTTGCTGAATTTGATTAACGATATTCTGGATATCGCAAAAGTAGAAGCGGGTAAGCTCGAGTTGGTACCGGAGCAAATTCCTTTACGGCGTTTGGTGGATTCCTTGCGGCTCGCATTCGAGCCGCTGGTTACACAAAAGCAATTGCGTTTTAACATACGTATTCAAGAGAACACGCCAAAGTCAATTTTCACCGACCCGCAACGGCTTGAACAAATAATTAAAAACCTGCTCTCCAATGCCATTAAATTTACCGAGCAAGGTGAAGTAGGAGTACATATTTCCTCATTGCCTGATGGCAACCTTGCTTTTGCGGTGAGTGATACCGGTATTGGTATTGCCAAAGAACAGCAATCATTAATTTTCGCAGCCTTCCAGCAAGCAGATGGCAGCATTAGTCGCCGTTATGGGGGTACCGGGTTAGGGCTTTCTATTTCACGTGATCTTGCAAGTTTGCTCGGTGGTGGCATTCAAGTAGAAAGCACGCCAGGTATCGGTAGTACCTTCACCTTAATCTTACCCTTGGAATTGCCTGATGTTGTTAGTGAGGAGGTCGCATCGCCCCCGCTTTCACCGGTTGTACGTGACAATGAATTAACAGCGCAGACAGACGTACCTACCTCTTCGATAACCAAAAATATTGTTGAAGATGATCGCCATCAGTTCGCAGATTCGAGTCGTTCAGTATTGGTGATTGAAGACGATGTTGAATTTTCCCGCATTCTTTACGATTTGGCGCACGAACAACAATATCGCTGTCTGGTAGCCGGAACTGCTGCGGAAGGTTTGCAATTGGCAAGCGATTTATTGCCAGACGCTATACTGCTGGATATTGGTTTGCCCGATGCCTCGGGTATCAGTGTGCTGCAAAAATTAAAAGCCAATCCACTCACTCGCCACATTCCCGTACACATTGTGTCCGCTGCTGACCGCACTGATGTTGCATTGCAAATGGGCGCAGTAGGGTATGTTATAAAACCCGCAACGCGGGACCGCTTAAAAGAAGTTTTCAATAAACTGGATGACAAACTCACCCAAAAAGTAAAACGCATTTTGTTAGTAGAGGACGATGCGCTCCAACGCCATAGCGTGGTGCAATTAATTGGTGATGAAGACGTGGATATCACGGCCGTTGAGTCGGGCGAGGAAGCCATTGCGTTGTTACGCACAACGATTTTTGATTGCATGATCATCGATTTGAAATTGCCAGATATGCAAGGCCACGAATTACTACAACGTATGTCCGCAGAAGAAATTTGCAGTTTTCCTCCCGTTATTGTTTACACCGGACGCAACTTGACGCGCGCCGAAGAGAGTGAATTATTGAAATATTCACGCTCCATTATTATTAAAGGGGCGCGCTCTCCAGAGCGGTTGCTGGATGAAGTCACACTCTTTTTACATAAAGTGGAATCACAGTTATCCAGTGAACGTCAATCCATGTTGAAAACGGTGCGCAGCCGCGACCGTGTGTTGGAGGGCCGCCGAATATTATTGGTGGATGACGACATGCGGAATATTTTTGCGTTAACCGGTGCACTTGAACAAAAAGGTGCGTTGGTTGAAATTGCGCGCAATGGTTTTGAAGCACTGGATAAGCTAAATGATGTTGCCGACATTGATATGGTATTGATGGATGTAATGATGCCGGGTATGGACGGACTTGAAGCAACCCGTCGTATTCGCGAAGACGCACGCTTCCAAAAATTACCGATCATCGCCATTACCGCCAAGGCAATGAAGGATGACCAGGAGCAATGCATTAAAGCCGGTGCTTCGGATTACCTTGCCAAACCTATTGATATTGACCGGCTTTATTCATTGTTGCGTGTATGGATGCCTACCATGGAACGTATTTAATGAATAATCCTTCCAGCATTGATATTGAATTGAAGTTGTTAATTGAGGCCATATACCTTAAATACAGCTACGATTTTCGCAACTACGCGGGCGCATCGCAAAAGCGACGCGTGTTGCATGCGATGCGTCAATTACAGTGTGAATCCATTTCAGATTTACAATCAAAAGTACTTCATGATTCGAATACTTTCACTGAATTATTGCAGTTCCTCACCATTCCAACGACGGAAATGTTTCGCGATCCGGCGTATTTTTTAGCGTTACGAGAAGAGGTTGTTCCTTTTTTAAAAACCTATCCGTCATTAAAAATCTGGATTGCAGGTTGCAGTACCGGTGAAGAACTTTATTCGATGGCAATTTTGCTGAAAGAAGAGGGGCTTCTGGATCGCAGCATTATTTATGCAACGGATATAAACCCCCAGTCACTGGAAAAAGCGAAACGGGGAATCTTTTCGCTGGAGCGTGTGCGAAACTACACATCAAATTATGTTGCGGCAGGTGGTAAGGCAGCTTTTTCAGATTATTACACAGCGGCTTATGATGGCGCCTTGTTTGATCGCTCCCTGTGTGAAAATGTCAGCTTTGCGGATCACAGCCTGGCAACGGATAGTGTCTTTGCAGAAACACAATTGATTTGCTGTCGTAACGTGATGATCTATTTTAATCATGTATTGCAAGACCGTGCGTTAGGTTTGTTTCATGAATCGTTGTGTTATCGCGGGTTTTTAGGGTTGGGTAGCAAAGAGAGCCTGGAGTTTTCTGCGCACGCGAATTCTTTTGAGCCCATGGTGAAACCCCAGCGGATTTACCGCAAGCGTTAGGTGGGGTATGTATGACTGAAACGCAATATCCAACCGCTACGATTGATAAGGAATTTTTTAATGTATGGGATGAAAAACGGGTAGGAAAAAAGTGTGGTGCCATTGTTATCGGTGCTTCAGCCGGTGGTATCAAAGCGCTCTTGCAGTTACTTGGCGGGCTGCCATTCCATATTGGTGTTCCCATCATTATCGTGGTACATATGCCGGATAATTTTGAATCCCAGCTAGCGAATGTTTTTCAACATCATATGGACGCCAGGGTAATGACTGCCGAAGACAAAAGTACTATTCGTGCCGGATGTGTTTATTTCGCGGGCCCGTCGTATCACTTGTCGATTGAACGCGATTATACTTTTTCTGTGAGTTGTGAAGACCCGGTGCATTTTTCGCGGCCGGCAATTGATTTTTTGATGACCTCTGCAGCAGATGCGTATGGTGCATCGTTAGCAGGTATTTTATTGACGGGTGCGAATGAAGATGGGGCCAAGGGTATGTTATCTATTCATAATACGGGTGGACTTACCATCATTCAGGACCCGGCCGATGCAGAAATTGCAGTGATGCCTAAAGCGGCGCTTGATTTATTTATTCCCGATTTTGTATTGCCACTCCCGGCGATCCGACAACTCATTTTAAAATTGGAGAACTGTTGATGCAAAGTGCCAAGCTACTGATCGTCGACGATCTGCCAGAAAACCTGCTCGCGCTTGAGCGCATTATTGAACAGGATGATCGCCAGATTTTTAAAGCGAACTCTGGTGTTGCCGCGCTGGAATTGTTATTGGAGCATGATTTTGCGCTGGCAATTCTGGATGTAATGATGCCGGATATGAACGGCTTTGAACTCGCCGAGTTAATGCGCGGCACAGAAAAAACCCGGCATATCCCGATTGTATTTGTCAGCGCGGGTGGTAAGGAGCTGAACTACGCCTTTAAGGGTTATGAAACCGGCGCAGTGGATTTCTTGCATAAGCCACTCGATATTGCGGCAGTAAAAAGTAAAGTAAACGTATTTGTTTCACTCTACCAACAACGCATCCAGGTGAAACAACAGCTTGAAGCCCTTGAGCAAAGTCAGTGTGAATTACACGCAACACAAATTGAATTGGAGCGTGCGCTAAAAACGCGCGATGACTTTATGTCATTAGTGGCGCACGAACTGCGCACACCGCTCAACACCTTACACCTGGAAACCCAAATGCGTCGTTTGCGTTTACAGCGTGAAGGGGTGGCTGCATTCAATGTCGATTATTTAAATGCAATGGTGGAACGCGATAGCCGCCAGATCCAAAGCATGATTCGTTTGATCAACGATCTGGTTGATGTGTCACGCGCAACGAGCGGAACCTTGTCTATCCGTACGGGCATGGTCAGCCTTGCGCAATTGGTGACGCGTATTGTTGGCGATTTTTCGCAGCAGGCCCAGGTGGCAGGTTGTTGTCTGGTGTTGGATTCCATTCCGGATGTGATGGGTGATTGGGATGAATTTCGCGTTGAACAAATCCTTGTCAACCTTATTACTAATGCATTGCGTTACGGTGGTGGCAAACCGGTTAGCATCAGTTTCTCGTTAATTGATAATTGCGTTGCCATCCATGTACAAGACCAGGGAACGGGTATTCCTGAACATGAACAGCAACGTATCTTTGAAAAGTTTGAGCGTTTGGATAATAACAAGGTCAAGGAAGGTTTAGGCATGGGGCTTTATATTGCGCGGCAACTGGCAGAAGCCCATGGCGGCAATTTGAGCGTGAGTAACACACGCGGCGCCGGTGCTTGTTTTACGTTACGTTTGCCGTTGGCGGTAGAGCAGGAAATAAAAAATTACATGTCGCGTTGACATAAATAAATTTAGCCTGGTTAGACACTACGGAATTCGTAATTAATTATTAGTAATGAATGGGCAAGTAATTATTAGTAATGAATTGGCAGTAGCTAATGGTTGTTATAGCGTCGACAAAATAGTCAGCAATTGTCGGAGGTCAACCGGCTTTACCAAATGATGATCGAAGCCCGCGTGCAATGATTTTTTTCGATCACTATCCTGACCATAGCCGGTGACAGCAATCATTAATGCTGTTGCTGTGTCCGTGTGATTGCGTAGCAGTTTTGCCAGGGTAATACCGTCCATATCCGGTAGCCCAATGTCGAGTAAACACACTCGCGGTGCCTCGGTTCCCACTTGATCCAATGCTTCTTTCGCGCTGTGTGCAATAGTGACTTTGTATCCGGACATTTCCAGAATGGTTCCCAGCGTAACGGCTGCGTCGACGTTATCATCCACAATCAAAATGTGTTGCGATGTCTTTGCAGTTTCCAGTTCGGAACCGGGGATTTGTGTTTGAACCGGGTAATCCGCAACACGCGGTAGTGTGATTGTAAATGTGCTGCCTTTACCCAGCCCCGCGCTGTGTGCCGTTACCTGGCCACCGTGTAAATTAACGAGACTTTTGACAATAGCAAGCCCGATGCCCAATCCGCCTTGTGCACGGTCGGAGCTTCTTTCTGCCTGGACAAACATTTCAAAAACATGGCTGAGTACATCAGGTTCCATGCCGACACCATTATCTTTCACCGAAAAAATAACGTTGTTGTGATCGACCGAAACACCAAGCGAAATGTGTCCCTCGGGCGGCGTATATTTAGCAGCGTTATTTAATATATTGGCGATGATTTGCACGAGCCTTTTTTGGTCACCATAGATCGACGCGTTTAACGGCAAATCCAAAACGGTTAACTGATGTTGTCGTGCATCAATGAGTGGTCGTACCTGTTCAACAGCGCTCGCAACAATTTGCCATGCGTCTTGTACACCTTCATCAAGGGTAACTAAACCACGCGAGACTCTGGATACATCCAGCAGATCGTCAATCAATCCCGTCATATGGCGCACTTGCCGCGAAATAATTTCACTGGTTTGCTGAATTTTTTTGCGATCAAGAGTTGACACACGTAGTAATTCAGAAGCGGCGCTGATTGGCGCGAGAGGGTTGCGCAATTCATGGGCAAGCATGGCGAGGAATTCATCTTTGCGCCGATCAATTTCCCGCATCTCGTACTGTCGCGTTCGCGCGCGCAATGCAGAAGTCGCTGCGCTTACCAGCGTTACCGTACTAACAGGCCGGTCTAATAACGTAATATTTCCCAGCAACGCGTAACGACTGCGCATGTCCGGTGTGTCCGGTGCCGTTTGCCGCAATACCAGAAAAGGAATGTCAGACCAGCTTGGCTGACTCTCCAGAAAAGGGCGAATTCTTTTCAGGAATTCAAACGTGAGCGCTTCATCGGCCACAATAAGTGCACCGACATCTTTATTGATTTCTTCAAATGTTTCATTGATATGCTTGCAAACATGGCAATGCATTCGCGCCCGCTCAAGAACGCCGGCTAGAAGCCGGCCGTCCTTACCAGTCGGTGCGTAAATGAGTAAACGATTTTCCATTTCCATATTTATTACACTTTATCAGTACAAGCATTTTATTTTTCACCGCCGCTTACTTTTCGCATGGGGTGTGTAAGGTAAAGGAATCCATCTTACTCGAGCAATCCCTGATGCGGAATAAGACCGTCTATCGGATTAATGAAACTGGGAACGCCCGTTAATATTCCCTGGAAATTATTGAGTACTGCGCCTACCTCAATTCCTTGCGGCGTAATTTCAAAACGTCGCAATGCGGTTTCATGTGCGCTACCGCGTTTTTTGAACACGGAAATTGCTTTCTCAACGGTTCCGCGCGCTTCGAAGTAGCGCAATATCAACACGTTGTCCGCCATGTAACTAACATCAACACCCGTTGACATGGCCCCCACAATACCTTGCTGCACACCAATAAGAAATGTTAACACCCCGCGTTGACCCAAATAGGTTAATACATCATGAAGGTGCGTAGCGAGGAAACGTGCATCCGGCATTGCATTCAGGTAACCATTCAAACTGTCGATAACAATAACCTTGGCCCCGCTATCGGCCAATTTGCGAACGGCGTAAGTGAATTCACCCGGTGACATTTCGGCAGGGTCAATTTGATGTACCGTTAATAAACCGGATTCATAAGGTTCGCGTAAATCCAGGCCAATTCCTTTGCTGCGATTCAGCAGCGTGTTGAGCGATTCTTCGAATAAAAAAATTGCCGCCTTCTCACCGCGTTGCGTAATCGCTTTTACAAATTGGCAAGCCAGGCTGGATTTACCGGTACCGGGTGGACCGGATATAAAGGTGCTTGAACCCTCTTCGATACCGCCGCCGAGCAACGCGTCGAAGCCGGCGAGTCCACTTTGAATTTGCTTGCGCTCTGCCAGATGTCTCGATGCAGAGATAATTGCATTGGGGTACACCACGATACCACCGGTGATAATGCTGTAATCATGAGGGCCACGGCGATAATTGATTCCACGGTATTTTAATATGCGTACCACACGTCGTTCCGCACCATAGTCAGAGTCAAAATGCTGGAGTGAAATTACCCCGTGGGCAATGCTGCGCACTTGTAAGTCCAAACGCACGGACGACTTATCATCCAGCAACAATGCAGTACAAGATCTATTGGCAAAATATTGTTTCAGACCTAACACATGCCGGCGGTAACGCAATGCATTGCCCGATAGCAATTGCAATTCAGACAACGAGTCCAACACGACACGCGATGGTTTTATTTTCTCGATCATTTCAAGAATAAGATTGTTGGTCTCACCGAACTCCACTTCAGCGGGATGCAGTGCTGTATATTGCTCAGCCGGGTCGAGCAAATTGGTGTCCTGGATGACCTCATGAATGGTTACACCGTCCAGTGAGAATCCATGGGCTTGCGCAACTGCACGCAACTCAATTTCGTTTTCGGAGAGTGTGATATACAACACTTTCTCACCTTGTTTTGCCCCTTCAATCAAAAATTGGAGGGCCATCGTGGTTTTACCCGCACCCGGATCACCTTCAAGCAAATAGAGTCGCTCTTTCGTTAAGCCGCCACCCAAAATATGGTCAAGTCCAGGTATGCCAGTGGAGATAAAATCTTTACTCGCAGTGTTTTGAGTCACCATGTTTGTTTCCTTTTTCCGGTTGTTACAAGGCTTGGTTATAAAAAAGCCGGGGTAACGAATTGCGCTTTACGATGATATAGATTGCGCCAATTTCCAGAAATTCAAATCCTAAAGCGATCTAAATCCCAAAATATAAATTTTCGGGACTTAATAGCCAAAACATAGGTTACCTATGATTTTTTAATTGGATTCTGCCATTCATATTATGTTCATTTTCGACGGTAAATTTTTAGCGGTTCATATGACCTTAGCTCCCATACGCTAACTAGGTTATTCGTCTCTCGTTTTTGTGTGCGCTCAACATAGATTGATATTTTTTGTTCGCTTTTGCTTTTTGCCACACCTCAAAAAATATATCGGCGCTACGCGCTTTTTCTGCATCCGGTGTCAACGGTAATATGTCCCTGCCGTGCGCTCCGCTTTGCCCTTTTTTATCTTGTGGTACCGGCCCATCATATTTTTTTCCACTTCTATGATTGGCGTATCGACGGCTGCGTGTATAACCCATTTGCAAAAATTTGCGGGCCATATCCGCCCCCACGAAATCATCGTCATCCAGGTATTGTTTAAATAAGGTGTAAATTTTCCGCGAGGATTTTTTTGCCAGTTCAGGTGTTTTGAATTTCCAATGGGGAAGTATTTCACTTTTGTATGGCTCAACTAATAAAACACCTTGTTCGCCAATACCGGTTCGGTAAAGTTCCGGGTTGTTCCGCAAATCAAGATTTTTATAATCAAGAGAGTAATCGAATTTTGCGAATGGCATACGCGGTTCTCCCATCAAGCGGAATCAGCGCCGCGACTTACATTCTCGCCATCATTTTTTCGCAACGACCAGAAAGACGCGGATGATAAAATGGTCAGGCAACCGAGTGTTATAAATGCGTAGTGCAATGCGCTGGTTACCGCCACCGTATTTGATTGCGATACATTACCCAGATACCAAGCGGCAATAATAGAAGCGAACGCCAACCCAAAACTGATTGAAAGTTGTTGCAACGAACTGGCGATGGTACTGGCCATACTGGCTTGTTCATCGGGTATGTCCGCGTAGGCCATGGAGTTCATACTGGAATATTGCAATGAATTAAAAAATCCTTGTGCAAGGCTGATGGCAACAATCCATCCCACCGCAGTTGTTTGATCAACAACAGCAAATAACATTATTGTGCAGCCAATCATTAACGTATTGACGATTAACACCGAACGATAACCAAATTGTTTCAGTAATCGAATTGAAATCACTTTCATAAACATCGCTGCCGCAGCGGCCGGCATCATCAATAAACCGGATTGCCACGCAGGAAATCCCAAGCCAATCTGGTAAAACAGCGGCAACAAAAACGGCATGCCACCAAGCCCGAGCCGTGTAACAAAACCACCCGCGACGGATACGCGAAATGTCCTGGTTTTAAATAACGAAAGTTGCAGCAGTGGAAAACTATGGTGGAGTGCATGCCAACCGTACGCGGCCAGCAAACACAATGACAGGCCTAATAAAATTCCCAGTGATGTTGCATCCAGATAATGCTCACCAAAAATTTCCAGCACCCAGGACAACAACGCAATACCACAACCAAATAACACGAAGCCGATAATATCCAGCGGCGGTGAATTGCTGGATCGATAATCCGGCATATGACGATGAATTAACCAGAGCGCGGCAATACCAATCGGAACATTCACAAAAAAAATGGTTTGCCACGGCAACCAATGCACAATCAGTCCGCCAATGGTCGGGCCTAGTAACGGCCCGATTAACGCCGGAATAATAACGAAATTCATTGCCGCTAATAATTCAGAGCGCGGAAATGTACGCACAATCGCAAGCCGCCCAACCGGTAACATCATCGCCGCCCCAATCCCTTGCAATATTCGCCCCGCCACCAGCATCGGCACATTCAAAGCCAGCCCGCAAACCACCGATGCAAACGTAAAAATGGCAATCGCTGCAAAAAACACCCGCCGCGTACCGAACCGATCCGCCATCCAACCACTCACCGGAATACCCACCGCCAGGCTCAACACATAGCTGGTCACCACAGCTTTCAAACTTAATGGTGTTACTTCCAAACTCGTGGCAATGGAAGGAATTGCGGTATTCAAAATCGTTGCATTCAGATGCTCCATAAATAATGCAATCGCCACCAGCCATGGCAAGTACCGTTTGACTATCGATATTTTTTCGAGCGAATTTTCCATTGATTGATATATCCGGCAAAGAAATCTACAACTTCAGCAAAGCCTGTGCTTTAAAAGTGATTATAAGGGATGACCTCCCGCGCATACCGTAGTTCGAACAGCGCAACCTGCAATGGTACAGCGCGATCCCGCTGCCTAATAAAACTGCATCCCAATCTGTTACTTAAACGCTCATTATCACCCGTGTAATGCCGTGTAATTTTTTTGGCGTTCTATTCCCCATAATCTTTGCGACTCCAGTCGCAGGAATGACCAGAGTGGTATCAGTAGTGCAGGGATCGCGCTAGGGGAAATCCGGAAAGCTCTGTTCTTGCTGCGATGGAATTATGGAAATCAACAAACCACTACTCTTTTGCCTGCTCCTAATCCCCTCACTCGTTCTCGCCCACGGCGGCAGAACAAATAAATACGGCTGCCACAACGACAGAAAACACGGCGGCTACCACTGCCACAACAGCGGCGCAGTTTCTCAAAGCCAAAGTTTTCGTGCATCGA
The DNA here is from genome assembly GCA_035490715.1 of Cellvibrio sp. Taxonomy (GTDB): domain Bacteria; phylum Pseudomonadota; class Gammaproteobacteria; order Pseudomonadales; family Cellvibrionaceae; genus Cellvibrio. The sequence goes on from DATJLF010000031.1 coordinate 81,223, forward strand.
ATAATTCAGAAAATGGTTTTAATTCTTTAAATAAAAAATCTGCAAATTCCCAAGTGCGAGCAACTAATCTTGCTGCTTACAAAAAAGTGGTTTTTGAAATTCAATCTGTACCAAATAAACTTGGTTACAACGCTGGTAAACCCGATGGTTTGGGGAAGCAAGCTGTAAAAGCTATACAGCATTTTCAGGTGGATAATGAAATGACGATGGATGGCAGCTGTCGGAGATTCTTTAGGTAAGATGGGATGATGGAGTTTAATTTCACATTAAACAAAATTGTTGTATAGTCATTGGGATATAAAGTGATCTCAATATCAATCACATATAGATTGTGAACCAAGAAATATAGGAGTATTTCTAGTGTTAGAACCAATTATAAAGAAATTTCGTATACATGGCCTGCATGGATATAAAAATGTCGAAATAGAATTTACAGCCCAAGCGAGAATAATTATTGCTGAGAATGGTGCCGGAAAAACTACGATTCTTGCGGCTCTCTATGCTTTTTTGAAGCGGGACTTTTACCGGCTTGCAAAAATAAGGTTTGAGAGCATTGAGTGCGAGATAGCGGGAAATCCCTCTCCCCTTCGTATTGTAAAATCCCAATTGCTTGTTTTCGAGACGATGGGGACAATGGATTCTGAAATTGAAAAGCTGAGTCGTTTTACAGCGAACCCTCCTTCAGCTATTCGTGACTCCATTATGGAGCTTAACCCAGAGGATATTTCTTATTTTCCAAATATTTCTCTGTTACATGATATTTACATGGCTTCGCCCTATGATCATGAGGAATTCACAGAAATACTCAAAACAATTCGTGGAGCGGTTGTTGAAATGCCGAAAGAACTTTCTGAAACGGCAGCAACATTAAACAATTTAGTTGGAAAATTGCAATTTCTCTATTTGCCGACATATCGACGTGTAGAGCTGTCTGCGCCAAAGACACCGCGGCGACCACCTAATACAAGATGGTCGCGCGAGAATCACAATGATGATGGAATCCGTTATGGTCTACGTGATGTCCAAGATAGGTTAGCGGATATACTTTCTGATATTCAACGCTACTCGAATAGCCAGTATAGGACTATCAGTGCTGCAATTATAGATGATGCATTAGGAGGAAAAATCAATCCAGATACTTATCAATCTACGAAACTTCCAGATATAGAGGCGTTGCGGTTATTTTTTTCCCGTGTTGAATCGGATCAGTCCAAAACAAACCGTATAGAATCTTTAAAAAATCTTTATGAAACTGGCGATATACATAACAATGATCAGTTAGTTCTTAGATACTTTTTGTCTAAACTTGAGGCGGTTGTAGATCGTACTAAGCAACTCGAAACCAATGTTGAAAAGTTTGTGGAGCAAGTGAACGTTTACTTGAGTCTTTCTAGTGATGAAAAGATACTCACGTACGACTCAAATTTAATGCGAGTGGTTGTCCGCAATACGTTTAATGATGAAGAAATCGATTTAGAAGTATTATCGTCTGGAGAGAAACAAATAATCTCCCTGTTTTCACATTTGTATTTGGAACCAGGGCAAAAAATAATATTAATAGATGAGCCAGAACTCTCATTGTCTCTTGACTGGCAAAGACGCTTACTGCCCGATGTGATCAACTCTCCAGGATGTGCTCAGCTTCTTGCTATTACACATTCACCATTTATTTTTGAAAATGACTTAGATCGATACGCCGGGCCCATGAAGATTTGGAAACAAGAAGAGGCAAAATTCAAGTGACTATTTCACTTCTTGAGGAGGCAAGAAAAGCGCGGAAGTCTCCTGCCGCATTGAAAATAAAGCTAAGTCAATATCGTTCGCGGTTTCAAGAAACTCCCATTTTGATCCTAGAAGGTATTGATGATATAGGGCCGTACGAAACCTGGATCAATAGAATTACAAATCGTTCTAGGCTAAAACTACTATCAGGGAATGGAAAGGGGCAGCTCTTAGGTCTTCGGAGTTTGCTTGAGAAAGACGAAACTGGACTTCGTGACAGTGTATTCTTTGTTGTAGATCGCGATTTTGATGATTTATCAGGTCAAACTCCGGGAAAAGATATTTTTTGCACTGACCGTTATTCAGTGGAGAGCTATGTCATTGGCAAAGAAGTCGTGGCAAGTTTGCTCCGTGATGAATTTAGGCTGGAAGAAGGTTCTCCGGAATTTCAAAATGCGATGGAGGTGTACGACAATGTGTTACAGCAGTTGATCAATGCGATTAATTGCATCAATTTAAGAATTTATTGCTGCAGACTTTCAGGAGTGCGTTTCCTCAAGCAAATACCTGAGGTTCGCAAGTTTGTAAAAATTCATTTGGATAAAATTGATGTCATTTTTTGTGATAAAGTTATCGAAAGTGAGCTTGAGATCGCTAGTCCTTTAGATGAAAGAGCAGTTGAGCTATTGCGGATGGATTTTGATAAGCTAAACCCAAAACTTCGGCATCGAGGTAAATTTTTCTTTCAGTTTCTTGTCACCTGGATAGAGAAACTTTCAGATGAGGCTCGTAATCCGACAGGGGTTATATTTCAAAAAAAATTAGGTATAAAGTTTTCATCTTCTTCCATTACATTGAGATCGCTTGCCAGTCGATCAGAGTTGCCCATAGGTTTGCAGGAGTATATAAAAGGTATAGACGGCGAACCTAGTTAACTCGGTTGCGAAGAATTCTACAGTCTCTAGCATATAGATTAAAAAAATTGCGATTAAGACTTGCAATCTTCTGTGCGTGCTAATTTTTCATGACCTTCACACTAATGTGGTAATGATTATTAAGCGGTCACTGACCGCTTTAAAAACTACTTAATATTCTTTCCGCAAAAATCTGTATTCGGAAATAATAATTCCGCTAAATCGAATACAGCTTTCACGGATAATAATAAAAATATTTAGCCGCGCGGTTTAATGTCACTGCCGTAGATATTTTTTTGATATCGCAAAAGCCGGGGTCCGCAAAGCTGACCCCAACCCACAATCTACATCGATAACTGTCTCTTAAGATGCCTATCAATTCTGCCAATCACACGCTCAACACTATTAATCCCCCATTGCGGTAATTTCACGCGCTCATTAACTTCATAAAACAATACTTCCCATAAAAGCGTCTGGCAATACAGTTGGTAAACCGCATCTTCATCCGTTACGACTGGCATTGGTTTGCAAAGTACCGTGATTGCTTCACCGGTCGGCGAGTGAATTTCAAGGCGGGATTTTTTGTAATACGCGTATTGGATTTGATCGAGTTTAATAATGCAGATGGAAGGTGAATCAGGGGGAGAAGCAACATTATCCATAATAAAAATCTCAAACTTGGATTTAAGATACCGCCCACATGAGGTAGTAATTCGTGGGGGCGGACTGAACGGGGTTACTACCACCGGCTCCAAGTCAACACCGGCCCGCCCGAGGGCGGCCCCGTCCAGCCGCCATAACAACAGGCAAAGCTGCACGAGGACACGTAATGTGTTTAAAAAACACAATGTGCCAACTTGGAGAAATCGCGGGGGTAGTAAGCCCGACAACGTTTTTTTCGCTGCGGTGGCAGAGTAGTGGAAGCGGTTGGTGCTGTCAATTCGATGAAATAATGTGCATTATTTTTATTCGGGTTGGTGGTGGCGTTGGCTTCTAATATATTTGCGGGTAATGAATTTGTTAACAGATCAAAGGGAACGCACTTCGTATAATTTCAGCCATATTTCTACAATCATTTTGACTAAACCGAGTTGGTGGCGTAGAAAATATTAAATTAGCAATCATCATCAGAAATGGAGTAAATGAAAGTGAGCAAACAGGTGTGGATTGTTTTTACAAAAAGTGAGGCATTGGAAGGCTGTAGTATTGATATAGATGGATGTGATTATTACTGTGCAGAAGCGTATGTACCCGTTGATGGAAGTGAGGTTCATACCGCATCACTTGAGTCAATTATCAATAGAGTAAAGCAGGAACTGCTCGATAAAAGATTGACTTTAGTGGATATCTCAAAGTGCCTACGTTACAACGATTCAGAATGGGGTTCTGATTCCGATATGGAAAAAGCTGCTCACTTACTTGCAGCAAAAGCACTTTCTTCAGACGCTATAAAATTCAGTAGCTTTAGGCCAGAAGAAATTGAAGATCTTTGCAGATATCAACACAGAATGTACGAAATCAATATCTAAGTCATAAGGAAATAAAAAGATGATATCTCAAAGCGGCGCCACGACGGTAGGCGAAGGTCAATACGAATTTAAGACTGATGTAAATCTGATATTTGGCAGTCAACGTGTAGAGCGAACCCACGTACTAAGAACCAGTGCTTACAGTTTGCCTATTTGGAAAACACGAAATCCCAGCGTGGGTCTTTCACCATTTAAAGATCGAACTGCGAGCGTAACTAAAGACGCCTCAATTATTGATAAAGAAGTGTGGGTGTTTAGTATTAATGCCACTTCAGCACAAGATATTGCTAGCGCAGTGAAACTGGCTTCACGTTACTATGATATTAAACCATCTGCGATTTTTAATGACATTTATGCAAAAAACTTAAATGCTGATCGCGAAATTGAAATGGCCAATGCAGCATTAATACTTGCTAATAAAGACTTGTATAGTGGTGTTTGCAAGGCGTTGATAGAAGCAGCAAAACTGTTAGGTGTCTCTAATCAAATTAATTTTTATGTGTTCAGTAAAAACAATAATCCAAAAATACCTCAGTCTGATTTGCTAAACGCATTGACGGTTGGTGGAGCAAGTTCGGTAACTACTGATGATAATAGACCACGTGTTATGGTAGGGGATAATCAAGGAATAGATTCTATACCGCAACTAACTAATTTTCATTTGGCTAAACTGAAGTGTTAAACATAACAATCGGCATCTCAATGCGATAATTATGATCTATCGATTAAACAAAGACTTCGAAAACACCTATTCGTTACTTATTGACGGAACTGAACTTTACTCAAAAATGCCAACGTACAGCCCACGTTTTTTTGCAACCGCTCGTGCTGCCAATTGGGTGAAACCAGAAGGTTCGTTTTATCGAAGTGAAAATTTTAAAGGTAATGACGGGGCTATTCCGAACATTACGCTTTTCGCCACCGGTGTATTGGTCTTTGATGTGCGGGCGCATGGGGCTCTTGTAAATGAGCTGGCTCCTTGCGGGGAATTTCTGCCTGCATTGATAAACGGAGATGATCACTATTTATTAAATCCGCTTTATGTAATTCCAGATGAGGCGGTTGATTGCAATAATGCAGTTGAAAAAGTGGATGCAGGTGTCCACTTGGGGCAAGGCAATGTTTCATTTGATGAAGAATTTTTAAATGCAAGCGGAATTATGGTTTTCAAAACGAAGATCGATAAATTGATATTCAGTTACTGTACTCAGCAATTTAAAGACCGATATGAGGCATTGAAATTAGCGGGGCTTATTTTTGAACCTGTTGAGCCGCTGTAATTACACTGGATTCGCCCAATCCTGTGATGGATTGTTTATAAAAGGCGGCTATTTATAAGCCGCCTTTGTTTTTACATCGATAACTGCTTCCTAAGATGCCCATCAATCCTGTCTATATAGCTGTGCCTGCTTAATCCGTCGACATACCTTACAGGTATTTTTGACAGGGTAGGGTAAGCCATTGATTACCGACGGTCATTTATAGAGGCATATATATTGCGTCTTCAAAAAACCAAACATAATTTGACCCGCGCATGGAGAGATTTTATGAATTTAAACAACGCTGCAAAAAGTTTAATGGTTTTATTTTTGTCGTGTATTTCCGTTTGTTCGGAAGCAATCATTATTCAAGGCACATTCGGTGGTGTAGTCATTAATGCTGGCGATGACTCTTACGAAGATCCCACCTATGTAAATTATTGGAATGAAAATCCCATTGATACGCGAATATCGGGACGCTTTCAGTACGATACAGACCTCGCACCTGAAGTAAGGGTAGGCTGGAGAAAAACTGATGCGAGTTACTTCAGCAGAGACGTCTCTCAGCCTCAATGGCTGACCCTTGAATATTTTATAGATGGGCGATGGGTAAAATCGTCCCTTGATCATACTGAGGATTTCACTTTGGTAGAAATATCCAAAGGTGTTGGCTTAGCCGATACACATCAGGTGTTTGAGGGTCCCAATGATTCGTTTAGCGTACATGATTCCCTGGTGGCGCAGAATAATGACGGCATTAGAGAATCCATTTATGCACATATGGCAATCGTTGAACCCTATACCGACATAATAAAAGGACTCGGACTAACACAAGACTTCAGCTGGAATAGAACCTATGTTGGAGAATGGGGAAGAGGCACGTATGAGGTGATAGGTGAAAAAAATGGGCGGTCATATAGAGCTTGGGCAACGATGGACATTACCGAGCTAACAGTCTCGCCACAACACTTCGTGCCCGAGCCATCATCATTCTATTTGTTAGCTATTGCGTTAATCGGGTTGTTGGCTCGTAAACGCTGTGCTATTCCTTGATGCGATCACAATCGATATTGATTGGATTCAATATTCATTAACATTGGCGCAAAAATATTTTTTACGAGCACATGGACGGTGCTTTTCAATTCTTTTATTTATCGCTTTTTACGCCAATCAATCTCACTGTGATTTTTCGCTAGCAGTTTTAATGCTACATCGCAGTATTTCTAAATCAATTCCACCTACACTAATTTGCCAGGTTTGAAATAAGCCCGAAGTGCGTTGGTAATTCTGATTAATCTTCCACGATACGTTCTTAATAAGGAGAGAATTATGCGACATGTAATCGAATTTTTACTGATTGGTTTAATGATCACGACTTCCGCGGTTGCGAGCGAAGTCGACCGTGTTACCCCTCCGGACATTACACGCTATTGCATCGCGGAGCCTGGTGCCGATAGCGGGTTGGATCACGTTCAAATTGTCGAACTGAACCGACGCGGCCAAGCGCTGGGTTGGGGTTATGTCGGCGAGGGCGTTGAAGTGTTTTTATGGGACCGGAAACTTGGGTATAAATTTATTGATGCGCTCGCGTACGAACAAGAAATTCCAGTGCGTGCCGCCGCAGGTTTTAATGATCGGGGGGAGATCGTCGGTACTCAAAGTATAGGGCCGGGCGGTGCGTTTGTACGGGCAGTTATTTGGAAGCAGGGCAAAGGTTTAAAATTCCTGAAGCCCGCGCCTGGTGATGAAAACAGTGTTGCGGTGGACATTAACAATCGCGGTGAAGTCGTAGGTATCAGCGGACCTTACCCCAGTGAATCAACCCTGGGTGAACGCTCCGTCATCTGGGATCGCCACTCTCGTGTCACCGTCATCCCCCAATTTCCAGACAGCACCGGAAGCAGGCCCTTCGCTATCAATAACGCCGGGCAGGTCATTGGTGCCGCCAACATGCCAGAGGGAGGTTACAGTTACATTTGGGATCGCGAACGTGGCCTCCGCCCGCTTGAGGGATTGAGAAGCGACAGTTTCATCAGCCCGTCAGCCCTCAATGATCACGGAGTCGTTGTGGGTTCTAGCAGTTTTTATGACGGAAATTACGGTTCGCATGCGGTCCTCTGGAGCGAGGAGACGGGGACTGTGGACCTTGGTGACCTGCCCGGTGGCACCGAGAACAGTCATGCTTACGACATCAACAATCATCGGCAGATCGTTGGAAACGCCACCAACCAGGGTGGTGGGGAGGCCGTTATCTGGGACTCGGAGGGGCAGATGCACAATCTGAACGAGCTACTCGTCCGCGATGAACCTGATGACCAGTATCTGCACCTGCTCTATGGGTGGACAATTTCCGATGCGGGTTGGATAACGGCATTTGGTTTTGATACGCGCGACCGTCGGTATCGCACCTTTTTGCTCACACCCGCGCGGCTTTCCTCAACGGGCAGTTATGATTGCTCCAGCGGAAAATAAGTGCGGCTGATAGCTGAAGTCAGTTCCTTCAAGGCGGTCACCCGACCGCCTCTGTACTAAAAAACTCCTCAATGGCTCTCTCAAAAAAATACATTTCGGAAAACAATTCCGTTTAAAAATTTCGCGCACAAAATTCAATATTAAGATGCGGGGTCCCCTGGTTTTAAATTCGAGATGTGATTGAAGATTATGGAGGCGATTTCATTTTTATTTCACTAGAGAGGCTCACTCGGGTGCGCCCCTTCTTTCGTTGTGGCAATTTTTGCTATTTTTTCAATCAACACAGGATTTAAAAAATACACAACCTTTGATATGTCAGTGCGGGCTATCCCACTCATTTTGTTTATAATCGATGTTTTGGTAACACGAAAAGGTGAACAGATTGCATACACCATTGATAACAAAGCAAGGGTTGGAAGATCTAAGAAAAGAACTTGATGAGCTGTGGAGGGTTGAGCGTCCGGAGGTTACGCGAAAGGTATCTTGGGCGGCGAGCTTGGGGGACAGAAGTGAGAACGCGGATTATCAATATAACAAAAAACGTCTTAGGGAAATTGATCGCCGTGTTCGCTACCTGCGCAAATGTCTGGAAAACCTGAAAGTGGTGGAATATCGCCCGGAACAGGAAGGGAAGGTTTTTTTTGGCGCATGGGTTGAAGTAGAAGATGATGAAGGTCGAATACTTAAATTTCGGATCGTAGGTTACGACGAAATTTTTAATCGCAAAGATTACATATCAATCGATGCTCCGATGGCCCGGGCGCTGTTAAAAAAAGAAGTGGGTGATGAGGCCGACGTAAAAACAGAAGCGGGTACAACAACCTGGTACATTAATTCAATCCACTATGAAAAATAGTGGATTGAAATCGATTAAGTGATTACCTGAGGTATATTTTCGTTTTAGAAAACGCAACGCTTTTCCTGATGTATGTGCCTGTTGAATCTGCGGGTACATACATGGTTACATTTCACTGAGTACTTTTTGATAGAACGCCAATTCTGCCTCTAGTGCACGTTGAATGGTTTGTGCCTGGCGAAAACCGTGAGCTTCTTCGGCAAAGGTTATGTATTCCGTGTAAATGCCTTTCGCTGTAAGTGCATTCACCATTGCTTCTGCTTGCGCGGGCGGGACTACTTTATCTTGCAAACCCTGCAAAAAAATCACCGGGCAATTTAATTTTTCGATGTGATGTATGGGGGAACGCGCGTGATAAATCGCTTGTTCTTGCGGATAAGCACCGACCAGTGAATCCAGATAATGTGCTTCAAACTTATGCGTATCTTTTGCCAGGGCTTCGAGATCGCCAATACCGTAAAGACTTGCACCTGCGTTAAATACATCAGTAAACGTTAATGCCGCTAATACGGTGTAACCACCCGCACTGGAACCGCGAATGGCGATTTTGTTTTTATCCACTAGGCCTTGTTCAATTAAATAATCCACACCACTGCATGCATCAATAACATCGGTAATGCCCCAATTATTTTTCAAGCGATCACGATACTGGCGACCATAGCCGGTGCTGCCACGGTAATTAACATCCAACACTGCAAAACCGCGGCTGGTCCAGAATTGGATTTTAAAATTTAATCCGGTTTCTGTCGCACCGGTAGGGCCGCCATGACAAATGACGATCAGTGGTGGCAAGCTGTTGGATGGTGGTGTTACATCATCGTTTTTCGGTGGATAAAAAAACGCATGCGCGCTGTCACCATCGCGTGTGGGAAAAGTGATGGCTGTTGATTGTGATATATAAGCAACACTGACCGGATCGTAATCTAACGTTATCGGACCGGCGCCGCTGGCATCGAATTGCCATAATTGTGGCGTAGTAGTTGCGCTGGACATAACATAATAGGCTTTGTTATTGCTGCAATGAATTGCTGAAATATCGCGAAAATCTGAATCAATGGATTGTAATTTTTTGTTGCGAATATCAATTAGCCCAAGATGCCAGTAACCTTGCTGGCTGTAACAGCAAAAAATTTCATTCTCATTGAGGAAGCCGTAAGTGCTCATACCGAAAACCCATTGCGGTGTGGCGAATTCGGCATCTATCGTAATGAGTGGCTCTGCATTGATGCCATTCCAGCGATAAATATTCCACCAATTGCTGCGATCAGAAACAAAGAATAAATCGCCTGCGGGTGACCATTGGGGTTGGAAGATGGATTCAGTGGTGTTGCCTGCAATAATTTTTTCGTGCAGCACATTACCTTGAGAATCCAGCTCTGCCAGTACACACTCGGTTCCATCCCACGGCATTTGTGGATGAAACCAGCGCAAATAACTTAAATTTTTTCCATCGGGTGACAAGCGAGGGTTGGAGTAAAAGTCTGCACCTTTTGCCAGTGTTATGATTGCTCCGGTTTGCAAACTGATTGCAACAATGCTGGCGGCAGGATGGTGTGAATTGTCAGTGTAATCTTCTCGCACGGCCAATAAACATTGACGCTGCGCATCAAAATAAAAATCGGCGTAGCGAAATGCTCCTTCCGGCGTTAATGGCGTTGTACGCAGGTAGTCAATTTCGTATTGATAAATTCGCTGATCACTATCTTGTACATAAAAAATAAACGATTCAGTCGCCAGGTAAGAAGAGCCACCATACTCTTGCGCCCGCGTACGAATGCTTAACGGTGCTGCGAACATAATTGTGCGTATGCCCGCTCGTTCGCACACCAATACATTGCGGCCTTTTTCCCGGGGGCGAGTTTCCAGCCAGTAGAGCTTGTCGCCTACCGCTTGTGGATCGCTTATTCGAGTGCCTTGTGTGGTGAGTAATTCCGTTGTGATCGGTGATGGCCAATGGCCGTAGCGATAGGTATTCATAGACGTCGTTGATCTGTAGGGTCGCAATTAGCGGGAGATGAGGTTAAACGAGCTGCCGTATAGAACGAGCTGCCGTATAGATAGGTTCTGCACATTTTATCCTGCAAGTTGCAATGAATTTTGTCTTGTTGGCAATTCCGCATTAATCTACGCATTTAATTTCACAATGCAATGCCAAATTATGCCGGAACTTAATGCTGGGTTTAGTCCTGAACAATTGCGCGTCTATCTGCCCAAACCTGACCGTGCCGATTCTGTATGGTGGATCGGTTTTAGTGGTGGCCTGGACTCAACTGCATTGCTGCATGCGCTGGCGCAATTGGACTTGCCGATAACGTTGCATGCCCTGCATGTCAATCATCAAATATCGCCCAATGCAAATGCGTGGCAACATCAATGTGAACAATTCTGCAAACAATTAGGTGTGGCCTTCCTCGCCGAAAAAGTGCAGGTAAAAAATGCGGGCAAAGGTATTGAGGATGCGGCCCGCGCAGCGCGTTACAGCATATTTGAGCGCTACGTAAACCCGGGTGACTTTTTGTTGACAGCGCACCACAGTAATGATCAGGCTGAGACATTGTTGTTACGTTTAATGCGTGGTACCGGGCCACGCGGTTTGGCGGCTATTGCCGGCGAGCGGAAACTCGCAACCGGAGGAAAACTAATTCGTCCGCTGTTACATTTTTCCCGTTCGGCATTGGAAACCTATGCACGCGAGCAACAATTAAATTGGGTTGATGATGAAAGTAATCAGGATGATCATTACGACCGCAATTTTTTGCGCAACCAGATAATGCCGTTATTGCAAACACGCTGGCCGGTTTTTATGCGCAAGTGGCAACAGACGGCAGAGTTGTGTGCGCAGCAAGAAACGTTGCTGGAAGAATTTGCGCAACAAGATTTGGAAGGTGCTAATTCCCGCACAGAAAGAGTAGGGCAAAGTATTGATCTGCTATGGTTAAAGTCCTTGTCGGTGGCACGTCGGCAAAACCTGTTGCGCTATTGGTTACGCAGAGCGAATTGTGAACTGCCGGAAGCTACCCATTGGCAACAATTGGAAGCGCAGTTATTTTCCGCACGTGAAGATGCCGCTGTGGAAATAACCTGGGGACAGTATTCTTTGCGCCCTTATCAAGATCGATTATTTTTATTACCCGCCGAGTTTCCCGCATTGAAATTACAATTCATCGAAACGGTAGCTAACAACAACGCTGCACCACATTATTTACGCGCGGATTTGCCTGATTTGGAAATTCGTTATCGCACCGGTGGTGAACGGTGCAAACCCTTTGGTCGCAACCATTCGCAAACGCTGAAAAAATTATTTCAGGAATACCAATTGGAGCCTTGGTTACGCCATCGTGTGCCGCTGGTTTACAGCGAGGAAAATCTGGTGGCTGTTGGTGATTTGTGGATTTGTGATGGGTATGTAGCGGGGCAGGGTGAAGCGGGGTTATTACTAACCTGGCGTTAACTCACAGCAAACTGAAAATTGGATAATTCAAAAAAAACGGGAGGACAATGCCTCCCGTTTTTTTATACGGTTTTACAGTTATACGGTTTACGTATTAATACACATACACGGCGCCAGAGGCTTCTTGACTGTTGTCGTTTTGATCCAACACGCCGGCGGGCAGGCTTGATGCACTGCTAGAAGAAGTGGACGTCGCCGACATGTAGCCGCGCCCTGACTCCCGATGTGCACCCACGACCATGGTTTTTCCATCGCCAGATAAATCCAGATTCAAACCAAAGCGATCATCTTTATCGGTATTGCTGGCTTTGACATAACTCTTCTGTGTCCATATTGCATTGGTACGGGTAAATACAAATGCGGCACCTGCACGCTCAAGGCTGGTATCGCCTTCATCGCCGTTAATACCTTTGGCATGGCTGCGCTCACGGAAAGATCCTGCGGCCAATGTATTTCCATCCTGTGAGAGGCTTACTTCGCTGCCGAATTGGCCCCCATCGTTGATCTGGATACTGAATGTTCCATTGTTATTGTTAACCAATCCAACACCTGAATGCCTGGTTATTGTGGAAGGCTTGATGACTGCTTCTTGCTGCCAAATTCCTCCTGATTTGCTGAAAATGTACGCAGCACCTGTATTGGCGTAATCCATACGCTGGGTTGTATCGCCATTAATCGTTGTTGCACTGCTTGCATCCCCCGGGGCGCCAACGGCGATTGTGTTTCCGTCACCCGATATATCCACACTGGTACCAAAACCAGTTCGGATGAATGTCGTACCGGGTTTCAGATAAGCCTCTTGCTCCCAAGTGCCATCTACCCGTTTGAATACGTAAGCGGCGCCATTATCGATGGGGCCTCGAATGAGGTAATTACCCGCCTCCGCGCAACCTGAATCGATGATGTAGTCAGGGTCTTTGAAGTAATAACAGGTATTGTTGGATTGATTACCATTGGCACCTTTGGCATCGCTGTCTTCACCGGTTGCGCCTGCAACCAGAACATTTCCATCCGTAGAGAGCGCGAGGCTTGTTGCGAAGTTATCCGCTTGCTGGGCATTGGAGTGTTTAATAGTTGCTTGCTGCATCCAGCCGCTTTCAAGTCGAATGAGAATTTGCACTGCGCCTGAGTTCGGGCCACCATTGATAGAGTTTGTCGAGCTGCTTGAGGCAGTTGTAGCGCTAGACGAGCTGCTGGAATTCGACGAGGCAGAAGTACTGGAGGGGTAATATTCAATGCATTCAGGCATGGACGATGCCTGATATTTAATAATGCCTGCAGCCCAAATTGCATCCTGTGTGGTGCCCACTGCCAGGGTTTTACCGTCACCTGACAGCGCCAGGGTTTCTCCGTAACCCATGCCTTCCGCAAAATAAATTGATTTAATGAAGGCGTCCTGAGTCCAGGCTTTATTAGCGCGGGTGAATACGTAGACTGCACCGCTATTATTATCCGATGCTTCGTACGTATCGGCAGATGGGTCGGAGCTATTGATGGTACGTCGTTCGTAATTCTCCTGGCTACAATTAACGCCTCTGGAAATGGCGTCTTCAAGTAGGGACGATACCGCAAGAGTATTGCCGTCATCCGACAAGGCAACGCGGTAACCAAAACGATCATTAATCAGGAAGCGTTTTTCATTCAGGTTAGGTTGTTCGGTATTAGACGCTTTTAAATAGGCTTCCTGAACCCAGATTCCGTTTTCTTTCACAAAAACATACACGGCTCCGGAGTTGAGGCTGTCATTGTTAAGTTGATCCCCGTTCACGCCAATGGCCTTGCTGTCCTCGGCCGGCGCACCCACTGCGAGTGTGTTGCCATCAGCGGAGATGGCAATGCTCCAACCAAAATTGTCAAAAAACTGGGTGTTGGAACCTTTGAGATAACCAATCGCTTTAATCATTTCGGTGGCGGTAAACGTCAGATCAGACTTCTGACAACTGTCCGCATTACATGCTTCAACGTAATAGTAGTTATTTACCCAGTCGTGCACATGTACACTGATATCGTCACTTGCCTGGGTGGCTGTCAGGTCACCGCCTACCTGTGCTATTCCGCCGGTGGCGACGTCATGTTTAAACAGTTTGTAGTGGGTGGCGCCTTCAACGGCATTCCACTGAAAGGTCAATTGCTTGGGAGTTTGTGCTTCTACCTTGACGCTGGGCCAGATTCCGGAACCATTGGCAGGCACTGAAGCGGCGGTATAACTACTGCGGGCTGATGACGATAGCAACCTTGATGATGAACTGGCTGATGATTTGTTGTCGCTGCCACCACCACACGCGGTTAATAACAGAGAGCCTGCAAACAGTGAAAAAAGCAGGGTTGTGCGCTGAAACAGCGGTGAGAAACGATCAATATTCATTCAGCAAATTCCTGAGGGTTAAAACTGGTCGGTGATTCTGTGTGTCGCCGCGCCCGGTGTCAATCAAATCGCCAGTTGCAAATACGGCCGGCACCATTCCTGCGTCACATAAGGTGGCATAAAGACCGTTGAATAAGGGGATTGGTTCATTGTCACATCTTTATATTCTTACTCTACCGTGGATATCTGAAATAAAGTTGTGAGCAATTGTGAAAGCGAAGGTATGACAGGGGGTGTAAGTACCGGCATTGAACTACCGGTACTTATTGAACGGTTAAAGGGTTTTCAGGAACTCGACCAGAGCCAGCCGCTGTTCATCGGTAATAGGCGTTAATTTTCGCATTTGCGGTTTGCCCTGGTTGTCGCGGATGGGGCGGCCATTGTCATCCAGTACAAATAATGGAGTGATGCCCGCCGTATATTCATGGCCCTTGTTAGCGTTGCCGGGTAACCGGGTGTCGAACACAAATAGAGCGGGATATTTGGCCGGATCGCGTTGTACGTAGCCAACTTTTATGGGGTCCAGTTCGCGGGTTCCAAGGGTAAAACGGTTGGGGCGGCAGGTTTTGCCTGTGGCGATTTCATCATCACTGCAACTGGGCAAAAATAATTCATAAAGGCTAGGCACTGAACCATTATGAAGATAAGGCGCTGATGCCCAAATACCGTTGAGTGGGCGCGCTTTATAGGCTGCCAGGGTACGTGGGTCGTATTTATTGACGATTTCATAATCCACATGGCGTTCGGTTTTATCGACGGGATTTGGCGGCGGAAAATCCGCATCCGCTGACTGCACAATTACGCCTTCCGTTGCGAAGCTTAACGCCGGCAACATCGGTGTGACCGCATCAAATGTTTTTGAATCCGGCTGTGAGGGGCTGAGCTTTTGTCCCTCGAATACACCGCTTTTACCCCTGTAATTAAGGGCGTTCATTGCCGTCAATGGATCTGTGCCGACAGCTGGCAAACTGGCGAACTGCGCAATAACCCGACGGTTGGGATCTTTTCGATCAATCGCTTGATGGCAGGTGTGGCATTGATATTCAAAAAATACTGCTTTTCCTTTTTCGGCTTGCGCCTGATTGATGGGTGGCAAAGCTTTTCTCGTGGCGAGTTCCTCCCAGCTTGGTGACCACAAGCGCTCGAGATACTGTTCCATACTGACAAGGTTGTTGAGCAGAACCGATGAGCGGAAACCTTGGTCGCCCTCTTGTCGGCGCAGGTCAACATCAGCAAATACACCCAGCGCCTCCCCGACGTTGCGTGCAACGGGGCCGGTATTTTCGTTATCGCCTACACCATTCCACTGGACAAAATCGTGTTGCGGGGTATCCCACAGATGCGGATAGCTAACCGGGGCGTTGGCAGGGTTGGCATTGCTCGGGTCATCAGGTGTTAAGTGGGAAAGGATACGGTTATAAATGCGGCCAAATGCATCCAGTCTTCCGAATCCATAAGCAACCGTTTGATCGCCGTGGCGCGGCTCATTTAACTTTACGTAATTACTAACGTTGGTGGCCGCAACGGATAATTCAGCGCGAAAACTTTCCTTGTCTTCCGGATATTTTTTTCCCAATACTTTTTTTGCCAGACGCTCAAATTTTTCCGGTTGTTCAAGGCTTGCATGGAGCGCACTCGCTAGATTCTCCAGCATTAACTCCATATCAGCCAGTGGTGCACCTCCATCGATTCGGATGGCAGTTCCTTGATAATTTATTTGACTGGTGTGGCATGCTGCGCAGGTAAAGCCAATAAATTGTTTGGAATTGGATTCATTTTTTACCCAGCCCACGGGTAAACCATCCGGATTTTCTCGCGTCGGTTTTTGCGGGAGATAACGCAATCGATCTATATTGCTATCGCTGCGGAATAATTCTTTGTTGCCAGGAAGTTCCAAGTGTAAAAAAATGTCGTAAGGGATTAGATTTGAGCCTTGCGTAAGGTTATAAAACCACAGGCTCTCCTCTGCGCTCCAGTTTTGTTCCGGATAAATTACCCGCGTTGCACTATCACCAAAATTATCGCGCGCAAGCAGTTTTGCTCCTCGTGTATCTTTCTCATCTTCATCGGAAAAATAGGTGCATCCAATTACGCCTGTTAACGCTGCAAAAGCAACAATATATATGCCGGATTTTTTTGTTTTATTGACCAGTGAAGGAAAAAACCGGTGATCGGGAGAGTAGTCCATAATCATTCCTTTAATAACCAAAATCGATAATTGATCACCTGGACTGTGATTTAAAGAATAGTGAATTCCAAGGTGATTAATAAAAACATCATGCGTAAAAAACAAACAAAAATAGTGTAAAAAAAGTTAACCAAAAAAGACCAATCTTTAAGGAACTATTCAGGTTTGTGCCAGCCTTAGCTTTGACATTAGCAGATGACAGGCGACAAGGCATTATCAATTCCAATGATTTGTCACGCTTATACCACCTCCATCAGGAAAAACTGGCAATAAAGTAACACCTGAAGGATTGTTTCAGAGGATTTCGTGGTAACGGCAGCTTTTGCTTGAACTGTAACAAATAGTGCGTAGACTGCCGCCTCGCCGCATCAGAGGGACTTTGTTACGGAACCGAGTGGCGAATAATCAACCAGCGGAGAACGCCTTTAAGGTGAAAGCCGTTAATAAAAGCGCAGCGGAAAGTTCTATGTTATTGACTCCTATGTTTGTCGATGTTTCTTTAAACAATCGTTTGGGCCAATCAGTTCACCTCGGGGTATATCATCTCCAACATCAAGGGCGTGATTACGTGTTCGTTGCCGCGCCTACCCAGCAAGCCTCCAGTTTTGTCGGTAAAAACGCCGAGCCATTTGCATTTCAGTTACGTGAGTACCTATCGTTGGATCCACGTCGAATGGAAATGATAGAGGTGCGTGAAACTAATGATGGCTTACATCTGTTCCGCTGGCGTTTTGAATGGGTAGGTAATTCGCCGTTGTCAGCACGCAGTGAGGAAATTCTTTCTCCCGGTTTGCGGGCGACATTGTTGGCATTAATCAATGTCGAGCAAGAAGCCGCCGTTGCCAACGGCTAATTGCTGCGCTCTTTCGATTCTTTCTGATTTATAAACTTTGTGATGAAGTAGGTAGAGGGCCTTTTTTGGTTTTACGCCAAAACCATAGGCTTGGGACATGGATAAACTGCTCCAATTGTTCCTGTTTGTGCTCCGGGTCAGTGAACCAGTAATAATCATTGCTGGTTTTAGGCTTGAGCCATCCTTTAATGGGTTCGATGTGTTCAATTGCCAATTTTGGCATGCCTAGTTTTCGATCTGAATTGAAACTGTGATTCCAGTGAACTAACAAGTCGCGTTTGGCTGTTGCTATCGCCAGATCTTCAGAATCTGCATGAATTAATTTGCAGGTAATAAACCCGATAACTGGATCCGGTGCATCGCTGTAATTCTCAAAAAAAATATTCTCGCCAGAGAGTACAACTTTGTAATACGTCATAATTTACAGTTAACCGTTTTTGTTTGTTTAATCTATTTCTGCATCAGTCGTGCCATATAGGTGGTCAGGCATAGGAAGTTTTTCAAATAATTTGCTGAAGTGCTGTTGTACCCGGGCAATATTCATCACGGATGACATACCACTGGAAAAACCAAACCAGACATATAAGCCATTGAGGTTTTTAAACATGGGTGGCAGGTATTTAGGTCCTGTAATCACGCCTTCCAGATAGCGTTCGTATAATAACGGTAGATCATCCAGTGTTACCTTACCTACAAATAACATCGGAATAATTTCGGGGACGCCGGAATTAATGGCGCTGCGAATAAAATTTACATTTTCGACGAACCCTTTTACATAAGAAATATCTTTAGTAAATACCGACCCGCCCGTCAGCGTGCCACCGCGAAACACCCGTTGGGTAACGCGATAACTATCATGCTCGGTTACACCGCGCTCTATGAAATAGTTATAAACCTCACAGAAATCAGCACCTTGTTCGGCCAGGTCGACGGCAACCACCCGGTCGCTGATACGGCGTGCCCGTTGCGGGAAAGAGCTAAAGGTGAGCGTTTCCAATAGCACCGCCATACCTTCCTGGATTGCAGTAATGCGTGGAGAACCAACACTTAACCATGTTGCCCAAGGTTGTTCGCGGCCATTCAGTGTGGTGCCTATGTGAACCCAGCCTTCATGCACCTCCAATACTTGCAAATCCAGCTCGGAAAAAAACGAGCGGCGGTTGACCTTAATGCAATCTCCACCCGCCGAAGCATCGGAAACAATATCATCGCTAATCTGCACTCGTACTTCACCCGCTCCAAAGTACTCGTTCATTCTTTCTCGTAAGATTTTTACCGCTTCTTCAGCACTGATATGGTTAGTGTAGGGCCGGTTCAAATGCTCAACGGCCGGGAGAGAGAAAATATGGCAAAGCTTCTCGCCCATTTGACGCAGGCTTTTACGATCACCGCGTAAATTGTCACTTGCCGAGCCATACAGCAATTTACTGAAATAACCAAATTTGCCGGTTCCCCGGTGGCGGAGCAACTCAATAACTATTTGATATTGGTCGATAGTGGATTGCAGGATTTTGCCCAATGCATCGTCGTGTCCGAGTTGTCGGCGCACATCATTTTTTAATTCTTTGAATGATTGTTGAATGTTGTCCGGTTCAAATGCCAGTTTTTGGCGTTGATAAAAACCGGCGTCCAGAGCGGGAAGCTCTCGACCTTTGTGCTCACGAAACTGTTGTTCTATTCCTGCTGGCCATTTAATGGCATCCAGGATGCGAATAGGCTTTTGCAGTGACACCAGGCGCGTAGAAAGTTGTTTCAATCGCTCCAGGTAAGCGGGGTCGGTCATAGCTGGGTTGCCACATTTAAGTGCGTGAATGTATTGGAAAAATCCAGTCTGGCCATTCTATCGTTAACCTATTGGTTTGTGGCTAGAATTTGTCGTATTAGTCCGTGACTTAGGGTCTGTAATGGCTTTTAAAGAGCGCTGACTGGCGCGATGCCTTGTAAATCGCCAGAATGGCGGGCCGTAAGGATTGGTATTTGTTTCCTGTGAGGTTAGTAATGGCGTTTGTGGCGTTGGAAAAACTGCATCAGCTGCACGACGGGTATCGCAAGGCAATTAATATTGCGGGCAAACAATTGTTGCTGATACAGGAAGATGGCCAGGTTCGGCTTATTAAAAATGCTTGTCCGCATGCGAACGCTCCATTGACCTATGCGACCTATGGCAATGGTTGTTTGCGCTGCCCTGTACATGGCATTGAATTTGATTTGAAGACAGGCCGGTCGCTAAGCCCGGCTTGTTTAAATGGGCTGCAGTTTTTTTCGTTGATTTATGAAGGCAACCAGATCGGTATAGATCCGGATTAATTATTAAGCATGTAAGGATGTTCATATGCGGTTGATTTTTAAAGCAGTAGTTGTCGTGTTATTGGTTTTTGGAATCGGTAATTACCTGATTTACTTAAAAACCGGTGAAATGCCAATTCGTGATTTGCGTGAGCGTCTGGGTAGTGATTGGTGGACTGACCTCAAGGAATCTTACGGTCCGGGTCAACTAACTGAGAAGGCAAAGACAACAGTTAATGACTTGGTGGCGGATGATGAGGTGTCGCAGCCCACTAGAGTTTATAAGTGGACCGATGCTAATGGTCAGGTCCATTACGGAGACAAGCCGCAAAATGCGGGTGCTGAGCAAGTTGAGGTAAGTACCCGGAATGCGATATCGGCACCCGATAATCAGGCACACATTGAAAATGAACAGCCTGAAACGGTTGTTGCCGAAGAATCACCGCTTGAAAAAGCCAAAGCTGCTGCAGAGGCAATGAAAGCAAGAATCCAGCAACAAGAATCCAATTAATGTTGTTCTGATGAAAAAACGTTGGCGGTCAGTTTGGTTTATCTGCAAATGGTTGTTCCTGGCCATGTTGGCCTATCAACTTTGGGTGTTTGCGCATTTATTGGTTTGGAAATGGGCAAATCCCGCTGAAACCAGTTTTATGTCAATTCGCCTGAATGAGTTACGGAATAAAAACCCTAAAGCGGAGCTGAAATACCAATGGGTTGACTATGATCGTATCTCCAATCATCTAAAGAGAGCAGTAGTGGCTGCAGAAGATGATCGTTTTATGGAGCATCATGGTTTTGATGTGAAAGGTATTGAGCGCGCATTGGAAAAAAATGAACGGCGAGGAAAGTCGGTAGCGGGCGGCTCTTCTATCACCCAGCAATTGGCCAAGAATTTATTTTTATCGCCGTCGCGTTCGTATCTTCGAAAAGCTGAAGAAGCGTTGATTGCTCTCATGATTGAAATGCTCTGGGACAAACGCCGTATTCTGGAGGTGTACCTGAATGTGGTGGAGTGGGGCAATGGTGTGTTTGGTGCTGAAGCCGCAGCCAGGCATCACTATAAAGTGTCAGCCGCACAGATTGGCCCCACGGCGGCGGCACGCATGGCGGTGATGCTGCCCAATCCACGTAAATATGAAAAAGCGATGCCGGCCTGGGTGGTGCGTCACGCCTACAGGGTGCAAGCGCGTATGCACTATTCGCAAATTCCCTGAACATTCTTGAAACTTCGGTACTTGCCCTCATCTTTGCCCGCGTTGTGCGGTTCTCGCCGCCAGCCTTTTACGTTACAATCGCGGCCCTTTTGGGGCTCAGTATCCTGTGTTGATGACTTTTGAACTGAGGTGACAGACGTGCCTATCTACGAATACCAATGCGAATCTTGCAGCCATGAATTGGAAGCATTACAAAAATTGAGTGATGCACCTTTGGTAGATTGTCCTGCCTGTGGTAAGGCGAGTTTGAAAAAGCAGATATCAGCGGCCGGTTTCCGCTTATCAGGCGGGGGTTGGTATGAAACCGATTTTAAATCGGGAAAGAAAAAAAATCTTGCCGGCGAGGGCGGTTCCAGCTCTTCTCCAGCACCCAGCTCAAGCCCAGCTGCCTCAAGCTAGGCAGCGCGAGCTATCCATTTACTGTCGATAAATAACGGGAAAAACCTATGCGCAGCCAATATTGTGGCGCTTTAAATGCCTCTCATATAAACCAGGAAGTCACCCTCTGTGGATGGGTGGATGGTCGTCGTGATCACGGTGGTGTGATCTTTATCGACCTGCGTGATCGCGAAGGTGTGGTGCAAGTAGTGTTTGATCCGGATGGAAAAGAAAACTTTGCCCTGGCTGACAAAGTGCGTGGTGAATATGTACTGCAAGTGACCGGTAAAGTTCGCGCCCGCGCGGCCGCCACTGTTAACCCGAACATGCCTACCGGTGAAATTGAGGTGTATGGCACTGCGTTGACCATCCTCAACGAAGCCAAAACCATTCCATTCCCGTTGGATGGTTACACTAACGTCGGCGAAGAAACCCGTTTGAAATATCGCTTCCTGGATTTGCGTCGCGCTGAAATGCAGAAAAACCTGCGTTTCCGTAGCAAAGTGACCAGCGCGATTCGTAACTATCTGGATCGCAATGGCTTCCTCGACGTGGAAACCCCGATCCTGACCCGTGCGACTCCGGAAGGTGCGCGCGATTATCTGGTGCCTTCACGCACCCACGACGGTAAATTCTTTGCGCTGCCACAGTCACCCCAATTGTTTAAACAATTGCTGATGGTTGCCGGTTATGACCGTTACTACCAAATCGCAAAATGTTTCCGCGACGAAGATCTGCGTGCAGACCGCCAGCCGGAATTCACCCAGATCGATATCGAAACTTCCTTTATGAGCCAGGCGCAAATTATGGAAGTGACCGAGGGTATGTTCCGCGAGTTATTCAAGGATTTGTTGAATATCGAATTCGCTGAAATCAAACACATGCCTTTCTCTGAAGCGATTGCCAAATACGGTTCTGATAAGCCGGATATGCGTATCCCGTTGCAATTGGTGGATATCAAAGACCTGGTAACTGAAGTTGATTTCAAAGTATTTGCCGGCCCGGCAAACGATCCGAAATCACGTGTAACCGCGCTGAAAGTTCCAAGCGGTAATGAGAAACTGACGCGTAAACAAATCGACGATTACACCAAGTTTGTAGGCATCTACGGTGCGAAAGGCTTGGCGTACATCAAAGTAAATGACAAGTCCGATCTGGAAGAAGGTTTGCAATCACCGATTGTAAAAAACCTGCCAGTGCCAGTGCGTGCTGCCATCCTTGAGCGTGTGGGCGCCGAAAACGGCGACCTGATTTTCTTCGGCGCTGACAAACACAAAGTTGTTACTGAAGCCCTGGGTGCATTGCGTTGCAAACTGGGTGCGGATTTGAATCTGTACACCACTGAGTGGGCACCGTTGTGGGTTGTTGATTTCCCAATGTTTGAAGATGACGACAAGGGCGGCTGGACTTCAATCCACCATCCGTTCACTTCTCCAAGCTGCACGCCGGAAGAGTTGGTTGCCAACCCGGGTGATGCATTGTCGCGCGCTTACGATCTGGTATTGAACGGTACTGAATTGGGCGGTGGGTCGGTGCGTATCCACTCGCCGGAAATGCAACAAGCCGTGTTCCAGATCCTCGGCATCAGCCCTGAAGAGCAGCGTGAAAAATTCGGCTTCCTGTTAGATGCGTTGAGCTACGGCGCACCACCACACGGTGGTCTGGCGTTTGGTCTGGATCGTTTGATTATGTTGATGGTAGGTGCAAGCTCAATCCGCGACGTAATCGCTTTCCCGAAAACCCAAAGCGCCGCCTGTGTAATGACTGATGCTCCGGGTACTGTAGATGAACTGCAATTGCGCGAACTGCATATTCGTCTGCGTAACCAAAAGAAGGCTGCTGACACTACGGCCGAATCACCAGAATACGGTATGTAATTGAATTTTGTATTAACAATGGTTGGGTAGCTGTAATGTCTATGGAACATATTCGCAAAGATGACGAAATTGATTTGGCCCAGTTGTTTAATACGCTGTGGAAGGGTAAATGGATTGTTATCACATGGAGCGTGGTAGCGGTTTTTATCATGTTGTGCTACGTGCTGTTAAGAACACCGCTATATAAAGTAGAAGCAGTTATTAGCCATTCCCAAACTTCAAGTTTAATTCCGATTCAGCCATCCATTTTGAATACTACTGAAGTGCATGCAGTTCCAAAGCTGGATAAGAAAGTTGTTTACAATTCGGTTTTGTTGCAATTGAGTTCGATCAATATTCTTCGTGAGTTTTGGTCTGGATATTTTCAACTTGAAAGTCAGGATGATGACAAGCACTTTCGCTCGTTTGTAAAGTCGCTTAGCGTCGAGTCGGTTAATCCAAAAGGAGAGGAACCTCAATCTAGAAAAGTAGCAGCTAATTTTGCGAATCCAAAAGAGGGCACAGATGTATTAAATTCCTATCTGGCTTTTATCAATAAGCGTATCCAAAATCAGGTTGTTGAGGAGATGACTCGTAGTTTTAAAGCGAGTTTAGTGACTATTGATAATAGCATTTCTTTGCTTGAAGCAAATGGCCAAAAAACACTATCTTACGATCTCATTAAACTTAAAGAGAATTATGAAATAGCCAAGTCATTGAAAATTACGGCCACGCCTTATAAAGATCTTGAAAATATCGGTTTAACAATTCTTGATGAACGTGATTATTTGTTGGGTACTGATGCCTTGAGTTTGCAAATTGCAACTTTATCTGCGCGGGAGGGTAAATCACTCAGGGCCTATAACGCAAAAATAAATGATCTTTTCTTGGCTCGTAACATTGTAGCGTCCGATATTAGTAGGCTATCTGAATTCGGTGATGAGTTGGCAATGTTCAAAATTGAAAATCGAGCAGAATCTTCAATTGATCCGATTGGCGCTGGAAAAGTTCTTTTGTTGATTAGTGGACTAATAGTTGGATTGTTGATGGGTTGTTTGCATGTAATGCTTCTAAACCTTATCAGGCAGCATGGTAAATAAGTGATATGGCTGGACACTCCAAATGGGCAAATATGAAGCACCGCAAGGCGCGCCAGGATGCCAAGCGGACAAAAATATTCACCAAAATTATTCGTGAATTAACTGTTGCCGCAAAAGGCGGCCCCAATCCGGCAGATAACCCGCGTTTGCGTGCGGCAGTTGAAAAAGCTTATTTAAACAATCTTAAAAAGGATGTTGTGGAACGCGCTATTGCACGCGGCGCTGGCACCAATGAATCTGATTCGTATGAAGAGCTAACTTACGAAGGCTACGGCGTAAACGGTGTTGCGTTTATCGTTGAATGCATGACCGACAATCGCAATCGCACTGTGGGTGATGTGCGTCATGCGTTTGATAAACGCGGCGGTAATCTCGGCACCAATGGTTCGGTTTCCTATTTGTTTACGCGCAAAGGGCAAATCAGTTTTGAGCCCGGTTTTAACGAAGATGCATTAATCGAAGTGGCGCTTGAAGCGGGTGCTGATGATGTCGTCCTGAATGATGATGGTTCAGCCGACGTGATGACGGCGTTCGAAGATTTTTTCGCCGTCAAAGACACAATCACTGCTGCCGGTTTTACCTTCGCATCTGCTGACTTCGCAATGATTCCTTCAATGACGGTACCGCTCGATAAAGAGGCCGCTGAAAAAATTATCAATTTAATCGACGCGCTCGAAGATCTGGACGATGTGCAAAACGTCTACACCAATGCTGATATTTCTGAAGAAATAATAGAACAGCTAGGCTAATTAATCCCTCACCCCATATAAAAGCCATTATGTCGTATAACTGTCGTATACAAACCGGCTGATTTAGAGAAGTCTGGCGGCTTTTATATACAGAGGTGATGGGTATGGATATGAAAATCAATAAAGAAACGTTACGCCGTGAGCGCGAGCTGCGTGCCTGGACCCAAAGTCATTTGGCTGAGGTTGCCGATTTAAGTATGCGCACGGTACAGCGCATTGAGCGTACCGGTGATGCATCATTGGAGTCTGCCGGGGCATTAGCGGCAGCGTTGGATTTAGAGTTGGCAGTGCTAATGGATGTGCCCGGACGAACTGATCAAGCATTGCCTGCTAAACCTCATCGTTATAAATTATGGGGAGCGGTTGGTTTGTTAAGTTCCGCAATTATTGCCTTGGGGTGGTGGTCGAATGCCTCTGCCAAGCAGGTGATGATTGGTTTATCGGTAAAAGCGGAAATGGGTTCCAGCACCCGGGGTGAGCTGCATATCCTGAACGAATTGGGTGTACCGAGCGAGATTAAATTCGACCAACAATTTCGTCTGTTAGTGACCGTGTTGCGACAGGATCAGGGTTTACTGCTTTCGACAGAAATATATGACTACATTGATGGCGATTATCAATTAGTTTCTACGCCTGCCATTTTAATTGCAGACAATGAATCTGCTGCAATACAGTTGAATACTCGGGCCAGTGGTCGCCTGGAGTTTGATTTTAAACCGGATTTCTAATTGCGCGCTTGCACGCACATTCGTTGCGTGCAACACTGCACCATAACTACTGTATAAAGATACAACCTTATGGCGCTCATCCTAGGCATTGACCCCGGCTCCCGCAAAACTGGTTTTGGCATTATCAATGTCATCGGCAGTAAATCGGAATATGTCACCAGTGGTGTAATCCGGATGAAAGATACCGATGAATTGCCTGATCGTTTGAAAGTTATTTTTGATTCACTTACCCAAATTATCGAGCAATATTGCCCACAGGAAATGGCGATTGAGCAGGTGTTTATGGCCAAGAATGCGGCCTCGGCATTGAAACTTGGGCAGGCACGTGGTGCAGCGATTGTGGCGGCGACTGCGCAGAATGTTCCTGTATCTGAATACGAAGCGCGTAAGGTAAAACAATCCGTTGTGGGCAATGGCGCTGCCGATAAATTGCAAGTGCAGCATATGGTGAAAACGCTGCTGCGTCTCCCTGCATCGCCACAGGAAGATGCTGCCGATGCGCTTGCTGTTGCACTTTGCCATGCTAACACTCGCGATCATTTAATTCGTATGGCGGGTTCATCCAGTTTTCGCCGTGGGCGAATTATTTAAATTTTTCTTCAGGTCTCTGTTCAAATCGAACGTATCGTTTGGGGTTTTTCGCAGGTGTCCAAACGATGACTCTCCTTTGTATTCGCGATTATTAATGATTCCATTCGGTAAATTGCATGGAGTTTGGCGGTGTTAATTGCCAGCCAATGGCGCAGGTCATTCAATTTGCAGTTGGAATATTTTTCAAAAGGAAAACTGTGCAAGTTACGCATCGAAACGGTGTGGCCGAAGTTGAATCCCAAATCAAACGCCATTAAATCCTGCTGGCTAAATTTATAGGGCGTGGGATATAGGTGGGTGATGATCCAGCGGAAAAAATGAATTTGCCAGTTGTGGATGTGATCGCTGGTTCCCATGGTAAAACCAATTACAAATGCTTCGTCCTGATTGCGTAAGCCGCGACCAAGTAAAACATGCAATGCGTCGTGGCGGGCTAAATTAATTGCACCGGGAAAGGCGACAGGACTTGCAGGGTTTTCAAATAATTTTACTAACAAAGGAATATCTTTTGGGTTTGCTGCAGGTAACGTTGCAATCACATCCTGCAATTGCCAATCGCCGTTATGCAAACCAGGATTCCACTCGTACCATTTCAGCATTGTATTCATGGTTCCCCCGCTAACTGTTAATACTCAATTAGTTGTGTGAGGGCTTTTGTGTTAGTAGTTGAATGTTGCCACCAACGGCAGCCAGATAATTACTGATAGTTTTCTCGCGCACAAAACGCAGCAAGTAATGAGGCCCGCCCGCTTTGGGGCCGGTGCCGGAAAGGCCACAACCTCCGAACGGTTGTACTCCCACCACCGCGCCGACCATGTTGCGATTGATATACACATTGCCCACATTTATTTCCCGAGCAATTTTCTGGCCGATTGTTTCGTTGCGTGTGTGAATTCCCAACGTCAAACCAAAACCGGTGTGATTAATACTGGCGATGATGCTTTCCAGATCCTGAATGCGGAAACGGATTAAATGGCAAATGGGTCCAAAATGTTCTTTCTGTAATTCATTAATGTCATGGATTTCGAGCAAGGTGGGTGCAACGAAACTGCCGTTTTCCAATCCGTCAGGTAATGGTGTTTGTGCAATTAATCGGCCTTCGTTTTTGGCGTTGTTGATATGGGCAAGTAATTTTTGTTGTTCCTGTTTATCAATCACCGGGCCAATATCGGTGCGGGTTTCGCATGGGTTTCCAACAATCAAACAAGCCATCGCACCGTTAAGTAAATCAATAACGCGCCCGGCAATTTCTGCCTGCACAAACAATACTCGCAATGCAGAACAGCGTTGTCCTGCGCTACCAAACGCAGAGCGAATGACATCTTTTACCAATTGCTCGGGTAAACAGGTGGAGTCAGCGATTAATGCATTTTGACCACCGGTTTCGGCAATCAGGCTGGCAATACTGGAATTGCGCGCGGCTAACGCGCGGTTAATTGTCCAGGCACTTTGCGTTGAACCGGTAAAGGCAATGCCCTCAATTCGTGCATCGCCGGTCAATAATGGGCTGAGTTCATCGCTGGAGCCGGGTAAAAAACATAATGCAGCAGGTGGAGTTCCGGCAGCGAGTATTAATTCGATAGCGCGAAAAGCAATTAAATAAGTTTGCCGTGCCGGTTTTGCTAATACGGTATTACCGGAAACCAAGGCAGCGATTATCTGGCCAGTAAAAATGGCTAACGGAAAATTCCAGGGTGATATGCACACAAAAATTCCACGGCCTTCCAATAATAATTGATTGTGCTCGCCTGTCGGCCCGGGTAGGGGCTGGGGATTGGCCAATTT
Source organism: Cellvibrio sp. (assembly GCA_035490715.1). GTDB lineage: Bacteria > Pseudomonadota > Gammaproteobacteria > Pseudomonadales > Cellvibrionaceae > Cellvibrio. The sequence goes on from DATJLF010000031.1 coordinate 109,519, forward strand.
TTCCCGCGCTTGCTGTGCGTAGTAATGGCAAAAATCGACGGCTTCGCGCACTTCATCAATGGCATCGTTCAATGTTTTTCCGGCTTCGCGCATCAACAGCGCAATAAGTTCTGCACGGTGTTCTTCAAATAAATCACCGGTTTTATCCATTAGCGTTGCTTTATCGTTTACAGAATATTGCCGCCAGTGAAATGAAAATTCTGCAGCCTGGTTAATGGCTGCTGTTGCGTTTTCTGCGTGAGCCTGGATGCAATTTCCAACTTGTTCATTATTATTTGCGGGATTGACAACCTTGGTTGCAGAACCTGTTTTCAAATAATGGCCTCCAACAATCGGGCAGGCGCTCCATTGGTGATTTAGCCAGGGGTTGATTGCATCCATTAATTGCTCCCGTTGTGTAGCGACTTGAATATTAAAACCCCGGGAATTGCGCCGGGATTTATTAGCATCGGTATGGAAGAACAATGCTTCCGGCAAGGGTAAACCCGGCAATAATTTTTCCATGTTATTCAATGGATGGTCCACCAGGGTTTCCAACGAAAAATCTTTACGATTAAGTTGATTGATAAATGAATTGTTTGCACCGTTTTCCAATAGGCGCCGCACCAGGTAAGGTAATAGTTCCGCGTAATTGCCGACAGGGGAATAAATCCGGCAATGTATCTGTGGGTGATCAACCAGTAGTTGGTGATAGAGCGATTCACCCATGCCTTGTAATCGCTGAAATTCCACGGGCTTGCCATCCACCATAGCGATCACACTACACATTGTCATTGCATTGTGTGTGGCAAATTGCGGATTTAAATGGCGGCTCTGCAAGAGAAATTTTGCACAAGCGAGATAAGAAATATCAGTTGCCGGTTTTGCTGTGAATACCGGATAGCCATTGAGTCCGGCACGTTGCGCCCAATAAATTTCGCTATCCCAATACGCACCTTTTACCAGGCGGACATTAATACTGATTTTTAACTCTTCAGCGAGTTGATCGAGAAATCCCAATACCGGTATTGCGCGTTTTGAATATGCTTGCACTGCTAATCCAAAACCATTCCAACCGTGTAGTGAGGGATGACGCAAACAGGCTTCAAATAATTCGAGGGAAATTTCAAGTCGCTCGGATTCTTCGGCATCAATCGTTAGCGGAATATTTCCTGCTCGCGCTTGTTGTGCCAATTGCACCAACACGCCGGGAGCGGTTGCTGTTCCAATTAAATCGGAAATGAGTTGTGCTTGTTGTAGTGCTTCGTAGCGCGGGTGAAGGGCGCTTAATTTTATTGACAAACTGTAGCGATTTTTTTGATCTGTTTGCGCGAGTTGTGCAAGTGCAGAAAAATAGTTGTGTTGATATTGTTGCGCGACGGCGTTTGTGATCGCCGCTTCACCCAACAAATCAAACGAATAATGCCAACGCAATTCCGGTTCTTTGCGGTTGATGGTGTGCACGCGTTCCAGCGCAGAATCCATATCGGCAGCGAAAACAAATGTGTCGGCTAGCCACAGCAAGGCTTTTTCCAGGGCAATATGAATAACCGGTTCACCTAAACGGCGTAACAGGTTTTGCAAAATGCCGACACTATCAACCGGTTCCAACAATCGCTCACCCCACATCAGGCCCCAGGTGGCGGCATTAATCATCCATGGATGTTGCTCGCTCAATCGATCCTGCCATTGGGCAGATGCAAGCTTATCGGCAATAAATGCGCGGGCGGATGTTTTATCGGGAATGCGTATGAGTGATTCGGCCAAACACATAAGTACTACGCCTTCGCGTGTGTTTAGCCCATAAGCCTGGAGAAATTCTTGCGGCCAATCGTTGTGTCTGGCAGATGAGTGTTGCCAGCGTGTTAGAAAGGCGAGGGTTTGCTGGTTAATGCGCTGGATTTGTTGTTCATTGTTGTCCAGCCAGTGAATCAGTTCGGCGAGATAAGTGGTTTCATCAGCGAGATAATGATCGCTAATTGCCTGGCGCCAGTCATCCAGTGAACGAGTCTCGGAAAAACAGCGGGAAGAAAACATAGGTTTACTGCCTTTAGGGCTTTCTCATATGTCTGGGGCAAGTATGGCACCGGAACCGGAATATTTCTGGCGCGATAGCTGGCATGGGTGACTCTTGTGGCTAAACTCCTTACAATGCCATCCAGAATACTGTTTATAAAAACAGTTCCTTATTTAAGGCCGCACCCGGCCATGATGGAAAACCAATTCTATGATCGGACGTTTGCGCGGAGTTCTTCTGGAAAAGCAGCCACCGTATCTGCTGCTGGATGTGAATGGTGTGGGCTATGAAGTGCAAGCTCCCATGACCACTTTTTATCGTTTGCCATCCCTTGGACAAGAAGTGGTGTTGCATACCCATTTATCGATTACTGAAAACCTGCATCAATTGTTCGGTTTTAGCGAGCAGCGTGACCGCTCGTTGTTTCGCACTTTAATTAAAGTAAATGGTGTTGGTCCCAAATTGGCGATTGCGATTTTATCGGGTATGGAAGCCGACGATATTGCCCGTTGCGTACGCGACGATAATATCAATGCGTTGACCAAAGTGCCGGGTATCGGTAAAAAAACTGCCGAGCGCTTGGTGATTGAATTGCGCGACCGCCTGAAAAACTGGGATATGCCGCAGGGCGATATGCTGGCACACAGCGAAATCCAGAGCATTGCGACAGATAATGATGTATTTGCCGAAGCTGAAAGTGCATTGATTGCTTTGGGGTACAAACCGGTAGAGGCTGCAAAAATGATCTCCCTCGCCGGTAAACAAAAACCTGATGCGAAAAGTGAAGAGCTGATTCGCATCGCCCTGCGCAGTATTGCAGGTTAGTTGTACAGGGTTTAATCAATATGATTGAAACTGATCGCCTGATCGCTCCCACCGCCAAAGAACGTGAGGACCACCTTGATCGCACGGTGCGCCCGAAATATCTCGCTGATTATGTTGGCCAGCCCGCTGTGCGCGAGCAGATGGAAATTTTTATTGGCGCTGCCAAAAAGCGCAATGAAGCGCTGGATCATACCCTCGTATTTGGTCCCCCGGGTCTGGGTAAAACCACACTGGCAAATATTATCGCCAATGAAATGAATGTATCGCTCAAAAGCACCTCAGGTCCAGTACTGGAAAAGGCGGGCGATCTGGCGGCGTTGCTTACCAATCTTGAACCGGGCGATGTGTTGTTTATTGATGAGATTCATCGCTTGAGCCCGGTGGTTGAGGAAATCCTTTATCCGGCGATGGAAGATTTCCAACTGGATATTATGATCGGCGAAGGGCCTGCGGCCCGCTCTATCAAACTGGACTTGCCACAATTTACCCTTGTTGGTGCAACAACTCGCGCGGGTTTGCTGACATCCCCCCTGCGTGATCGTTTTGGTATTGTTCAGCGTCTGGAGTTCTATAATGTCGCCGATCTCACCCATATTGTCGCGCGTTCAGCGGCTTTGCTGGGGGTGAAAATGGATTATGACGGTGCTGGTGAAGTGGCCAAACGTTCGCGCGGCACACCGCGTATCGCCAACCGTTTATTGCGTCGTGTACGTGATTATGCAGAGATGAAAGGTGATGGTACTGTCACGGCAAAAATGGCGGATAGTGCGCTGAATATGTTGAATGTTGACGAGCGTGGTTTCGATCATATGGATCGCCGTTTATTAATGGCGATGTTGCACAACTTTGATGGTGGCCCCGTAGGGGTGGAAAGTTTGGCAGCGGCAATCAGTGAAGATCGCGGAACTATTGAAGACGTTATAGAGCCATATCTCATACAACAGGGTTTTATGGCGCGCACACCTCGTGGCCGAATTTTAACCAACAATGCGTATTTGTATTTTGGCGTGCCGGTTCCCAAGCGGCTGCAAGATTCTGGCGAGTGAATAAGTAAGGATTTAGTAGGTTTATGCAACCTTTTAATATTCCCGTAAGGGTCTACATTGAAGACACCGACGCTGGTGGAATTGTGTACTACGTGAATTATCTGAAGTACATGGAGCGTAGCCGTACAGAATTTTTGCGCGGTTTCGGCTATGATAAGCCCGCAATTTTAAAGGGTGGTTTATTATTGGTCGTTCATTAGGTACAAATTATTTATTGCGGTTTGTATCTTTGATAATTTGCGGGTTGCAACTGCGCAAATTATTAGAATGGAGCGGACTTATTATCGAATTTAAACGGCGGGTGGTTTTGGCGAAAAAACTTATCATGTAACAGATGAATTCGTAATTTCTTTGTGCCGATACTGAATTTATGAAACTCTGTTTACTTTAGTCAGTCTCCATCAGCATCTGGATCAATCATTTTTGTTTCAATATTGAGAGTTAATCAAACCTATGCCTGCTACAGAAAACAGCCTGTCAATTACACACCTCATACTGAATGCCAGTTTTCTAGTACAAGTCGTGATGCTTCTCTTAGTCTTGGCTTCGGTGATTTCCTGGGCGATGATTTTTCAACGAGAGCGCTACCAGCGCAAAGCATCTAGCGCGTTTGGTTACTTTGAAAAACAATTCTGGTCAGGTATTGATCTGAACCAATTGTATCGCCAAGGTAATGGGCGTAATGAAATGGTAGAGGGCATTGAAAGTATTTTTCGTGCAGGATTTAAAGAGTTCACTCGCTTACGCCAAACAGCAGGTGCTGATTCAGACGCGGTAATGGAAGGATCGCAACGTGCGATGCGTGTTGCCCTTGCGCGTGAACAGGAAAAACTGGAGGAAAACTTACCTTTTCTTGCCAGTGTTGCGTCAGTAAGTCCCTACATTGGTTTGTTTGGAACCGTATGGGGAATCATGGTGTCATTTCTTAATATTGCTAACGCAGGGCAACCTAGTCTTGCTACAGTGGCACCAGGTATTGCAGAAGCATTAATCGCAACAGCAATGGGGCTTTTTGCCGCAATTCCTGCCGTTCTTGCTTATAACAAATTTTCCGCTCGTGCAGAAAGTTTGTTAGCAAATTATCAAACATTTGCTGAAGAGTTCTCCGCTATTTTACATCGTCAGGTTCACAGCAAATAACGCTGTTTTATTTATAACGAAACAGGTTAATAGTTATGTCTGGATTTGGCCCACCCATTAAGAAGAAACTTAAAGCTGAAATTAACGTCGTACCTTTAATTGACGTAATGTTGGTATTACTAATCGTTTTTATGATTGCTGCGCCCATGATGACTCAAGGTATAAAAGTTGAATTACCTCAAGCAGCCTCAGAACCGGTCGAAAGTAAAGAAGATGATCCAATTACGGTGTCAGTAAAGGCTGATGGTACTTACTATATTGACTTGGCTGGTGATGTAGAAGCGCCTCGTCCGTTAGCTGAGATTAAATCGATAGTGAGTAAAGTTTTGAAAGAAAAACCTAATACTCCTGTATTCGTCCAAGGTGATAAAAAAGTTGATTATGGTGTCGTTGTAACCCTAATGGGTGAGCTCAAACAAGCAGGAGCCCCCGCTGTTGGCTTAATTACAGAGCCGGCGCGCTAACGTTTATGAAGCTTGAAAAATCGCTATCACTACCTTTATTGATGAGTGTGTTTTTACATGCGCTTCTGTTGGTATTGTTTTTAGGCAAATGGGATTTTTTCAAAAAAGAAGAAGAACCCTATAAGCCTCATTATGTAACTGCAACTTTGGTTGACATGAAACCCAAGGCCAAGGCTCAGCCTCAGCAAACAAAAGAACAGGTTTTAGATTCCAAACCTTATGAAGATTTAAAGAACAACAAAAAGCAAGACGAACAGCGTCGCATAGAGGCTGAAGCGAAAGTTCAACAACAAAAAGAGCAGCAAGCAAAAGAAGCTGCTGCAATAGAAGAACTGAAGCAAAAAAAAATTAAGGAAGAGCAAGCCAAAATAGCAAAAGCTAAAGCAGAAAAAGAGGCGGCTGAAAAAAAACGCAAAGCTGAGGAAATAAAACAGCAAGCAGAAGCTGCTAAAAAGACTCAAAGAGAGCGCGAAGCTCAGGAAGAACAGCGCAGAATCCAAGCAGCTCAGCAAAAAGAAGCCAAGCACATTAGTGAAACTAACGATGACGCTAATACCAAAAGCTATGAAGAGATGTTAATTGAACGTGTTCAACAAAATTGGAGTCGACCCCCATCAGCAAGGCGTGGAATGGAGGTCACATTAGAGGTTAATATGTTGCCAACTGGCGTGGTAACAGGTTTACGAATCATTAAAAGCAGTGGTGATGCAGCATTTGATCGTTCAGCGGAGCAGGCTGTAAGGCGTGTGGATAGATTTACAGAGGCGATGCAGATTCCGCCAGATATTTTTGAAAAGTATTTTCGTGTGTTCAGATTTACTTTTAGCCCAGAGGACTTAAGGTCGTGAAGCGATACGTATTGTTATTTTTAATGTTTTTGTCGGGTATTACTCATGCTCAATTAAATCTCAAGGTAACCAAAGGAGTGGATAATCCCACTAAAATTGCTGTGGTTCCATTTGCTTGGGCTGGTGGTCGGTTGCCTCAGGATATAGCAAAGATTGTGGGAAATGACCTGGAATTTTCTGGCCAATTTGAAGCAACAGATCCTGAGAGGATGTTGGCATTTCCACGTTCTGAAGTTGAAGTGCACTATCGGGATTGGAAGGCATTGGGGTCAGAATATTTGTTGATCGGTTCGATCACTCAGCAAGCCGGGCGCTATTATGCGAGTTATGAACTTTTTGATGTGGTTCAACAAAAACGTGTATTGGCCAAACTTACGGTTGATGGGACTGAAGCGCAGCTGCGAGATATGGCACATCATATCAGCGATAAGGTTTATGAGACGATTACAGGTATTCGTGGAATTTTTTCAACCAAATTAATTTATGTTGAAGCTTTTAAAAACCCACAAAAATATCGACTAATGTTGTCAGATATCGATGGTTTCCGCCCTCGCATGTTACTTGAGTCACGTTATCCTGTGTTGTCGCCTGTGTGGTCTCCAAATGGGCAGCGGGTTTCGTATGTGTCATTCGAGTCGGATAATAAACCTGCTATTTATATTCAAGATATATCAACAGGGCGTCGTCAGCAGATGACAAACTTTCGTGGTTTGAACGGTGCGCCTGCGTGGTCTCCTGACGGTCAAAAATTAGCCATGGCTTTATCAAAAGATGGAAATCCGGAAATTTATGTAATGAATATTTTGACGCGCCAGTTAACTAGAGTTACTAATCATTTTGCTATTGATCATGAGCCTACGTGGTCTACAGATGGTTCATCTTTATTTTTTACATCAGACCGTGGTGGTAAGCCGCAAATTTATCAAGTGAATGTAGCGAGTATGCAACAAGAACGCGTTACTTTTGATGGTGATTACAATGCGCGTCCACGCATGTCACCAGATGGAAAAAGCTTGGTTATGTTGAATAAGCGACCTGGATCAACGCATCACATTGCTGCTCAAGATATAAAATCTGGTAATTTACGTATTTTGTCCGAGACAAATCTCGATGAATCGCCTACTATAGCGCCCAATGGCGCTATGCTTATGTATGCGACTCGTTCTGGTGGTAAAGGAGTATTGGCGGCGGTGTCCCTCGATGCGCGTGTCAAAATCCTCCAGCCTCCAAAACAAGGTGATGTGCGGGAACCCGCATGGTCGCCATTTTTTAACTAATCACCCGTTCAAACTAGATCTAAACTTCATTGGAGTTACACACACATGATCACCAAAGCAATCAAGCAAGGTCTTACTTTGGCTGTTGTTATGTCTTTCCTGGTCGGCTGTTCAAGCAACGACAGCAAAGCCCCTGAAACTACCACCACTGGTGGTGCAACTACAGAAACTACTTCTTCTGAAGTTACTCTGTCTAACGTTGTTTACTTCGACTTTGACCAATACGCTTTGACTGCTGAGAGCCGTGCTGTATTGTTGGCTCATGCTGACAAGCTGAAAGGTGCTTCAGTAGCTGTGCGTCTTGAAGGTCACGCTGACGAGCGCGGTTCACGCGAGTACAACATGGCTCTTGGCGAGAAGCGTGCAAACGCAGTTCGCGATTTTCTGGTAACTCAAGGCGTTAATGGTTCCTCTTTGGAAGTTGTTAGCTTCGGTGAAGAGCAACCAGCTGCTACCGGTAGTGATGAAGCTTCCTGGGCTCAAAACCGTCGCGTAGAAGTCAAGTACTAAGAGTCTAAGCCCGTATGCTGAAAAATCTGATTGCTGTTACTTTGATTGTTGCAGCGCCAGTCTTACATGCACAAGTGCGGGTTGTTGAGTCTTCACCTCAGGGCTTTGGCTCTGGGGTGGCTCAGCCTGATATGTCTGCCTCTGCTGAGTCTGATGTTTATTCTCAAATACGAGCATTGCAAGAAGAAGTAGCTATTTTGCGTGGTCTTGTAGAAGAGCAGCAGCATCAATTAAAACAATTAAAGCAACTGCAGCTTGATAATTATATGGATCTTGATCGTCGTTTGTCTGGCGGCGATAATGCAACATCTAATCTTCCTTCCTCTCCTGATCAGTCACTTCCCGCAATAGAACATTCGCCTGTTATTTCCGACACAGCCAGTGAAGCGGATGTATATAAAACAGCATATGATTTATTAAATCAGAAAGATTTTGATGGTGCTGTTTTGGCTTTTAAAGATCATTTGAATCGTTTTCCAAGTGGTAATTTTGCCAGCAATAGCCATTATTGGTTGGGTAAGGTTGCTATGTTAAAGAAAGATTATCCACAAGCTAAAACCTGGTTTACAGAGTTAATTGCTAATTTTCCCACTGCGGCGAAAGTGCCGGATGCCCAATTGGATTTGGGAAAGGTGTACTTTTTGATGGGTGATAAAGTTAAGGCGAAATCTTTATTGTCTGAAGTTGCTGCGGGTAATAGCGATGCGGCCAGATTGGCCCAGAAATTTTTAACTGATAATTTTTAAACCTATTTCTTTTTAAAAAAGAATGGGGCTTCATATGAAGCCCCGTAGCGAATCCAAAATTTGGATTTCTGCTATTTCCTTTTAGCGATTGCGTCCTGCCGAACCTTACAATATCCTTTTCAATTCCTTCTGTCCAATTACTCTGAAATTTCCTTTTCGCTGTCTGGTTCATTCCTCAGCATCCGTGAATCAATTCCTTGATCTCAGCTTCCCTTGTCCTTAAGTAAATCCATTGATCCTTTGAACATCCTATTCTGTATCACCCTTACTTTAAAATCCCTTTTGCTGCTTCGCTTTGCTCCCTTGAATCATCCTTGCGCTTCCTTTCACTTCATTGTCGTCCTTGATGTGATTATTATCTGGAAATTAGAGTGAGTGTGGTAGTCGCAAAATTCGCTTTCATTTGTAGGAAATTGACTACAAAAGATAATGGTCAATATAAGATGAACATTCATATGGGGGACTTATATAGGATTAAGGTAGCAAGAAGTACACTACATTCTTTAGTTTAATGATTGTTAAGAGGATATAAAATGCAATTGCTTCGATCAGTTTTTATTCGATTAATCACTGTAGTGATTGCTCTTTGTTTTTGCAAAGTAGTAATCGCAGCTGACGCGCCAAGTTATAAGCTTGATTATTGGGTACAGTTTTTACCTGAGAAGGAGGGGGCGCTTGTGGAGATTCGCGTAAATAATGGCGAGCTTTTACAGAAGATACGTTTTGATAATTCAAATGGTATTTATTCGGAAATACGAGCAAATGGAAAGCTGACAGTTAAGGAAAAACAAATATGTTGGGAGCTGCCAGCGCGTGATGCGAAACTTAGTTATTTTGTAAAACTAACGCATGAGCGCTCTCCCGGAAAATTTGATGCGCGTATAACTACGGAATGGGCCTTATTTCGTGGAGATGATCTGATTCCTCCTATAGAGACAATTGAGGTGCCTAATGCATTTGCAATCGCACATCTTGAGTTTGTCTTGCCAGATTCCTGGAAAAGTATCCAAACCGGGTGGCCGCGCAAAAAGAATAATATTTTTATTATTGATAATCCTGATCGGTTATTTGATCGACCTACAGGATGGATGATTGCGGGGAAAGTTGGTGTTCGCCGAGCCACCATTAAAAAAACTGAAATATCAGTCGGTGCTCCGGCAGGTGAGGGAATGCGTCGAATGGATGTACTGACATTTTTTAATTTTGTATGGCCGGAATTGCATAAAGCGTTTGAAAAAACACCAAAAAAACTTCTGGTTGTAGGTGCGGGAGATCCGATGTGGAGGGGAGGGCTATCTGCATCTAACTCATTATTTCTACACTCTGATAGGCCGTTAGTGAGTGAAAATGGAACCAGTCCACTGTTACATGAGTTAACTCACATGGTGACTCGTATTAGTGGAAAAACCACAGGGTCATCAAATGATGATTGGATTGCAGAAGGGCTTGCAGAATTTTATTCCTTTGAATTGCTATATCGTGCTGACGGGATGACTAATGCGCGACGAACAAAAATACTTCGCGGTCTTGCCAAGTGGGGTAGTGACGTAAAACATTTGCGCAAGAATAAATCAACTGGAGCAATAACTGCTCGTGCTGTTGTGTTATTTGATGAGTTGGATAATGAAATTCGTAAGCGCAGTAAGAATAAATATTCCATTGATGATGTAGTTCAGCAATTGATGCTGCAGCGAAAAGTTTCATTGGATGACTTATCAATTGCAGTTGAAAAACTTATCGGTACAAAATCTGAGACGTTAAATTCACCACTCCTGAAATAACAAAATTATTCACAATGGTCCATTGAGACCAATTTTCCGGGGGAGTATTTAAATGCTGCGGGCTATAATTACTCCTCCCCATAATAAATTGCGATTCCCGGCACCATCTTTGATTTCTGAGCTGTGACCGCGTAATACATAACTAATTCGATACCCTTCTTTGACCGCAAAAGTATAGCCAGCCCATGCCTCCACCAAGAATGGATTGAGTTGATTGCGATTATAACTCACTGCATTCTCACGGATTTGCCCTTGCAAGAAAGCGTTGTATCCCCTTGCTTTGATGCTAACTCCGCCCCAAAAATAACGTTCATTAACTGATTTGGCATTGCTTGTGTAGGATGATTTCTCTCCGTAACTCGCCAGTTCAGGATTGAATGATGCCCACGGGCTGTGAATTATTCCTTGGCGAAAACTTAAACTCCAACTGGTCTCTGTGAGATATCCAATAGATGCTTGCAGCGTACTTTTTACTTCCAGTCCACCGGAAATATCATCCAGATATTTTTGATGCGCAATGACGTAACGACCCGTCAGCTCACCTCCGTTACTAATTTGATTATCCCACCCTTTGGGTTTTTCACTGCCGGTGGCTTCATGTACCCAGTTCTGGAGCTTACCTACAGCGCTGAGTCCAAATACACCTAGTGTAAAGGTGCTTTTCCAGGCGATGTTTTCTACTAGGTCAATTTGTTCGCGGGAGCTAGATGCGTAAATGAGACTGGCATATGGTCGATCATTGGGATTCGCTTTTGACGCATTGATATCTTCAGGTGTAAAGCCAAAAGCACCTATTTCGCGGCTAAAGGTTTGCTGAACACCTATGGACTTGTGATGATTTCCAATAAAATCATCCAGAATCATTAGTGGCCTATTGAATGACAATAATGCCTCATTTGCCATTTTGCCGGTTTGTGTAAAGTTAATGCCGTAGGTGTAATCCTGATCGCGGCCACCGGGAACAAATACGTCATTATCGATTGCTAAAGCCCAACTTTTTGTGCGTTGAATTTTTTCAGATGTTAGATGTAGGGCGGGCCGTTTTTCCTCTTCGATTAAACTTGCGATTTGCGACCATTCAGATTGAGCCTTTTTCAGATAAGGCGCCTCCATTGCCTTAACTGTTGTGTTGCCCCAAAACAGAATCAACATAAATACGTAGGAAACCCATTTTTTTAACGCTAACACGACGTTAACTCCTTCTTATCACTCGAATACTAATTTAATAGATGACTGGTCGTCTTTATGAGGCTTAGATATCTTCAATAATTAAAGTTGACCGGTCGTCTTTTTTTTGTTTAAAAGATGTAGCGCAGGAATTTCACTAACAAATGATCTAAATCTATGGTTTATTAAATAATTCGGGAAGTACGGTTAAAAATGCATTCAAGGGTTCTCGGCATTTGGATGCTTTCATCCGCATTAACGTACCCTCCCAAGCATTAAATAAAAACTCAGCCAGGATTGGGGACGGTAAATTACTTTTTAATCTTCCTTTTAGGCGAGCCTCTTCCAGTACATCTTCGATAGCTTGGGTGCTATTACGCAGCATCTGCCTAACTTTAAGGCGAATCGCTTCGCTTGACTCCGACATTTCCTGACACATATTTCCGATAAAACAGCCACCATTTAGATTTTCCTCACAACCGCCAATATTCTCAACAAAAAAACGAGTCAAGCGTTCCTGAGGGCAAATACTGCGGTCATTAAGCAAAAAACGATTTTGTTCCATACGTGCTTCGGTGACTTTTTGAAGTGCTTCAATTGCAAAATCCTCTTTGCTTTTAAAATAGGTGTAAAAAGAACCTTTTGGAACATTGGCTGCGTTGACTATGTCCTGAATACTCGTGCCGTTATAGCCGCGTGTGGCCATCACTGTTAATCCGGCGTCAAGAAGGTGATCTTTTTTTAGTTCGCGTTTGCTCATGGTGTAAATATATGACCAGTCGTCTGTTTTTTCAAGTGAGTAATTAAATTAAATGGTTATAGAAATTAAGCTTTTGATTGTCATTTTTGGCATTTACGTTGAAAAGCATAGTTTGCTCATTCTAGTTATGTGGACTTTTTAAATGCTTTATCAATCGTGCCTTAAGTGCTGCCGGCAAGTTACGGATGGTCAACAGGTCCTGCTCTGCATCATATTCAATTTCACGTCCAAGGCAATCTGAGGCGAAGCTCATACTAAAGTTATCGTTACGTCCACTAATGCGCACATAGCTGCGGATTTGACCTGCATGAGGAATAAATTCCGGTTTTATTTCAGGTTTACTCGTCTCTACATAGCGCACAAATCGCTCAGGTTCATAGTTCTTAACTTCTTCCGCAAGGTTTTGTGATAAGTCTGCAATGGTGACTGCCTTACCTGCTTTATTTTGTTCAAGACAGTAATTGGCGACCTTGGCGCGGGTTAATTTGGCTGTGGGTTCGTCAAGTGTATGGCTAAAATCATCGACGACTTTCAGGAATTCAGCAGTTTCCTGTTTGATATCGTATTTATCGGTAAAGGCAAGAAATTGTGCAAATGACTCAAGAATATCCTTGTCGCTACGAGCACGAATCAGAGTTAAATAGGTATTTGAATCACCGTCCATCCAATCGTGTAATTGGATTTTGGCCGCCAGGTTAAAACCAGATGTATCCAGATGCAGGGATTCGTCTACTGTTAAATCTCCATCCAAATACAAGCCACTCATATGTTCAATAAGGTAGACATGTAATGTGTCTCCGACCTCCAGCTTTTCCTCAATAAAGAATACATACGCATCTAGCAAGGACTCTACTTTTTCCAAGGTCTGCTGAAATTGCTGCATCGCTTTATGCGAAAAGCTCAAAAAGCTCAATCGATCATCACGAAAATCCTTTAACCATGCGGGCAGGGGATATTCACCTATGTCCTGCGAGAACCGCCCGTAACTCTTGCCCCCTTTACGGATAAATTGCGCCTTAAGCTCATAAGCTAATTCTTCTAATTTGCCGTTTGTAGTGAATAAGTCATCGCGTAATTGCAATTCAAAGACGGCACCGGGAGAGTGACGATAGATACGATGCGCAACAATTGCAGATATAGCCATAGGAGATCGCTGCCTGACAGGATTAATCGAAATGGTCAAAAGACGGCTATTATAGGCGTCACAGTTATTTTTCACAGACTTGATTCGGAAGACTTATGAGCATCCAACGTTTTAATCCCGGTCCCCGTTGGTCAGATGCGACCATATTTAACGGTATTGCACATTTTGTTGAAGTTCCTAATGACACCCAGTGTTCGATGCTTCAACAAATCAAACAAATATTAATCCAAGCGGATGCAACGTTAGCCGCAATAGGTTCAGACAAATCGAAACTATTATCGGCCACAATCTATATTACAAGTAAGGACAATTTTTCATTATTGAATACTGCTTGGGAGGCTTGGTTACCAGCTGGCTGCGCTCCATCACGTGCGTGTGTAAAAGTGGAATTATTAAATCCAGAGATGTTGGTGGAAATAGCATTTGTTGCCGCCGTAAATCCCTGATGGCTGATTGAATGACATTAACGGGTCACTCACGAATTTTTGCCTATACTTCTTGCTGTTCTGTGGTTTTGACAGGAGCTACTTATGGCAACGCCGATTGACTCATATCTAAATATTCTTGCCAAAAAAGATGGCTCGGATTTGTATCTGAGCACTGGGGCGCCCCCATGTGCAAAATTTCAGGGTGTGTTGAAGCCCCTGACCAATGACCCCTTCAAGCCCGGTGAAATTGAAGCGATCGCTAACGCCATCATGGATGAAGAGCAGCGCGAAGCGTTTATGCGCGAGCTGGAAATGAACTTGGCTATTTCAATTCACGGAGTGGGTCGGTTTCGGATCAATATTTTTAAACAGCGTAACGAAGTGGCAATTGTTGCACGCAATATTAAAACGGACATCCCGCAATTCGATGCTTTAGGTCTTCCTGAAATATTAAAAGATGTGATTATGACCAAGCGTGGTTTGGTTTTATTTGTGGGAGGAACTGGCTCTGGTAAATCAACATCACTGGCTGCATTGATTGATCATCGCAATTCGTCGAGCGGTGGGCACATTATCACAATTGAAGATCCAGTCGAGTTTGTTCATAAACACAAACGCAGTGTCATTAACCAGCGTGAAGTAGGTGTGGATACTCGCAGTTACAAAGCAGCATTAAAAAATACGCTCCGTCAGGCTCCGGATGTCATTTTAATTGGAGAAATTCGTGATCGGGAAACGATGGAGCATGCATTGGAATTCGCTGAAACCGGCCATCTAGCGATTTCTACCTTGCATGCCAATAACTCTAATCAGGCATTGGAACGGATTATTAACTTATTTCCTGAAGAGCGCCGTCCTCAATTATTAATGGGACTCTCGCAGAATTTGCGCGCATTCGTGTCGCAACGTTTACTCCCGACGATTGATGGGAAACGTTGTGCAGCTGTTGAAGTCTTGCTGGGAACCAAAACCATCCAGGAATTAATTTTGAAAAGCCGGCTCACGGAGATCAAGGAAATTATGGAGAAATCCGAGAATCTGGGCATGCAAACATTTGATGGTGCAATTTTCAAATTGTATATGACTGGTAAAGTGAGTTTTGATGACGCAATTGCCAATGCGGACTCTCCCAACAATTTACGCCTGCGAATCAAATTGGCTACTGATGGAGTGGCAGCACCAAAAGTTGAAGCCAAGCCCGATGTTGCACCAAAAGCATCACTTACCGGTTTTGGTGAGCTGAGTTTGCAGAAAATTGATGAGGATGAGGATGTGTGAGTTGATTGGGGTGCATATAATTTTAATTTTTTTCACTGCTACAAGAGAAAAGATTTAGTGAATTTAGTTATCTCGAAAAAATTGAAGAATTAATGAACTGTATAATTCATTAATTCTTCATTAGCAATTGATTGCGTTTTAATACTAAAAAATCCAATTGGCTTGCACGCCCACAATATTTACTGAAGCGTCGAATTCGCCTTCCACTCGATGGCCAGTTTGAGCATTGATATTGTTGATGTTTGCTTTGTCGACATCAATGTAAGCGTAAGCGACGTCCATTGAGAAATTTTCCGAGAAGCGATAGTTAAAACCACCTGTGAGCCATAAACGATTTTCGTCTGGAATGCGTGGATTCACATAAGCCGGATTGGTTTGTGGTGCTTCGTCGTAAGCAATACCAAAGCGCCAAGACCATGGGCAATCGGATTTATAGCTAAACCCCAGGGCATAACGCATGGAGTCTTCGTATTCCAAATCCAATTGGTTGATGGTGAGGTTATTGCGGGTGTTGATAATATTAACGGTGTCAATGCTGCTCCATTGTGTCCAGGCAATATCTGTGTGTACCCACCAATAATCAGAGAAACGATGCGAAGCGCTGAACGTTACAGTATCAGGCAATTTAATACTGGCTTTAGCATCACCCGCCAGAGTGTTCAATGTTGCTGCGCAAATGGTTCCGGTTGTTGGTGCCGGTGATGCACCGGTGGGAAATCCGGCACCGGGGCTGCAAAGTGCATTCAGGGTAAATCGTGCATCACCTTCCAGCTCAAACTCACCCCCTTGCCTCCACAACAAACCAAAGCGGGTGTGATCAGTAGGTTTAAAATATAAACTCACATCGCCAACAATATCGTCATTATCGCCCTGAATTTTTGCGCTGCTATCCGTTGCCGGTTGCGGGTTTACGCCAAGTGTGGAATCAACCTGGCTTTTTAATGTTACGTCCGCTGTTTGATAATCCAAACCTAATCCCAATGACCATTGTTCATTTAACTCGATGGCTAACACTACATTGATATTGGCTACTTCCAATTCGCTATCTATTGCAAGATAGCGTCCTGTCCATTCATCACCGTATTTGCTGGCAAGGCCATAAGGTGCATTAACGCCGAGGCCAAGCGTTAATTTTTCGGTGAGTGGTTGCACCCAATAAATATTGGGCACGTAACCAACCTCATCGGTTTTTCCCGCCGTTCCGTTAGTGTTTGAATTGGTGTTATTAAATTCTGCACTGGTAAATATCGCATTCACGCCGAGCGTTAATGTGGGCTCTTTTAATTCACTGAGTGATGCAGGATTGAAAAACACACTGCTTGCATCTTTGGCATCAGACGCGGTGCCTGCGAAGGCTTGCCCCAGAAAAGCGGGACTTTGTTCGAGTATTTGAAACGATGCTGCGTGGGATACTGCAGGAAGTATTAAACCAATACTGGTAAATAGTGCGCGACGAGAAAATCTCATAAAGCCTCCTGAATACAACAAATTGATTCAATAGGTCTTCTTAGTCTAGTTGATGATTAAAAAGTTTTTATCAGAAGGGTAATAATCGATTGAAAAATGTAAATACGTGGATGAATGCGAAAAAATAATAATTGATATGAACAAACTGAAAGTGTTGCGGACTAAAAATAGATACAGATATGAATTTATAGATATAAAAAACGCACCATTTTCCTATGATGCGTTTCAGGCAATACTTTTTTGGATATTTAAAAATGCTTATTGCTTTTCACGAGCGATAGCGCGGTAAGCGATATCATTGCGATAAAACATTCCATTCCAGCCAATTTGCTTTGCGAGTTTGTAAGCGCGTTGCTGTGCTTCAGAAACACTGTTACCTAATGCAGTAGAGCAAAGTACACGGCCACCGTTGGTAACAGTGTTGCCGTCTTTCTGTGTAGTGCCCGCGTGGAAAACTTTTTCACCAGCAACTTCAGATGTTGGTAAACCGGAAATAACATCACCTTTGTTATAGCTGTCTGGGTAACCTCCAGCGGCTAATACAATACCTACTGATGCACGTGAGTCCCAATCAGCAGTGGTTTTATCCAAATCACCTTTAAGTGCAGCTAAACACAGCTTCACTAAATCTGATTGCAACCGCAACATAATGGGTTGTGTTTCAGGATCGCCAAAGCGGCAGTTGTATTCAATCACTTTCGAATTGCCGGCGGCATCAATCATCAAACCCGCGTACAAGAAGCCAACGTAAGTATTACCTTCTGCAGCCATTCCATTTACGGTTGGATAAATAATGTCTTTCATAACGCGATCATGCACAGCTTGAGTTACAACTGGAGCAGGGGAGTACGCACCCATACCACCAGTGTTCGGGCCGGTATCGCCATCGCCAACACGTTTGTGGTCCTGGCTGGTCGCCATTGGTAAAACATTTTTACCATCAACCATCACAATAAAACTGGCTTCTTCGCCTGCTAAAAATTCTTCGATAACAACGCGGCAACCGGCATCGCCGAATGCATTGCCAGAAAGCATATCGCGCACTGCATCTTCTGCTTGTTGTAATGTTTCAGCGACGATTACACCTTTACCTGCAGCAAGACCATCGGCCTTGATGACAATAGGCGCACCTTTTTCACGCAGATAGGCGAGGGCTGCTTCCACCTCGATAAAATTTTGATAATCGGCAGTCGGAATTTTGTGACGGGCGAGAAAATCTTTAGTGAAGGCTTTTGAACCTTCCAATTGTGCGGCGCCTTTGCTCGGGCCAAAGCACAACAAATTGCGCGCTTGAAAATAATCAACTACACCGGCAACTAGCGGAACTTCCGGACCAACAATCGTTAAGCCAACATTATTTTGTTCGGCAAAATTTGCCAGTGCTTCAAAATTTAAAACGTCGATAGCGACGTTTTCCAAATTGGGTTCCAGCGCCGTACCGGCATTACCCGGTGCAACAAATACTTTTTCGACTTGCGCACTCTGCGCTGCTTTCCACGCAAGTGCGTGTTCACGGCCGCCGCTACCAATAATTAATACGTTCATAAATCAATCCACAAAATTAAAATCGCAAATTAAAAACTCCCGCAATGCGGGAGTTAGCGAAAATTAATGTCTAAAGTGACGCATACCGGTGAATACCATCGCCATGCCGTGCTCGTCGGCAGCGGCGATAACTTCTGCATCGCGCATTGAGCCGCCAGGTTGAATTACTGCGGCAATGCCCACTTTAGCGGCATTGTCGATGCCATCGCGGAATGGGAAGAATGCGTCTGAGGCCATCACTGAGCCAGCAACTTGCAAACCGGCGTGTTCAGCTTTGATCGCGGCAATACGCGCGGAATTTACGCGGCTCATTTGGCCTGCACCCACACCGATAGTGTGTTGGTGTTTTGCATAAATAATCGCATTGGATTTTACAAACTTGGCAACTTTCCAAGCGAATAACAAATCTTTGATTTCTTCCACGGTAGGTGCGCGCTTGGTGACGATTTTCAAATCGCTTTCGGTGATGATGCCGTCATCGCGATCTTGCACCAACAAACCACCATTAACACGTTTATAATCCAGACCTTTGACACGAATAGTGCTCCACTCGCCGGTAGTTAGCAGGCGCACATTTTGTTTGGCTTTTACAATTTCAATCGCTTCCGCAGAAACGCTCGGAGCGATAATTACTTCTACAAATTGACGCTCAACAATCGCTTTGGCAGTTTCTGCATCCAGTTCGCGGTTGAACGCAATGATGCCACCAAATGCAGATTCGCTATCGGTAGAGTAGGCGAGGTCGTAGGCGTGTTTGATCGATTCTGCTACTGCAACACCGCACGGGTTTGCGTGTTTAACAATCACGCATGCAGGTTCGCTGAATGATTTTACGGTTTCCAATGCGGCGTCAGTATCCGCAACATTGTTGTAAGACAGCTCTTTACCTTGCAATTGTTTGGCTGAAGCAATGCCTACTTCCTGTGGGTTTTTTTCAACATAGAATGCGGCTTTTTGATGCGGGTTTTCACCGTAACGCATTTCTTGTGCTTTGATAAATTGGGTGTTGAAGGTACGCGGGAAATCGGCGCTGCCACCCTCTACCAAACGACCAAAATAATTAGCGATAGCACCGTCATAAGCAGCCGTGTGTTCGTAAGCTTTAATCGCTAAATCGAAACGGGTTTTTAAAGAGGTGCTGCCGTTGTTAGCTTTTAATTCGGCAAGAATATTTGCATAGTCAGATGCGTTAACCACGATGTTTACGTGCGCGTGGTTTTTTGCCGCAGCGCGAACCATGGTTGGACCGCCGATATCAATATTTTCTACAGCGTCTTCCAATGAACAGTCTTTATTCGCAACAGTTTTTTCGAACGGATATAAATTCACAACTGCCATATCGATTGCATTGATACCGTGTTGTGACATCACGCCTTCATCAATACCGCGACGGCCCAAAATACCGCCGTGTACTTTCGGGTGCAGGGTTTTTACGCGGCCATCCATCATTTCCGGAAAACCCGTGTAGTCGGAGACTTCAATTGCAGGGATCTTGTTTTCGGTCAGTAATTTAAAAGTACCACCGGTCGATAAAATTTCTACGCCTTGAGCGTGCAAGGCCTGGGCAAATTCAACAATGCCGGTTTTATCAGATACGCTGATCAGTGCGCGTTTGACTGCAACAAGATCGGAAGTAGTAGACATACACAGTTCCTGTAGATGAGAAAGGTTAAAGCGGAAATCGGTAATACAAAAAAATAAGGGTCGCTAAAAAGCAAAAGGGGTGGAAACGAATTACCACCCCTTTTTGGTTGCCATGCGGCGCTGGAAAAATTACAGCAGGCCGTATTGCTTCAATTTTTTACGCAGCGTGCCACGGTTCAAACCCAATACTTGTGCAGCGCGGGTTTGGTTGTGACGGGTGTACTTTAATACGATTTCCAACATCGGTGCTTCTACTTCAGCGAGTACCATTTCGTAAACGTTGCTAACGTCCTGGCCGTCCAAATGTTTGAAGTAATTTTCCATGGCTTGCTCTACACAGCCGCGCAGTGATTGAGCTTGTACTGGTTGGTTCGGATTTGCAGCTTGTGCTGGGGTTGATTCAGCAAAGAAAGTTGCAGTATTCATGCGGCTTTTTCCTCTTTCGTAAGCAGCTGTTCAAAGAAATTTTGAATGCTGGTTTGTTGTTCTTCCGCGTTATCTATAGCGTTAAAGGTTTTGCGAAATACTTCGCTGTCAGGGACTGTTTGCAAATACCAACTCGCATGTTTGCGCGCGATACGTGGCCCCATAAACTCACCATAAAAACGGTATAGCTCACACAGATGGGTACATAAAATATCCCTGACTTCCACCAGGGATGGTTCGGGTAATTGCTCACCGGTACGCAGGTAATGCGCAATTTCCCGGAAGATCCAGGGGCGACCTTGTGCTGCTCGCCCAATCATCACCGCGGCTGCACCTGTTTGATCCAGTACAGCTTTGGCTTTTTGCGGTGAATCTATATCGCCATTGGCAAACACTGGAATTTTCACGGCGTTAACAACGCTGGCGATGGTGTCGTATTCGGCCTCGCCCAGAAAGGCATCAGCGCGAGTGCGACCGTGAAGTGCGAGGGCTTGTATGCCTGCATCTTCAGCAATGTGTGCAATACGCACCGCATTGCGTTGTTCATTGTTCCAACCGGTGCGAAATTTCAGTGTGACGGGAATGTCCACTGCGTTCACCACGGCGTGCAAAATTTCAGTTACGAGTTGCTCATCTTTGAGCAGGGCCGATCCAGCGGCTTTTTTACAAACTTTCTTGGCCGGGCAACCCATATTGATATCAATAATCTGGGCGCCGTTAGCTGCATTAAGACGCGCAGCGTCTGCCATCATGTCCGGATCGCCACCGGCAATCTGCACTGCAATTGGTTCAGCCTCTCCAGTGTGATCCATACGCAGGCTGCTTTTGCGGCTACTCCATAAATTCGAATCTGCTGTCAGCATTTCCGATACTACCAAGCCGGCACCAAGTTCACGGCATAACTGGCGAAACGGTCTGTCAGTAACACCGGCCATGGGTGCGAGTATGACTTGAGAGTCTATGCAATAAGAGCCGATGTTAAACACGTATTTGCCGTTATGCCTCAAGGCAGTTTTTATCGGACGCGACGCTTAAAATTTGAGCGCAGTCCCTTCGTTAAAGGGGCGCCATGATACCCGTTTGAGCCGGGGTTTGGAACGCAAAAAACGTAAAAAACGGTGTTTTTTTGAGCGATAAAAATAGGCTTTTTTAGTGATATTGGGTTGAAAAATAATGTTATTTGGGGCAGTGGTTATAAATTGTCGGTGAGGGGATCATAAAGATAGGTTTCATAATCGCGTGACAAACGTTTTATCAGCGGGTTCTCCATTTTGACAAGATTGCGATTTTTTAAACCCGCTGCCTGTAAGCCTTGACCATGACGCTTTCTCCATAGATTGTTGAAAGAGCCATCTTTATAAGCTATGTCTAATCCTTTTTTAATTCTATCGAGTAGCGGTTGGTTATCTTTATGTGCGAAAAAGAATTTTGGCAGTGGGTAGTAGAGAGCGAGTTCTTTATCACTGCTCAAGCCAAGGCTCGTGTGGTGTTGTTTCTCATAGAAATATTCTGATGGGCCGCGACAAAAAAAGTCTACCCTGCCTGCTTTTGTCATGCGAAAGAGATTGACCACACTGCTCGCTTCGATCACCTGCAAATCATTGTGACGCAATACTTTGGTATCTGCCCAGCCTATACCAGTACCAAAGGTATAGCTTTTGAGTTGTTCAATTCGAGTGATCTTATTAACTTTTGGCTTCAGCTCGTCACGCATGAAGCAAACCCGATAACTTAATGCGCCACGCTCCAGGGGAAAGGGGATAAATGCTAATTTTTCCTGGTCTGCCAGATCGTCCTCATAGCTCATCTGCAATACGAGATTCGGGTAAATATTGTTATGTAGCGCCGCCAATGTGCGGGCTCGATTCATTGGAGGGATGCCCCGTAATTCGTAAGGCCCAAATTCGGTACGGGTTTTTTCTAAGGCCAGTTGAAGAACCTCAACCTCGTGTAACACCCGCTCTTCGCTGGTGATCTCCGGTAATTTATGGGTTACAACCAAAAGTTTCTGTTTGATAGCGGGTTGTGCTGATGTTACGTCGATGAATGCGAGGGAATCATCGAAAATCACCAATAAGCTCAAACATAAGCTGACCAGCAAGCGATGACAGCGCGCACGCTTGTGATTCAGTGTTTCTGTGCAGTTGCTGGTGATTCCAATATCCATTGATATATCTCTTTATCCACCAAAGTTTTATTTGGTGGCGCCTCTTATCAGTCTAACTGCTGATTTGAGGCAGATTCAGGTTTATTACTGGCGTGGAATGTAAATGTGGTAGTTGACTGCTTTTTCGCCTGGATCAACTAAGTCCAGCGTCAAATGTACAGGTTGTTTTTGCGGCATATGGCTACTACCGGCAGCTTCTCCACCCAAGTATTCTTTCGGTGAAAAGCGACGCGATGCAACCTCATTTTCGTCAAGATCGGTAAACATGAGCACCAGGTCAGGGTAAGGCTGATCGAATGGCGCGTTATTCATAATCATGACATCGACGGCCAATGCACCAACGGAATCAGGGTGCTCGCGCACTACAAGGTTAAACGCACTGACTTGACGAGTGTCTACCAATGTAGGCACTTGACAGCCCAGATAAGGGCAAAGAAATGTATACGCTGTACGATAAGGTTCGACACGACTGAAATAATCAAATTTGAACCAGCCCAACTGCGCAACTAATGCGATCAGGGCCAGCAAGCTTAATGTTGGCCAGAGTTTACGTTGGTACCAGCGGCGCATACGCTTGGCGTTGAACTCGATGGGCGCGGGAATGATATTCATCAGGAGTGCAGCACGAGAGCCATCATATGCACGAATTTTGGGTTGGGTTTTAACCTGCCGTGACGAAGCTTCAGCTGCAGATGAGTCAGTTGTTTCGAAGATGTTGGGATCAAGTGGACTGTCATTTACCACCGGTGCTGCGTGTTTAAAACCTGTGTGGTCAGGAATATTGTCCAGCTCTTCACTCAGGATAAATTCGTCATCTGCTTTATCTGGAGTGGAGCCAGATAATGTTTTGGTTGGTGTGGTTTCATCCGGATCGCCAACAAGGCTGAACATCAACCCGGGAGATATCTGGTTGGACTTTTCTTCACGAATTGCACCCTGCTGATTCTCCGGCGCCGTGGTGTTATGAAATTCGTTTATCTCATCATCACTGACAATTGGCTCCCGGCGTGCGCTGTATTTGGGAGTATCGTCCTCATCTTCAATCAGCATTTCAGCCCAGGATTCATCGGCTGTGGGGACATCGTCTTTCTCGTTTTGATCCTGAAACTTACGCTCAAACAGGGATACTTCCGTTTTTGGTGCAGTATCTATTTCCATAAACCCGTCAAACTCATAGTTTTTGACGTCGGGTTTGGTTTCTTCCATATCGTCGCTGATCAAAATATCGTCAACGTTCTCAAGTGAAGACTTGTTCAATACTCGTACTACCGACTTTTGCGATGCGGGTTTTGGTACAGGCTTCGCTGATACAGCAGGTGCTGGCGGTGTTATTGGTAAAGGTTTGATGCTGCTTAATATCGCAAGTTGTTCGGGCTTCTTGGCGTGCGCCTCTTCTTTCTTTTTTTCAGCTACAGGAATCGCAGGTTTGGTCACCACAGGCTGTTTGTTTGGGGACTCTGCTGAAGAGGGCTGGATTGAGGGGCATGGGGCAGCCACTTTTTCAGGCTCTTGCTTTAAGGTGGGGCGAACGGTTGGTTTTAAGGGTTCGACTGATTTTTGTATCTCAACTGGTTTTGATGCGGCGATTGCTTTTGGTGATTCACTTGGTTTAGGTGCTGTTGATGCAACTAGATAATCCACTGCTTTGAAGACATTTAAACAGGACCCGCAACGAACAGATCCCTTAGCGGATTGCAATTGGGTTTGCGTAATGCGAAAGGCAGTTCCACACTTGGGGCAACGAGTAATTTGTTGGTTGCTGGCAGAGGTCATACATCAAGGCCCTTATAAACTGCTTTAATTAGATAGCCGCACATCGGTTGAGTTAATTATTGTCAAGACCCGCTAGTGTAACCAGCGGATGACGTGCGGTAAATTCCAGCGACAACCGGTCATGGTTGTCTCCATCAGCAATGCCAACTGTCTCACTATAATCTGACTTTTATGCCCGGTTCTTGGTAGCGGTCAAACGTACCCATTCTTCCTGTTCTGTAACCGGATCAAAGTCAAACCAGGCTTGGTATGCAGCCATGACAGTTTGTGCCTGAATGGCAAGTATGCCTGATAAGCAGAGTTTGCCGCCAACTTTGGTCATCGCATTTAGTGTAGGTGCCAATTCGGCCAATGGCCCAGCCAAAATATTGGCAAGCATGACATCAACCTGATTTTTCGGACAGTCTGGTGGTAAGTAAACGGGCATTACATCGGCGGGAAGGTTGTTACGCTTGGCATTTTCAACGGTGGCTAGCAGGGCTTGTGGATCTATGTCGACACCAATGACTTTTCTGGCTCCCAGCAAAAGCGTTGCGATACCAAGGATTCCTGAGCCACATCCGTAATCAACAACCTCCTGATTGGTGAAGTCCTGCTTATCGATCCATTGCATACATAGAAATGTGGTGGGGTGGGTACCGGTACCAAAGGCGAGGCCTGGGTCGAGCATTAAATTAACTTTGTCGGGTTCGGGTGGTTCTTGCCAGCTGGGACAAATCCATAGTCTTTCGCCACAGCGGATGGCGTGATAGTTGCTCATCCACTCTCGCTCCCAATCCTTATCCTCCAGTTGTTCCCAGTAATGTTCTGGTAGCGGATTACCGAAACGACGTTCTGCCAAGCCAATCGTTTTGGCGGTATCGATTGCGGCATCAAACAAACCAGTCATTTTTACGCTATCCCATAGTGGGGTTTCGCCCAGGCCCGGTTCCAGAATAGGTTGGTCTGCATTGTCCTGGAGAGTGACGGACGCTGCGCCGCAGGCAAGCAGCGAATCCTCGAGTGATTCAACATAACGACGAGGAGTAATAATTTTGAGTTGCAGCCAAGGCATAGTTTTTGATTCTTGCTGAATTGATTAGTCGAGTATTAAACATTTAGTAATTGCTAAAGCTATTACATCAGGGATTAAGTGTTTAGCACACACTGGCATTTCGAAATGTAAAAGGGCGCGATAAATCGCGCCCTTATGGATTGGAAAACCGGCAATTTTTATTCAGCCAGCTTCTTTTCCAGATAATGGATATTCACACCGCCTTTGCGGAAGGCTTCATCGCGCACCAGCATTTGTTGTAGCGGGATATTGGTACGAATTCCATCAACAATAGTTTCATCCAGTGCGTTACGCATACGGTTCAGGGCGATCTCGCGCGTATCACCATAAGTGATAATTTTTGCGATCATTGAATCGTAATTGGGCGGAACCGAATAACCGTTGTATAGGTGTGAATCCACACGAACACCCAAGCCGCCGGGCGCATGAAACCCTTTCACCAGGCCGGGGCAGGGCATAAAGGTTTTTGGATCTTCCGCATTGATGCGGCACTCAAACGAATGACCGCGAATAATCACGTCAGATTGTTTGATGGACAGCGGCAAACCGGAACAAACGCGAATTTGTTCTTTGATCAAATCAATACCGGTCACCATTTCCGATACCGGATGCTCCACCTGGATACGGGTGTTCATCTCGATAAAGTAAAAGCGGCCATCTTCGTACAAAAACTCAAAGGTGCCGGCGCCTTTGTATTTGATATCGATACAAGCCTTCACGCACGCGGCGTAAGTCGCTTCGCGAACTTCTTGTGGAATTCCCGGTGCCGGTGCTTCTTCCAATACTTTCTGGTGGCGGCGTTGCAGTGAGCAATCGCGGTCACCTAAATGAATTGCGCTGCCCTGGCCGTCAGACAGAATTTGTACTTCCACGTGACGGGGGTTTTGCAGGAATTTTTCCATGTACACAGTGCCATCGCCAAATGCTGCTTTGGCTTCGCCCTGGGTGACACGGATTGAGTTGATTAGTGCTGCTTCAGTATGAACTACACGCATACCGCGACCACCGCCACCCGCAGCCGCTTTGATAATGATCGGATAACCGATGCGCTTGGCGATTGCGTAACACTCGTCCTCGTCCTCAGGCAGTGGGCCATCAGAACCAGGCACAGTGGGAACACCGGCTTTTTTCATTGCTTTAATCGCTTCAACCTTATCGCCCATCATGCGGATTACATCCGGGTCCGGGCCGATAAAGGTGAATCCACTTTTTTGTACGCGTTCGGCGAAATCAGCATTTTCGGCGAGGAAACCGTAGCCGGGATGAACCGCCTGGGAATCGGTAATTTCCATCGCGGCGATAATCGCCGGAACATTCAAATAACTTTTCGGTGACGGGTTAGGGCCGATACATACCGACTCATCCGCCAGGCGCACGTGTTTCAAATCGCGGTCAATTTGCGAGTGGACAGCAACGGTTTTGATGCCCATCTCCTTACAGGCGCGTAGTACACGCAACGCGATTTCGCCGCGGTTGGCGATCAGAATTTTATCAAACATGGACCGAATCCTCTGTTGGGTAGCGGTTAAACAATCGTTACCAGAGGTTGGTCGAATTCAACGGGGTTACCGTCTTCCACCAGAATGGCTTCAATCACGCCGGATTTGTCGGCTTCGATCTGGTTCATCATTTTCATGGCTTCAATGATGCAGATTACATCGCCCGCCTTAACGGTTTTGCCGACTTCGATGAATGACGGTGAGCCCGGGCTTGGTGAGCGGTAGAAGGTGCCTACCATGGGGGATTTCACTACATGGCCTGACGATACGGGTGCTGCAGGTGCAACGGCTGGAGCAGACGCAGGTGCTGCGGTCGGAGCGGCAGCAGGCGCAGCTGCCGGGGCAGCAAATGCAGGAGCTGGTGCACTGAAATATTGGGTGGTACCGCTATTGCGGGCAATGCGTACAGATTCTTCGCCTTCTTTAATTTCCAACTCACCGATGTTGGATTCCTCCAGCAGTTCGATTAGTTTTTTAATTTTGCGAATATCCATGGTGTCCTCTCTGGCAACAGGTTGTAGTCGGTTTGGTCAGACCGAGTGGTTAAAGAAATTTATTTCACTAATTTAAGGGCAGCCTGGAGTGCCAGCTCATAGCCGATGGCACCCAGCCCGCAGATGACACCTTGGGCGACATCAGAAAAAAATGAGTGGTGGCGAAATGCTTCGCGTTTGTGCACGTTGGATAAATGCACCTCGATAAAAGGAATATCAACGCCGAGTAATGCATCACGTAGGGCAACACTGGTATGGGTAAATGCGGCGGGATTAATGATGATGAAATCCACCCCTTCCTTACGTGCATCGTGAATGCGATCAATCAATTCGTATTCGGCATTACTTTGGAGTGTTTGCAGGTGGTGTCCGGCACTCTGCGCAAGTTGGGATAGCTTGCGATTAATATCTTCAAGCGTGGCAGCACCGTAAATTCCTGGTTCGCGTAACCCTAACAAATTCAAGTTGGGGCCATGAAGTACCAAAATGGTTGCCATTGGCTGTATTCCTGGAGTGATTTTCTATTTTTTGCGGCGATTTTAGTCAAACTGCTTCGAAATGTTGCAATTTAATGAAATCGCTTCCTCAAGAACTTAAGTGAGAGGGAGTTTGCCCCAAAAAAAAGGTTATGTCCACGATGACAGCAACATTTTATTCAGATGGAAGAAAATCGCTGCAAGATTGCAGAAGTTAGTTGGTAAAGAAGTAAAAGTGTGACGAGAAATAACGGTTTTACATGATTATCCCGGCATCTTGTCACCCAGTTAGCAACAAGATTCGGGAAGTTTCGTTAAAAGGTGGCTAAAAGTGCTTATTTTCGTTAAAAATCGGCAAAAATCATTAATTAATTGCTTTTCAAATGACGCATTACTATTTCTGGCGTTAAAAGTTGCGGCAAAACGATGGCTTTGCCTGTGTAATTAGCGGGGTACCATAGATATAAAGGCACACCGCTACGACCATATTCTTGTAAAAGTTCGGTGATTTGCGGGTCGGTGTTGGTCCAGTCACCTTTGAGTGTCGCAACATTGAGTTCATCAAAGGTTTTTTCGACTGCATCGGTATGGAGCGCAACACGTTCATTGGCAAGACAAGTAAGGCACCAGTCAGCGGTTAGATTAATAAAAACCGGGCGACCCTCTGCACGAAGTTCGGCTACCAGTGTCGGGTTATAGGTCTGCCAGCGACCTGCCTGCAATTGGTTTTGATCGGTTGATGATGGCGTTTCCCAAATGATGCTGGCTGCCAAAAGCCAGCTTGTCGCGATTAGTAAACGTTGAATCCATAGCCATACGCCAGCTGCATGTTTTGCCCAAAGCCAGCAGCCAAATGCGATAAACACGGCGCCGATGGTTAACATTGCCATGCCGGTTACGTTGGTTTGCCGTCCGTACACCCACAGCAACCAAATCGCACTTAGATAGAGCGGGAAGGCAAGAAACTGCTTGAGGTTATCCATCCAAACCCCTGGTTTGGGCAGGCGGCTTGCTAGCGCAGGCAAATAACATAAAAGGAGCAACGGGAGAGCCATGCCGAACCCTAGTGCCGCAAAAATGGCGGTGCATATATAAGACGGTTGAGTCAGCGCAAAGCCCAAGGCTGCCCCCATAAACGGCGCTGTGCAGGGGCTCGCTACTACGGCAGCCAGCACGCCGGTAAAAAAGGAGCCGCTCAATCCGGATTTTTGAGTCAGGTTTTGACCGGCACCCATAAGGCTGCCGCCGAAGTGAATCAGTCCGGACATGCTCAGTCCCATCACAAAAAACAGATAGGCGAGTACAGCAATTAACCCCGGAGATTGCAATTGGAAGCCCCACCCGATGGCTTCGCCGCCTTTTCTCGCTAGTAATAAGGCTACGGCGAAGGCGACAAAACAAGTCACAATACCGAGCGTATAAACCCATCCATGAATAGCGAGGCGAGCCCGATCTGCTGCAGCCAAACTCATGACTTTGATGGATAGAACCGGAAATACACACGGCATAAGGTTCAGCACAATACCGCCCAGAATGGCAAAAATAATGGCTTGTAACAAAAAGCTGGAGTTCGCTGTTTCTGATGGGGCTGGCGTTGGAATTGTTTGACCGCCTGAAGAAGCAATTGGGGCGGGAGAGATAGACGGAGCGGCTTGTTCAATAACCACTGCATTGTTTGGGTCTACTGCCAGGGTTTTCTTTTGTGGCGGGTAACACAGTCCCGCATCTGCACATCCCTGGTACTCAAGCTTGAGGATGAAAGGTTGATTGATGTTGGCCAAATCAAAACTGGCGGTAACCTGGCGATAGTGCACCATAGTTTCGCGCTCGAATAACTCATCGTATTTCATTTTTCCCGGTGTATAGACAGGAATCAGGGGTAACTCGTTATCTGCCTTGAATTTAAAGCGTTCCTCGTACAGGTAGTAGCCCTCTGCAATGTTCCAGCGTAGTACCAGTTGACCGTTTTCAATCGAAAAATCGGAGATAAATGCCTGCGCTACCGGAAGAAAATCATCTTGTGCAACAACGGTATTGCTCAAAGGGTTTTTATCTAGCGAAATGGGGGATTGGTTGGTGTTTTGGTTTTTTGGTGCAAAGGGATCATCAGCTGCAATTGCGTTGGTATGGATAGCCGCTATTAAGAGGCAAGATTGCAATAACAGTGAAAGCAGGCGTGAACGCATAATCAGGATTCTTTAATGTTCAGTGTTTTAATGAGGTTCAAGGGATCTTTTGTGCAAGAGGCCGGTAATTGAACTGTTCAACGTGCCAGCGTGACTGAGTTACAGTAACATACGCGACCCAATGGACACTGGGCAATCCCTATCATTCCCCCGGGTTTGTGAATTTAATCTTTTTTACGTTTAGCCACTTGTTTTAATGATTTATCGAAGAGAATTGTCGTTATGTTAGCTACTGGTCGCATTGGTCTGTTGATAGTTACAGCACTCAGCCTGAGTGCTTGCCAAATGTCTCTGTGGCCCAAGCAGAAAAAAACTCCTCCACCTCCGCCGCCCACTCCGGTTGTTGCCCCCGCGCCAGTGATCACTAAAGAGCAGCAAGTAGTGAGGATGTTGATTTTAAACGGCGAATACACTCTCTCCCAAAACCAGCTCCTTACACCCAAAAATGATAATGCATTTGATTATTTCCGTGGAGCGCTCAAGCTTGACCCGAACAACCAGCGGGCCAAAGGTGGATTGCAAGGCATCGTGATGCGCTATGTAGATTTCGCCCGTCAGGCAGCTGCACGTGGCAACTATTCCCAAGCCACCACGATGCTTAATAATGCACGCATTGTTGACCCCGATAATTTATTAATTAAAGAAGTATCAGCGGCACTGACCGAGCAAATCAAATCAGCGCCACCCGTTGAACCATACCGCGGTGGTGCACATGAGTTTTTGCTTGATGCCAGCCTGGTTGGTAGGGACGATCCCAAAATCCTCGCGCGCATTGCCGAAGTCGCTAATAAGGTGAAGGAGTCCAACAGTCTTGCCATGATTATCGCCCGGACGGATGTGGAAGGTCGCTGGATTTATCAAAAAATGCGCGAAGCGGTACCCGGTTATCGGATTCGTGGCGATATTAAGTTAGGTAACCCGGTGCGGATTATGTTGGAGCCGGTAAGTCAGTAATATGTATTCGGAGGCGCCATTGGCGCCTTTCTTTTTATGGGGCTGGCAAATTAAACTGCGCGCTTTTTTTCACATCACAGGGATATAAGAATGAAACAATTATTGGCCGCAAGTGCGCTGTTATTCAACAATAACCTCTACGCAATGCCGGACATTATCGGTGAACGCTGGTGGGTGGAGGTAACCGGTGGCGGAAGTTTTTCCGGTATTCAGGTGAAGACAGCGACCGGCAAAAACGGCTGGGCTTTAGGTAGTTTTAGTTACGGCGAAAAGCAACTCATCAAAACCGAACATTATTACACCAAGGATGGATTAATCCGTTTTGATGACGAAGTCGGTGAAATCAGTGTTATGAAGTTCACTCGGAATTATTCACGCTGGTTCTATTCGGATGTAGGTTTCGGTTTGGGTTTCGTCGATGGCACGCAAGCTGATGACTGTAGCGATGTGAAGGAAACCGGTGGGTTCTGGACGACGACCAAACATTACTGCGAAAAGATCGATGTGAGCAGCTTGTCTATTCCTTTGGAGGCAAACTTTGTCTTTGGCCGTTATGCGGGGATTGGGTTAAAGATCCGTATGAGTATTGCTAAAGATTTCAATACCGCTGTCGTTGGCTTAAATATTCCTTTTGGCAAATTTACTCACGATTAAAGGTTCATTCCAGCCACTTGTAATTGATGGTGGCTCCTCCCTATCAATTATTCGCTCATATTCCCCTGCGGCAAATCGTTAAATTTGCGTTACGAGCAGTGCATTTTTGACATCCCGAATTGCGCTAAGCCAAACCTTTGCTATACCCAATCTCAGGTGGGGAAGTTTTGGAGTGGATGGGTGTCCTTGCCAGGACTATTAAAGATGCAAGCGAGGCTATTGTGGAGCTGAAACATTTAATCGATAACGCGCAGAAGCTACCGAATATTCCTAAAGTGGTGCAGGAATTAATCGAAAGCTTTGGTGATGACAATATCAATAACGAGGCAATTGCAAAGAAAATCAGTTCAGATCAAGTACTTACTGCAAAAGTATTACGTGCTGCCAACTCTGCTCACTACGGTGGTAATCGTAAAGTAGGCTCGGTAAACGACGCTGTGTTTATTCTGGGTTTTAATGCGGTCCGTACTTTGGTGCTGGCTTCTGGTATGACCGGTGCATTCAAGGCGCCTGAAGGTTTCGATTTACCGGCATTTTGGCACAACAGTTTCGCTGTTGCCGCGACTTGTAAATGGTTAGCAAAATTCTCCAAAGATGATGCAGAGACTGCGTTTACATGCGGCATGATTCATAACATTGGTGAACTGTTGATTCACATCTTATTGCCGGAAGAGTGTAAAGAGATTCAAAAAGTAGTGGATCGGGGGGCGCGTAATTCGGACATTGAAAAAAATGTATTGGGTTTTAATTTCCCTGAGGCTGGGGCCGAATTGGCTAATCGCTGGAAATTTCCGGATGCCATCGTGGCTGGTATTCGTTATCAACTTGACCCCCTCGCTGCGCCGGAATTTTCACGTTTTGCAACATTGATCAACATCGCTGATTACATTGTGCATATGAATGAAAAAGGTAGTGATGAAGAGTTGTTGGCGCATTTTCCAAATGATCTGGCAACCAAATTGGGAATCAATTTGGTGAAGATGATGGAAAGAATTGATGAAACTAAAGATTTGATGGGCGGTTTTGACGAGCTCATTCATTAAGATAAACAACAACGACGGTGAGAGCCAAAGGCCCGCAAACTATTGCGGGCCTTTTTTATGCAGGCTAAGAAGGGCTATTCAGCCTTACAGGCCGCCAGCGCTTCTTGAAAGCAGGCATCCAGTTCCGGCGGTGTAGTTTTCCGCTTGATTGCCTCAAAAAATACGCTCGCTTGCGGGTATTGACGACTCAAATACATAAGCCATTGTTTTACCCGATTGCCACAGTTTCGTTCGCAGTAGAGTGGTGTAGTTAAACGGTAATAGTCGTACAACATGGTGCAGATTTGATCCCAGGTGAGTGGAGTGTAATCTTCATTATTTAAATGTGCTTTGATTTGGCGGGCGAGGTCAGGGCAGGACAGTAAACCGCGACCGAGCATGACATCGGCGCCACCCGCCTGCTCGCGACACCGTAGATAATCCTCCACAGACCAGATTTCTCCATTCGCAACAACCGGTATGTCCAGTTCTGCACGAATGTCGGCAATGTAATGCCAGTAGGCGGGTGGTTTGTAACCATCGGCTTTGGATCGCGCGTGAACAGTGAGTTCGTTGGCGCCGGCGGCTTGCACAGCGTGAGCGTTATCCATATAGCTGCTACGATCTTCGTAACCAAGACGTATTTTGGCGGTTACCGGAATTTGCGAGGGAACTGCGTCCCTTACCGCTTTGATAATGGAATAAACCCGATCCGGTGTGCGTAGCAGGCAAGCGCCTCCTTCATGGGAGTTCACTGTTTTTGCCGGACATCCAAAATTCAAATCGATGGCTTTTGCACCGTAATTCACAAGTTCCAGGGCATTGATGGCCATGGGTTCAGGTTTGCTGCCCAAAAGCTGCACCCGCACGGGAGTTCCATTCGGTGTTGCACAACCGCTTTCGAGCTCGGGGGCAAATTTATAAAACACTTTGTAAGGAAGCTTTTGATCGGTAACGCGGATAAACTCGGTGACGCAGCCATCCAAACCACCGATTCGGGTAAGGATATCGCGCACGTGATGCTCTACTACGCCCTCCATTGGGGCCAACATAATTCTCATGAACGCCAGCTCAATTTTGTAAAGGACGGCATTTTAACGACATGGGGCGTGTTTTGGTTGAAATATTGTCCAACCCTGCGTAGATTGCGCGGCCTTTTTGCCTATTCCAATATCTTTTGAGGTTCACCATGACTCAGCCAGGCTTCCGTGACTTGATCGGCGATAACCAATTGCACAAGGCCATTGATCTGTTGGGGTACGAGCAACCAACACCGGTGCAAACCAAAGCGATTCCAGCTGTGCTGAATGGAAAAAACATCATTGTTAGCTCCAAAACCGGTAGTGGAAAAACGATTGCCTTTTTACTGCCATCATTACAAGCCATGCTGGAGCGTGCATCGGTAAACCCCAGCTCTACCCGCATGTTGATCTTGACTCCCACGCGCGAGCTGGCGCGGCAAATCGTGAAAAATGCCGAGCAATTATTAAAGTTCACTGGAATGAAGGTCGGCATGATTTGCGGGGGTGAAGAACTGAAATATCAGAAGGCCATGCTGCGGAAAAACCCTGAAATTGTAGTCGGCACCCCCGGCCGCCTGGCTGAGCATGTCATGCACAAATCCACTGAGTTTTCAGGCCTGGAATTCCTGGTTCTTGATGAGGCGGATCGCATGCTGGATATGGGGTTGAGTGAAGATGTGCTCAGGATTACGGAAACCTGCCGAGCCGAGCGCCAGACATTATTGTTCTCCGCCACTATGGAGCAAAAAGGTCTACGTCATCTCATCAAGCAGGTTGTATTGGGTGAAGCGGAAGAAATTTATCTGGATGAAAAGCCCAATGCAATTATCCAGCAAATGATGCTTGCCGATGATTATAAGCATAAGGAAAAACTATTAGTCGCCCTGCTCGAAAAGGCCAGTTTTGAAAAAGCGATTATTTTTACCAACACCAAGGCTCGCGCCACCCAGCTAGACAATTTTTTGCGTTATAACAAATACAAAGTGAGCTGCTTGCACGGCGATATAACGCAGGATCAACGAAAAATTACCCTGGAGCATTTTCGTCAGGGACGAACCCAATTGTTGGTGGCAACAGATGTAGCCGCACGTGGCCTGGATATCCCGGGAGTGGAGTTGGTTGTGAATATTGATGTGGCGTATTCGGGGGATGAGTATCTACATCGTATTGGTCGTACAGGTCGCGCTGATGCTGAAGGACGCGCTGTGACTTTGGTCGATGCAAAGGAGTGGAATTTATGTAAAAGCATCGAACGCTATTTAAATGTTTCTTTCGAAACTATCGGTATGCCAGGTTTGAAAGGAAAATATCAAGGGCCCGATAAAGTGAAAGCTTCGGGTAAAGCCGCAGGTACAAAAAAGAAACTTGTTAAAGATGATAAACCTGAAAGCAAAAAGCCCAAAGTGAAAGTACGTGAGCGCGATAAGAAAAATATTGGTAATCGTCGTGTTCCTACCGCAGCGAAAAATACCGGGGTGGTTGATGGCTTTGCGCCGCCGAAAAAGAAAATCAACAAGTCTGCAACGGACATTGGGGATGAATAAATCCCTTGACTTGCCAATCCTGTTAATGCCCATCGGCTATGTCACTTTTATTGCAAATAAGTGATTGACCCAAATAAAAAATAAGCCTAGTATCAAATTGAAGGCAACGAACACAACCAGTAGTTGCCTGCTACAAGCTGAACCACAACCGGTTGCTTTTTTAAAAAGTGATCACGGGTCAGAGTCAACGGCAAATGATGAATTTGCATAAAAATTTCGTGTTAAATAAAGATGGATATTGGCGAGAAAAATGGACTCAACTTGCCGTCATCTTTCTGTCATAGCGTTTTGCTTTACTTGAAGTGTTTTGTTGTTTGAACTGATATTTGATTTGAATATCTAAAGGTTAAATACCTTATTGAACATGTTAAACATAGAAGAGGAGGGTAAATGGCAATCATGTAATCCACAGTAAATTGCGTAATCGGGTGACTCAAACTAACGAGTATTACCTTGGATACTCGTGATACTTACCGACTTTAAGGGGATTATGATTTATGGCAAAAAAATCGCATGCCAGACGCAGTGCAAATCACCAACACTTTGACGATAACAACTATTCAACGTCACGGCATAAGTCGCGAAAGAACCAACGGAATGATGACAATATTGTTGATCTAAAATCCCGCTCGCAACAACTTGAAACTGCTTACTCTCCTCCTCGCTCTCCTCAACCACTCCGCGCAAAAACAAAATCCCAGCAACAGTACATCCACGCAATAAACACTCACATGTTAACTTTTGGTATTGGCCCTGCCGGTACAGGTAAAAGTTATTGTGCAGGCGCGTTAGCCGCAGAAGCGCTGGAGTCAGGGCGGATTGAGCGAATAATTTTGACGCGACCTGCTGTGGAGTCCGGAGAAAACTTGGGGTTTTTACCCGGTGATCTGGATGAAAAATTCTCGGTTTATATTGATGCCTTCCGCGATATTTTGAACGAGCGATTGGGCGCAGGTACAGTGGATTACTGTCTCCGTCATGGTCGCATAGTGGCAGCACCACTTGCGTTTATGCGCGGTAAAACCTTTAACAGCAAAACCTTTGTCATTCTTGATGAAGCGCAAAACACCAGTCCCGCGCAAATGAAAATGTTTTTAACGCGCATCGGTGAAGATTGTAAAGTAGTAATTAATGGTGATATCAAGCAAAGCGATATTCGCGGCCCTAATGGTCTGGCGGACGCAGTGGAACGATTGCAGGGTTTACCAAATGTTTATGTACATGAATTTGAACGTGAAGATATTGTCCGCAGTGGTTTAGTGCGCGATATCATCGACCGCTACGAGGTGCCAGAAGAAAACTAATATTAAGAGGAAAACTAATATCAAATCGAAAACGGAGGTCATATGGCAACTAGTAAATGCCTCCGTTTTTCCATCCATTTGACTTGCTTATTGAGCGCTGAGTCGACATC
Organism: Cellvibrio sp.; assembly: GCA_035490715.1. Classification (GTDB taxonomy): domain Bacteria; phylum Pseudomonadota; class Gammaproteobacteria; order Pseudomonadales; family Cellvibrionaceae; genus Cellvibrio. The sequence goes on from DATJLF010000031.1 coordinate 146,270, forward strand.
CTGCACGCTTATTTTTCACACTATGTTATTACTATGAAAGATTTGCGTTGCCCATTATGCAAGCTAGTATTGCAATTAAATTCGCAAGGATTGGCTTGTGAAAACCGCCATCAGTTTGATCGGGCCAAAGAAGGTTATTTCAATTTATTACCCGTACACCATAAACATTCACGCGAACCGGGTGATGCGAAAGAGCAATTGCAAGCGCGCCGACAGTTTTTGCAGGCCGGTTTTTTTTCTGCGTTAAAAATGCGTTTACAAGAGTTGCTCCCGAGCACCACTAGTACCTTGCTGGATATTGGTTGTGGTGAAGGTTACTTTACTCACGCATTTGCAGAAGCATTACCACATGCACACGTTTATGGGGTGGATATTGCCAAGGCGGGTGTGAAACTTGCGGCAAAAACAGCGTTGGATAAAAATCGCAATGTTTTTGCTGTGGCTTCCAGCTTTGATTTACCGTTTGCAAATGAGTCTATGGATGTGATCACACGTATTTATGCTCCCAGTAAAGAAGAAGAGTTATGGCGTGTAATAAAGCCAGCCGGGCTTTTGATTATAGTGGCGCCCGCTGCAAATCATCTTATCGGTTTGCGACAACGAATTTACTCCGATGTTCGTCCTCACGAAGAACCGGTGACTCCAACCGGATTTCAGATCATTAGCAACGAACGTTTAACAACGGATTTCACCATCCATGACAAGGAGTTGTGTCGTGCGTTGTTGGCGATGACTCCCTTTGCCTGGAGAATGACAGACCAATTACGTCATCAACTGGAAGATGAAGGCTTAAAGGATGTACAAGACTTCAGCATAAGTATGTACCGGCGTTGCCAGTCGTTTATTTAGTTATAAACAGCAATTATGTTGCTGTAATGAGGCTTGTGTCACAAAAATAAATTCTATTGTGGAATAAATCTTGACTGGGTTATGATGAAAATCAAATTTTTGATGTTTTTTGTGCCATTTGAGAGGTTGTTAAGCTTAGGTGGCAGGCCTTCAACACATCTTTTGGGTGGTTTTGTTAGAGTCCCAGAATAAGGTATTGGGTTTTACAGGGGTAGCAATAGGGATTTTCTGCCTGAGTGGTAGATCCAATTACAGATTAGTGCGCCAATATTGTTTTGGAATCCATGGTTGTATATGCATTTTCCATGGGTTGACTAATATTCAGGAAGGTTTGGTGTTCAAATTAAAGGGGCAAGTGAGCGTTGGTGTTGGGATGCACATAAAACTGAATTTTTACCATTTATAAAAAACCGGAAAACATATTAATGATCCGCACACTTTTTCAACCTGGTCGTTTGTTCAAACAATCCCTGATCTTCATTTCTTTTTATGTGTTTTCGTGCAGCACATTAGCCCAAACGGGAAACGTAAAAGAAGCAGCACTGAAAGCTATTGAATCAAATCCCGATGTGCAAGCCAGCTGGCATGAATTTAAAGCCTCTGTGCTGGATGTTCGCGTTGCCCGTGGCGGTTATTTACCCTCTGTAGATCTAGCGGCAACATCCGGTGAAACGGCGCGCGATTATGATGGGCGTGGCAGCTATTCCACGGCTCAGGGGCAAGTCACATTGACGCAAATGCTGTTTGATGGATTCCGTACGTCCGGTGAAGTTAAACGTATGGATGGCATTCGTTTGGTGCGTTATTACGAGTTGCTAAATACCGTGGAGAACACCGCGTTGGAAGCTGTGCGTGCTTATGAGGATGTAAAGCGTAATCGCGATTTAGTGGATCTGGCACGTAACAATTACGCCAAGCATCGTGAGGTGTATGCACAAATTGATGAGCGCGTTGGCAGCGGTGTGGGGCGTCGCGTGGATCTGGAACAAGTGGCAGGTCGCCTGGCGTTGGCAGAATCAAATTTATTAACGGAAGCCTCTAACCTGCATGATGTGACTGCGCGTTACTTGCGAATTGTGGGGCAACTGCCTGCTGAAGAGCTTGTTGCGAGTGACCTGGCAGCACAGCAATTACCTCCTTCAATACGTGATGCGTTGGTGTTGGCCTATCAGGGTAATCCCGGTTTTCATGCGGCCATTAAAAATATCAGTGCTGCCCAGGCAGCAGTAAAAGTAGAGCGCTCAGGGTATTACCCGAAAGCAGAATTGCGCGCGCGTGGAGTCACCAGTCGGAATCAAAACGGTTTTGATAATCGCGTCGATCCGGACTCCTGGGGCGATGAAAGCGCGGTAGAACTTGCTATTACCTACAACCTTTACAGTGGTGGTTCCAACCGCGCTGCTGTGCGCCGCTCACTGGAACAAGTGAATCAGGCCAAAGATTTGCGTGATCAGGCATGCGTCGATTTACGTCAAACAACCCAGATTGCCTACAACGACTCACAACGTCTTCGCGAGCAATTGGTCGCTTTGCAACAACATAAGTTATCCAGCGATAAGGTTCGTTCTGCATACGCTGAACAATTTAATATTGGCCAGCGTACATTGCTGGATTTACTCGACGCTGAGAATGAATATTTCCAGGCAAGTCGCGCGTTAATTACTGCAGAGGGTGATTTGGAAATCGCATACGCTCGTTCATTAGCGGCGATGGGCAGCTTGTTGCCTGCGTTGGGAATTGTGCGTGATGGTTTGGGAATTTTGCACGATGTAAAAGTAGAGGATTCCTTAAAGATTTCCGAGTCCGCGTGCCCGGACGATGCGCCGACGGCAATGAGTCGCTCTGATTTAATTAGCGAGTTAACACCGGTGAGTGGTGATGCATTATTTGATGTGGGAAGTTCTGACTTGAAACCTGGTGCGACCCAAAAACTGGATGCATTCATCGGTGATATAAAAACCACTCAAAATGTAGTGCAGATTAGTATTGAAGGTCATTCTGACAATACCGGCACTGATGCATTAAATACCCCGTTATCCAAAGCCAGGGCGCAGCGTGTGCGTGATTATTTTGTGTTAAATGGATTGGAATCCATTCCAATGACTGTGGATGGTTTTGGTTCAAGCCGCCCAACAGCCGATAACACCACTGAAACGGGAAGGGCCGCCAATCGTCGCGTGGATATCACTGTAACTCGCACTCGCAAGTAAGTTTGTATTTTTATCCAATAAAAAACGCATCAAGTCGCAGGAGTTGATGCGTTTTTTTATGCCGTTTATCCACTCTGGTGAGATGCACCCATGAAAAAACTGTCGGGAAATTGCTAGGAGATAAATCGCCATCTATATTACAGGGGCTTATTACACACATTAACGAATTGCCCACTATTTATAGCGTTTTGCACCAGTGACACGGAGTAATCATGACCCTTGATGTTCAACCTGCATTGGAGAATACCGCGCATACCCGCGGTGGCCCTTTGCTTGAGTGTTTGTTGATTATTGCCCGTTCCCATCAGCTCACTGCCACGCGTGAATTATTGCTAGCCGGTTTGCCGCTTGAATCACGGGAATTAACCCCTTCGTTATTTGCGCGTGCAGCGGTGCGCGCCGGTCTTACCAGCAAAATTGCCCAACGATCATTGGAACAATTGAATTCTGCACTATTACCCGTGGTGTTATTGCTCAATAACAATAATGCGTGCGTGTTGTTGTCGATGAATGCAGGTAAAGCACGCGTTATTTTTCCGGATCTGGGTGATGCAAGTGTGGTTATCAGTCTTGCAGAATTAGCTAGCCAATATACTGGCCGCGTAATTTATGTGCGGCCCAGCGAGCGTTTTGAAGCGCAAGTCACCGACATTGGCAAAATTGCCAACCGTGAAAACCGTGATGCCCATTGGTTTTGGGGCGTTGTGGCGCAACATAAATATTTGTATCGCGATGTTTTATTAACCGCGTTATTGATCAATTTTTTTGCACTGGTCTCGCCATTATTTGTGATGAATGTGTATGACCGTGTAGTACCTAATCATGCGACAGACACACTTTGGGTGTTATCCATAGGAATGCTGATTGCCATCAGCGCGGATTTTGTATTGCGTATGATGCGCGCCTGGTTTGTCGATCTCGCTGCAAGCCGTGTTGATGTCACGCTCTCCGCAACCATCATGGAACGAGTGCTGGGAATGAAATTATCGGAACGGCCTGCATCGGTAGGATCATTTTCTGCCGGGTTGCAGTCGTTTGAAGCTGTGCGCAGTTTTATTTCATCGGCAACGATTCTCGCGTTGGTAGATCTACCTTTTGTGCTGTTATTTATGGTGGTGGTGTTACTAATTTCCTGGCCGTTGATTTTTCCAGTTCTGGTCGGTGTGATATTGGTAATGATTTACACCGCTGCCGTGCAACACAAAATGCATTTGTTATCAGAAAATTCCATGCAAGCTTCTGCACAACGTAATGCAACGTTGGTAGAAAGCCTCGCGAGCCTGGAAACGTTAAAAATATTAGGTGCTGAGGGACGCATGCAATCCATCTGGGAAAAAACCACCTTACTGGTTTCCCGTGTGGGCGTAAAAATGCGTTTGCTTTCCGGATCGGTTGGCAGCACTACTGCCTGGATACAGCAAGCTGTCTCGGTAGTGATTATTATCGTCGGTGTGTATCAAATTATTGATGGTAATTTAAGTCAGGGTGGTTTGATTGCAGCCTATATGTTGGCATCGCGCATTATGGCTCCGGTTGGGCAAACCGCTGGTTTATTGATGCAATATCACAATGCGGCGACCGCGCTCACTGCATTGGACCAAATTATGGAAAAACCGGTGGAGCGTCCACTGGATAAACGATGGATCAGTCGCCCGCGCTTGCAAGGTGGAATTGAATTTAAAAAAGTCGCGTTTAAATATCCACATGATGAACGCGAAATATTGCGCGACGTTTCATTCAAGATTAAAGCTGGTGAACGTGTTGCTATTCTGGGGCGCAATGGCTCCGGGAAAACAACACTGGAAAAACTCATTGCTGGTTTGTATGAAGCCGCATCCGGTACTGTGTTGCTGGATGGTATTGATATTCGCCAGCTGGATCCTGCTGAGTTGCGTCGCAATATGGGATACGTAGCGCAAGATGTGAATTTGTTTTACGGTTCATTGCGCGACAACATTGCCTTCGGTGCTACCCACGCCACCGATGATATGATTCTTGAAGCGGTGCGATTAAGCGGGCTAACTGATTTTGTAAACCAACACCCGATGGGATTAGCGATGCCGGTTGGAGAACATGGCCAACTGCTATCGGGTGGGCAGCGGCAATCGGTCAGTATTGCGCGAGCCTTGTTAAACGATCCACCCATTTTATTGATGGATGAACCCACCGGGGCGATGGATCACACCAGTGAAGAAGAATTCAAACGTAATCTGTTGCAATTTGCCGCACATAAAACCCTGTTGGTAATTACCCACCGCACTTCATTGTTGGAATTGGTTAATCGAATTATTGTCATTGATGCAGGAAAAATCGTGGCCGATGGTCCAAAAGAACAAGTGGTAGAAGCGTTGCGTCAAGGCCGTATCGGGAGGGCAACCTGATGAGCGATGCTACTAAATCCCAACCGAAAAGTTCGCGCGATAAAATCTGGTTTGAAAAACTGGGTCGTGGATTAAATAAAGTAGGTATTCCCGCCAGTAAGACAATTGACAAAGCGTATGCCCGTTGGCTCGACCCGTTGCATGAGCAACCCAAAGATTGGGTGACTGATTCAGATTGGGCACGCTTGCAGCAGGAGCCGATAAAAGCGCGTTTATTGTTGCGTGTAATTGCGTTGATTATTTTTATATTGTTGATATGGGCTGCATTTGCGCCGCTGGACGAAGTGGCACGTGGTGAAGGAAAAGTGATTCCATCATCGCAATTGCAAGTTATTCAATCTTTTGATGGTGGTGTTGTACAAGAAGTATTGGTGCGTGAAGGGCAGGTGGTTAATAAAGGCGATTTATTGCTGCGCATTGATCCGACCCGTTTTATTTCTACCTTTCGTGAGAATCGTGCAGAATATTTATCGCTGCAAGCGCGGGCTGCACGTTTGCAAGCCTTGACCACGAATAGCGAATTCAAATTACCGCCTGATTTATCCAGTGAGGCACCGGATATTGCTACTCATGAAGGCAATCTTTATGAATCCAATCGCAAGGAGTTGGATGAACAATTAAGTATTGCACGTAGTCAATTGGATCAACGCACAGAAGAACTGAATGAAGTGCGTGCAAAACTGACGCAAACTACCCGTGCATTGGAATTGGCAAATCAGGAGTTGAGTGTTACCAAACCATTGTTGGCGAGCGGTGCAATTTCAGAAGTGGAAATTTTGCGTCTGGAAGGTGAAGTTGCCAATGCAAAAGGTGGACGTGAACAAGCTGCCGCGCAAGAGTCACGTTTATTATTGGCGATTGAAGAATCCCGAGGGAAATTGCGCGAAACGGAATTGCAAGCCAATAACAAATGGCGTGCGGAATTATCCGAAGTGTTAAGCAAGATCGCCGCATTGAGCGAGAGTAGCACCGGGCTGGCCGATAAAATTAAATACGCTGAAATTCGCTCACCCGTACGCGGTACTGTTCAACGTGTATTTACCAATACGGTTGGGGGTGTTGTTCAACCGGGCCATGAAGTTATCGAGATGGTGCCGTTGGATGATGATTTATTAGTGGAGGCAAAAGTATCACCGAAGGATATTGCCTTCTTGCACCCGGGACAGGAAGCGATTGTGAAATTTACCGCATATGATTTTGTCATATACGGTGGCCTGCGTGGAAAAGTCGAACATATCAGCCCGGATACAGTGACCGATGAAAAAGATCGTACGTTTTATATTGTGCGTGTACGTACTGAGCGGGCTGGGTTTGATCCAACGTTACCCATCATGCCGGGCATGATGACGCAGGTGGATATTCTCACTGGCAAGAAAACGGTTCTTGCTTACTTGTTAAAACCTGTGTTGCGCGCACAACAAAATGCATTGACTGAACGATGACCCAACATCTTTTTATTGCTCCGGCAGATATCCAGTCCCCGCGTTGGCAACAAGCATTTCCCACCGCATTTATTGCACAGGATGCCACGCAATTTGTACAAGCAGATTGCGTCTGGTTGTTGCTGCGCGATGACAATGATTTTGTGTTGCTGCGATCGCTTGCGCAAACCAGTAAAAAAATTATTGCCATGACATTAATCGAAACGGCTGAGCAGGCGCGGCAGGCACTGGAAGCGGGTGCGAGTGGTTATGTGCATTACCTTGCTGTACCGGTAGTGTTGGAACAGGTTGCGCAAGTTGTTGCGGCAAATGGGATGTGGTTAGGTGCTGATTTAATGCGTCAACTGGTCTTGGCCACAGCCCGGAGTTTGCCAGCTACCCCGACAAAATCATTGAATGGGACAAAAGTAGATTTGTCGCAACTTACCAGCCGTGAACTGGCTGTTGCTCAATTAGTGGCAGCAGGTAAGACCAATAAAGAAGTTGCCCGGGAATTGGATATCACCGAGCGAACAGTCAAGGCCCACCTGGGCTCCGCGTTTGAAAAATTGAATGTACGGGATCGCCTTCATCTGGTGTTAGTGATGTCGGCCAGTGGCGGCATTTAAAACATTTTTCTCGAAATTCTCCTTTTCCCATTCATTATTCTTTTAAGGAAATAAAAAAAACCTGTTTATTGTCCTTTAGTTCAATGGCACATTTTTCACTGCTGACTAGACTGCAAATCATACTTTTAATGTGAGTCGTTTCACATTTCATCATGACGCGGAGTCAGTTTATGAGTAATGCCGTTGCAACAGTTGCGTTTCTTCAGGGTCAAGCTTGGGCTAAAGCACCGGATGGGAGTTTACGTGCCCTAACTGTTGGCAGTGTTCTGCATGATGATGAGGTTTTAGTAACCGCTGAGGGCGCACAGGTGCAACTGGATACCGGTAGCGGCGACCCGATCCAGGTGAATGGTGGCGTTGAAGTAGCCATGAGCCGTGACTTTACTCATAGCACTGCTACTGATCCCAATGAAGCTGCGCTGGATGATGCCAGTGTTCAGGAAGCCCTGACCGTATTAGAGCAAGGGGGAGACCTGCTGGAGGAATTGGAAGAAACCGCAGCAGGCAACAACGCCGGAGGTGGTTCTGATGGCAATAATGGCTTCGTGCAATTGACCCGTATTCTGGAAGAGACCGATAGCCAGTCCTTTAATTACCAATCTGCTACTCCAGAAACAATTGAAGATGATGAATTTACCGACGGTGCCCCGATTAATGCTGCGCCGTCTGTGACCGATCAATCACTGGTAGGAAACGAAGATGAAGTGATTGGTGGCCGCATTATCGCAACGGATATTGAAGGCGATAACCTGACCTACACATTGGCTACCGGTCCTGTAAATGGAGTGTTGACGCTGAGTGCGACTAGCGGTCAATTCATGTTTACCCCGAATGCAAATTTCAATGGCGGCGACAGCTTTGTTGTTACCGTTACGGATAGTCGCGGAAACTCCACTTCAACAACTGTTAACTTGACGGTTGTCGCAGTGAATGATGCACCGACTGCAAGCAACATCAGTCTATCCACAAACGAAGACTCGCCGGTTAGTGGCCAGGTTATTGCTCAGGACATTGAAGCGGATGTGCTTGCCTATTCTGTGACTACTAATCCAGCTAACGGTACCGTAACCCTGAACCCCGCTACCGGTGCGTTTATTTATACTCCGAATGCTAATTACAACGGCAGCGATTCGTTTATCGTGACTGTCAACGATGGTAAAGGTGGGACTACCACTAGCACAGTAAGTATTGGTGTACTACCGGTAAATGATGTGCCCGTTGCTGGTAATGACACTGCTGTAGTGAGTGAAAACAGCTCTGTTGTTGTCGCCGTGCGCGGTAACGACACCGATGCCGATGGCAACCCATTAACTGTTACAGCGGTAACGCAAGGTACTAACGGTTCAGTCGTGATCGATGCCATCACCGGTAATCCAATCTATACCCCTAATGCCGGTTTCAACGGCAGCGACAGTTTTACTTACACCATCAGCGACGGTAATGGCGGTACGTCGACCGCGACCGTCAATGTCACAGTGGCTCCGGTGAACGATGTACCGGTAGCTAACGACGACAGTGTGATTGTCAATGAAGATGACTCGGTCACCATCGCGGTACGCAGCAACGACATTGATGCCGATGGCCATCCGTTGACCGTCACAGCGGTAACGCAAGGCACGAACGGTTCAGTCGTGATCGATGCCATCACCGGCAATCCAATCTATACCCCGAATGCCGGTTTCAATGGCAGCGACAGTTTTACCTATACCATCAGCGACAATAACGGCGGCACCTCAACAGCTACTGTGAATGTCACCGTCACACCAGTGAATGATGTGCCCGTGGCCAATGATGACAGCGTGACTGTGAATGAAGATGATTCCGTCACTATCGCGGTTCGTGGCAACGACACCGATGCCGATGGCAACCCATTAACCGTTACAGCAGTTACCCAAGGCGCGAACGGTTCAGTCGTGATCGATGCCATCACTGGCAATCCAATCTACACCCCGAATGCCGGCTTCAATGGCAGCGACAGTTTTACCTACACCATCGGTGACAATAACGGCGGCACCTCGACCGCGACCGTCAATGTCACAGTGACTCCGGTGAATGATGTTCCGGTAGCTAACGACGACAGCGTGACTGTCAATGAAGATGACTCGGTCAACATTGCGGTACGCAGCAACGACACCGATGCCGATGGCCATCCGTTGACCGTCACAGCGGTAACGCAAGGCACGAACGGTTCAGTCGTGATCGATGCCATCACCGGTAATCCAATCTATACCCCGAATGCCGGCTTCAATGGCAGCGACAGTTTTACCTACACCATCAGCGATGGTAATGGCGGCACTGCGACAGCTACTGTGAATGTCACCGTCACACCAGTGAATGATGCTCCGGTTGCTAACGACGATAGTGTGACCGTGAATGAAGATGATTCAGTTGTGGTGGCTGTTCGTGGCAATGACACCGATGCCGACGGCAACCCATTAACTGTTACAGCGGTTACCCAAGGCGCGAACGGTTCAGTCGTGATCGATGCCATCACCGGTAATCCAATTTACACCCCGAATGCTGGCTTTAATGGCAGCGACAGTTTTACCTACACCATCAGTGACAATAACGGCGGCACCTCGACCGCGACCGTCAATGTCACCGTGACTCCGGTGAATGACGCTCCGGTCGCGAATGACGATTCAGTAACTGTGAATGAAGATGATTCAGTAGTGGTGGCAGTGCGTGGTAATGACACCGATGCCGACGGCAACCCATTAACCGTCACAGCGGTTACCCAGGGTACGAACGGTTCAGTCGTGATCGATGCCATCACTGGCAATCCAATCTACACCCCGAATGCCGGCTTCAATGGCAGCGACAGTTTTACCTACACCATCAGCGATGGTAATGGCGGCACAGCGACGGCGACCGTCAATGTTACCGTGACTCCGGTGAATGATGCTCCGGTAGCCAATGACGACAGCGTGACCGTTAATGAAGATGATTCAGTAGTAGTGGCAGTGCGTGGTAATGACACCGATGCCGATGGCAATCCATTAACTGTTACAGCGGTAACGCAAGGTACTAACGGTTCAGTCGTGATCGATGCCATCACCGGCAATCCAGTCTACACCCCGAATGCCGGCTTCAACGGCAGCGACAGTTTTACTTACACCATCAGTGACAATAACGGCGGCACCTCGACCGCTACTGTGAATGTCACCGTGACTCCGGTGAATGATGTTCCGGTGGCCAACGACGACAGCGTGACTGTCAATGAAGATGACTCGGTCACCATCGCGGTACGCAGCAATGACACCGATGCCGACGGCAATCCATTAACTGTTACAGCGGTTACTCAGGGCGCGAACGGTTCAGTTGTGATCGATGCCATCACCGGTAATCCAATTTACACCCCGAACGCTGGCTTTAATGGCAGCGACAGTTTCACCTACACCATCAGTGACAATAACGGCGGCACCGCGACGGCGACCGTCAATGTGACTGTCGCGCCGGTGAATGATGCTCCGGTGGCGGTAGTGGACACCATTAATGTAATTGAGGGCGGTACTTCCAGCTCGCTGGCTAGCGGAGCGACCAGCGTGCTCGCTAACGATAGCGACCCTGAAAACGATACCTTGAGCGCTATTCTGGTGACCGGACCACAACACGGCAGCCTAACCTTGAATGCCGACGGTACATTCACCTATGTCCATAATGGCAGTGAAACCACGGCGGATAGTTTCCAATATCGAGCTAACGATGGCACGGCCAACAGCAACATCGTTACAGTGAATATTGTCATTGCTCCCCAAAATGATGCTCCGCAAACCAATGCGGCTATTGCCTCGGGTAATGAAGATACGTTGATTCCTCTAACGCTTTCCGGTTCGGACGTGGATGGAACGGTTACAGGTTTTGTTATCAAATCCTTACCGGCTAATAGTGTTTTGTATAGCGATATATCCATGACCTCACCAATCGCGCTAGGTGATCTGGTATCCGGTTCGATTTATTTCATGCCTAACGCTAACTGGAACGGCAATACCAACTTCACTTTTGCAGCACGCGATAACGGAGGACTGGAAGATCCAACACCGGCGACGGCGAGTATTACCGTCAACCCAATGCCTGATGCGGCCGTTTTGGGAGCCGGAACCGGCAGTGTGAAAGAAGATACACCTGCACAATCTTCAGCGTCCGGTATTTTGACGATTAATGACCCTGACGCGGGTCAGGCGGTATTTATCGCCCAGACCAATGTTGCCGGTACTTACGGTTCTTTCTCTGTTAATGCCTCCGGTGCATGGGCATACAATCTGGACAACACTAAACCCGGCGTTCAATCACTGAAAGAGGGCGAAATCCGTTCAGAGGTATTCAATGTCCAAAGTCAGGACGGCACTTCAACTACCGTAACAATAACCGTGACAGGTACCAATGATTTACCGGTAGCGAATGCGGATACCGCCAGCATGACTCAAGGTGGAGTGCTTACACTCACACCGGCGCAGTTGTTAGGCAATGACACTGATCTGGATGCCGATGCCCTGACACTTGCCAGTGTGGGGAATGCGAGCAGCGGCACGGTGAGTATTGTGAGTGGCAATGTTCAGTTCACACCGGCTCCTGGTTTTAGCGGCCCTGCATCATTCACTTACACCGTCAGTGACGGACATGGGACTGCTACTGGAACTGTCTCGGTCACCGTTTTACCAAACGCCACACCCGATGCGGTGAATGATCCTTCCGGTGCAGTACCTTATTCGGTTGCATTTGGTGATTTGTCCGCCACAGATAACTGGACCAACCTGGATAGTAAAGGGTTGACTGTTAACATCGCAGCCTACAGCGCCACCGGTGTAGCGGGACAGTTATACCAAGGTTCAGTGGATGGCAATAACAATGTATTGGGGGTTCTTGGTACACCAAGAGGCTACTCCGATGCGCCGAACCAAATTGAATACAACATCGGGACGGGGCAGTCTGAATCCATCGTTATGACCTTTAACGGCAACCTTAATCAGGCAAGTTTTGGTGTAAGCCGTTTATTCCCCGGTGAAAATGGCGGTGAAATTGGCTTGTGGCAGGCGTACTACAACGGTGTATTGGTAGCATCCAACACGTTCCGCCTGTTGGGTGCTGTCGATGCAGGAAGCTTCACTATTGATACCGGCAGTACAGTTTTCAACAGCATCAAATTCAGCGCATTGCATACCAACAACAGTACAGGTGATGGCGGTGATTACTTCCTCACCAGCTTTGCCGGTACAGGCCCGGCGAGCGTCAACAGCTCATTGAAAGTGACGGCGGGAGCGAGCAACACGATCAATGCAGCTGTGCTGCTGGCAAATGATATTGATGCCGACAACGACACCTTGAGCATTGCCAGCGTACAAGGTGCGGTAAACGGTACAGTCACTTTGGTTGGCGGCAACGCCGTATTTACCCCAACCACTGGCTACACTGGCCCGGCAAGCTTTACGTACACGGTTAGTGATGGTCGTGGTGGTTTTGATACGGCGACTGTAAATTTAATCGTTGAACGTACCAATACAGCACCCAACGTTGCTAATGATTCAGCGGCTACTGCACCCAACACCGCAATCACCATCGCAACGTCTACATTGCTGGCGAATGACTCGGATGCACAAGGCGATGCGTTTACCCTGACGAGTGTGCAAGGTGCGGTTAACGGTAGTGTGAGCCTCGTTGGCCCTAATGTAGTGTTCACACCGATTAGTAATTACGAAGGCCCTGCCAGCTTTACCTATACCGTTCGCGATGCTTTGGGTGCAACATCTACCGCTACGGTGAATATCGGTGTAGGAGCTGCAAGTGCGCCGAGTGTCGTAGTGAGTAAAGCATTGGTAGTTAACGCGCATGGTACGGGTGGAGCCAGCATTAAATTCCCGATTACTACTGAACTGGTTGATACTGACGGTTCAGAGACTTTATCAATTCGTATTAGTGGTGTTCCAACCAACTTAAGTTTTAATGCAGGTACAAATCTCGGTGGCGGGGTATGGCAATTCACTGAAGCAGATTTGCCTAATTTGACGCTCAACGTTCCGGGCAGTTACACCACAAACAGTACATCGTTAACCGTACAGGTGATTTCAACCGAAACCAACGGTGGATTTACAGCAAGCACTTCTACCGTAGTAACCCTTAAGGCGGCTTACACCACAGTGGATGTCACCACCACCGATCCTGGTAGTTATACCGGTAGCTCGGCAAGTGAATTTATCCAGGGGGGTACCGGTAATAACACCATCAACGCTTCTACTGGCAACAACATTGTTTATGGCGGTGCCGGTAACGACAATCTGAGTGCAGGCTCAGGATCGGACGTTATTTTCGGTGAGAGCGGTAATGATTCCATTAACGCAGGTAGTGGTTCAGATCGTATTAGCGGTGGTTCTGGCAATGACACTTTGCAAGGTGGTGATGCCGGTGAAAGCTTTGTGGATGTATTTGTGTGGACCCTGGGTGACCAGGGCGCTGCTGGTACGCCAGCAGTAGATACCATCAATAATTTTGCAACGGCAGCAGCAGGTAATAACACCTCGGGTGGTGACGTGTTGGATCTTCGTGATTTGTTACAAGGTGAATCAGTCGGCGCCTCAAACTCAGCGGGCAACCTGGCGAATTACCTCCACTTTGAAGTTTCCGGTGGCAGTACTATTATCCATGTAAGCCATACCGGTGGTTTTGGTGCGGATTCACACAGTGTTGGAGGTAGTTACACCAGCTCAGCCGAGACGCAGCAAATCGTACTTAACGGTGTTAATTTGCAAACGCTTTATAGCGGTGCAACGACTGATCAACAAATTATTACCCAATTGCTTAACAACAATAAATTGATCACTGATTAATTTATTGTGAAAGGTTGAGAGAAATTAAATCCCGCCTTGTGCGGGATTTTTTTAAAGAGGTTTTTATGTACATCCAGCGCAATCAACGTGGTGAAATAATCTCAATCAGTAAAATCGGTGATGCAGAGTTTAAAGAAATGATTGCCGATGACTCGCCGGAATTGTTGCAGTTTTTCCAAAGCAGTAAGTCGGCTGAGCAGTTAGCGCTGGAACAAACCGACCAAACCATGGCGCGGGTATTGGAAGACGTTATTAACTTATTGGTAGAGCAGGGCATAATCCGGTTTACGGATTTACCCGACGCGGCGCAACAAAAATTACTCACTCGCCGTGAGTTACGTGGCAAACGCCAGGGAATTGATTTATTGGATGACGATGAACGATTACATCTTTAAAAAAATCTTGCTTGAAGTTCTATAAAAGCGCCAGCAAATTCGCTGGCGTTTTTATATCTCCGAAAATAACTAACTAATATGAGTGCCGGTTAACCCGTCCATGCCTATTTTCAACAGTACCACCTGTTCGTCGTCGTTACTGACACCTTCAGCAATAATTTGAATTCCCAGTGAATGTGCAAGCGTGCACAGGCTTTGGACAAAGCTTTGGCTGCTGGGGTTCTCATCAATAGAACGGGTAATCGCTGCATCAAGTTTTAAATAATGCAAGCCCATATCCTGCAGTTTGCCAAATTGAGTGAATTCAAGTCCCACATGCTCCAATCCCACTTTGCAACCCAATGAACGTAATCGCATAACAAATGCGCGCAGTTCTTCCAGATGGCGCAACATGCAAACCTCCTGAAATTCCAACCATATTTTTTGGGCCTCATCAGGAGCTTCGCTTAACAGCGCAATTGCCCGCTCGCGAAAATTAATATTACATAACGCCTGCGCCGAAATATTAACTGCTAAATCGTACTGTGATGTTTTCAGTTGTTTGATTGCCAGAGTTAAAATGGCAAGGTCAATGTCAGCCATAATTCCCAGTCGTACTGCCCATGGCATAAAGTAGCCTGCCGGGCGAAATTCTCCATCCAGTTTCAACCGCGCTGCGGTTTCGTGATGCAGTATTTTCCCTTCGGTGTTTTTAACGGCGAAACTTGCCAAGCGAATTTCATCTGCTGCCAATGCTGCCTCAATACTGCTGCGCCACTCTGCTAAATTGTGTTGGCTGTAATCGCGCTGTTCATCGTGCGTGATTACGGCGCGGTTACCTTTTAACTCAGCCTGTGCGAGTGCGCCATCCACTTTGTGCATTACCTGGCCGGATTTTTCTCCGCTGATAAAACTACACAACGCAAGTGGAACCGCAATTTTGTCAAAGCCTCCGGCTATCAATTGGAAATTCAAGGTTTGGGAAATATCCGCACTCACAATATCCGTTGGTACATCGGTAGGGATCAATAAACAAAAATCACTGCCGTTTAAACGACCGGCGTGGCTACCAGGAAATTTTTGCGCGAGGTCGACAAATACGCTCGCAATTGAACGTAGCATGTGGTCAACCTGGTTATGTCCCAGTTGCTGGTTGAGTTCCTGCAACATTAGCACGCGGGCAATGGCCAGAATGCCGCGTTTTTCTGCATCCTCGCGTGTAAGTTGTACTTCCAGTAAATTCAGGAAATGAGTACGGTTGATCAAGCCGGTTAAACGATCTGTTTGTGAATCGCGACGTAATAATTCCAATTGTCGAGCTTCTTTTTCCAGCATTTGTTTAACGCTGGTTGATAGAGTATTCATCGCACGTACCAGACGTTGGAATTCACGGGTCTTGGGTTCTTGCGATACGATAAATCGACGTTCACCAATGGCTTCAGCTTGATCGACCACTACATCCAGTGGTCGGGAAATATATTTCAAAATCAAACTACCTACCAAACCGCACAGTACCGTTGCAAATAAAAACCAGTCGAATAAATCACGTGTGTTTTTCCATAGCGCTTCAACGGCATAGCGGGAATGGCTTTGTACAATCAAGGTTCCGGATTGCTGCCATCCGTCCTGGACTTGTGCAACACCGGGAGCGGTTTCAAATTTTACATATTTTGCAAACCACGCAGGAACCCGGCTGATTTTTGGATTTTCGAAATTGCGTGCAATGATGGGTTTTTTGCTGGCATCCTGAAAAATAAT
This sequence comes from Cellvibrio sp., assembly GCA_035490715.1. Classification (GTDB taxonomy): domain Bacteria; phylum Pseudomonadota; class Gammaproteobacteria; order Pseudomonadales; family Cellvibrionaceae; genus Cellvibrio. The sequence continues at coordinate 162,713 of DATJLF010000031.1, forward strand.
ATATTCATAATGACCTGCATCGAATTGGGCCGTAATCAGCAACTCCAGCGTAACCGGATCTTTGTCGGGCATTTGTGAAATAGATAAGGCCAATGAATTGGCATTATCAATATTTTTCAAGCGCAATTGTTCTTGCAAGTAGGTTTTGGCGGTAATGGTGCTTATCGCGAAGTTACCGCCCAATACCAATAACAGCATTGCGGTGATACCAATCCACAATTGTTTAATTAATGACATTGTCTGTGCCTTTTTTGCGTTGACGGATTAGCAGGTTGAATTAACCTGTTTAAAAACCTTGTTCTTGTGCTCGCGCCAGCAAGTCTCGCCAGCGTGACAACCGTGCAGTGGGGTCGGCAGCCGTTTGCTGGTTGCCTACCCACAATCCTTCACTGTTAAAGCTAAATACCGGATGCAAATCCGGACGTTTGTTCGCCGGTTCAATGCTGTTGATCAGGCTATCCATAATCAGTGGAACGGCGTCGTTATTGGGGTAATATCCCAATACCATGTGTGCTTGAAATGTTTTACTTTGCGCGCCGCCAATTTGTGCTCGCACATAAATTAAACGCAAACTATCAGAAGGTACACCCATACGTAGTAGCGTGAGGTATTTTGCAATGGTGTAATCCTCGCAATCACCTGCACGCACACCCAGTGTTTCCAATGGGGTTGCCCAATAATCACTTTTTTTCCACAACAATAAATCTTCTGTGTAATGAAGATTGCGGTTGAAGAATTGATTCACTTGTTTGATCTGCGCCTCCGGTGATTGTTGCGCACCATCCATTACCAATTGATTCCATCGCTCCAGCAATGCGGAGCCATCGCTGCCATAGCGTTTATCCATAAATACTTTCATTTTTTGCGGATCGGAATTTGCGCAAGCAAACAGCGCACTTAGCAATAAAACCAAAATGGCGGCGCACCACCAGCAATGCCTGGTAGTCGAGCGGTTTATTATTATCGTTGTAGGCCACCTGGCTGCTTGCCGGTTCATGCTCTACTCGTTTTCAATGCGCTGTTAATCACGCTGCTTACTCATCTGGGACATGGCAACAAACTTCACTGAGTATAGCCAGAGTTTTTTTAAATGGAGCTTTATTTTCAATGGCTTAGCGTAAATTTGAGAATTGTTGGCCACGCTGTGTAGAAACCATCTGTGAAATAGGGGAACAGTAGGATGTGAAATGCAATGCGAGAAATGTATTGATAGTGACAATATGACGGACGGGGAATTTCACGGCGCATTAAATTTCATGTGATTTTCCTGCATACGTATTCAAATCCTCGCTAAATGGTGAATACGTATGCAGTGCTTTGCGCGTATGTCTTTTATCTCATCAAATAGTCGTTCCAATAACATAAGCATAAAGGAAAGACCATTATGAAACACAAGCACATCCTCCTCTCGTTTTTGCTGATGGCATCAGCAGGCGCACAAGCCGAATGGTTTTTGCGCGGTACACACAATAATTGGGTTGCAACCCAAATGAATGCGGGTGGTACTAACACCATGGAATTAACAAATGTAGTATTTCCAGCCGCCGGAAATATTAAGTTTGACCGTTACGGTGACTGGTCAGAAAATTACGGCGTGGGCGGTCGCAACGGCACGAATATTTCTGTGGGCCAAGGTACCTGGAATATTAAATTTTTTACGGATACCAAAAACTGGAGCATTACTGCTGCAAACACCGGTGTAAATTATCACCTGCGCGGCACCTTCAATGCGTGGGCCGAAGGCACCTTGATGAGTCAAGTTGGCACCACAACTGTTTATGAAAGTTGCCAGAATTTTGTGAGTGGTGATGCGTCCGGCGGGCCGCGTTTTAAAATCGATCCCAATGGTGGTTGGGGTGATGCCGTACCGACCACTGACGTTACCGTTAATGCTGGTTGGGTAAAAATCACTTTCAATGCAACGACCAAAACGATCAGCACGCAACAAAATCTTTCCGCTAATTGCGGTGTAGTTTCTTCAAGCTCCGCCGCCTCTGTATCAACCTCCACTGCAACCAGTTCAAGTATTGCAAGCTCCATTGTTGCAAGTTCTGTCGCCAGCTCATCCAGTGTGGCAGCAACACAATTCCATTTACGCGGCACACACAACGCCTGGGTGGAGGGTGATGTATTCGTAACCCCGGCGGGCACTAATCAATTGGAAATTTGCCGTAATTTTTCGACAGGCGACGCCAATGGAGGCCCGCGTTTTAAAGTTGATCCCAATGGTGGTTGGGGGGATGCATTTCCGACTGCTGACCAGGCTGCAAATGGTTGGACCAAAATTGTGATTAACACTGCTAGTAAAACACTGGCGAGTGTTACGACGAACCTTGGTACTCATTGCGGCACATCCACTTCCAGTTCTTCAATCGCTTCATCGATTATGTCGTCGTCATCAAATAGTAGTGTGGCAACGGTAGATGATTTCCGTGCGCGCACAATGTATTTCGTATTTGTTGATCGCTTTGCCAATGGCAATACAGCCAATGACAATGGTAGTAATCCTGCAGCAACATCCACAGTGAAATCATCCGGCGCACAAAGTGAATGGAAAAAATATTGGGGTGGTGACATCGCCGGTTTAATTTCCAAACTGGATTACCTGCAAGCATTGGGTGTATCTGCGATTTGGGTAACCCCGTTGGTCGATAATATTAATGTTGGGAATGAGGGTGGATATCACGGTTACTGGGCGCGGGATTTTTATGCGGTCGATGAACATCTGGGTGATTGGGCATTGGTTGATGAACTGGATGCGCAAATGGAAGCGCGTGGTATGAAACTGGTGCTGGATATTGCGCTCAATCATTCCAATCAGGATGATCAATATGAGTTTGGCGCACTCTATAAAGATGGGGCATTCATTACTGATTTTGCGAGCGGGAAAAATACCTGGTATCACGCGAACGGCGCTATTTCTGATTGCGGTGATACGAATCCGGGAACAACGTGTAACACAGAGTGGGATGATCCATGGTCATTCCGCAATAAAAGTTTATTCAATCTTACCGATTTTAATCACGGCAGTAATAGTAATTCACAAGCAGACCAATATTTAATTGATGCCGCGTTACAGTGGATGGATCATGGTGTGGATGCGTTCCGCATTGACGCCATCAAACATATTGAACCATCGTTTATTAATCGTTTCAGTGCCGCTGTACGTGCAAAAAAAGCGGATACTTATATTTTTGGTGAATGGTATAACGCTGGCGCGGGTGATTCATTGTCGATGAGTTTCCTGAATGAACGTCGCGGTTCCGAATTACTGGATTTCAAACTGCGCGATGCTATTGAACATGCAGTGGCAGGCAACACTCCTATGACGACATTGAGTAGCCATATTTCTTCACGCGCTGGTGCGATGAATAATTTTGAAGACCAGCAAGCTATTTTCCTGGATAACCACGATGCCACTCGTACCAGTGTTTATTTACAAACGACTGGCACTACCAATCGTGGTCCAGGCAAAGGTATGGCCCAATCTTTTGCCAATGCACGCCAAAATGTAGGTATGGCATTGGTGATGACATTGCCGGGTGTTCCAACGATCTATTACGGTACCGAGCAAAACTCTACCTGGTTTACCGCTAATGGTGATGGACAAGTTGGGCACGATCCATTTAATCGTGAGCAAATGCCGTCGTTCAATCAATCAACAGCTGCATTTAGCATGATCAGCTCATTGGCAAATCTGCGTAAAAATAGTATTGCTATCCAGCGTGGAAATTACGCAGAGCGTTGGTCTACTGCGGACGTCCTCGTTTTCCAACGTCAGGAGGGTAATGATTGTGCCGTTGTAGCGGTTAATCGCGGCGCAGCTACTACTGTTACAGTTCCCAATTTATGTTTGGTAAATGCAGCTTATACCAGCGTGGTTGGTTCAGATATTGTGAATGTGACCAACGGCGGCGGAACATTTAATTTATCGCAAAATGAAGTTGTCGTTCTTCATTAACACAACGTGTAGCACTCTCTTTTTTATTAAAAAAATGGGAGTGCATTAATAGTTGATCAAGTTGTTCAAATGAAAAGGCGCTCAATATGAGCGCCTTTTTTATGATCTGGAATTTATCTTTATGATCTGGAATTTATCGGATATGAATCCAGGTGCTGCGGAAGCAAGAACTTATTACAATAATGAATGGTTTGGTTCAACGTTTGTTGATTTTACTTCTTCAACAGTTTCTATTTTTTCTGTGGTATTTATTGTATTGGAAGAAAGACGATTTACGTTACTGGCTGTTGCCAATCGAAATTCTTCCTGTTGTTGATGCCATGCAATAATTTTGTGGTAATTACGTACGTTATCGACAAATTTAACCGGTTCCCATCCCCGCATGTACCCATGTTTGGCGCGGCTGTAATATTGGTGCTTGGATAACAATGGCATATATTTACGAACATCTTCCCATTTGGAAGGATTGCCACCCATGCGCTGGGTTAACACGCGAGCATCTTCTACATGGCCCAACCCCTGGTTGTAAGCGGCGAGAGCCATATTGAATCTGTCTTCGCCCTGAATATGCTTCGGTAATTTTTCAAACACAATGCTCAGGTATTTTGCTCCGCCGTAAATACTTTGTTTTGGATCTTTACGATCACTAATACCCATGGCACGCGCAGTATTTTTAGTAAGCATCATTAATCCTTTCACACCGGTAGGTGATACTGCATCTGGTAGCCAGTTGGATTCCTGATAACTGATAGCAGCGAGTAATTGCCAATCCAGATTAAATTCAGCTCCGGCACTTTTCATATATTCCGCCCATTGGGGCAGACGTTGCTCCAGAAGGTAAGTGAAAGCCATAGCTTCCCCACTGGTAACTTCTTCTATATGACGATCAAAAAATTCTTCAGTGACTTTTGCAAGGGTGCCGTCGGCTCTTATTGTTTGCAGATATTTTTGTGCTGCATCGAACAGGGTTGTGTCACTACTTTGTGGAAATGCCCAGGCAACGGGTTGGGGATCACTCACATCAAATGCCAATTCTGCTTTGGGATACGAATAGCGGTTCAGGGAATAAACCGTTGAATCAATAATGGCGAAATCTGCCTCGCCTTTATTAACCATTTCCAGCAAATCAATCATTTCGGCATCGACAACTTCACGCCATTGCAATTGCGGAAAGGTTGCCTTTAATGATTTAACTCGAGCACTGTGCGATTCACTGGCAAGAATCAACACCTCTTTATTATTCAGGTCATCAATACTGGTAGGTTGCGGTAATCTATTGTTATAGACCAATTGCTGAGTAAGCTGCATAAAGGGCGTTGCGAAGCTTACCGACTTGCCTCTGCTTTCCTGCGCAGTAAGACCAGCTGCTGCGAAATGGTATTGACCAGTTACAACGCCATCCAGCATGGAGTTTGTATCAGTATCGTTTTCCAATACCAATTTCAGGCCGAGCGAATCCGCAAAGCCTTTTACAAGGCTATATTCGAACCCGGTAAGGCCATTAGGGCCTTCATAATAAGTAGTAGGACCGTTGCTTGAAACTACATGCAACTCGCCTGACTCAAGCACTTTCTCTAATAAAGTAGGAGGAGTGCTTCGTACCAGCATTATGCTGCCGGCCGTGAGTAACAAGCCCACAAAAGAGCTTGTGATTATGGATTTTAGAATCACTAACGCTGATGGTTTGCGAATTTCCATAAGGGGTTTCTCCGGTGGTCTGAACTGCATCGCGCGAAAAGGTAATTCTCTGTTCGTTTGTGTGCATTCATGCCGAATCCAATGTTCCTTTCATGACCCGTGCAAATACGGCGCCATGGTATAACCACTTTTTTAATGTGCCTAGCTTGTTTTTTGAGCAGGATTGGAGTAGCCCGCCGGTGAAAAATTGACCTTTTTCTGGCTGGACCTAGAATTGGCGCGGGATTCGGCGGAATTTGGACGAAGTGTAAAGGCCGACGAACGGTTAAAAAAACCGTAAAAATTGTGATTTGGTGCGCCATAAAAGTAAGAAAATGTGAGGGAAAGTCAGATTAAACCGTAAGTTTTTGTAAAAAAGCTGCACAAAAAAACGGCAAAAATAAGACTTTTTAGTTATAAGCTGTGTAATAGTTGTTTTTTTATCGGCATTTTTACAAAAAAATAATTTCCCACTAAATTATTTTCAATCCAAATTTAATTTTTTAACTTCCCTTTAATAAATTCGCTACTAATGCAGGGCTTATTCTGGCCAATAGAGGCAAAAATTTTGTTTTACCTACAAAAATGATAAATTTTTGCTGTTGAAAACCTTTAATAATTTGTTGTGCAGCACTAATGGCGGATATTTTTTTATTTTCTCTTCCCCGGGTCATCGGTGTGTCCACTAAAGGTAATATCACTTCATGACATTGAGAAACGGAATTTTTGAGTTGATAATTCAGTGCGTGCGAGAAATTGTGCAGAGCTGCCTTTGTTGCGCAATACACAGCGGAACTGGTTTTGGGAAAGAGGGCAAGTGCAGAAGAAATATTAATAATTGCAGATTGGATATGGTTATTTTTCCAATGTTTAATCAGCACTGCGCTGAGCAGGATCGGTGCTGTTAAGTTCACCTGTATTTCTTCATCAATAGAGTCAATATTGAATTCCGGGTCTGAAAAATAAGGGGTAAATTGCACGGCAGCATTGTTAATCAACACAGATATGTCAGGATGTTGTTTAACAATGTCGTTAATACATTTAAGTGTTTCCTCTTTGGATGCAAGGTTACATGCAAAGGTATAAATATTATTTCGCTCATTGAATAATTGCAGTTTTTTAGCCGATTTGGAAACAACAATAATTTTATTATTATGAACATTAAGTTGGTTGACTAACTCCAGACCGATTCCAGATGTTCCGCCAGTAATGATAATGGTTCTATTGGTTAAATTCATAAGAGCTCCTTAAGCATTTTTTCAGCATAAGGAACCAGAAAATCCACCGCCATAACCTGGGTTAATGAATATGTTGTTTAAAAACTATTTTGCAGAATGGATATCGCCAATCCGGCTCACTAAAGGCACCTTCCTATTTCATCAACATAATGCGTCATCATCTTTATTTTTTATTGAAACCGGTTTGGTGAAAGCATTTTATGAAACCCGGGATGGAAAAGAATTTATAAAATCGTTTATTAGTGAAGGGCAAATCATCGGGAGTTTACGTGCCTTGATCGCGCGTGAGCCCAATAGTTTTTCAGCGGTGGCGCTGGAGAACTTGCTAGCTTGGGAGATCCCCATTGCAAAGCTCCAGGCGCTTGCTAACACGACTGCTGGCATACAGCAATTTATGAATGACCAGATACTTGCGCTGGCCATGAAAAAAGAGCGACGTGAATACGAACTTTTATGCCTTTCAGCGGAAGAACGCTATCGGCTGTTTTGCGAGCGAGAGCCTTCTTTATCACAACGGTTATCGCAAGCTGATATAGCGGCTTACCTTGGTATTACCCCGGTGGGTTTAAGTCGCATACACAAACGTGTTTTTTTATCTATTGATCAGGCCGGATAAGGGGAAAAAAGTCTCTCGGGCGGGGCGCAAATCCAGTACAATGCGCGCCTCTCTTTTGCCATTACCCTTTGTTACCACCCATGCCGAGGCTCTTCCCACTATGTTAATCCTGCGTGGCGCTCCCGCTCTTTCCAGTTTCCGTACCCAAAAACTCCTGTCCAGCCTGCAACAACGTATCCCCGATGTGACTGGCGTCAGCTCGGAATTTGTCCACTTTGCCCATGTTTCGTCCTCCCTGAGCGATGCCCAACAGCAAGTGCTCAAGCAATTACTGACTTACGGCCCCAAAGTAGAGAAAGAGGCTAGCCATGACGGCGAGCTGTTTTTGGTAGTCCCACGCCTTGGCACCATTTCGCCCTGGGCATCCAAGGCGACCGACATTGCCAAAAACACCGGCCTGGAAAACGTAAAGCGTATTGAACGCGGAATCGCTTACTACATCACTGGCGCCTCTGCAGCAGATCGCGCGGCCATCGCAGCGTTGCTCCATGACCGCATGGTAGAAACTGTATTTGATAGTCTCGAAGCCGCTGAGCAATTATTTATCCAGCAGCAACCAGCGCAGCAAACCTCGGTAGATATCCTCGGTGGCGGTCGTGCTGCCTTGGCCGATGCAAACAAATCTCTCGGCCTCGCATTGGCTGAAGACGAAATTGATTACTTGGTAGAGAGCTTTACCGCACTGGGGCGTAACCCCATCGATGTCGAATTGATGATGTTTGCGCAGGCCAACTCTGAACATTGCCGCCACAAGATCTTCAATGCCTCATGGACTATCGACGGAGAAGAGCAACAGCGCAGCTTGTTCAAAATGATCAAGAACACCAACGAAGTAGGCGGCGAAGATGTGCTTTCTGCATACGCCGATAATGCTGCGGTAATGGTTGGCCATGAAGCAGGGCGCTTCTATCCGAATCCGGAAACCAAAGCCTACGAATATAGCCAACAGCCAATTCACATCTTGATGAAGGTGGAAACCCATAACCACCCAACGGCTATTTCTCCGTTCTCCGGCGCAGGTACTGGTGCCGGTGGTGAGATCCGTGACGAAGGTGCTGTTGGTCGTGGCTCCAAACCTAAAGTAGGTTTGAACGGTTTTACCGTATCCAACCTGCAAATTCCTGGCTTCGAGCAGCCGTGGGAAGAGAATTACGGTAAGCCCAATCGTATCGTTAATGCGTTGGACATTATGATCGAAGGCCCCATCGGCGGTGCTGCGTTTAACAACGAATTTGGTCGTCCGAATATTTGCGGTTATTTCCGTACCTTCGAAGAAAATTTTGATGGCGAGCGTCGCGGTTATCACAAGCCAATTATGTTGGCGGGTGGTTACGGCAATATCAAAACTGAACACATCGAGAAACCGCCCTTTGGTGCTGGCACCAAGCTTGTTGTTCTCGGCGGCCCGGCAATGTTGATTGGTCTCGGTGGCGGTGCTGCGTCTTCTATGACTTCCGGTTCTTCGTCCGAAGATTTGGATTTCGCTTCTGTACAACGCCAGAATCCGGAAATGGAGCGCCGCTGTCAGGAAGTGATCGACGCTTGTTGGCAGTTGGGTGATCAAAACCCCATCGCGTTTATTCACGATGTAGGCGCGGGCGGTCTTTCCAATGCATTCCCTGAGTTGGTAAAAGACGGTGGTACTGGCGGCAAATTTGAATTGCGCAATGTGCCTAACGACGAACCGAGCATGAGCCCATTGGCGATTTGGTGTAACGAATCGCAAGAGCGTTATGTATTGGCGATTGCACCGGCAGACCTGCCGCGCTTTGAAGCGATTTGCCAACGTGAGCGCGCAGCTTACGCTGTTGTTGGTGAAGCGACTGACGAGAAACATTTGCTGGTTAACGACAAGCATTTCGATGCAAAACCGGTTGATTTGCCGATGTCAGTATTGTTTGGCAAACCGCCAAAAATGCATCGCGTTGCTGAAAAACACAATGCAAAAACATCTGAATTCAGCACCGCTGGTATTGAATTAAAAGATGCGGCTGAGCGTGTGCTCAAGCATCCTGCAGTAGCGAGCAAAAACTTCCTGATCACCATTGGCGATCGCTCGGTAACCGGTATGGTTGCGCGTGATCAAATGGTTGGCCCATGGCAGGTTCCTGTTGCTGATGTTGCGGTAACGACCATCAGTTACGACTCATATGCTGGTGAGGCGATGAGTATGGGGGAGCGTACGCCGGTCGCATTGTTGGATGCACCAGCATCTGGCCGTATGGCAATTGCCGAAGCGATTACCAATATCGCCGCAACCCGCATCGCAAAACTGTCTGATGTAAAACTGTCTGCTAACTGGATGTGCGCTGCTGGCCACAAAGGCGAAGAAGAAAAACTGTATCGCACAGTACAAGCGGTTGGTATGGAATTGTGTCCAGCGCTAGGAATTACTATTCCAGTTGGAAAAGATTCCATGTCCATGCGCACCGCGTGGAAAGATGGCGATGAAAACAAAGCGGTAACTGCGCCGCTGTCATTGGTGATTTCTGCGTTCTCTCCTGTGGTAGATGTTCGTCAAACTCTGACTCCACAACTTCGCACAGACAAAGGTGATACTGATTTAATTTTGATTGATCTTGGCAATGGAAAAAACCGTCTTGGTGGTTCGATCCTCGCGCAGGTTTACAACCAGCTTGGTCAAACACCAGCGGATCTTGATTCGGCTGATCAGCTCAAAGGTTTCTTCAATGCAGTGCAAGCGAGCCTTGCTGCTAATGAGTTGCTGGCGTATCACGACCGTTCAGACGGCGGCCTGTTCGCAACTGTTGCAGAAATGGCCTTCGCTGGTCACACCGGTTTAAGTATCAATCTGGATGGTTTAGGTGCTGATTCACTGGCTGCTTTGTTTAACGAAGAAGCGGGCGCAGTGGTACAAGTAACACG
>DATJLF010000032.1:0-73849 GCA_035490715.1 Cellvibrio sp.
AATGTGAGGGATGGGTTTGCCGGCGGAGCCTGCTGTGGAGCGCGGCAAGCCACCGACTTTTACGGTTGCACCAAAAATAGGGACGTAATCAATCACATCAAAAATCAATGCGATGTGTGGATGCGGAATAGGTACAGGCCCTGCCGGTGGGATTACCAGCAGGTGGATATCGATACCGAGTACAGGGTCGAAATGTTTGCTGATTAGCATGTCATGGCCTCTAGCCGCTGCTGCCAATCTTCGCCGAGTAATTGATTGAAACGTTGTTTGATATGTTGATCGATATCGCCATTAGGGCTGAGTTGCAGTAATGCTTGAGCGAGGAACGGTAGTGTTGAATGTGCACGTTCTTGCTCTTCCATTTTGCTGCCGGTATCCAATGCTTTCATACCGTATTCCCAAGCGATTTTTTTAAAACCCGCTCGCTCCGTGCAAAAGCTGGCCATGCGCCAACCTTCCAGTGTCATGAGCGAATCTTGCTGCGTTTCTGCGAGTTGCGCGCCTTGTGCATAGGCATTTGCGGCTTCTTCAAATCTCCCTGCACTAAACAGACAGGTGCCTTCGCAGATGCGTGCCTGCAATTGCAATTTGTTGCAGCCAGGGACATTTTCTTGTTCACCTTGCGCTGAAATAATTTGTGCGTTGCGATAATCCGCTAACGCTAAATCGTAAGCTTGCAATCCCAAATAGCCTGCTGCACGCGTAAGCAGTGTAACTACCCACATATCCAGCCAATGGTGTTCTTGTGCAAGCGCAATGGCAGCCGCCGACCATTTTTCCATGGCAGGCTTGTCTTGTTTACCAACGGCTTTTTGCAGTTCAACAGTCATGTTACGGAAGGCGGCGTTGGGTGATCCATCGTCGGCTTCCTTTAATACACCTTGTATAGCGGCATTCATATCGACAGGAGCATCCATGCTGTGCATGTCTTGCGGTTTTTCACGTGCGAGCGCAGCCAACGGTGATTCTTTTTCGATGTCAAAAAAAACGATCTTTAAATTGTCGGGCCACCGGTATCGCGAATTAATTTCACAACACTTGTTCCACCATTCAGTGTAAGCATCCCGATTTTTTACTTCGGTAGGGGTAACGATAATCACCAAATAGTGGATGTACTCTTCAAAAGCATTCAGGGCATGCACACAACTTCTGAACAATGCGTTGTACCCGGTGCGGCAATCACTTAAATTTGGCGTCGCCCAATCATGTACCGTTGTTGCAGGTGATTGTGATTCGGCTTCCTCCAATTCGGCATCGGCAATGCCGTCAGCAATCATTTGATTCATTTCTTCCGCTAATGCATAACTGAAGGTTTCAGCGGCGTGGAAACCAGAATGCAAATGAATAAATAATTCGGGATTTTTTTCGTCCATCTGCTCTTTGGTTTTTATAAAGCCGAAAGCAAGCTCCGTATCATCAGCAGAAAAATGCCAACGCAAGATTGGTAATTTACTGCTGATAAATTCTTCCCACTGTTCATTCAATTTTTCCAGTTCTCGCTGGATAGGATTGGCAGCGCTCATGCGTGTGTCATTCACTTGTGTTAATTAAGTTTGACCAGCGGCCCCAGCACGGATACCCCGGTAGCATCAATTTTTACCGAGCTTGCCCCCATGGAAAGTGTAATTCCGGCTGGATCTATGGTGATGCTGGTTCCGCCCACAGAAAGCGCAATTTGTGATTGTCCATTCATGGCAATCGATAAAGCAGAAGTCGTTGCGCTGGTTGAAATGGAAACATTTTGCGCGAGCGCACTGATGTCTTGATTGCCGGTAACCGCAACCGTTTGGTTGCCGCTTACATTCGTTTGTTGATTGGCACCGATAGTGTTGGTTTGGTTAGAGCCAACAGTCACGGATTGGTTTGAACCAATGGTCAGATCCTGGTTGCTGGAAACATTGCGGCTTTCATTTGCTCCGATGGTGGATTCGGCATTGCCACTGGTATTTTCAGTTTTATTTCCGGCGGTGGTAAAAGAACGATTGCCTTGTACGCTGGAATCCTGGTTGCCCTGAACGCTTGCACTTTCGTTACCTTGTACACTCAGGGTGGCATTACCTTTTACGGTTGATGAATTATTGCCGTCTACGTTGTAACTAGCGTTTCCGGTCGTGGACGAATTTAAATCGTTGCCCACCGTCGTGTTGTAATCTTTCTTCGCATGGAGTTTCACTTGTTGTGAATCGCCAGTGTCGTCCAGGGAAAATTCATTGGAGCCACCCACATCGCCCTTCACCGTTTTTGATTTCATCCCGGCATAATTTTTTCCTGCCGGTAATGTCACGGGTGGCATGTGGTTGCTGTTATAAACGCTACCGATGACCAGCGGTTGATCCGGGTCGCCGTTCAAAAATGTCACCACAACTTCCTGGCCAACACGGGGAATATTTAATGTGCCCCATTTGTTGCCCGCCCACAGGGTAGCAACGCGAACCCAACAAGAACTGGTTTCATTTTTTTCGCCGTAGCGATCCCAATGAAATTGCAATTTAATGCGGCCATATTTGTCGGTGTATATTTCATCACCGGGTTTACCGACGACGACGGCCGTTTGGACTCCATCAATACGCGGCTTGCTGGTTCTTAATGGCGGGCGATAGGTGACCTCTTCAGGAAGGCACACCAAAAAATTTTTATAGCTGGATGGTGGTTCGTCTTCTGCATTTTCATCCAGATAACTACCCTCAAACGCTTCGTGGATAATTTCCGCTATCACAAAGGTTTTCTTGTCATCCACCAATGCTTCATCGGACACCAGTTTGAATTTTTTGCCGATCTCCAGCTGCGGAATATTGCCCCCTGCTCGCACAGCCTGGTATTCCGCTTCTTCCTGTTGCATACGGATTTTGGTGAGGCTTTGGCCGCGCTGGCTTTCGTTGTAATTACCGGGAAATTCAAAGCGTTCCAATGCGCTGTTATTAGCAAGCTTTATAGAGGTGGGAACTTCAGTAAGTAGTGAGAGGTTAGCATTTTCGAAGTTGTAATCAGTTTGTGCAAACGCACCGGAGCAGTATTGGAAGCGGTGATGCCATGCATTGAGGTAAGGTTTGTTTCGGCTGCCGGAACTATGTTCAATAGTTTTCTCATCGAGGAAAACAAACGCCGAGGTGTTGTCGGTGATGTTGAGGATGTGTTTGTCGTCTTTGTGTTCAAAGAAATAAAACAGTCCTTCCTGTTCCAATAAACGACTGATGAAATTGAAATCAGACTCCTGATATTGCACGCAATATTCAAGGGGCAGGTGATTTTCAATGAGCGCAAAATTGAAATCGTGAAAGCCCAGCTCGGTAAACAATGATTCAACTATTTTTTGCACAGTCTGGTTTTGGAAAACCCGGCAATTGGTACGTTTATCCAAAAACCATAACCAGGGCACCAGCTCCACTTTGTAGCCATAAAGCCCGCGCTTTTCCAAACCGGTATAAACAAAACTTTTGACAAAACCATTTAGTGGGCGCGGCTGCAAACCATCGGTGCCGAGAAACAAAGCAATGTGAGTGCCTATAATGTCTTCTGCGCGAATGTTGCCTTCATGGGACAGCAGATCGATATGAATCGTGAAAAGCTGTGAGAAAGATTCGGTGGCGTGTAGCCGTCGTAGCAGGAACATGTCCTTGCCTAACGCTGTTTCCACGCGCATGGAGCGATTGTCTTGTGTGAATTTAACGTCGGCAGTGAAGAAACTGTTCACAAAAATCTCCTTTCAATTGTGCCTTAATGGCGAATTATTCGAGTCGATCTTGTTGAATCGTTCTCCTCCATGAGGGTTTTTATTGGAGGTCATTTTAACGGCCCAACGGAGTTCGAAGAAAACAGCGCTAGCAGGAACTGTGACTTGTTCGGCTTATTATGCGACGCGGCTTTTCGAAAACTATAGTGGTTAACATTTGCTCACAAAAAAATGGCGCTTAATACATCGTTAATGTTTTTTTAGTCAGGAATAAATAGGTCAGCTAGATTATTAAAATGCATCGGGTGCCAGTTTGTTGGTGAACCAAGGTGGGACTAGCCTGAATCCGGTGAATAATGGATTATCCGTGACGACCTAAACCTTTAAGCCACCCGGGTGTGTAGCCAATGCGACATATATTTTTTTCTGGCAGCAAAAATTTCACAGTAACAATTTGGGCAAGCCTGATGTTGGCCTTATCGCTGGCACTCACTGGAACCGCATTGGCGAGTGATCAAGCGGTGCGTGAGCCTGACTCGATTTCAATGTGGAACGGTAATAAAACCGCCTCGCGCCAAACCTACGAACGTGAAGTTCTGGAAGCGGTGTTAACGGCGACCGAGGCAGTGTACGGCGCCTGGACATTGAAGGAAGATAAAACGGATTACCCGGCGGCAGAAGATGAGGCAAGCGTCTTTCGCAAAGGTTTTGATATTTTTGGCACAGTCGCCGGAAACCAAAAGTTGGCCAGTGAGCAAAAAATCCTTGTGCCGCTTCCCTTGATGAAAGGCTTGCTTGGGTACCGTGTATTGATCATCCGTACGGAAGATAAAGCGAAATTCGCAGCCATTACAAAAGCCGATGACTTGCAGGCGCTTAAGCTTGGTATCCCCGCTACTTGGGCGGACGCGGAGCTATTTCGCCAGAATGGTTATGCGGTAGTGGAAAAAGGCTCGTTTGATGAATTATTTGAGCGCTTATTAAAAAAAGAATTTGATTATGTGTCATTTGGCGCTAATGAGGTTGCCGGGGTATTTACAGAACGAGCGGCGTCATCTGGCAAATTGATGATTGATAATTCCCTGTTGGTGTATTACCCCTTTCCTTTGGTGTTTTATGTGAATCCACAAAAACCGGCGTTGGCCAGACGCGTCACTGCTGGATTACAAAAGATCTCTGCAAACGGTGTGTTGGATGGGATTTTCAATCGTTACTACGGCAAGGCTTTGGCTGAGCTGAATATCGATAAACGCACCCGGATTACCCTTGAAAACTCTATCCTGCCCAAAGAAATGAGCGGTTTTAAATCGTCGCTGTAATCTCCCGCTGATAAATGTCATGGCAACTGAATGACAATCGTGGTTTTACCTGTTTCCTCCGACATCCTATGCTAACCACACTCAGGCATAGGGTGCGCTTCATTTTTAATGCACAAGTGTTGGGTACACGCGGATTCGCTGTTGGTACTCTTGCGGTGCTGAAACTACTAGGCTGAGCCCCGAGTCTTACGTGATAATGCGGCGCCTGGACAAGGCTCCAGATAAAAAAACCACAACTTAGGGCAAGTGCACTGTGACAAACAAAGACGAACTTTTATCGCAACTACGCATAGATCGTGATCAGCAGCCTTCTGGCAGCAATAAACCCTTATGGATCGGGGGCGGTATTGCCGTTGCGGCAATTGTGTTGGGAATAACTTTTTTTAATGATCCTGCACCGGTGAAAGTAAAAGTAGAAATGGCACGGATGGCCGTCGCTGATTCATCATCCGCCACGGTACTGGATGCCACTGGTTATGTTGTCGCGCGGCGTACTTCCACGGTTTCTTCTAAAGTTACAGGAAGGGTTGCAGAGATTTATATCGAAGAAGGCCAGCAGGTAGAAAAAGATCAAATAGTGGCGCGCCTGGATGACTCCAACACCCTTAAAGCGGTGGAATTAAGTAAGGCGGAGTTGCGCGCTGCGAAAACAATGGTAGCGGAAACCCAGGCGCGATTAACGGAAGTGAAGTTGACGTTGGAGCGTAATACCGAACTCGGTAAACGCCAGTTAATCAGTGCTGCTGCATTGGATAAAGCGCGCGCGGATTTCGAATCCTTGCATGCGCAAATTGCGGCGCGTCAGGCCGAAGTGCAGGTAAGCGAAAAGCGTTTGGCATTACAACAACAAAATCTGGACGATTTGGTATTGCGTGCGCCTTTTGCCGGCGTGGTGATCAGTAAAGATTCACAGCCTGGTGAAATGATTTCGCCGATTTCTGCCGGTGGTGGCTTTACCCGAACAGGTATTTGTACATTGGTAGACATGGCATCGCTGGAAATTGAAGTGGATGTTAATGAATCGTACATCCAGCGGGTGCGTGTAGATCAATTTGTCCAGGCGGTGCTGGAAGCGTATCCGGATTGGAAAATTCCCGCCAAAGTCATTGCCATTATTCCAGCGGCTGATCGCCAAAAAGCAACGGTAAAAGTGCGCATTGGCTTCCAGCTCAGCGATCCACGTATATTACCTGACATGGGGGTGAAGGTAGCATTCCTGAATGCAGAGCCAATGGAAGAGGAAAAACCGGCAGAGCCGTTAGGTGTACGCGTTCCCATTAGTGCAGTGCGTAATGATGGCGAAGACAAATTTATTTTTGTGATTAAAGATGGTATTGCCGAGTTGCGCAAAGTCACTCTCAAAGCCAGTTACGGCAATGATATTTATATTGGTGATGGGCTGCGTCCAGGGGAGGATTTTGTGGTCGATATTCCATCGAAATTAAAAGATGGTTCGGCCGTCGAGCTTCAATAAAATAGTTTTTTGACAGCCATTTGCATATTGCCCGAAAAAATTCTCGTACCACCTGCTCACAATGTGGAGTCGGTGGTACGAAATAACAATGATAAGAATAGATCGCTTTTTTTTCTCTGTTTTTTGTTTTGAATTAATAATTGCTCATCTCTTTAGTAATGCTGGTCTAACTTCCTGGAGGATCTATGACTGCACCCGAATCCCAAATCGCCACCGATGATTTAGTCGTACAACTTAAAGGTATCAGTAAAGCCTATAAAAAAGGCAAGGAACAGGTGAAGGTTTTATCTGATTTGCATCTGGATATTTATCGTGGCGATTTCCTCGCACTCATGGGGCCTTCAGGATCGGGTAAAACAACTTTATTAAACCTGCTGGGTGGATTGGACTCTCCAACGTCTGGTGAACTAATCATTGGCGGGCAACGCCTGGATAAAATGTCTTCCTCGCAGCTCACCAAATGGCGCGCACGCCATGTGGGTTTTATTTTCCAGTTTTATAATTTGATGCCGGTATTAACTGCGGAAAAAAATGTTGAATTACCGTTGTTGTTGACGAATTTGAGCAGCAAACAGCGCAAGCAACATGTTGCGGCAGCGCTTGAGTTAGTGGGCTTGTCCAATCGTGCAAAGCATTACCCCAGTGAATTATCGGGCGGCCAGGAGCAACGTGTTGCGATTGCCCGTGCATTGGTCAGTGATCCCGATTTGCTATTGTGCGATGAACCAACCGGTGACCTTGACCGTACGACGGCCGATGAAATTCTTTCGCTGCTGCAAACACTCAACCGGCAACAGAAAAAAACTATCATTATGGTAACGCACGATCCGCGCGCGGCAGATCACGCCAATCACACCTGGCATATGGATAAAGGTTCGCTAGTGACTAATGGCAATGCCGGAGGTCATTAATCATGTATTACCTTCAATTTTTATTGAGTAATCTCGGGCGCAAAAAAGTGCGCACCATTTTGACATTGTTATCGATCATGGTGGCATTTCTACTGTTTGGATTGCTGCGCAGTTTGGCGGCAGCATTTGATCAGGGCGCAGAAATTGCCGGTGAAGATCGGCTCATCAGTATCAACAAAATTTCATTGATCCAACCACTGCCAGAAGCATACCTTGGAAAAGTACAAGGACTTGAGGGCGTTGATAAGGCGACATCGGCCAGTTGGTTCGGTGGTTATTATCAAGACCCTAAAAACCAGTTCCCCCAATTTCCCGTGATTGCCGATGATTATTTTGAAATTTACAAGGAAATGGTCAGCTTGCCGGCAGAGCAAATGCAAGCCTGGAAGAAAAACCGTGTCGGCGCTGTTATCGGTAAAGGTTTGGTTGACAGGTTTAAATGGAAAATTGGCGATCGCATTCCGTTGGTTGGTTTATTCCCGCGTGAAGATGGCAGTACTACCTGGGAGTTTGTTATCGAAGGCATTTACGAAACCAACAGTAAAAGTGCTGATACCAACACTATGCTGATGCATTACGATTATTTTGATGAAGCTCGCCAATACGCAAAAGGTACATTGGGCTGGTTAATTATTCGTGTGAAAGATCCCAAACAATCAGCGCAGGTCGCTACAGCGGTGGATGCTATGTTTGCGAATTCGCCGGCAGAAACAAAAACCAGTAGCGAAAAAGAATTTGCAAAATCGTTTGCCAAGCAATTTGGCGATATCGGGTTAATCACCACATTAATTTTGGGCGCGGTATTTTTTACCATGCTGCTGGTAGCCGGTAACACGATGGCGCAATCATTCCGCGAACGCATACCTGAGTTGGCTATTTTGAAAACGCTGGGTTTCTCCGATATATCCGTGATGTTAATGGTGTTGGTTGAAGCGGTTGTTATCTCCCTTATTGGCGGCATCGCCGGGTTGTTCCTCGCTAAAATTGTTATCAGTGGTGCCGCTACTGCGATGGCATCAACATTACCGGGCTTGAATTTATCGACCACCATGATGTTGGTTGGCGTAGGGTTAATGTTTTTGTTTGGTTTGCTCACAGGTATTATTCCTGCGTTGCAAGGCTTGCAATTAAATATTGTTGCTGCATTACGGAGACGTTAATTATGTTTAATGGAATGACTCAAATTATCATTATTACGTTAATGAACCTGCGGAATTTACCCCAGCGTTTGGGCACCTCTTCAGTTGCCGTATTTGGTGTCGCCTGTGTGGTGGGTGTATTTATCGGTGTGCTCTCAATGGCCAGTGGTTTTCAACGCACAATGGTAAATGCCGGCTCAGATGATGTACTGATGTTGATGCGCTCCGGTGCAACAACGGAAATGAACAGCGGATTGGGTTATGAGCAAACGCAATTAATTGCGAATTTGCCGGGTGTTGCCAAACATGAAAATAGCGTCCTCAGTTCACCGGAGCTCTTTGTTATCGTCGACATTCCCATGCGCAATAAAGATGCAAGTGCAAATGCGCCACTGCGTGGTGTGGAGCCTGCGGCGTTTTCGTTGCGTAAGGAATTCAACATTATCGAGGGGCGTAATTTTGAACCCGGTAAAAATGAATTAATAGTCGGACGTGGTGCGAAAACCCAATTTGCCAATTTGAACGTGGGCTCGGTAGTTAAACTTGGCCAAACCGAATGGAATGTTGTGGGTGTATTTGAAGCCGGTGGCGGGTTGGCGGAGTCGGAAATCTGGTGTGATGCAAAAATTTTGCAAAATGCCTATCGCCGTGGCAACAGCTACCAAATCGTGCGCGTAAAACTGGATGATAAAAATGGTTTGGCTGCATTCAAAGAAGCGGTTGCCGCTGATCCAAAATTAAATCTGGATGTTAAACGCGAAGCTGATTATCTTGCTGAGCAATCTGAACCTTTGAGTAAATTTATCAAAATGATCGGTTATCCGTTGGCAATGTTAATGGCCTTGGGTGCTATCTTCGGTGCAGTGAATACGATGTACACCTCGGTGTCTAATCGCACACGTGAAATTGCCACACTACGTGCACTCGGTTTTGGTGCAACGCCGGTTGCTATATCGACATTGGTGGAATCATTGGTACTGGCAATTATCGGTGGCATTATAGGTTCAGTGATTGTGTATTTTGTATTTAATGGCTACACGGTCTCGACATTGAATTTTGCCAGTTTCAGCCAGGTAGTATTCGATTTCGCGGTGACGCCGGACTTATTGGTGCAAGGCGTTATCTTTGCAACAGTGATTGGTTTTATCGGCGGATTTTTCCCCGCAATTCGCGCGGCCCGGCTACCGGTTGCTACTGCATTGCGTGAAGTTTAGCGTTTGATTTTTTACTATTAAAAGAGCCACTGCACTTGCAGTGGTTTTTTTTGACCTATATCCGGAGTTGCAATTTATACGGGCAGCATTGCGTGTATAAATGATTCTGTTTATTTTTTTACTATTCAAAAAATTTTAACTTGGTTATATTTCACGGCGTAGAGTGATTCGGAAATCATGGAGGAATCAGTATCTACGAAATTGAATGGACATAAGGAGTTTTTAATGAAGCTTTTTGCAAGTATGTTAGTTACTGTTTTAAGTATCCCCGCCTCAGCCGGCATTATTCGGCATGATCTTCCTGACGATTACTATACCGGGTTTGGTAACACCCCGGAATTTCAAAGTGTTGGTTTAATCGAAATGGATCGTGGCTCCACACAAGGCACGTGTAGTGGAACTGTCATACATAAAAATTGGGTGTTAACCGCAGGGCACTGTTTAACCGATGCAAAGCGCATGGGTATTCATTTGAGCAAGGATAATGAATGGCGTTTTTACGAGGCCAAGTCATGGGTTGCCCATGAAAACTATATCGATCAAGAATTTTATGCCGGTTGGGATATTGGCTTGATGCATTTTGATGTTGATTTACAGGCACCCATTGCACCACTTTATCGAGATCGAGTGGAGCAGTTTAATTATGCATATGATGTTGGTTTTGGGCTGACCGGTGATGGTTACACCGGAATACAATCCGCTGATTATTTACGTCGCGCAGGTTCCAATATTATCGATGTGCTTTATTCGCCAGGCGGTGAAGGGGATCAAATGTTGTGGTCTGATTTTGATCATCCCACCGATGAGTCGTACAACGCATTTTCCATCGATGGATACACATTTGATGATGTAGCTACTTTCTTTGAAATTATGATTGCCTTTGGTGACTCCGGTGGAGGTCTATTTATAAGCGACGGTAACCAGTATTTTCTGGCAGGCGTGCATTCACTGATTAGTGATGTTAATGGCGATCAGAAATTTGGTTATGGTGATGCCTACGCATCTACACGAGTCAGCAGTTTTACGGCATGGATTGATAACAAAATTAACGCCGTTTCTGTGCCGGAACCCGGGACATTATGGTTGGGTTTGTTAGGGCTCGCTATAATCGCTGGCCGTCGTAGAGGTTGTCTGGCATAAACACAGAGGTCTTTCAGGTCAGCGCTGTACGTAAAATAAGGGGTGAGGTAGTATCATCCCTTATTATTACAAAACAAGAATTACAACAAAAAATACAATGACAGCGAGGGTCGACACGGTGAAAGACGATAAACCCACATCCTTTGATATTGCTTATCGCGCTGGTGTGTCCCAATCCACCGTATCGCGTGCGTTGCGCAATAGCCCATTAGTTAACGAAGAAACCCGCCTGAAAGTACAGCAAATCGCACGTGAGTTGAATTATAAGGTCGATAAAAATGCGAGTAGCCTTCGCTCCCAACAAACCAAAACGATTGCCTTGTTGTTATGTGAAGACCAGGGAACGGGTAACTCCCTGATCAACCCTTTCTTTCTTTCGATGCTTGGAAGCATTACGCGGGCAACGGCCAATCGCGGTTTTGATTTATTAATTTCCTTCCAGCAATTCAGTGAAGACTGGCATGCGGATTATGAAGATGCAAACCGTGCCGATGGCATTATTTTTCTGGGTTACGGTGATTACGAAAGCTTTGTAAAAAAACTTACGTACCTGACGGAAGTGGGCGCGCACTTTATTACCTGGGGGCCAGTGCTTGAAGGACAGCCGGGTGTTTCCATTGGTTGTGATAATTTCAATAGCGCGTACATGGCAGCAAAACATTTATTGCAGCAAGGTAGAAATGATATTGCGTTTCTCGGCGATGTTTCCGAGCACAGCCCTGAGTTCGCTGATCGTTACCATGGTTTTTGTAAAGCAATTCGCGAAGCAGGTATTGAGCCGAATCCATTGCTGCAAGTAGCCGCAGAGACTTCAGAAGAAGAGGGTTATAAAGCAACCCTCAAATTATTGCAGCGCCGTATCAGCTTTGATGCGGTTTTTGGTGCGAGCGATCTGATTGCAATTGGTGCAATGAAAGCGCTGGAGGAGGCGGAGCTGCGTGTACCGCAAGAAGTTGCTGTAATGGGGTTTGATGATATTCCGATGGCCTCCTACACTCATCCGCCGTTAAGTACTGTGCAGCAAGACACATTACTTGCTGGTGAATTGCTGGTTGAAAATTTATTAAAACTTGTCGCCGGTGAAAAGCCAGACTCCATGCTGTTACCTGCAAAATTAATGGTGCGGGGTTCTTGTGGCACTAATCCTGTAAAACGCTAATTCCTTTCTTGCCTTTCCCCATAATCAGAGAAAGGCGAGAAGAATTAATTTTCTGAATCATTCACAAACACCACCGAAATTGCGCCCAGTATCATGCACACACCGGCGAGTACGATGATATAAATCGCTTCGTTGTGAAAAACGTATTTCAAAATTTGCCCGGCGAGTAAGCCGGAAACAATTTGCGGCGCAGCGATAGTGAAATTAAAAATTCCCATGTAAACCCCGGTTTTATCTGCCGGTAATGTGTTGGAAAGAATCGCGTAAGGCATAGCAAGAATTGCTGCCCAGGCGACACCAACACCAATCATTGGAATAATCAGATCCAGTGCGCCCCGGGGAATAGTAACCTGGGTGATGAATAAATTGACTTCCACCGCCTCAGCATTTTGGAACAGTAAAAAACTGATATAACCAAGCCCTCCAGCGAGCAGTGATAATGCATAGGTTAATTTGCGGCCGAACCGATTGGCAATGCGAGTGAGGAAAATGGAAAAAATTGCAGCAAAAAGCGAGTAGGCGGCAAAAATAATTCCGACCCAATCGCCCGCAGCGCCTTTGGCAGCAGCAATTTCAGGCGGAATTACATCCAGTGAATGTAAATAATCAGCATCAAACCATTTGGTTTCAATTCCCCAAATATGTTGGGTGATTGCCGGTGTGGTATATACCCACATAATGAACAGCGAGAACCACGAGAAAAATTGTACTACCGCAAGTTGGCGCATGGTCTTTGGCATGTCGATAAATAATTGCCAAAAATTTCCTAGCCGTTGAGTAATGGATTTTTTTTCGGTGATGGTTTCTGCGGTCAAACCTTTGTAGCGATTGTATTCGTCCGGCGCGTATTCGCGGGTGCGTATTACCGTCCACAACACTGCACCTAGCAATGCGGTAGCACCAATATAAAAGGCCCAGGTGACGGTGGGCGCCACTTCACCTTTGGCTGCTGTATTATCCAGCCCGATAACATTCGTTAATACGAACGGTAAAATGGAACCAACAATTGCGCCAATATTGATGAGTAGTGCTTGTACGGAATAACCCAGCGTGCGTTGCTCGTTGGGTACCATATCGGCGACAAGCGCGCGAAACGGTTGCATAGTGACATTAAATGCACCGTCCATTAGTGCCAGCATTAATCCACCAAATAACATCGGTGCCATTAGTGAAACAAAAAGCGGCGCGTTGGGCATTAGCAACATTCCTATTGCCGCTGCAATGGCGCCACCCAAAATAAACGGACGGCGTCGGCCGATGCGGTTCCAGGTGCGATCTGATGCGGCGCCCACGATGGGTTGTACAATCAACCCCATAACGGGGGCCGCCAACCAAAATAGCGACAGCGAATGTAGATCGGCGCCCAGATCTGAAAGTACACGGCTGACATTAGCATTCTGCAATGCAAATCCGAGTTGGACTCCCAGAAAGCCAAAACTGACATTCCAGACTTGCCAAAAGGGGAGTGATGGTTGTTTCATCGTGTAGCGCCTTTGTTAGCGGAAATAATTAGTTAGCGGAAAGAGTTATTAATTTGTTATTTATTTTGATGGTTTATTAAAACCAAAACCCGTTTTCAATTTAATTGAAAACGGGGTCAGTATGACGGGCAATTTTTTTATTTTACATACCGTGCCTCGGTACTTGCGTTTCTATCCCACACACTTTCATCGCTCAAGCTGCGCAATAATTTTATATATTCCGCGTGCGTCCATGCGAGCGGCGTCGCTGAATTGGTACCTTCACCCGGTGCGTAGTTGTACACCGAGTTGTCACCCACGCCATCCCACACTTGCTCGGGCAGCATCATGCCTTCATTGGCAAATAATTCCATCGCTTTCACATAGGTATCGCGTAACTTTTTGGTATCGAGTGTGTTAGTTGTTTTTGCCAGTTGCAATTCATAATGACCTCGTTCGCCCGTAAAGAATGGCCAAACACGGCCACGCTGCGCTGCAGTGCTGGTGTCATGTTGTGCGGCGTAACCGGCACCCGTTGCTGAATCCTCACCGTAACCGTCCACGCCATAGCGGCGCCATCCGGGAAAAGTTCCTTCGACACCGGGAAAGGTAAATTCGTATTTGGTGCGCAATAAATCCGGCAACTTCAAATTGTCATACTCAGGTAGGGTTTCCTGGATTTTTTCATCGGTTGCTGCGCGCACACCGTAACGAACCAATTCCAAAAAGCCACCGTCAATCACCAATGATTCATCGCTCACCGATTGGCCGTTACGCTCATCCAATGGCGAATGATCGTTGGGATCTTCATTAGAGTTCATACGCAAATAATAATGGCCGTTGCCATGATCACCGGTGAGTGAACCTTTGGTGGTGTAGTAAAGGGTATCAAGGTCAGCTGAATACTTATCTGCAGCGGCCAGATAACGCTTTGCATTTTCTGCATCACCAATATGCGTCGCTATATCGGCCGCCGATACCAAACCGGCAATAATCGCCGCCGTGGTGGATGGCGAATAACCCTGTTGCTCTTCCCAGCGTTCTTGTTGCGTGAAGGGTGGTTTAACTACCGAATCGTTCCATAAAATTTTTACCGCACCACCATCCACTAAAAAATTAGCGGCAGGTTTCAGCATTTTGTTGTACCAATGATTGATTTCGCTATCGTTCAGTACGCCATCTTTCCACAAGCGCCAGCCCAGCATTATTGGCATTGCTGTTTGATCGAGTTGCACTCCCACCCATTCAACATCGCCATTCACATGGGTTTTTTGCAAGAACCAACCCGGCGTTCCTGTATAACCTGGTGTATTTGCATTGGCCTGTACTTTTTCCAGGTATTCGAACGCAATGCGCGGCGATTGTGTATCTCCCAATGCGAGCATCGCCATCGCGACTTGATAGAAATCGCGTGGCCACACGGCTTTGTAACCCGTTGCTGATTTTTCAGCGGATTTAATATCGCCCCAGGGATTTGATAGCGATGCGATGAATGCGCCCGCGTGCGTTTTATCTTCTTGCGCTTTTAGCACCATTGCACTGGTGTATAACAATTTTCCGCCATCAGTCGCGGTTGCTGATAATTTTTCAAGTGCAGGAAGGGATTGCAAAAAATCTTGCCAGCCAATTGCGTCACCGTCGCCATTGTAATGCGCGAGTACTTTTTCGTAGCCCTTGTTAAGGGTTTGCTCCGCCGTAGTGCGGCTTTCGCTCGCCGTTTTTCCAAAACCTAACACTACATCCCACTGTGCAGTATCATTTTTTTTAAACGGTTTTAATTCCAGGGTAAATGCGACGTTACCTTTTTTATCGCCGGTTGATGAATAGGTTTTACCGAGTGAGCCCTGCTGCTTTAATTCACCAATGCCATCAGAAACCCCTGCAAAACCCACGGTGCTTTGCACAACGTTAGCGGTGGTTTTAAGGCTCATACTGGTGTTGCCATCGCTCGCCGTCCAGGTGTTGTCGGCGTGGTTTGCGGAGTCATTGCTTCCCGTATTAGCAATGGCGGGGTCCACATACAGATAAGCCGTTACGTCATCATGCGCGCGGAAAGTAACACGCATCATTAATGCGTGTGAATCGGGATCGGTAAAAATATGTTTTTCGATTTCATACTTTCCGTCCTTATCTTTATTCACAATTTTATAAGCCAGTGAAGTAGGGCGGCCCTGCGCATCTTTATTCAAATAATCGATGGTGGAAAGGGTGTCTTTCTTTTCTTCATCCAAAAAGCCATTGCCTTTGATGAAGAACTGTAATTCTTTTAATTGCGCTTCGTGAATTAATCCATACATGGTTTCTGTCAACACGCCTTGGGCGATGGAAAACCACACCTTGGATATAGTCCCGGTAGAGCCAGAATCGCTATAGCCATTATGGGTGTAATTTTCAAAAGACGTGCCTATACCTGTCTTGCCGGAGTGTGACCACAGTGATGGTTGCCCCGGCGCGCCCGGCGCTACTGCATCGTTAGAATGGTTGTCAGAACAACTGGCAAGCAGTGCAGAACTGCTTATTAACAGCGCCAGAAATGTTTTTTTCATGCGTGGGCCCCTCGGGTGAAATACTTTCGTTTTGTATTGCTATTTCGCTATAAGCTGATTTGCGTATAGCAGAAATGACTATTTTGACACCTTAGGCGTTGGCTAGACTCAACTCAAGCATGTGCATACGTATTCAGCTTGCATACGTATGCAGTAAAGACTAGCGCATAAAATTTGCAGGCAAATAAAAAGTCGATGGGCAATGAATACGTATTCTATGGTTTTTTTACACTAAAAATCGGCGTGACTATTTGCATACGTATGTAGTCACTTGGCGAAAAAAAATGGCTCGCGTATGGTGTGATCATGAAATTTGAGCTGGCGCTTTTCATCGGGTGCCGGTGAGTGTAACTAATAAAAGACGTAGAGATTCCCGCAATGACAACAACTCCCTGGTGGCGCGGTGCAGTGGTATATCAGGTATATCCACGCAGCATGATGGACGCCAATAACGACGGCATAGGTGATATTCCCGGTATTATCAGCAAACTCGATTACATCGCGAACCTTGGGGTAGATGCGATTTGGGTATCGCCCTTTTTTAAATCGCCCATGAAAGATTTTGGTTACGATATTAGTGACTATCGCGATATAGATCCTATATTCGGATCGCTCGCTGATTTCGATGAATTAATTGCTAAAGCGCATGCGTGCGGGATAAAAATTATTATCGATCAGGTATTAAGCCATACGTCGGATATGCATGCCTGGTTTCAGGAAAGTCGTGAATCGCGCGATAACCCCAAAGCCGATTGGTATGTGTGGGCTGATGCGAATCCGGATGGCACTCCACCGAATAATTGGCTCGCTATTTTTGGTGGTTCTGCCTGGGAGTGGGAGCCGCGTCGCGGACAATATTATCTGCACAATTTTTTAAAATCCCAGCCGGATTTAAATTACCACTGCGATGCTGTGCGAAAACAAATTCTGGATGAAGTAGAGTTTTGGTTGAAGCGCGGTGTAGATGGTTTGCGCCTGGATGCGATTAATTTCTGTTATCACGATAAAGAATTGCGTTCCAACCCGGTGAAGCCGGAAGCAGAACGAAAAGGGCGCGGATTCTCGGTGGATAATCCTTACGCGTTCCAAAAACACATTTATGACAACACCCGTCCGGAAAACATTGCGTTCCTCGAGTCGTTGCGCGCATTAATGGATCGCTACCCTGGCACAGTAACCCTGGGTGAAATTTCTGCCGATGATTCGTTAAAGACCATGGCGGAATACACCAGCGGTAATTCGCGTTTGCACATGGCGTACAGCTTTGAATTATTAGTGGAAAATTTATCCGGCAGTTACATTCGCGAAACCGTTGAAACGCTGGAAAAAAACTTATCAGAAGGCTGGCCTTGTTGGGCTATTGGCAACCATGATGTGCGCCGGTTTATGTCACGGTGGGGTGGGCAAGAACAATCACCCCAATTGGCAAAAACGTTAAATGCAATGTTGTTGTCGTTGCGCGGTAGCGTTTGTTCCTATCAGGGCGAAGAATTGGGTTTAACCGAAGCGGAAATTGCGCAACATGAATTGCAAGATCCGTATGGCATTACCTTCTGGCCGCGTTTCAAAGGTCGCGATGGTTGCCGCACACCTATGCCCTGGAATAACACTGAAGAGCACGCCGGTTTTTCACAGACGAAACCCTGGCTGCCTGTTGCATCTGCGCATAAAAAAATGGCGGTGAGTTTGCAGGAGGACAATAGCGATTCCATACTCAATGCTTATCGCACATTTATGCGCTGGCGAAAACAACAACCGGCGATGCGCTTGGGCGATATTCATTTCATCGCCGATGCGGAAGATTATCTGGTGTTCACTCGTCAGTATGAAAATGAACGTTTTTTATGTGCGTTTAATTTTGGCCCGGTAACAAAAGTGATTCCTTTGCAGTCAACTTATTCTCTGGCGTCCATTGAAGGGCATGGTTGTCGTTCCGACAGTGTGAATGGCGATCAATTGGATATTCCTGCGTATAGTGCATTTATTGCGCGCATTCGCTAAGTACAATTTTTTTGAAAGCTGTAGTACTTCTGTCTTGTCGTTAGTCTTGCTTCAGAGGGCGTGTATCGCCCTCATTTTTATGGCAGTCGTCATATTTATTTTTTCTGGCATAAAATTCCGCTTTTTTTAAAACTCTCCAGTAGGTTTGCTATTTAAGGCGTTATTAATATCGCTGGCGCTGCTTTCAAAAAAAACTTTTATTTACTTTTGATTTTTCAATCGCTGGATTGAAAAAATTAATCAACTAGTCTTACTCGTGAAAGACGTGCTAATGAACCGGTTCAGGAAAGGAATGTGATTGCATACGTATGCGATGCGTTGAATACGTATGCATTCTATTGTGGGAGTCACGCGCTAGGGCCTACCATCATTTCAACGACAGAACCATTCTGTTTGCGCGTAGTGCGTATGGGGGACAGTCGTTATACGCATTATGTTAACAATAAAAGCCAGGTCTCCGCGGAGAGAAAAAATCATGAGAAAACCCACGTTTAACCACATGCTCGCGCTGGCCACTACGATGGCAATGGTGGCGGGATCACAAACTGTTTATGCGCAACAAGGACAAGCAGCACAAGAAGTTGAAGAAGTTACCGTTACCGGTTTCCGTAGCTCGATCCTTAACTCCGTAGAAGCAAAACGAAATGCTGACCAGGTTGTTGAAGTCATTGATGCAGGCGATTTAGGTTCATTGCCTGATGTTTCCATTGCCGATGCATTGGGCCGTATGCCCGGTGTTACCACTGTGCGCGATTCCGGCCAGTCATCACAATTAAATATTCGCGGTATGAACGGCGACTTCGTTCAAACCAGTTTAAATGGCCGCGAGCAGGCCAGTACCTCTGGTTACACTGCGGGTAGCCGCTGGATTTCGTTTGACCAATATCCATCCGAATTGATTACCCAGGCAGCCATTTATAAATCACCCAAAGCATCGTTGATTGAAGGTGGTGTAGCGGGCACGGTTGAATTGAAAACGGCTAACCCGCTGGAAGCGCAAAACCAGCACAACTTCCAGGCAAATGTGCGTGGTTCCTATAATGATGCGGCGTCTAACGTGGGTGCCGATGAATATGGCAGTCGTGTAAGTTTTTCTTACCAAGGTAAATTTGCTGACGACACTATTGGTGTTGGTGTGGGATACGCGCGTTTGGACCAACCTAACAACGCTGAAGAATCCATTATTTTTCCTTACGCGAGCCCTCGCGATGTAAATGGCGATGGTGAAGAAGAAAGAATTATGAATGGGTTCCAGTTCCGTACCGGTTCCGGAACAGATACCCGTAATGGTTTGATGGGAACATTGGTGTTTGAACCCAATGACAACCTGAATTTCCAATTCGATTATTTCAATTCAGATTTTGAATCGGAAGATCAAAAATATGGGTTGACCGTAGAAGGACTCCATCGCAATGCAGACACTTACAGCCTGACCAATCCAACCGTTGAAAATGGTTTTGTGGTGGGCGGTACGGTGGCGCAAACCGGGCTTGTGGGTCCGTGGACTGAAATGCGCAGTGAAGACCAATCCACTGAATCCGATTCTGAAAGTTTTGGATTAAAAACCGATTGGCAAATTAATGACAAGGCATCTGTGGTGATTGACCTTGCGCGCAGCACCGGTGATAAATCCCGTATGGATCGAATCGCTACCGTGCATGCGTATGAATACGGCACAGGCACATTAACCAATGGCACCGTGGTGCAAACCTGGAGAGAAAGATCGGGCCAGGGTTACACCTTCATGAATAATGCCGGTGACAACCCGACGGTTAATTTCACTACCGATTACACCAATCTCAATTACATGCGTTTATCCGAGTGGGAACAATTCCCGCACGAATACAGCGACGAACTGGACAGTGCCAAGGTTGATTTCAAATACGAAATTGAATCTGCAGGTATTTCTTCGATTGAAGCCGGTTTCCGTTGGTCTGATCGCACCTTTACCGATGATCGCGGTACTTTCCGTTACGGCCAGCGTGAAGGTCAAAGCCGTCAGGTTATTAATGGTGCGATTGTTGATCAATCCTGTGAGTTCAACACCAGTGGTGTTCCCTGTACGCCACACGAAATTGATGGCTACGTTTCTGTTGAAAAATTCGGTGGCTCTCTCGCGCAATATGGCAGCTATCTGAAACTGGACATGATTGGCATTGCGAACGATATTTTTGGTAGTCCTGATGTATACGCTGCCAAGAAAACCTGGAGCCACAACTGGACCCTGATCGAAAGTGGTGCGGTGGAAGAGGAAGTATTGGCGTATTACCTGATGGCAAACCTGGAAACCGAGATTGGTGGTATTCCAGTGACCGGTAACGTCGGTGTGCGCGTTGTTGAGACGGATACCAAATCGGTTGGTATACAACAAGTGCGCGATGGCGAAGGTGATGCAATTACGGATGATGATGGTGTTGTTCGCAACGACTACATCCATATTAAATACGGCCCCGAATACAGGGATGTATTGCCATCCATCAACCTGAACTTTGCAATTACCGATGCGGATCAAATTCGTTTTGCCGCCGCACAAGTAATGGGGCGCCCACCGGTTTATCAATTGCGTGGTGGTGCCGGTTCATGGATCGATATTGCCAATGACGGTGTAAGCCCACGTTACAACGTATGGTCTAAAGGTAACCCGAACCTTGATCCATTCCGTGCTGACCAGTTCGATTTATCTTACGAACATTATTTTGATAATGGTGGCGCTGCTACTGTGGCAGTGTTCTATAAAGACATCGAATCGTTGATTGAAAGCATCACCTACAACGAAGGTGAAATTGATTGGTCTGAAATTGGTATTGAAGCGCCGGCCGGTACGGTTGAAGGCCAGTACCAAACAGTGCGCAATAATGATCAGGGCGGTTACATCCGCGGTTTGGAATTGGCATACACCCAAACCTTTGATCAATTGCCTGGCGTATTTTCCGGCCTGGGTTTGACTGCCAGCTATGCATACACCGAAAGTGAAACCTCGGTGGATGGTGGGCAAAACTTTGAAGACTTGAGTTTGCCATTGCCGGGCTTGTCAGAAAATGTATGGAGCACCAC
The DNA here is from genome assembly GCA_035490715.1 of Cellvibrio sp. GTDB lineage: Bacteria > Pseudomonadota > Gammaproteobacteria > Pseudomonadales > Cellvibrionaceae > Cellvibrio. The sequence goes on from DATJLF010000032.1 coordinate 21,088, forward strand.
GCTCTTCTGGGATATTGGTAACGTCAGCGCGAATTTGAATGCGCGCTATCGCGACGAATACACCTACGCGGGTGCAACACCTGGCGGTACTTCCTTCCAGATTGCGGATGCTTACACTGTGGTGGATGCGCAGGTTTCCTACGCGTTTGATAACGGTGTGGACTTGTACCTGCAAGTGAATAACCTGACTGATGAACCCAATACCAGTAACTACGGTTCAGACAATGCAGTGGGTGAAGTGAAATACTTTGGCCGTCAATACTTCTTCGGTGTTGGCTACAAGTTCTAATCTTCGCTGTAAACAATCGGTAGCAATACCGATTGCTAAAAAGCCGCTGCAAAACGTTTGTCAGCGGCTTTTTTATTGCTCACCGGTGTAATGGTGAATCCATCTATACTGCAAAAACAATTTCATCGTTCGATGATTTTGAATGTGACTACTCAAAAAGAGATAACAATGATGAATTCCTTCACTGCTGAAAAAAAGAAAATAGTCATTATTGGTGGCGGTACTGCAGGTTGGATGGCTGCGAACCTTATGATTACCCGCTGGGGCAAATTAGGTTTCGACATCTCGCTATTGGAATCGCCGCAAATTGGCATTATTGGTGTAGGTGAAGGGTCAACACCGCAATTAAAAGGTTTTATGGATTCATTGGGCATTGAAGAATCTGAATGGATGCCGGAGTGCAATGCAACTTATAAAGCCGGCATCATTTTTCGCAATTGGTCGGTTATTCCCGGCTTTACCAATTATTTCCATCCGTTTCCGGCGCAGCCGGATGATTACACTGCCCCCGGTTTTTTTCATAATAGTTTTGTGCGTCGTAAAGGCATTAATGTAGAAGGGCATCCGGACCATTTTTTTCTGGCAAGTTATTTGGCGAAGCAGAAACTTGCGCCGGTGGCGAGTGAAAACTTTCCGTTTGAAATTAATTACGGCTATCACTTTGATTCAACACTGCTGGGAAAATTTCTGGGCCGTAAAGCAACCAGTCGCGGTGTAGTACATAAAGAGGCGACGATTACCCAGGTAAACCTGAATGAGCAAGGTGATATTGCCAGTGTTACTACGGAAAAAGGCGAAATAATTACCGGGGATGTTTTTATTGATTGTTCCGGTTTTAGCGGACTACTTATTCAAAAAACATTGAATGTTCCTTTTAAATCGTTTGGTGAAAACTTATTTAATACGTCTGCTGTGGTGATGCCAACCCCGCTTGGTGAACATATTGAATCGCAAACTATTTCAACTGCGTTGAAATACGGATGGGCCTGGGCTATTCCTCTCACCAGCCGCATCGGCAATGGTTATGTTTACTCCTCCCATTTCTGTACAAAAGACCAGGCTGAAACTGAGTTACGTGCCCACCTTGGTATGCTGGATTCAGATGTTGCCGCGCGTCATTTGCAAATGAATGTTGGCCGTGTTGAGCAGCATTGGGCAAAAAATTGTGTGGCGGTAGGGCTATCACAAGGTTTCATTGAGCCGTTGGAAGCAACCGCATTGCATTTGGTGCAGGAAACCGTGCAGGCATTTATCGATTGTTATGAATCCGCCCAATTTACTGACAGCAAACGCCAGGCGTTTAATGCGAATATCAACCAGCGCTTTGAAGCTGTGCGTGATTATATTGTTTGTCACTATCGTGTGAATTCGCGTAAAGATACGGAGTACTGGATTGAGAATGGGCGCAATGAAAAAGTATCGGATTCTTTGCGTGCAATTTTGCACACCTGGGTGAGTGGAAAAAATCTGAGTGATGAATTGGATCGCCAGAAAATCGATAACTATTACCCCAGTATTTCCTGGCATTGCCTATTGGCAGGCTATGGTATTTACCCAACGCCGGAACAATTGAAACCGGGTAATGAGCTAGCGCACAAATATAATCTGGAAAAAATCAGCAATTTCATCCAGCGCTGCGGCATGAATTTCAAACCTCACCGCCAACAACTGGCGCAGTGGTCAGTACCTGTAACCAGGGCAGTGTCGGCATAACAAACACTGTCCAAACCAACGAAAACAATAATTGTTGTAATCAAGGGAGTCCTTATGAATCGCTCGACTATCCACAAATACCTTGGCGGTATTTGTTTGTGTTTATTTTTGCCCATACAAACCCTGGCCCAGGATTATCATGTCAAACACCTCGAACCAGCAAATTGGTGGGTAGGGATGAAATATCACCAGATTGAGTTGATGATTCATGGCGATAAGATTGGTAACGCCAGTGTGGCAATCGACTACCCGGGTGTAACAGTGATGGAAACCATGCAAGCTGACAGCCCGAATTATTTGTTTGTCACACTGGATATTAGTGCTGCTGCAAAACCTGGTAAATTTCCGCTTCGATTTTTAGTGAATTCCGAAGAAAAAAGCCGCTTCAATTATGAGTTACTGGCGCGTGAAAAAAATTCTGCAAATCGCCAGGGGTTTACTGCAAGGGATGCTATTTATTTAATTACCCCGGATCGTTTTGCAAATGGTAATCCTGCTAACGATGCAATGCCTGGTTTAACGGAACAGCCGAAGCGTGACTTTAAAGGTGGACGCCATGGGGGTGACATTGCAGGTATGGCACAGCATCTGGATTACATTGCAAAAATGGGTTTCACCCAGGTTTGGCCCAATCCGTTAACGGAAAATAATCAGCCTGAATATTCCTACCACGGTTATGCCGCTACCGATTTGTATTTAACCGATGCGCGTTATGGCACCAATAACGATTTCAAACAGTTTGTACACAAGGCAAAACAAAAAGGCATTGGCGTAATCCAGGATATCGTACTCAACCACATTGGTTCCAAACATTGGTGGATGGCGGATTTGCCAGAAAAAGATTGGTTAAATTTCCAGGATAAATACACAGAAACCTCGCACCGTCGCACCGTCGTGCAAGACCCTTATGCCGCACAGGCGGATAAAGAATTATTTGTCAGCGGTTGGTTTGTCCCGAGCATGCCGGATTTAAACCAGCGCAATCCACACATGGCGAAATACCTGATTCAAAATACGATTTGGTGGATCGAATACGCGGGGCTTAGTGGTGTGCGTGAAGATACTTATGGTTATGCCGATGCTGATTTTTTATCGCTGTGGGGCAAAACCGTTATGGAAGAATATCCCAACTTTTCCATGGTGGGGGAGGAATGGAGCAGTAACCCTGCGGTAGTCGCGCATTGGCAAAAAGGTAAGCAAAACCCGAGTGGCCACATTCCCTACATGAACAGCATGATGGATTTTCCCATTCACGATACCTTGAAAGTTGCGTTGAATGAAGAGGAATCCTGGGGTAATGGCATTGTTCGCCTGTATGAAGCACTGGCCAATGATCACCTTTATCCCGATCCATTTAACCTGGTTATTTTCCCGGATAACCACGACACCCCGCGTATTTATTCTGCGCTGAATGATGATCTGGATTTATTCAAAATGGCCATGGTGTATATGGCAACCATGCGCGGCATCCCACAATTTTATTACGGTTCTGAAATTCTGCTCACTAGCCCAAAAGAACGCGATGACGGAGCGGTACGTGCGGATATGCCCGGTGGTTGGAAGGGCGATACAAAAAATGCATTTACCGGAGCAGGTTTAACCGCGAAAGAAAAAGACGCGCAGCAATTTATAAAAAATTTATTAAACTGGCGTAAAAAATCCGACGTTATCCATCGCGGAAAGTTAATACATTTTGCTCCAATTGACGGCATCTACGTGTACGTTCGCTATCTGGATGATAAAAAAGTGATGGTTGTTCTCAACAAAAATAAACAAGAAAAAACACTGGCTTTACAGCGCTTTGATTCATTATTAACAGGCACGAAAAGCGCGCGTGATGTGTTGGCTAATCAAAAAATGACATTGGGTGATTCGTTATTGCTGCCAGCAAAGTCATCACTCGTGCTTGAGTGGTAATAACACAATGAATGCAATTTGCTGCGTGATTTCATGTGGCAATTTGCCAGCCAGAGAACTGATAAAAATGAAAACAATTCCTATCGCATTAACCATAGCCCTGTCATTTATGCCGGTGCTACCGCTGTATGCCGCGAATATTTCACAAACATCCCCTGATGGAAAAATCAAATTTACGTTGACGGATGAAAAAGGAATTCCAACCTATTCGATCAGCTACAAAGGGAAAGAGGTCATTCAGCCTTCCCGCCTCGGTTTGGAATTCAAGAATGTAGATGGTTTTGTACGCGATTTAAAAATCGCTGACAGTGCTACTGCTACAAGTGATACCCGTTGGGAGCAACCATGGGGTGAGCAGCGTGTGATGCGCGACCACCATAACGAATTGCTGGTAACTTTTACCGGTACTGCGAATAATAAAAAAATCATGAACTTGCGAGTACGCCTGTTTGATGATGGACTGGGGTTTCGTTATGAAGTGCCGGAACAAAGGAAGCTGGCTCCGCGCACTGATAACAACATTGAAATCATCGATGAGAAAACGGAATTTATTATTCCCGAACCCGATCAAACAATTGCCTGGTGGATTCCGGGGCGCGCCTGGAATCGCTACGAATTTTTATATAACACTACACCGTTAAAAGGCATGGATCGTGCCCATACGCCGCTCACTTTCAAATTATCTTCCGGTGTGCATTTGAGTATCCATGAGGCAGCGTTGACGGATTACGCAGCCATGGTGTTGGACCAACAACGCGACGGCGTTTTGAAAGCCGATTTAACGCCCTGGTCGGATGGTGTAAAAGTCAAAACCCGGCTCGGTTTTAAATCTTCCTGGCGTACCATTCAGATTGCCGATAATGCAGCGGGTTTAATTAATTCCAGTTTGATTTTGAATTTAAATGAGCCGAATAAGTTGGGCGATGTGAGTTGGGTAAAACCGGGGAAATATATTGGCATTTGGTGGGGCATGCACGTGAACACCAATACCTGGGGTTCCGGCCCCAAGCATGGGGCCACCACTGAAAATACCAAATACTATATGGATTTCGCCGCACAATATGGTTTTGATGGGGTATTAGTGGAAGGTTGGAATGAAGGCTGGGATGGTGATTGGTATAACAATGGCGATATTTTCAGTTTTACCAAACCCTATAAAGATTTTGATATTGCGGAGATCACGCGTTACGGGCTGGGCAAAGGCGTACGTTTAATTGGTCATCATGAAACATCCGGCGCTGTGACCAATTATAAAAACCAAATGGACGATGCATTTGACTTGTATAAAAAACATGGCGTCGCACAAGTAAAAACCGGTTACGTTGCTGATGGTGGAAAAGCAAAACGCATTGATGAAAAGGGTATAGCGCGCAATGAATGGCACGATGGCCAATTTATGGTGGGCGAATATTTGCGCTCGGTAACAGAAGCGGCCGAGCGCCATATTAGCATTAACACCCACGAGCCCATTAAAGATACCGGCTTACGTCGTACCTATCCTAACTGGATTGCGCGTGAAGGTGCACGCGGGCAGGAATATAACGCCTGGGGTTCACCGCCAAATCCACCGGAGCACACCGTGATGTTGCCATTTACGCGCATGCTGGCAGGGCCAATGGATTACACACCGGGAATATTTAATCTCGCACCCTATGGATTGGATGCAGAGAATCGTGTGCAATCTACTCTGGCAAAGGAACTTGCACTTTACGTCATCATTTACAGCCCGATTCAAATGGCGGCCGATTTAATTGAAAATTATTTTGAAAAAGATGGGAAAACGTTGAAGCCCGCTTTTCAATTTATTCGCGATGTACCAACGGATTGGGAAACGTCAAAAGCGCTTGCGGGTGAGGTGGGCGATTACGCCATCATTGCGCGCCAGCAACGCAATAGTGAGGATTGGTTTCTGGGCGCGATTACCGATGAGAATGCGCGCGAATTAACGGTGCCGCTCAATTTCCTCGCAAAAGGAAAAAAATACGAAGCGCATATTTATCGTGATGGCGCCAGAGCAGAGTGGAAGACTAATCCCTACGATATGGTAATCGAAAAGAAATACGTCAACGCCACCGATACGCTTAAATTTAAACTAGGCACCAGTGGTGGTGTTGCTATTCGCTTTAAAGCCCTGCCTTAACCCACTTGTCATTGATGACTATAGCCATGGTAATTACCATGGCTCCTTTCGGATTTTTTATGAAAAGAATCGCTCTAATTGGCAGTATGCTATTGGCGTTAACCGCTTGTTCACCCACTCATCATCAACCAGCCAAAAAGGAAACGGGGATGCACGGCAAACCAGTGGTCTATCAAATTTTTACCCGGCTTTATGGTAATAAAAATACAACCAATAAGCCCTGGGGCACCATTGAAGAAAATGGTGTAGGAAAATTTAACGACATTGATGAAAAAGCATTGCAATCCATCAAGGAGCTGGGTGTTACCCATGTGTGGTACACAGGTGTACCGCATCACGCCGTTATTCGCGATTACACGGCATACGGTATCAGCAATGATGATCCTGATGTCGTAAAAGGTCGTGCCGGTTCACCTTATGCAGTAAAGGATTATTACAACGTGAATCCGGATCTTGCGGTGAATCCCCACAACCGGTTGCAGGAGTTCGAAGCGTTGATCGCCCGCACCCATGCGCAGGGCATGAAAGTTATTATCGATATAGTACCCAACCATGTTGCGCGTACCTATCATTCATTGAGCAAGCCCGCCGGTGTAGAAGATTTCGGTGCGCGCGATAACACCGAAACAGAATATGCGCGCGATAATAATTTTTATTATGTGGTCGGTGAAAATTTTCGTGTGCCTGAACCTCACCATCATTATCGCCCGTTAGGCGGCGAACAGCATCCGTTAAGCGATGGTTATTTTCGTGAAGTTCCTGCCAAATGGACTGGCAATGGTTCGCGTCTCGCGCAACCGAATTTTGATGACTGGTATGAAACAGTAAAAATTAATTACGGTGTGACACCGCAGGGGCATAAAGAGTTTCCGTTATTGCCGGATGGTTTTGCGCAACAAGATGTGAGTGCCCATGCAAAATTCTGGCAAGGAAAATCTGTTCCGGATTCGTGGATTAAATTCCGTCACATTGCGGAGTACTGGTTAGATAAAGGTGTAGATGGATTTCGGTTTGATATGGCGGAAATGGTGCCGGTGGAATTCTGGAGCTATTTGAATTCTTCTATTAAACAAAAAAATCCCCACGCATTTTTATTGGCAGAAGTCTACAAACCTGCTGAATATCGAAATTATCTTCACGTGGGAAAAATGGATTACCTTTACGATAAAGTGGAAATGTACGATAGCTTGAAAGCGATTATCCAGGATCGAGCACCTACCGATGTCATCGCAATGATACAAACCGGCATGGCAGATATCGAATCGCATATGCTGCATTTTTTGGAAAATCACGACGAGCAACGCATCGCAAGCCCTGAATTTACGGGCGATCCCGAAAAAGCCAAACCTGCAATGGTCGTTTCCGCATTGATTAGCCGTTCACCCACTATGATTTATTTCGGACAGGAAATTGGTGAGGCAGGCGCATTAGCATCCGGATTCGGCAGTCCATCGCGCACCAGTATTTTTGATTACGCCGGCGTACCGGCGCACCAGCGGTTTATGAACGGTGGAAAATTTGACGGAGGGCAATCCAGCGCAGATGAAAAAAAATTGCGCGAGTTTTACCGGCAATTATTAAATCTTTCACGCGAACCAGGCTTTAATGGCGACTACCGGGAATTGCATAGCCTTAACCGCTATGCAAGCAGCGGCTATGATGGAAAAGTATTTGCATTTGCGCGATGGAATAATCAGCAGCGCTGGTTGGTGTTAAGTAATTTCAGCGCCAGCGAGGCACGCGAATTTAATTTGCAAATTCCCCCTGACGTCATTGAACAATGGAAGCTTAGCGATGGTGAATACGCGTTAGTATCGCGGTTAGGTGATTCCCAAAAAAATTACGCTTTAGCGGTTAACGGAAAAAGCGCGCTAGTAAAAATACAACTGGCTCCGTTGGAATCGCTCGTCCTGCAGTTCGACTATTAATTTTACGCATAAACGTTAAAGCGTTTTTATGAAATCGCGCTCATTAAAATGCCCCACTATAACGACCCATTACAACGTCGCGATTAAAACCGCCGTCGTCATGATTGCATACGTATGTATACCGCATGGCTTAATGAATACGTATGTAATCACTTGAGGAGTAATCGGTGACAAGCCTAGTATAAAACCATTACGCGTGAGTGACCTGCCAGGTTTATTGCATGAGTAATCCTTTGTTTCATTTATGTAATTGTTATCGTCGCTGTTGATAATTCTGGCGTAGCTTGGCTACGCCTTTTTTATTGCAGCAGATAATAAAAATTAAATTTTTTTATAACAATAAACGAGATCACCACCATGAAAAAATATCTCATGCACGGTATTGCGGCGGTCAGTATTGCTACGGTTGGCGGTGTTGTGAGCGCAGCGCCTGCCACGGTTACACTCGCAGGAAATTTGCAATCTGAATTAGGTTGTCCTGGCGATTGGCAGCCGGCATGTACAAGTAGTTTCCTCACAAAAAATGGTTCGCTCTGGTCGGCAACGTTTACCGTTCCCGCTGGCAGTTGGGAATATAAAATTGCGTACGATGGTGCCTGGACAGAAAATTACGGAGCCAATGGTGCTAAAGATGGCCAAAATATTTCATTCACGCTTGCTGAAGAAAAATCAGTAACTTTCACGTACGACGAAATCACTCATGCGATTACCGATAATTCGCAAGCAGGTGTCGTTATTCCTGAAGAGCCGCAACCGGTATCAGTGACGATCGCGGGTGATTTGCAATCCGAATCGGGGTGCCCGGGTGATTGGCAACCAGAATGTGTAAATACGCAATTGCAATTGGATACCGTCGATAAAATCTGGCAAACAACACTTACCCTTCCCGCCGGAACCTGGAATTTTAAAGCAGCGCTGGATGGTGGCTGGACTGAAAATTATGGCGCAAATGCTGCACCGGGTGGCAGTAATATTTCGCTAAACCTTGCACAAGAACAAGCCGTAAAGTTTTTCTATAGCCATAGAACCCATTGGGTAACCTCCGATGCAAATTCCATTATTGCCACAGCAGTGGGCAATTTCCAGTCCCATCTCGGGTGCCCTGGCGATTGGCAGCCGGAATGTTTGCGCAGCTGGTTGCAAGATCCTGATGGCAATGGCCTTTATACGTTCAACACGTCAGCTCTACCGGCAGGAACGTATGAAGCAAAAGTTGCAATCGATGAAAAATGGGACGAAAGCTACGGCGATAACGGCAATAACATCAGTTTCACGGTAGCGGAAAATCAAAACGTAGTGTTCACGTTTGATTCCGTTAATAAAAAAGTGTACATCGGCGATGAATTGGTTGCCGGCAATTTAAGTACTGCTGAAGCGCATTGGTTGACGCGCGATACCATTGCCGTAAATATTCCTGCAGAACAATTGGCAAGTGCCAGCGCAAAATTACATTTTTCGCTTACCGGTGATTTGTCTACTAGCCCCGCCGGGGTTGCCGGTGGCCAATCCATTGCACTTGCCTATGATGCTAATGGCTTGAGTGATGAATTAAAAACTAAATATCCGCATTTAAAAAACCTTGCAGTCCTGAAAATATCAGAAGCAGATGTTGTACAGGCACGCGATATAGTAAAACAGCAAATAGCTGTTTCCGTGACAAACAGCAACGGGAATTTAATAACGGCAACGGCGTTGCAATTTGCCGGTGCACTGGATGACCTCTTTACCTATGACGGCGATTTGGGTGTGACTTATTCGGGCGCCATCCCCGGCATTAAACTCTGGGCGCCTACCGCACAAAAAGTGACGCTGCATGTATTTGATGATGCAGATCCCCAGACTGCGTCAACTGCTTATACGATGACATTGGATGAAAACACGGGGGTGTGGTCTGTTGCGGGAGAGGAAAGCTGGAATCGCAAATATTATTTATTTGAAGTGGAAGTATTTGTTCGTCACAGCGGAAATGTTGAAAAAAATCGCGTAACCGATCCTTACAGCCTAAATACATCATTAAACGGAAAGCGCAGCCAATTTATTAATTTGCAGGATGCTGATTTAAAACCGGAAGGGTGGGATGCATTGGAAAAACCAATATTTACTGTACCGGAAGATATGGTGATTTATGAATTGCATCTGCGCGATTTCAGTATTCAGGATTCCAGTGTTCCTGAGGCGCAGCGTGGTACCTTCGCTGCATTTACACACGCTGGCTCAAATGGAATGAAGCATCTGGCATCGCTGGCTAACGCCGGCTTAAGTCATGTGCATTTATTACCGGTATTTGATTGCGCCACCATTAACGAAGATAAATCCGCGCAAAAAATTGTGAATGAAGATCTCTCAATCCATGCGGCAGATAGTGAAGCACAGCAAGCGGCAGTGGAAGCAATTCGCGGTGAAGATGGGTTTAATTGGTGTTATGACCCCCATCACTACACAGTACCCGAAGGCAGTTATGCAACAAATGTTGAGGATACAACACGTATTCGCGAATTCCGTGCAATGGTCGCTGCATTAAATAAAACCGGTTTACGCGTGATTATGGATGTGGTTTACAACCACACGAGTGCTGCGTTGCTTGCTGACAATTCAGTGCTGGATAAAGTCGTGCCCAATTATTATCACCGGCTGGATGCGGATGGCGATATCGAGCGAAGTACCTGTTGCGAAAATACTGCCAGCGAAAACCGGATGATGGAAAAATTAATGCGCGACTCCATTAAAACCTGGGCAACTGCCTACAAAATAGATGGTTTCCGTTATGACATTATGGGGCATCACTCCAGGAACAATATTGTTAATATCAAAACCGATATTGAAGCACTCACTGTCGAGCAAAATGGTGTTGATGGTAGCGATATTTATTTTTATGGTGAAGGTTGGAATTTTGGCGAGGTACAAGACGATGCCCGTTTTGTGCAGGCACGCATCGGCAATATGAGTGGAACGGGCGTTGGCACATTCAATAATTTTATTCGCGATGCTGTGCGCGGTGGTGGGCCATTTGATTCGGGTATTGCCCACGTACAAAACCAAAGTTTTATTAATGGTTTGTATCTGGATCCAAATGCCGGAAGTTCTGCATCCGCAACGACAAAGGAAAATTTGTTGCGTCAAACAGACATATTAAAAGTGGCGCTGGCTGGCAGTTTGCAAGATTTTTCTATTGTTGATCGCACCGGTGCAAACCAAAAAGCGTCAGCAATTGAGGGTGCCGGTTATACACTTGACCCGCAGGAAACCATTAATTACATCGAGGCGCATGATAACGAAACGTTATTCGATATGATTCAGTACAAGGCCCCTGCTGCCACCACTATGGATGAGCGTATTCGCATGCACCATTTAGGTAATGCATTTGTATTGTTAGCCCAAGGTGTTCCATTCCTTCATGCCGGGCAAGAAATGTTGCGTTCAAAATCAACGGATAGAAACAGTTACGATGCAGGTGATTGGTTTAACTTGTTGGACTTTAGCTATCAACAAAATGGGTGGGGGCGTGGCTTACCGCTGCACGGCGACAACCAACAGAATTGGGATGAGGCACGCAAGCTGTTAGCAAACCCGGCATTGAAGCCAACACCGGCACACATCCAGTCTGCATTGGCTAATAGTATTGATTTGCTAAAAATTCGCAAAAGTTCGAAATTATTCCGCCTTGAAAATGCTACACAGATTCAAAACCAGGTTAAATTTTTCAATAATGGTGTGGATCAGCTACCCGGTGTTGTAGCAATGTTGCTGAGTGATAATTCTGCGAATCTTGATGCAAATGCTGAAATGTTGTTGGTGATATTTAATGCAAATACCAGCAATAAAATATTAACCATTACGGATTTAAAAGGCGCTGATTTTACGTTGCACAGCGTGCAGCAGAATGCATTGGATGGCCGTGTGAAAACGTCGGCGGTGGATAACACTAAAGGTGAATTCACGGTTCCCGCACGCACAGTTGCGGTATTTGTTGCCACCAAAAAGCCATCAACAGCGGGAGGTACTACACCTGTTGAGCCTGCAAATCCAACGACACCGACTGAACCTGCAACACCGACAAATCCAATTACGCCAACAAATCCCACAACACCTGATACACCCAAAAAGTCCGGCGGAGGTGGTGCAATCTGGTGGTGGATGTTGCTGGTTCTTGGAGCTTTGACTTTATATCGTCGTCGTTAGGCTGACACAGGATGTCGGCAAGCCAATCTTGTAGTGGGGCAGGGTTGGTTTGCCGGATTCTTATTTCCGGGCTTGCTGAGAAGGGAAGCTGTATTGCAATCCAGAAATTTTGATTACGGTAGTGACAGCTACTAAAAATTATTTATCTCAAAAAACACAATCGAGGCCGATGTCCATTGCTCCGTGTTTACATTTGCCCTAAGTGAAAAGTCCAGTCGCCGTGCCACTTTTGAAACCTGCAAATCTTTACATAAAAGGTTATTTTTGAGTGCAGAAAATAGGAGGCGAGCCGTTTCTATGAGTTCTATCTCTGTAAAAATTATTAACGCAGCATGTTTGTCATAGGTGCGCAGGTTACCGCACAAATTTGAAAAGGCTGCATGTACACTACATTTTTCGCTCTCCATTACTGGCCCTCCCTGATACATCGCAAAATCAAAAATTAATTCACTGCAAAGCTGCCCTGGCTCTTTTACATCTATACAAAAGCTCGCAGATTCTTTTCGTTTTCTTGCTTTGCAGGTGAATCCGGAATGTTCGAGTAGCCCGCCAATCATTAATATCCATTCATATTTTTCAAATGCGTTATGCAGCTGAGGATAGCGATGAAGCATGAGCCTCCAGCCCTCCATTAACGCCAGTGGATTTTTGGTTGGCAGCGCGTTTGTTAGTGAATCTCTGCATAAATCGTAAAAAAAATCTCTGAACTTTAAGATGGCCTTCCATTGCTTCCAATAGATTTCAAGCAGGCACCTTACCGTGTCGTTGTTCGGGCATGTTTTCAGTAGTTCCTTATTAGCGTTAAGGCCGAACTCATAATATGAGCGTAAATCTGGCAGGGAGTGATGGATGTAAAATAAAGGATCAGCTTGCACTTCTTTTACCGTTAAAAGCGATAGATAAAGGTGGGTGAAGCGACCTGCTTCCCACAAGGATTTACCAGCGATTTTTTTTATAAGGAAGCCATGATTTTTTGTATCAGTATCATCTTTATTTTTGATATGCGATAAAGTTTCTTCGCGAAAAGTGCTGAACTGTTCATCCACTTTTTTAAGATATTCAAGGGCGCTATCAAACGGTATGTTAGTAAGCAAGATGTGCTGTCCTGTAAATTACTATTCATTTCTTAGCAACGACTGTTAGCTGTTAATCATGCATGGGCAGTTAATATTGCGCTAGTCATCCGGTCGGCACACATCTGTTCTGTAATGCGATTTCCTATTTTCGATGTTAACCACTTCACTAAGATGCCCATCCAATTTTTGGCAATCATGCGTTTCTTGAATTATTCTGCTGTTCTATTCCTGTTTTTATCTACTGACTGGTACCTAAAGGCATTTTTATGGCGATTGAAATCGAACGAAAATTTTTAGTACAGGGTGATGCATGGCGCAAAGCTCCGGCAATTTATTATTCCCAAGGTTATTTGAGCCGTATAAAAGAACGCACAGTACGTGTTCGCATTGCCGGTGAAGAAGCTTTCCTTACCATTAAAGGTATTTCTGCGGGCGCCAGTCGCGCTGAATTTGAATATCCCATCCCCGTGTGGGATGCGCGTGAATTACTGGCCTTGTGTGAGCAGCCTTTGATAGAAAAATATCGACGTAAAATCCTCCATGAGGGCTTTATGTGGGAAGTCGATGAATTTCTTGGTGAGAACCAGGGGTTGGTTGTCGCAGAAATCGAACTGCCTGCAGAAGACGCTTATTTTGATAAACCTGAATGGGTAGGTGCGGAGGTCACGCAGGATGTGCGTTACTACAATTCAAATTTATCCCGAGAGCCTTATTCAAGTTGGATAGCATGAATAGTCAATGGCTATTAAAACTCTAAAATCAATTTTCTTTGATAATGAAGTGCTCTTGCCTATGATGAGTTCATTAGCTGATCAATTGATTGGCTAGCCAAATCACCCAGTGAGGACTTCATCATGGCCAAAACAGCAAGCTTTGCCGTCGTTCATTTCAGTGTGGCCTTTACCGTTGGCTATGCATTAACAGGTAGTGTGATTGTGGGTAGTGCGTTGGCGCTCATTGAGCCGGCAATAAATACCGTTGCCTTCTATTTCCATGAGTTGGGTTGGAAAAAATTTGAGGCTCATAAGGCTGCTATTGAGGAGGCATTCGCCAGCAGGGTTTGATGGATGATTGCCTAAAATAACAAGGCCAGCAATTGCTGGCCTTGTTGCACTTATTGATCAGTTTTTTCTTCTGCTGCACGTCGCTCTTCTCCACGCCTTTTCATGATACGCCCGAAGAACAAACCCGACTCGAACAGCATCCACATAGGTATCGCTAACATGGTTTGCGAGAAAACGTCAGGCGGGGTCAATAGCATGCCCACGACAAAACATCCTACGATGATGTAGCGACGTTTTTCTGCCAGCCCTTCCGGGGTTGCGACTCCAGAGAGTATTAGCAGTACGGTGGCGACCGGAATCTCAAAGGCGATCCCAAAAGCGAGGAACATATTCAGCACCAGATCCAGATACTTGGTGATATCGGTCATGGTGGCGACACCTTCCAGCTGAATCCCCATGGTAAAACCAAACAACATAGGAAGAACCAGGAAATACGCAAAGGCCATACCGGCAAAAAACAACAGCACGCTGGAAACCATCAATGGCGCGGCCAATTGTTTTTCATGTTTGTATAAGCCTGGTGCGATAAAACCCCAGATCTGGATCAGAATGAAGGGAATAGCAATATACAGTGAGAGGTAGAACGTTAATTTTAGCGGTGTCAAAAATGGTGATATGACATCGGTAGCAATCATGCTGGTGCCTTTGGGCAACACAGCTTGCAAGGGCGCAGAGATAATGGCGTATATATCGGTGGCAAAGGGAAACAGGCAGAGAAATACGGCCAGTAGAAAATAAACCACATATAGCAAACGATTGCGCAGCTCAATCAGGTGCTGCACCAATGGTTGTTCTTTATCATCTTGAACGGATTGATTCATGGATCGTTAATTGACCTGGATTTTATTGGCCAGCGCCGGTGGATGGATTGGTTACCACTGGGGTTGCTGTTGGGCTTTGTTGATTATTGTGAGACGCCGGTGCATTTGTGTTGGATTGTGACGTGGCATGTTGGGCGTTGCCCGTACTGGTTGCCACCGGGTTGGATTTAGCCGCCGGCTTTTGATCGTTAACATCATCGTTATGGTGTGCGTGATCAGGGAGCTCTTCCGGTGGGCCGTAATCTGATGCACTACGCTGATGCTCTATTGCCGGGTTGGATTGATCTTCCAATACACCGTGTTCGCGCAGGGATGCCTCAAGCTGCAATCGAGTTTCCTCGATATTGCGCAGGATCTCTTCGTTATGTAACTGGCGGCGTATGTCATCTGCCCCGATCTGCCGTTCAATTTCACTGCGAGTTTCGGCCAGGCTGCGCTTGAGCCTGCCAATCCACAGGGCGACAGTGCGGACTGTGCCGGGTAATTGCTCTGGACCAATCACCACCAGAGCCACAACAAGACACAGCAATAGTTCGGTAAAACCAATATCAAACACGGGTTAAACCTTGTTGTTCTGATCAACTTTCTCGGCAGTTTGTTGAGCTGCTGCCGCTTTTTGTTGCTGCTCCAGGTTTTTTTGTTCTTCTTCTGCTTTGGCAGCTTCTTCGTTGCTCATCGAGTTTTTGAACCCTTTGATCATACTGCCCAGATCGCTACCCAAGGTTTTAAGGCGCTTGGTGCCAAATAGCACAACTACAATGGCCAAAACAATCAGCAATTGCCAAATACTGATGCCGCTAATACCCATGATGATGTCCTCGCAGGAAAGAGATAAAGTGATTATTGTTGTGGGCGCGATGCTTTTTCATCGTGTCCAGACACATTAAAACGCCGCGCCAGTTCGTTCAATACTGAATCGGCGTTTTCGCCGAGATGAGACAGCATAACGAGGCTGTGAAACCATAAATCTGCTGTTTCATAGATTAAATCTGAATTGTCGCCACTGACTTGGGCATCCTTGGCTGCCAGGATGGTTTCGGTGCATTCCTCACCGACTTTTTCCAAAATCTTATTCAGCCCCTTTTTATGCAGGCTGGCAACATAAGAAGTCTCGGCATCTGAGTTATTTTTGCGTGCTTCGAGGATTTCGGTCAGTTGCTTGAGAATGTCATTGCTCATGAAAACATCTGCTTACTAATAATTGCCGGTTAATAAATGTCTGACGGATCTTTTAAAACCGGATCTACCGTTTGCCAGTCGCCGTTTTTAAGAATCCGATAAAAACAGGACTCCCGTCCGGTGTGACATGCGATACCTCCAAGTTGTTCAACTTGCAGAACTATCACATCCTCATCGCAATCCAGGCGAATTTCGTGAAGTTTCTGGATATGGCCCGATGTTTCACCCTTATGCCAAAGCTTATTGCGCGAGCGGGACCAATATACTGCTTCGCCACGCTCCGCAGAAAGTTGCAAGGATTCGCGATTCATCCACGCCATCATCAGGATTCGGCCGGTGTTTGCATCCTGGGCAATCGCCGGTACCAGTCCATCGCTGTTCCAGTTAACGGCCTCTAACCAATTGCTCATAATTTACTCTGTAGAATCTCACGCCAGCTTTTGTGCGCGCAATGCTTTTATCAGGTTATCGCGCAAATGTTGCAAATTGACGGTGCCGATGATGGCACTGGTAACACCCGGATGGGTGTAGGCAAAATCCAGCGCAGCTTGAACCTTATCGTCCTGGGGGCGTGGATCGGGAGGCGCATCATGGCAGATATGACCGCTGCCGAGAACCTTTTTTAATAAAACTGCCACATGTTGTTGCGCAGATTTTGCGATAGTTGCCTCTTCTTCCTTATAGTTGCTGGTGTAAACCATCATTACTGCATCGCACATCTCGGTAGCAAGCAGGCTACCCTCTGGTGTTTTACTGGATATTCCGAATGCACGTATCCAGCCCTCTTGCTTGAGTTGTTGAAGTGTTTGGATAACCGGGGTATCTCGCAGGATATGAACGTCGTTGCCATCTGAGTGGATAAGCACGAGATCCAGATAATCCGTGCGCAAGCGACGTAGCGAACGTTCTACACTCAGGCGGGTGTGTTTGGCGCTGTAATCAAAATAAGAATTGCCATCAGGATTAAATTTGTCCGGCGTGAATTCTTCGCCCACTTTGGTGGAAATCACCCAGTTTTGGCGCTCCTTTTTCAGTAAATCACCAATCCGTTCCTCGCTGTAACCATACGCGGGTGCAGTGTCGAGGAGGTTAACGCCAAAATCGCGCGCGCAAGCGATTAGGTCTCGCAGTTGGTTGTCGTTGGGCAACTCAAAAGCAGTCGGGTATTTCAAGCTTTGGTTGCGGCCAAATTTTACGGTGCCCAAACCAAAGGTGCTGATTTCCATGTCGGTGCGCCCCAGGCGCTTGCGCGGCATCATTCGTCGTCGTCCTGTTCTTTAAAGCGTAAAGCGAGTGCATCGGCGGGATTCATTTTGGGCGGGAATGCCTGTTCCCAAGGTGTTTTTCCGGGTTCTGCGTAAGCGAGGTATTGATGTATTAATCGATAGTCCAGTTGATTGTTTGCCGGAGTAACACCTGCGTTAGACAGAAGATCCAATACCTGATTTGCGAGATTTGGCGCAAGGGTCAGTTTTGTAGGCCACCCTGCAAGCAGGTTGGTTCCCGGTATTTGTTCGATAAACGCATTGTCGGGGCGGGCAAAACCCGGTTGTAAGGGCTCCGCACGGTCAACAGACAAGGTTGCCCACTCAGCGCCATCGAGATTGATCCATGGAATGAGTCGGCGTAACTCATCTTCGGCGAGTCGAATCAACTCATCGGCTGCCATGCTTGCACCTTTTTCGGCGAGGCTGCCGCCCAGATACCACACATGTGCTCCATCAGGTAAGCGGTGGCTTGAAATGGTCAGGCGTGGTGTTGTGTCTGTTCCCAGGCAATGGCCATAAAAATCAAACGGGTGATGGTGCTTTACTATTACTTGTTGCAGTGGACGTAATTGCATTGCCGGTTGCAGAAACCCCAATCCCGAGAGCAACTGCTGGTTACCTTTCCCGGCGGTGAATACAAAACGTTTTGCAGAGATTTCCAGCGGGCTTTCAGGATTGTCGATAACCAGCGCCACATTACCTTGGTTGTTGTGCAGGTGAGACGAACTCCAATCGATGCGAAAGGATTGTCCTTCGAGGTTATGCGCAAGATTGGCAATGAGGCTGGGGACATCTATCACCAGGTCTTCCAGGCGGTACAGGCTGCCATTGAACAACGGGTGGCGAAGTAGGGGAGGGCGCCGTTCGGGTTTAACTGGCTCGACGCGTCCGCGCGTAATTTTGCTCGCAAGGAAACTGGTGAGCTTGCTTCCCAAATCCTCTCCGGACCACATAAAAAAATGGTCGCTCAGAATCCGGGTGTGGTGCAAGTCAACATCACCCTCTCCACACAGGCAGGTACGCCAGTGCCTGGGCATCTCGGCAATAGCTTCTGAGGCGCCCGTTAATGTTCCTGCAAGGGTATATTTCATCCCTCCATGAATCATGCCTTGCGAGGCGAGGGTTTGACCTCCGCCAAGGTGACCTGACTCAAAGATCGCAACGGAGTATCCTTCGGCTTTGGCGCGATTGGCTAACCATAATCCCGCAATACCACCGCCGATAATGGCGAGGTCGAGGTTAATGGATGCAAATGGTGAAGTCATAACGAATCAGGAAAATATAAAAAGCCGGGCTTGGCAAACGGGCGCGCAGTATAAGTGTTTCCCATGCGAATTGCCCTTACCGCAGCAGTGGGTTCTGCTGCTAATATGCAGAAAATTTTAAGGGCTTTTCAATTAGCATGTCATTCACCTTGTTGTTAACGGATGTAATTTCCCCCTTGGGCAAGACCCTCGAGCATGAGCTTGAGCGTGAATCCTTCAAAGTGTTAATTCCGGGCACGGATGTGGATTGGTCAAAACCTGCTAGCATTGCTGCTTACTTCGACAAACACAATGTGGATTTGGTGCTGAACTGTCGTGGCTGGGAGGAAGCATTCCATTCGGGTGGTCAGTCAGTATTAACCCAAACGGCAAAAAATCTGGCGGAACATTGTGCTATTGCTGATATTCCAGTGATTCATTTCTCCAGCTATACCATATTCGGCGCCGACTCCAGGGGTACGCACAGCGAAAAAGATGTCGCTGCCCCGCTTGGTGAAACAGGGCAGGCATTTGTACAAGCGGAAGGTTTTATTACCTCTCAAGTAGCCAGGCATATCGTCTTGCGCTTGAGCTGGGTGATTGGTGCCTATGGGGATAATTTGCTGACCCGTTTACTCAGCGCTTATCTCGCAGGAGCCTCGGTAAGTGTGAATCGCCGATTGCGTGGTGCTCCCACCCCCCTGGCCGATGTGGCACGGGTAACCGTAGCCATTATCAAACAGGTCAGTTGCGGGGCAGATAACTGGGGTGTGATGCATTACTGCAGTAGCGATGCATGCACGCAAGATGAATTCGCCGAACAGTTGTTGCAGATGCTCATTCAGCAACAGCTGCTAACGGCAGAGCCTCGCCTCACCCTGATTGATGAAGAACCAGACAACGAACCGATGAGTGCGATTCTGGGGTGCCGTCGGGTGCGCGATTATTTTGGTGTACAGGCCCGTTCATGGCGTCCGGGCCTGTTGCCGATGGTTAAACAATGGTTGCACAATCGCCAGCAAGTGAAAGCCGGTTAATACCGGCTTTATGAAAGTTTTTCCTGGAATAATGTTGTTTGCTTGCGGATACCTTCGCCCAGACGCATCCCTTTCATTTCGATATGGTGATAACTATAGGTCGCTAATATCAAACTAAGGACAATACTGGAAGCAATGAATACCAGCGCCGCTATTGTTGTTGAGCCCAGCAAATAAATACTGCCGTTAAGCAATAAAATCAGCAGTAGCGTGTGGGTGAGATACAAACTGTAAGAAATATCCCCTAAAAATTTAAAGACCGGTTTGGATAGCAATTGGAACCGTTCCGGTGAGTAATAAATAATGGCAACCAGCAACGCAACCGGAATGCTTTCACAGTAAACAATCCATAAGTCGCCGTAGCCCGCTCCACTCACTAATCGAATCAAATAGAAAAATGAAAATAAGCCGCCTACTAAAAACCAGAACAATGCATTGGGCAATCGCGCAACGCTATTCGCAACAGATTGTCCCCACCACAACACACTCAGGCCCAAATAAAAACTGATCATGTAGAAATTCCAGTAGTGTTGGAATTCATAAGGCAACAAGGACAATGCAATACAAATCGCAGTCGCCAGCAAGATCAACCGAATACTTTTACCACTCAAGATCATCAACGGAATAAGCGCGGACGCAACCAGTTCAACAAAAATTGACCAGGTTGGAGGGTTTGCCTTCAATGAATAGCCGACATAACTGGCAACAAACTTTACAAGATCAAATTCACCGTACGACTTGGGATTGAATGAGTAGGGCATATGTGGATCTACATACAGCAGGTAAAGTCCCCCGAGCGTCACGGTGACAATCACGAGTGGCATGATGCGAAACACACGGCGGTGTGCATATATCAACGTGGATTGAAAAGTAATGCCGCCTTTGGCGAGCGACGCGCCAACAACCAGGCCGCTTAACACAAAGAAAAATATTACCGCCGCGCTACCATTGAAAATATGCGTGTAAGTAAATTGCGGGAACCCTTCTTCAATGCGTGCTTGTATATGGCATAGCAGCACAATCACGGCAGCTAGCCCGCGCAATGCATGCAGGGGTACTGAGAACCCCCGTTGCTTGGCAGAGTCGATAAAAATGTTCATTTGTAATCTACCTATATGGTCAACAACTAATTGAGCGATTATTAAAACGGCGCTTCGCTCTTTTGTACTGAATTGTTATTGAGCGAAGCTTTTATGGGGAGAAATTTTTATTGCGAGAGCCTTTTATTGCGAAAAACTTTGAACGGGTCTACTTGTACCGCGCAGGCTTTCGCCCAGCTTTATGCCGTTGAGTTCGATTTGGTTGTAGGAAATGTGAGCCACAAGAAAACTGACGACCAATGAAACCAGCGCGAAAATAAACACACTGGCGAACGAATAGCCCAGCAAACTGGTCGTTGCGTTGACGGCAAGCACCAGGAGGATCCAGTGGGTTAGATAAAGGCTGTAAGACACATCGCCAAGGTAAGTAAATATGCGTTTGTTCAGCAGCGAAAATTTTTCCGGCATGTAATAGATAATGGCAACCAAGGGGGCAACAGTGAATGTCTCCCAATACACGATCCACAAATCACCGTAAGTCGGTGATGTGAGTATTCGAGCGCCGTAAAACGCGACAAAAAGTGCAATTACGATAGTCCAGAAAACAACGGCAGGTAATCGGGATGCCCAACGTGCGAGTGGCTTTCCCCACACCAGGATAGTGAGGCCGATGTAGAAACTGATCATGTAAAAATTCCAGTGGTGTTTGAAATCCACCGGAAGAAATGAAAATGCAACACAGGCGATGCAGGTAAAAATGATGTGGCTAATGCGTGTACCAGTGAGAATCATTAGGGGAATCAAAAGTGATGCGATGATTTCAATGTAAATGGACCAGATAGGTTGATTGGGCTTGAGTGAATAACCTATGTAGGCAGCGAGGAATTTTGTCAGCGAAAAATCGCCATAGGCGTCGTCATACATTGAATAGGTCATGCGGTCATTGATCAGTAATAAATAGAGACCACCAATCGTGACTGTGACAAACAGCAACGGCATGATGCGGAAAAAACGTCTATGTAAATAGGTACCTATACGTTCGATATTGAGTTCCTTTTTAGCCAGAGCCGCACCAACAACCAAGCCACTGAGCACAAAAAAGAAAACTACCGCCCCGCTACCATTAAAGATCGGAGCAAAGGCCCACTCGGGATAGGCCTCCTTGATGCGCATATGGATATGGCTAAGTAAAACAATGACCGCCGCAATGCCGCGTAATGCATGTAGTGGATATGAAAAGGAATTTTCGCGGGCTTCGGCGACAAATAAATTCATGGAGCGCTCCCTGTAAGCGTAAACAGCGATCAAAATATGCAGGCATTGTGCCACCGTGAATATTGCGGAAAAGTGGTATCAGTTTTGTGAAGCGATCCAAAAAATTCAGATGATTGAAATGTAAATTTTACGGTGTGCCTGCAAAAACTATCCGATAGGGTCTATGCGATACGAGCGCGATGCGAATTTGTGGAACAAAATGCATTAACTCGGTGCACAACATGCATTCCAGAACGTTAAATAAAAAACGCGGGTTGTACCCGCGTTTTTTGTGGGATTGAAATGAAGGATGATTATAGTTTTTGGAACACCAATGTGGCGTTTGTTCCGCCAAAACCAAAACTGTTTGACATAACCCGGGTAAGTTTAACGTTGTCCTGGCGCTCCAGAACAATAGGCATCCCTTCAGCTTCGGGATCAAGTGTTTCGATGTTGGCAGAAGCGCAAATAAAGTCGTGCTCCATCATGAGCAAGCTATAAATAGCTTCTTGTACACCGGTAGCGCCCAAACTGTGACCCGTTAACGATTTGGTGGAGCTAATGGGTGGGATGTTGTTGCCAAAAGTTTCTTTGACTGCGCGTAGTTCGGCAAGGTCTCCCACCGGGGTAGAGGTTCCGTGTGAGTTGATGTAATCAATATTGCCATTCACGGTTGCCAATGCCTGTTTCATACAACGCACAGCGCCTTCGCCTGATGGGGCAACCATATCGTAGCCATCAGATGTTGCACCATATCCCACGACTTCGGCGTATATCTTTGCACCACGTGCTTTAGCATGTTCATATTCTTCCAATACGAGGCAGCCACCACCACCGGCAATGACAAATCCGTCACGGTTAGCATCGTAAGCACGTGAGGCTTGCTCCGGGGTTTCATTGTATTTGGTGGATAATGCGCCCATCGCATCAAAGAGTGCGGTAAGTGTCCAGTGTTCTTCTTCTCCTCCGCCTGCAAATACGATGTCTTGCTTGCCAAGCTGGATCAGTTCCATTGCATTGCCCACGCAGTGAGCACTGGTGGCACAGGCCGAGGAAATTGAGTAGTTAACCCCTTTAATCTTGAATGGGGTGGCAAGGCAGGCGGATGTCGTAGAACCCATGGTCTGGGTAACGCGATAAGGGCCAACGCGCTTCAGGCCTTTTTCACGCAAAATGTCTGCTGCTTCAACGAGGTTCATGGAGGACGCACCGCCGGAACCCATGATGATGCCGGCGCGCTCATTGGAAACTTGTTCTTCGCTCAGGCCTGAATCGGCAATAGCTTGTTGCATTGATAGGTAGGCGTAGGCCGCCGCATCGCCCATAAAGCGCAACACTTTGCGGTCAATTAATTCGGACAGATTGATGTCGACAGACCCGGCGACATGGCTGCGGAAGCCTTTCTCCTTGTAAGCCTCCTGGAATTTGATGCCCGAACGGCCGGCGCGCAATGCATCCAATACGGCATTTTTATCATTGCCCAGACAGGACACGATCCCCATACCGGTTACAACAACGCGTTTCATAGGCTACCTCTTTACTTTGTGTTCTTTGTGCTAAACCGCCTGAACAGCAGGTTTATGCAGGGCTCGGGCGTATTCATCTGACAGTATTGAGCGGCCGGCATTATGCCACAGCGCCAGAAGGCGCGCCGCGTATCGTTATTGTATTGACTTTAGAAGCTGTCGGTGTTCTGGAACAGGCCGACGCGCAGGTCATGGGCAAAGTAAATGTCTTTGCCGTCACATGACACGCGACCATCCGCAATACCCATAATGAGTTTGCGTTCGATCACGCGTTTTAAATGGATGTGATACGTAACTTGTTTAGCCGTTGGCAGGATTTGACCGGTGAATTTCACTTCACCACAACCTAACGCGCGTCCGCGTCCAGGGTTGCCTTTCCAGCCAAGGAAGAAGCCGACCAATTGCCACATGGCATCCAGGCCCAGGCAGCCGGGCATAACCGGATCACCGGGAAAATGGCAATCAAAGAACCATAGATCCGGGCGAATATCCAGCTCGGCGATAATTTCGCCTTTGCCAAACTCTCCGCCGCTTTGGCTGATGTGCGTAATGCGGTCAAGCATCAGCATATTCGGTTTGGGGAGTTGCGCATTGCCAGGGCCAAATAATAGGCCATCACCGCATGTGAGCAGGTCTTCGCGGTTATAGGAGCTTTTCGGTTCAAAGGGAATCATGGGCTTTTCTCATTCTGGTTGCGAACTGCGCGGGGCTGGGCCACGCAAAAGTGCGCCATTCTAACTGCTGTGGCACAGTTGTCCAGTTTGGTTATTACCAGTGTCTGGTCTTAGTAACTGCGTGCGAGCGAAAATTCCGCGAGCTCCCTCATTGCCCGTGTGAAACGATTGTCTGGCAAGTGGGTAAGTTGCGCGAGGGCATCGGTAACCTGTTGTCGGGCGCATTCCAGAGTGTAGGTCATTCCGCCTGTGACCTGGACGATTTCCAATATCGCAGGCAATTGGCTGGCATCACCATTGGTTATCGCTGTAGCAATCAGCTCCGCCTGTGCCGGCGTTCCTGTGCGCATAGCATGAATGAGCGGTAATGTGGGTTTGCCTTCCGCTAGATCATCACCCACATTTTTGCCCAGGGTTGCGGCATTGCCAGTGTAATCCAGCGCATCATCCACGAGCTGGAAAGCGACACCGACTTTGCGGCCATAGACCTTCAGTGCTTCACGTTGCGCCGGTGTTGCATTACCAATGACGGCGGCAACTTCACAGGCAGCCGCAAACAGAATGGCTGTTTTCTTGTCGATAACGCGAAAGTAGTTTTCCTCGTTAACTTTGGGATCTTTGGCGTTTACCAGCTGTTGCACTTCACCTTCGGCGATGATGTTGGTGGTATCGCTGAGGATTGCCATTACATCCATGCTGCCGATGGATACCATCATTTGAAATGCTCGTGAGTAGAGAAAGTCACCTACCAGCACGCTGGGGGCATTGCCCCACTTGGCATTCGCTGTCGGGCGGCCACGTCTCAGGCTGGATACATCCACTACATCGTCATGCAACAGGGTAGCGGTGTGGATAAATTCGATAATTGCCGCAAGCGATAAATGCTCCTTTCCTTGATAGCCCAACGCATTGGCCGTCAGTAAAACCAGCAGGGGGCGCAAGCGTTTGCCACCCGCCTCTACCAGATAATGGCCGATATTTTCCACCAGCCCTACGTCAGAGTGGAGTTTATCGATAATCAGTTGGTTTACGGCGGTGAAATCGTCTTTCACGGCGTCATGGAATGGCAACATGGAATCTTCTTATTGGTTGGGATTGGAATGGCGGTCATGCTAGCAGTGAAGACTTGAGAGTCAAGTAAAAAAGCCGGTTACAGGGTGAACCTAATCGAGCAGGGCGATGGCATCCAGCCAGTGGGTTTGTAGTACTTCTGTGCCGCTTGTGGCCAAAGCGCAATGAAAATTATCAGACAGGCGCCATTGGCCGAATTGCCAGGTATTACCAGTGTCCAGTTCCGGTGCGATGTTTGCTGTAACTGCGTTGTGCTCAATACGGAAGTGAGCTTTCTCAAGCCCTGCGCTTATGCCAACCCCGAGCGCCTTCAGCAAAGCTTCCTTTAATGTCCACAACTGGTAGAAAAAATCGATTTTCGCGGCGGGGTCAGTAAATTGCTGGAGTTGGGCAAATTCATCGGGATGGTAGTAGCTCTCGGCGATTGACAGTAGATCGCGCCCCTTTTTTATCTGCTCGATATCCACCCCGAGTTCCACTTCCCTTGCCAGTGCCAATACCACCCAATTACCGCTGTGGCTAAGGTTAAAGCGCAAATCGCTATTCGAGATAAAGGGTTTGCCTTTGGCGGCACGGCTGATGGTGACTAGCTCCGGCGCCTGATCCAGATAGCGCCCCAAAACCTTCCGTTGCAGCCAGCGGCTGGCGATATATTCCTCTTTGCCGCGCATAAACTTGCGCGCACGCTCATGCTCATCCGCATTCATTAAATGATGTGCTTGTTGTTGGTGCCGTTCACCAAATTGGTTCACATCCAGGAACCATAAATGAACCTGGCCATAGTGGAGAGAGGGAACTGTGGGAGAAAATTCAGGCAATAGCGGCATGGCGTTCGCAAATCTGGTGAGCGGGGATGCACATGATACGCGCCAGAATCATTTTCGCCACTCCTGATCTCTGTTGCTGTAGATGCAGCAAAAATCTACGGGTAGTGCAGGACGAAATCGCCGCCTGCCTACGCAAAAATAATGCCTTCAAATAACTGTGTAGCGTTGCACTTTTTATGGTTGTGAGCCTGCGCTCAAATCAGGGGCGAGTTTGTGACTTGCTGTTGTTTTTACGCGTCAGGTTTGGTTGAGGCCATTCAGACGAACGAAAAAATTCGGGTTCGCGGGGTTTGTGCGAACGCCATTGCCGGTTTTGTTTTTCACACTGGGTCGGTTGTTTGTCCTTGCTTGCAGTTGTCGCGCTTGCAGGGGGTCGTATCAATCAATCGTATGAATAACCCTTTATCAGATTAATAAAAACAGAGAGGCAAAACCAAATGACAATCATCAACCCTGCGCGGGCGTTGCAGCGCCTGCTAATGGTCGGGGGCGCATTCGCTTGCCTGTTGCCCTTTACCACCAGTGCTGTAGCACAAACCAATCTGGCCTCAAACAAACCGGTATTTGCGAGCAGTGAATTGCGGGCTGCGAAAGATGCCGTGGATGGCTCCGGCGACAGCCGCTGGGAATCTGCCCATGGCGTCGCAACAGGTTGGCTAACGGTAGATTTGGGTACTGCAACAAACCTGAGCCAAATCGTTATCGATTGGGAAGCTGCCAATCCGGAGGTTTATCAAGTACAAGGTTCCAATAATAATTCGACCTGGACCAACCTCGGGCAAAAGACGAATGGGGCTTTCGGTAATCGCACCGATAGCTTTGCGGTTAACGGAAGTTATCGGTATGTACGTGTTAATGCCACTAAGCCTGCACAAGGTAATGCGTGGGGCTACTCGATTTTTGAACTGAAAGTCTTTGGCGGCACCGCTAACTCCAGTGCTTCGTCGCGATCCTCAGTGTTGAGCTCATCCTCGTCGAGTCGCGCAGCTCCGGTGGGCTACGTGCCTTTATTTCCTGAAGGAACTCAAGTGACAGAGCAAATCCAATATCGCGAACCTGACGGAACGCTTGTAACCCTGATCGGTATGCGCTCCACCGAACGTCATGCGCGAGAGCGCGGTGAAGCCTGGTTATCGCCCAATGAAGCGGATGGTCGCTACTTCACCTATCCGCCGTTTTATTTCCAGAATCGATCATTCGGTTTGAAAGTGCGCGATACCATTCCGGCGGGCGGAAAAAATATCCGCATTACCATGTTGATCAACGAAGGAACTTTCTTCGGTACCACCTTCAGCATATTCCGCAATTCCAGTGACCCTACCGTGACGGAATTTGGTTGGGCCTTGAACTACGGTTTCAATAACCTGAAAGAAGGCAATTTGCCGCGCTGCTTCGATGGTGGCAATGAAGATTGCTATATGGATGTTGATTCCTATTGGAACACCGGAAAAGACCCGCATCGCCCGTTAGTGATGGGAGATCGCATCGAGCTTGCGCCGGCGCCGCGGTTAGTTGAAATGAGCGAGTCCGATAACCGTGCACGTCTCGATGGTGGTGGCTCACGTTATTACTCTTTCGAGCAGTTGTATGTCGTGGGCGAGGGCGTTCGCCCCTGGTACGGTGTTGCGCCGAATCTGGATTCGGTTACCGTACCGGACGATGCGTTGCTCGGCGGTGAAACCAGTGTGTCTTACAACTATTCCGAAGAGCCTTACCGCGTATTCCAACAAATGGCGAACAATATTGGTATCGCCAATACCGACCGCTTCCTGAAAGGTCGCCGCTTGTTTCATACCTCGTTTGCGACTGGCCAGCATTCGGAATTCCCGACCCAGAATCCCATCTTCACTGCCCATCAAAATCAATTGGGCAGCAACTTTAACGATGAGCGTTGCATCGCCTGTCATCAGTTAAATGGTCGCAGCAAGGCACCCGTTGCCGGTGCGCCGTTGGATACGCTTTCAATATTAACCGGAGCACCGGGCAACCTTCCCGATCCACATTATGGTTTTAATATTTTGCAAAAAGGCGCGGTGAATAATACGGTGAAATTGCAGCGCTACGATGTAACCCCGCGCTTCCTAAATGACGGCACGCGCGTGGATATGCATAAGCCGGTATATGAATTTACCGGTGTCGCGCCGCAACTTTATTCAGTGCGCCAGGCGCCGCAGGTGATTGGTACCGGTTTGCTGGAAGCGGTGGACGAAGAAACCATCCTTGCCAATGTGGATGCCAACGATGTGAACGGTGATGGTGTGCGCGGCAAAGTTAACTTCGTGAAAAACCCCGAAACCGGTGCAACCCAGGTGGGGCGATTTGGCTGGAAAGCCGCGAAGGTGAGTGTGCGTCACCAGGCGGCCGAAGCGTTCGTGCAGGATATGGGGGTGACTTCGCCGGTGTATCCGGTTCGCTCCTGCCAGAAAACCGAAACCAATTGCCATCAAACCGGTGTGACTACGCATGTATCAGAACAAGAGTTAACTCGCCTGACCAACTACCTGCAATTGCTCGGCGTGCCGGCGCAACGCAGTTATCGCAGTGGCTACCCCAATGGTATGCGTATTTCTATTGAGCATGATGTGAACCCCGCGCAAATCGCCCAGGGTAAAACCGTATTTGAAAATGCGAGTTGTGTTGCTTGCCACAAAGCGACGCTGATTACCGGTAATACTCATCCCTTCGCTGAATTGCGCAACCAGACCATTCGTCCTTACACCGATTTGCTATTGCACGATATGGGCCCGGATCTCGCAGATTCCCTGCCGCAAGACGGCGCTCCGGCTGCCATGTGGCGTACCGCTCCGTTGTGGGGATTGGGTAGCTTGAAATACGTTCAAAGCGGCACCTCCGCAGGCAATGAGGCAAGCGTTCGCTATTTACACGATGGCCGTGCCCATTCCTTGGATGAGGCCATCCTGTGGCATGGCGGCGAAGCGACTAATAGCCGCTTGAAATACGAAGCCTTATCAAGCGCTGATCGCACTGCATTAAACGCATTCCTCAACTCCCTCTAATCATTTGTTGTCTTCCCTTTGGCCCGCTTCGGCGGGCTTTTTTATAGCGGCAATCTGCGCAATGATTTCATATCCAAACGCTCATTCTTGCCTGGCTAATTTTTACTAATCGGTACTTTTAATTAGTAGTTTAATTAGTGCGTTTAATAAGTGCTTTTAATCGACCCATTTAATTGGCACTTTACTTTACACTGCTGTCGGTTATTGAATGACAAGAAATAAGATCTGCAATAAAACCTGGGGAAGCTTATGAAACGAAGCCAATACAAATGGAATTTGCCCGCCGAGATTACGGCGCGTTTAGGTAGCGAGAGTTGGGGAGCGCAGCGTGCTATTTTGGAAGCCGGGCATTTGTTACTCGTGTTGCATGCCCCACCGAAAACCGATGGTAACGAGCGTGAACATGAAGTGTTTCTACGCTTGCCGCAGGGGAAATGGTTGCACAAAGGCATCGATCACGGTGATCACGCATTAACCCGGTACATGGAAGACTACCACCAGCTTTACACCCAACTTGAAAATCGTTTTGAAAAAGCCAACAAGATTGATGAGTTGTTTGCTGTTATCGACAGCCTGATTCCGCTGGCTCGTTCATCCAATAACATGAAACTGGCCCTGCAGACTGCACGGGAATCGTTGGGCAACGACGCATTCATTATCGATATGCGTGATCGCAGTGTGGATATTGCTCGCGGTTTTGAACTGCTATTAGCCGATGCGCGATTGGCGTTGGAGTTCCGTCTTGCACGCAGCGCAGAAGCGCAGGCTCGCGCCGCTGAAATCGGCAATCGCGCACAACACAAACTGAATATTCTGGCAGCGGTGGCCTTTCCATTAATGAGTGTGTCTGCGGTGTTTGGTATGAATTTACACAGCGGATTGGAGGGCTTGCCGGTGCTGGCATTCTGGCTGGTGTTTCTGGGAGGCTTAGGTTTGGGTTTATTCGTGAAGGCATGGGTTTCATCCTCTGCTCCACCGGCACCGGAACAAAAAAAGCGTAAATAACTCAATGGGAAATCGGCTCAGGTTTTATACGCATCGCTACACAACAAAAACTTGAATCGGGCGGTTGAGGTTTGCATAGGGATTCACCTTTGCACCCGCCCAATAAATCAGCGACAATCCGCGCCCTTAAAAAAACGAATCTATTTCTGGAGTCATCATGCAAATTTCTGCCGACAAAGTTGTCAGCTTCCACTACCGCCTGAAAGAAACCGGCGGCGAGCAATTGGAAACCTCTTATGATGCAGATCCAACCCTGTATCTGCACGGCCACAATAATCTGCTTGTTGCGCTGGAATCCGCATTGGAAGGTAAGGCCAAGGGCGATAAAGTGACTGTCAGCATCACTCCGGAGCAAGGGTACGGTGAACGTAAGGAAGGTGCGATCCAGCGTATTCCGATCAAGCATTTGCTCGATCACGAAAAAATTAAGAATAAGTTAAGACCGGGAATGAAAGTCGCAGTAAATACCCAGCGCGGTGCGTGGGAGGCTATCGTGGTGAAGGTAGGTAAGTTCAATGTGGATATTGACAGCAACCACCCATTGGCAGGGAAAAACCTCGAATTTGAAATCGAAGTAGTTGACGTGCGCGATGCGTCAGAAGAAGAAATTGCCCATGGCCATGCCCACGGTGTGGGCGGCCATCATCACGAATAAATTATTCTCTTTGTACTCAAATGCCCGCTTCAATCGCGGGCTTTTTTATTTCTGTTTGTTAATTACCAGCCGCAATGTTGTAGAGAAATGTAAAAAATAGGGCAACGTTGTCATCTTTCGCTTGCGGTCACGGGATTTGCTCCGCTATTGTCATCCGGGCTTCCATAATTCTTATAAATTCTTATCGGGCAGGCATAATGACTTCACCAGCTTCCAATGCCGGTATGGCGTTGAACAATCGTGTTTTATCTATCGATGTATTTCGCGGAATTACCATTTTCATTATGGTATTTGTCAACGAATTATCCGGTGTCGCAAACATTCCGCTTTGGATGAAACACCTTCCTGCAGATGTAGATGGCATGACGTTTGTTGATCTGGTTTTCCCTGCATTTCTATTTATTGTGGGGATGTCTATTCCCTTCGCCATCCAGGCGCGCGCCGATAAAGGTGATTCAGCCTTAACCATTTTCAACCATATTGCCTTGCGCAGCCTTGGGTTGATTGTGATCGGCGTGTTTATGGTAAATACCGAATCCGGTTATGACGAAACAGCGATGGGCATCTCGATGCCGTTATGGACATTGCTGATGTTCATCTATGTATTAATGATTTGGTCCAATTACCCAAAAACAATTTCGCCAGCGATTTCGTTGGGGGCAAAACTAATGGGTATTGCAGGCTTGGTAATGTTGTGGTGGATGTATAAAGGTCCGGACAATACCGGCATGACGCCACAATGGTGGGGAATTCTGGGTTTAATTGGTTGGGCATATTTAATCGCTGCCACAATGTTTTTATTATTCCGTAATATCGTTTCTGCTTCGAATCGCGTATTTAGTTTGGTAATTGTTGCCCTTGCGTTGCTTGGCGTTTTTGCAATCCTTGTTAATACAGACTCGTCCAATGTGTTGATTACATTATTAAAATTTCAGACGGGTAATTACACCCACGCTGCTATTGTGTTGGCCGGTGTTATTTTGTCGCAATTATTTTATGCAGCGCAATTTGCTGCACAGAAGGCTAGATATTATTGGTTTTTCACCGCAGTGACAGGTTTGCTGGCGTTGGCAAGCTGGCAATTTTTTCCAATCTCCAAAATTTGGTCTACGCCGAGTTGGG
Organism: Cellvibrio sp.; assembly: GCA_035490715.1. Lineage (GTDB taxonomy): Bacteria > Pseudomonadota > Gammaproteobacteria > Pseudomonadales > Cellvibrionaceae > Cellvibrio. Next base: position 53,134 of record DATJLF010000032.1, read on the forward strand.
GGCTATTCAGTGTGTTTTACTGTTGCCTGATTTTTGGTGTGATTTATTGGTTGGTGGATATTCAACAATGGCGCACATGGACAACACTGTTTGAACCAGCAGCTATCAATCCTTTACTCGTTTATATTTTGCCGTACATTTTATTTGCGCTTGGCGGAATCCTCGGTGTTTATTTCAGACCGTCTATATTTGATTCGGGTGTATTAGGTATTATCTGGAGTCTATTTTTTTCATGCGTAATCATGATAATGGGTGCCGCATTAACTCGCATGGGTTTACGGATTAAACTCTAGCTGCATAACTATTGGCGCTTTGGTTTTGCAATAAATGCATGTTTTTCATCGCCGTTGAATCCGGCCGATTGGTAAAACTTTAATGTAGCAGGATCTTTTCTGCCGGTGAGTAACATAACCTTATAGCAATTAGCTGACCAGGCAGTGCCAAGGGCATAAGCCAAAATGGCTTTACCAAACCCCTTGTTTCTATGTTTTGAATGAGTAACCACATTCTCAATTAAACCGTAGGGCGCACAACCTCTGGTCAGGTTCGCGATAACAGTGAGGGTACAAGACGAAACTAATTGGTTTTCAATGAATCCACCAAAATAATAATAATTTGGATTCGACAATATTTCGCTCCAAACATTTTGGATTTTTGATTCCTCTGGTAAAACAACATCGTCGTTATGTAGATGTTCATAAAGTAGCAGCAATTGATTCAAATCATTCTTTTGCAATTCGCGAATTATCATCTCGAATACCTGCTATTAATTACTTATTAAAATTGTTGGGTTGGTTGGCGATGAAAATAAAAAAGGCAGCCATTTGAGGCTGCCTTCCAGCAATTTTTCTTTCTATCAACCTTTACACGGCCAGGTTGGTTTTGCGTTGAACCAGAATTCCGCTTTTAAACCAATCAGGCGATATATGCCCACGGGCAAATCCTTTCTTACATTCTCGATGTTGCGTGTAACGCGTGCATGCGTAATAGCACCTTGTACATATTGCTGCATCAAGCGTGCGGTTTGCTCTACATCCACATTTTTTTGTTCACACAAATAATGTCCTGCCAACAAACTTCGTACCAGTGCCTGGTTATATCTGGCATTGCGTTCGGTCATTAACTGCAGGGTTTCAGTGATGCGCGGTTCACAGCAACCTGCTTGCATTCCAGCGCTAAAAAAAGCACAACCAGGAACATTTTCTTTGTCTTCACCGATTTTATTGACGTAAATAAATTGCAGCCAGTTTTCCAATTGCTCCAGCGGCGAATTGATGGGCGAGAGCATGCAGTCCATATCCTGCCGGATTTGCTCCCAATGGTGATTGGTTGCTTCACAAAAGAGTTCTGCTTTGGACTCGAAATGGTGATAGAAACTTCCCTTGGTAACACCCGCTTGTTTGCAGATTTCATTAACGCCTACAGAGCTGTAGTTGCTGTTCCAAATCAGGTCCAGGGCAGTTTCCAGTAGCAAGGTTCGGGTATCTGGGGCGCTCATAAATGGGTTTCTCGTACAAACGTTATGGTTATTATGATACCGGGTGGTATGTTTTTCAATCACGTCCATGTGCTAAAAACAACAGGTATGAGCACGATACCGGTTTGTGTTAACGCCTGCAATCACCGAAACTTATTGATTTTTAAAAGATTTCTTTTCAATCGCGGAGCGCACTTGCATAACAAATAATGGGAAATAAAAAATCTTGTTGACCAACATACCAACCGGTATGTATAGTTTGCCGAAATGTCCGGTTTCACTCTCTCCGCGTTTTACCTTCAAGGGAGCTTAACTCGTCATTGATTTGCCAAGAGCAACAGGAGCCCAATCATGTCCAGCATTCATTTTTCTCGCAAATTGTTAAGCGCCGCTGCAATTACCATACTCACAGGTATTGCCGGTTTTCATTATGTGGCCGGTGTTGTAGCCGCAACACCCGCTGCCGTACCACCCGCCCCGGCAGTGGAAGTTGTCGTTCTTCAGCCCCAGGAGGTTCGAACCTGGGCTGGTTTTTCGGGACGATTGACTCCGGTAGAAAGTGCCGCAATCAAACCCCTAGTGAGCGGTACCATCCAGCAAGTGCTATTTACCGAAGGTCAGCAAGTTAAAAAAGGCCAGCCGTTATTTGTGATTGACCCCCGCCCGCACCAAGCCTCTGTGCAGCGAGCCCAGGCGCAACTGGCAACAGCCCAGTCGCGTGCCAAGCTCGCGCAGGATGAATTGAAACGCTCGGAGCAATTGATTGGCGCGAAGTTGATTTCGCAAAGCGTGTATGACTCTGCGGTGAGTGCGCAGCAAGTGGCGCTTGCCGATGTGAAACAAGCTGAAGCCGCATTAAACCAAGCCAAACTAGATTTGGAATACGCGCACATCAGTGCACCGATTTCCGGCCGTGTAGGTCGTGCAGAGCTTACTGTTGGAAATGTGGTGGATGCGGGCGTGAATGCGCCGGTACTCACGCAAATTGTTGCGAATGACAAGCTGTATGCAGAATTCAATGTGGATGAAAGCACTTATGTACAATTGGTTCGTAATACGAAAAATGTGCAAGCCATGCCTGTTGAATTGAGCCTTACAGGTGACACGGCGGCAAATTATGAAGGTCATATTTACGCATTCGATAATCGCCTTGATACCAACAGCGGTACCATCCGGGCCCGCGCAATTTTTGATAATAAAGATGGCGCACTCACTGCTGGAATGTTTGCCAATGTACGTTTGGGCTCGGCAGAAAAAGTCCAGGCTTTATTAATTCCCGAGCGGGCAATTGGTACTAACCAAAGCAAAAAATTTGTTCTCGTAGTGGATGAAAATAATACCGCGAATTATCGCGAAGTAGTGTTGGGTGAGCATTATCAAGGTCAACGTTTTATCCAATCAGGTGTAAATGCCGGCGATAAAGTTATTGTCAACGGCTTGTCCCATGTGCGACCGAAAAGTGTCGTGAATCCCACTGTAGCGGTAACCAAAAAATCAGATGATGAAGACACACGAATTGCGTCGATTCATTAACGGATTTGTTATCGATTCATCTACTATCGATTTACTGTAAGTTTTGAAAGAGCACAACGAGGCACCGGTAAATTTTACCGGTGCTCTCCAAACTCATCCCATTAAAACCCCGGTCTCTATAAGACCCTGGCCATAAAAGCTGGCAGGTACACCATGAACATATCCAGATTTTTTGTGGATCGCCCCATTTTTGCCGGAGTGATTTCACTACTGATTTTTATCGGCGGGTTTATCGCCATGTTTCAATTGCCTATTTCAGAGTATCCCGAAGTATCACCGCCTTCGGTGGTAGTAAATGCATCCTATCCCGGTGCAAATCCGAAAGTAATTGCTGAAACCGTTGCAACGCCGTTGGAAGAACAGCTCGCCGGTACTGAAAATATGTTGTACATGTTTTCGCAAGCGACGACGGATGGCCGTTTGACGTTAACGGTAACTTTCCGTATCGGTACCGATCCTGATCTCGCGCAGCAAATGGTGCAAAACCGCATTTCGCAAGCATTACCGCGTTTGCCCGATGTAACACGCCAGCGCGGAGTGACTGTTGTAAAAAGCTCGCCTGATTTGACGATGGTGGTGCATTTAATTTCGCCAGATAAAAGTTATGACGAACTTTATCTCCGCAACTATGCATTAATGAACATCAAAGACGAACTCGCCAAAGTGCAGGGCGTCGGCATGGTGCGTTTGTTTGGTTCGGGTGATTACGCCATGCGTATCTGGTTGAATCCGGAAAAAATTGCTGAGAAAAATCTCACCGCGAATGAAGTGGTTAATGCAATTCGCGAGCAAAATGTCCAGGTTGCCGCCGGTATTATCGGTGGTGCACCGGTGACTGATTTGGTAGATGTGCAATTGCCCGTTAACGCTAAAGGCCGTTTGGATAATCCCGAAGAGTTCGGTGAAATTATCGTTCGTGCTGGCAGCAATGGTGAAATCACACGCTTGAAAGATGTCGCGCGCATTGAAATGGGTGCGTCGGAATTTGCACTCAATTCCATGCTCGACAGTCAACCTGCTGTGGCTATCCCAATTTTCCAGGCACCTGGTGCCAATGCGATTCAAATTTCCGATAACGTTCGTGCGACTATGGCGGAATTGAAAAAACGTTTCCCGGAAGGTGTGGATTATCACGTTGTTTACGATCCAACTATTTTCGTAAAAAGTTCGATCAAGGCGGTGATTAAAACTCTGCTTGAAGCGCTTGCGCTGGTTGTTGTAGTTGTGATTCTGTTTTTGCAAACCTGGCGCGCATCAATTATTCCGTTGTTGGCTGTTCCGGTGTCAATTATCGGTACCTTTGCATTGATGTGGGCATTTGGATTTTCTATCAACACGCTTTCATTGTTTGGTTTGGTATTGGCAATCGGTATCGTGGTTGACGACGCGATTGTGGTGGTGGAAAACGTCGAGCGGAATATTGAAGAAGGGTTAACTCCCATTGCCGCTACTTATAAAGCAATGCAGGAAGTTAGCGGGCCGATTATTGCGATTTCGTTAACCTTGATTGCGGTATTTGTGCCTATCGCGTTTGTAAGCGGATTGACTGGCCAGTTCTACAAACAATTTGCGTTGACCATTGCAATCTCTACCGTCATCTCTGCAATTAACTCGTTAACGTTAAGCCCGGCATTGGCTGCATTGTTACTAAAAGGCCACAACGAACCTAAAGATCGTTTGACCATTGGTATGGATAAAGTATTTGGCCGTTTCTTCGCATGGTTCAATCGCAGCTTTGCGCGTGCATCGGGAAATTATTCAACCAAAGTTGGAAAAATCCTCGGGCGCAAAATGGCGGCGGTTGGTGTGTATGCCATTTTGCTCGGTATTGCGGTGGTGGGTTTCAATATTATTCCTAAAGGTTTTGTACCTGCGCAGGATAAACAATACCTGATCGCCTTCGCGCAATTGCCGGATGGTGCAACGCTGGATCGCACTGAAAAAGTGATTCGTGAAATGGGTGAAATTGGTTTGGCGGAAGCGGGCGTAGAAAACGCGGTGCAATTCCCCGGTTTGAGCATTAACGGTTTCACCAACAGTTCTAGTGCCGGTATTGTGTTCTTCCCGTTAAAAGATTTTGACCAGCGCACCAGTGATGATCTTTCTGCTGCGGCAATTTCACAAAAACTGCAAATGAAGTTTGCGGGTATTGAAGAAGCATTTATTGCGATTTTCCCACCGCCACCCGTGCGCGGTTTGGGTACAACCGGTGGCTTTAAATTGCAAATTGAAGATCGCGCCGGTTTAGGTTACGAGAAGCTGGCAGAAGTGGTTGCGCAAGTGCAGCAAAAAGCGATGCGGCGTCCTGAGTTGGCGAGTGTGTTTTCCAACTACAAAATCAACGTGCCGCAATTGTATGCCGATGTGGATCGTACCAAAGCCAAACAGCTTGGGTTAAATGTGAAAGAAATTTTTGACACTATGCAAGTTTATCTGGGCTCGCTTTATGTCAATGATTTCAATCAGTTTGGCCGTACTTATCAAGTCATTGCACAAGCAGATGCGCCTTATCGCAACACTCCCGAAGACGCGTTGAATTTAAAAGTACGCAATGCGCAAGGTGATATGGTGCCGTTAGGTGCGGTATTAAGCATGAAAGAAAGTTATGGCCCCGAGAGCGCTGCGCACTACAACGGTTATTTGGCTGCCGATATTAATGGTAACGCAGCGCCCGGTTATTCCAGTGGTCAGGCGCAAGATGCCATCGCTGAAATTCTGGATGAAGTATTACCCGCAGGTATTGTGTACGAGTGGACCGATTTGACTTATCAGGAAGTATTAGCGGGTAACACAGCAATTTATATTTTGCCATTGTGTTTGTTGCTGGTGTTTTTAGTGTTGGCCGCGCAATACGAAAGCCTGGCGTTGCCGCTGGTAGTCGTGACAATTGTTCCTTTATCGATTTTGTCGGCGCTGTTTGGTGTGTGGGTTAGCAATGGCGACAACAATATCTTTACGCAAATAAGTTTGTTTGTGCTGGCGGGGCTTGCCAGTAAGAACGCGATTCTGATTGTAGAGTTTGCGCGGGAACTGGAGATCCGTGGTATGCAAACTTATGAGGCTGCAATTACTGCCAGCCGTATGCGGTTGCGTCCGATATTGATGACATCCTTCGCGTTTATTATGGGTGTGTTGCCAATGGTGTTCTCAACCGGTGCGGGTGCAGAAATGCGTAGCGTAATGGGAATTGCCGTGTTCTCCGGAATGTTAGGTGTCACTTTCTTTGGTTTGTTCTTTACACCGATGTTTTATGTGTTGTTGCGCAAGCTGGAAGGTAATCGCAAATATCATCACCACGATGAGACAGCAGAAAATTTTCAGCAACAACCGGCAATTACCCATCATGAGGTGAAGGCATGAATCAAAAAACTTTAATCAAAGCATTTAGCATTGCGTTATTACCGTTGATGATTAGCGCGTGTAGCGGATTTAAATCGTTAGAAAATGCACAACAATTAGCGCAATTACCGGCAACCCCTGCGGCATTTAATTTGCCGCAGGGAGTGACTGCAGAAAAACCGGTTGCCGATTGGTGGGCGCAATTGCAAGACGCACAATTAAATCAATTGATTGCGAATTCATTGCAACACAACCACAGTATTCGTATCGCACAAGCGTCGCTGGAAGAATCGCGCGCTTATTTACGCAATAGCAGATTGGATCGTTATCCGACTGTTGAAAGTAATGTAAGTGGTACACGTCAGCGGCAAAGTGTAGATATCAGCGGCGATGCTAATGCGCCTATCACTGAAACTTATCAGGCTGGTTTTGATGCGAGTTGGGAGCTGGATATTTTTGGTCGTGTGCGCAATGGGGTGAAATTATCCAAAGCGCAAGTTGCTGCGCGCAAAGCAGATTTGCAAGCCGCTCAAGTGAGCGTTGCTGCAGAAGTTGCCAGCGCGTACATCAGTTTGCGTGGTAATCAATATTTATTGGATGTCGCCGAGCGCAATGCTAAAAACCAGCAGGAATCCTTGCAATTAACACAACGCTTTGAAGAAGTAGGGCGCGGTGATCAGTTGGATGTGGCGCGCGCGGAGGCGCAGCTTGAATTAACGCGCGCGACTATTCCTGCATTGCAAGCGCAAGTGAATACCGCGCTCAATCGTATTGGTGTGTTAACCGGCACTCCAACAGAGCAATTAAAAACGTCGCTGGCAGACGTGAAATCATTGCCGGAAATTCCTGCATCGTTTGCGGTAGGAATTCCGGCGGATTTATTAAAGCGTCGCCCGGATATTCGCCGCGCCGAACAAGCGTTGGCTGGATCGGTTGCTGAATACAATATTCGTGTAGCGGATTTGTATCCCGGTATCAGTTTTACTGGCGGGTTAGGTTATCTCTCTACCGATTGGGATCGCCTGGGCAATCAGGAAACCGAAACGTTTTCATTTACACCGCGAATCCATTGGGCCGCGTTCAATCTCGGTCGAGTGGATGCGCAAATTGATGCGGCAGATGCACGTACGCATCAACGCATTGCTGAATTTGAACAGCGTGTATTGGTCGCTTTGGAAGAGACTGATAATGCCCTGCAAAATTTTGCCCGTGAAGAAGAGCGCCGTACCGGTTTGCAACGCGCACTAGCAGCCAGTAACCGGGCCGCATTTTTTGCGCGCAAAAAGTTTGAAGTGGGCAGCAGTGATTTTCTAACGGTGCTGGATGCGGAGCGTTCACAACTTAATGTCAGTGCACAATTGGCGCAGAGTGATATGCAAGTACTGTTGAATCTGGTTGCTGTTTATAAAGCCTTGGGTGGTGGTTGGGAATTGCCGCAACAGTCCGTTGTTATGAGTCATTGAATTACTTTTCGTCATTTGTTGTAAACAGCGTTGCTCTTGGCCCGTCGCACTATTTTTGCCCCCTTTAATTTGTGCGTGCGGGCTTTTTTATTTGCCGGGTTGAAGTTTCCGGGATAATCACCATTTCATCCAAAAATAATCGGGATAAAAATATGAGCAGTCTACAAATTAATTGCCCTCACTGTTTTGCCACCAACCGCCTGCCGGGGGATCGTCTGGCAGATAAACCCAATTGCGGTAAATGCAAACGTCCATTATTTAGTGGCAAATCGATGGAGTTAAATCCGGGTAATGTGGCGAATACATTGGAGCGCAATGATATTCCGGTATTGGTAGATTGCTGGGCGCCCTGGTGTGGCCCTTGTCAGGGCTTTGCCCCTGTATTTGAAGAAGCCGCCGCGCGGTTAGAGCCTGATTTGCGGTTTGCAAAACTCAATACCGAAGCGGTGCCGAGCATTGCACAACGTTGGGCAATTCGAAGTATTCCCACGCTAATTCTGTTTAATCATGGCAAGGAAGTGCAGCGTGTCTCGGGGGCATTACCCATGCCGCAATTAATGCGCTGGTTGCATGAATCCGGATTATTTGGTTGATGGCTGCGAGTGCGTAATGGTTGATTCGCGGATTGTTGATTGAGTGCTATTTTTCTCCAGCATTTGCTGATGGAACTTCAGGGCTCGTTCGAGTTGTTGTTTTTCCTGGTGCGATTGCTCAATCGCTTTGCTGTAATACGCCTGATCACGCTGTAGCTTTTCCAATATTTCCAGTTTTTCCAGCAATTTTTCATCGCGAGAAAAAAATTCTGTATTGGCTTCACTGAAATAATTTACACCGGCATAACCAATAAGATTTCCAATGATACTGGCCGCCATTACTAACATGAATAAGTTGACGTTGGCCTTCTGAATCCTCGTCAACTTTTTCATAATCATCCTCTATATCCTGTTCAGAGAATATTTTTACCAATAACGCGGCAACGGTTTTTTAATTTCAATATAGCCGGGGCATTGTTCGATGTATTCACCAATCAGCAGCTGCTTCATGATCCTGCTGACCATTTCGCGCGATGAACCCACCATATTGGCAATATCCTGATGGGTTACTTTTGGATTATGGATGCGTTTGTTTTCATCGCTGAGTTTTTCCAACGCGGCACTCACACGACCATATACATCCAACAGCGCCATGTCTTTAACGCTGTCGGTAAGTTCACGCACTCGACGTGTTACTTCGGTGAGTAATAGCATCGCAAACTCCGGATGCTTTTGAATTAAATCCTGCACGCTGGCGCGGGAAACCAACACAATTTCACAATCGCTAATCGTCATCACCGAAGCAGAGCGCGGCTTACCATCTATTAATGACAATTCACCAAAATATTCGCCCTCATGCATGTAATTCAGGTTGACCTGACGGCCGTCTTCATTATTCAGGAAGACGCTCACTGTGCCTTTGCGAATGATGTACATATGGGTGGATTCATCACCCTCAGTCACTAACACGGTGTTCTTTGGGTACTTGCGCAATACGCTGAGTTTTTCCAATTCCGTGAGGAAATGGGGCGGTACATCGGCAAACAAGCTGACGTTCTCTAACATGGTAATGGCTTCTTGGAATGGTTGATTGGCGAGGTCAATCATAACGCCTGTGCGGAGGCAGCGCTAATTTTGGCGCCAAATTCTTCAAAATCTTGCGGATTTGCTCACGTAAATAAATCAGATTGTTTGATTGGTTGTTATTGTCACTGAAACACACAATAATCCCGCCTTTATTTGCCCACCCGGTGTGGCAAGGATCATAATTTAATCTATCACCATTAACGCTATCGCACGGAGAGCCGACTGCACCATGGTCGACGAATCTATTCAGCATTGTGAACAGACCTTAATGTTCACCGACATTGTCGGCTACTCACGCCTGATGGGGCGCAATGAGTCGCTGGCTGTCGAAATGCTGGGCGATTACCGCAAAATTTTGCTTTCTCATATCGAAGATCAGGGCGGGCAATTAGTAGAATTTGTTGGCGACGCGATTTTCGCGCGTTTCGACACCGCCGCTTCCGCCGTGGCAGCGGCTATAGCCATCCAACAACATTTGCTCGCGTTTAATGACGCTCGCGATAAAAAACTTCCGCGACTGCAAACGCGCATTGGGCTGAATAAAGGCGAAGTGATGCTGCGCGATGGCGCAGTGTTTGGTGATAGCGTGAATATCGCTGCACGCCTTGAGCCGCTCGCTGTTGCCGACGGTATTTGTATTTCACAATCGGTGTATGACGAGGTGCGCTTTTCTCTCTCCGCGCCAGCAAAACGCCTGGGTTCGCAAACCCTGAAAAATATCCAGCAAAAAGTCCGCGTTTACCTAATCAAACCCGCCGGTATCGGTTGGCGCGACCACTTGCATTATTTCTTGCGCGGTCTGAATAGAAAAATAGTCGCCTATCGCTACCCAATTGCGGTTTCTGTATTGGCACTTATCGCTGCGGGCATCTACTTTATTCCTCGGTGGCTAGTGCCAGGTTACGCGGCCAACTATGTAGAAATCGCCGATTTTAAAAATTTAATGAATGAAAAAGGCGATGCCGACTACTTCTCTGCCGGAATCACCGAAGCCGTACGCTCACAACTCGCAGACATGCGCGACGTATATATCGTCGATGCCAAAGAAGGCATTCATGCTCCGATAAGACTGGAAGGCAGCGTCCAAAAACTCGGCGACAACCTACGCATCGCCTACCGATTATTCCGCCGCAAAGATAATGTGCAAATTGCCGGTGGAAAGTTGGATGGTACGTATCAGGATATTTTTATTTTGCAGGATCGTTTGGTGGGGGAAATTGCACGTTATCTCGCGGATGAGTTTCAGCTGCAGAATTTTCGTCCTGCGCCTTTACGGTTGACTAATGATATTACGGCTTATGATTTTTATTTGAAGGGGTTGGAGTATCTAGAAAAAAATCCTACACATGAAAATATTGATGAGGCAATTAAATTTTTAAATACAGCGTTGGTACACGATTCCAATTTTTCGATGGCAAATACCGGAATTTGTGAGGCTTATTGGAAAAAATTTGAACTTACAAAATCAGTTACATGGCTTAACGACTCGGAGAGGTTTTGTTTGAAAGCTATCTCGCAAGATGATAGATCGGTTAAGGCATATAAAGCTTTAGGTGTCTTATATAGAGATTTAGGGTTGTATGAGAAGGCAGCTGAATATTTAATTAAAGGCTTAAATATCGATAAGCTTGATGTGCCGTTGTCGATTTCTCTTGCTTCAGTTTATCATCTGATGGGGAATGATAGCGCTGCTGAAAAAATTTATTTGGATTCCATCGCCCTTTCACCAAAGAACTGGCGAGCATATAGCGGATACGGTTATTTTCTAACTGCAAATGGCCGTCATGATGAAGCGATTCGCAACTTTGAGAAAGTATTAGAGCTGATACCAAATAATGTTAATACATTAAACAATATTGCGATTAATTATGTATATAAAAATGATTTTGATAAGGCTGCAAAGTCTTTTGAAAAGGTATCAGCTATTGAACCAAATGTGGCAGCCTATATAAATACGGGCAACATGTATTACTACTCTAAAGATTTCATAATGGCTGCTGATTTTTACAATAAAGCATTGCAGTTGCAACCTAATAACTACCAATTCATGGTTTATTTGGGGGATGCATATAAGTTTCATCCAGAGAGAAAAAGCGTCGCAGATGAGTTGTTCAATCGTGCACTTTTATTGGCAGGCGAGGAGTCAAAGCTTAATGCTACTATGGCTAAGGCTTATCAATATCTAGCAAGATCTTATGCTTATTTTGGGGAGTTGGATAAGGCAAAAGATATGTTGAATATTGCTGATGGTTTGGATTCTCATAGTGTTGAAGCATATTACACGCATTTGAGAGTTTCAGTTTTAGAGAATGATGATGTTAAAATAAAAAAATACGCGGATAAACTGCTTAATACAGAATATTCCGCTAGCTTGTTGTTGTCCGATCCTGATTTTTCTATTTTGAATAATCAAAAGTATAAAGATATATTTAACCGTTAAATTTCATTTAATAAGGAGTAATTGCTATGAGTTACAAAACGATTGTTTTTAGTTTTTTTCTGGTTTTTATTAATGGATGCGTAATTGCAGAAGACAATTCTGATAAGCAAGGGGGTACTGTTGCCGAAAAAAGAGATTCAGTTGATGCTGATAAGCGAGAAGCAGTAAGTTCTGACTCGCGAAGGCTGCCTGTAAGTTACGCGTTGCAGGGAACCAGCACTGCAGTTGTAGGCATTGCCATTGATAAGAAGGGCTATCCATTAGAAACAGTCAAAGCAATTATTTTAAAGCCTGGCCAAAAGGTGGTTTTTGCGGGACCTGATGAATTTCAAATTGCATTTAAAAATAAAAAAGCACCAACTATGCAATTAGATTATAGATCTGAAAAGGGTGTTATTACAGTTGTGATACCTAAGGATATTCTGGAGCGTCCTGAATTTAAGCGCGAATATGCAAGAAATAAATCTGTAGAGTTCAATTATGCAATACGTATAAATGGGCGCGAATTGGATCCGCCAATGATTATACAGCGAGACGACTAATTATTTTTTGATTTTAAAGGAATAAAATATGAAAGTCTTAATTTTGTTTTTAGCTTTGTTATGCATTAATTCTCTTGCTGCAGAGCCGTGCACCAAGAAAAAATGCAAAGCAATATCCGGCACAAATACCATAGTTATAACCATATCCATGGATGAAGGAGGGAATCCTCTCCCAAGTGTCACAGAGTTGCTCGAACTAAAACCCGGGCAACGTATAGTGTTCACGGGGCCGGAAGAGTTCATTATTTTCTTTAAGGATCAGAAAACGCCTTTTAAGAAATCTGAATTCAAATCCAAAGATGGTGTGGTGACTATTAGGATTCCGGAAAAAATATTTGAAGATAAACGTTTTTTCGAAGAATCTTACCGTGATGCGGAAATAGCATTTAATTATGGGGTTCGTGTTAATGGTAGAGAATTTGATCCGCCATTGATCATTAAACGTGATGACTAACGAAATTAAAAGAGGGAGTTTAAAAATGCGTTATGTTTTATTTTTATTGATATTTTTTGCATCCTTTTCAAATGCATTAGAACCTTGTGCTAAGAAAAAATGCAAAGCAATACCAGGTACAAACACTATAGTTATAACCATATCCATGGATGAAGAAGGGAATCCTCTCCCAAGTGTCACAGAATTGCTCGAACTAAAACCCGGGCAACGTATAGTGTTCACGGGGCCGGAAGAGTTCATTATTTTCTTTAAGGATCAGAAAACGCCTTTTAAGAAATCTGAATTCAAATCCAAAGATGGTGTGGTGACGATTAAGATTCCGGAAAAAATATTTGAAGATAAACGTTTTTTCGAAGAATCTTATCGTGATGCGGAAATAGCATTTAATTATGGTGTTCGTGTTAATGGTAGAGAATTTGATCCACCATTAATTGTTAAAAAAGAAGATTAAATAAAAAAGCCGGCACCCGCCGGCTTTTTTATTTTCACGTGAATATTTCACAACCATCCCCTCCAAAACCTCACAGCCCTAAAACCCCAGATACGATATCTTGTCTTTCAGTAGCAGGGCGTCTGCAAGGATACGCGAGCGGAATAGGTATTCCGGTGATCAAGGACAAGACGCTGCTTGCAACATAAATCCAAGGTGGCAAGGATGCATTCAGGCATTACGCCTCCCCCAATCGCTTTGGATTTATTGTGCAGGTATTACGCCGTGTGGCAGGGCGCCCGGCTACATTACTTTTTTGTTGCCCTTCCGTGACATTCAAATGAAGGATTAACCATAACGTTTAATCGTGTGTAAAGGAGTTGCGCGAATGACCTTTCTTTTTGCCATAGCGCGTTAACCAATCTCTCTCATTAATTTCGGGTTGCTCATGATGAGTTTCCTGCTGGATTCTTTTCGCCTGCGCGAAAGGAATAGTGGCGTTGGATTTTCTGGCGCCAGTAAGTGCTGTACTGCTTGAACCACAGTGATGTTCTTTTTTAAACGAGTTAAGGAGAAATGCTATGTCTACGTTTATAAGAAATTATCGGGTTTTAGTGTCAGTGGGTTTGTTGTTGAGCGGGCTTTTGTTCTCCAGTGTTTCTTCCGCGGGGTTGTGTGTTGTCCCCAAAGAGGCGGGTATCTGGGTTAATAGTGACCCTAATACCAATGGAGTAACAAAAGTCGTTATCGAAATGATGTGTGAAAGCACGCCGATTTACAACTGCAGTGGAAATATCTGCTCCGTGACTTATTCGGTAACACCGCGTTATTACGTGCAAGTGTGGGGTAAATGCCATCCTACGGATTGTTATTGGGGGCGCATTGAAGGGCGACGCACTTCTGCTAATTGGCAATACTTCTTTTATAACCAGGGTTTTGCGACGCGCGATGTTTGGGCGCAAATTTGGTCCGGTTCCGATGCATGGCTGCGTGTAATTATCGATACGCATTTTACCGATTCATCCGGGCGTGCTGATTATCGAATTGATAATTGGTTTAGACGTATGTAATTGCAGCGGGGGCATTTGCCCCCGTTTTTTACGATGTATTCATTAGCAGGTAGACAAAAATGATTTCGAAAATATTTTTGTTAAAAATAAGTATTTTTTTCGCTGCATTATGTGTGGCATCAGTTTGGTTTTTTTCGGAGGACAGCGACAAGGTATCCACAGCTATTATGAAGTACGAAAAACCAAAACCTGTTGATAGGACGGCTGATACAGCTACGTTGGCCATGCCAGTTGCCTCCGTTCCAATTGCCTCGGTTCCTGAGGGCATTACGTTTGATGCCGCCAGGCAACGCATTTCTGTGCGTATTAATAATACGGCCAGGTTATTGATCGTCCAGCGTGTTGCAGAAATTGCGGGTTTTGATTTTAGTTTGCCAGACCAGTCAATCGATTATTGGAGTGCGCCGGTGAGCCTCACCATTCATGATCAACCGCTGACGGCAGCGCTTTCAACAATTATTGGCGCTGAAACTTTTACATTGGAGATGTCATACGACGCAACATTTTCCCTCCATAAAATTTCAGCAGTTTTTTTAACTGCCAATTCAAACAATTTGGCGACAGCAACTCCATTGAATAAAAAAATTCCATTACAAAACGAACGAGAGTTCTCGGAAGCGCCTGATGTAAATTTCTCTGCCAACTATGAACAACAAATGCGTCGATCAAATTTTTTTAACGCCGACGAACAGACTCGCGTCGCAATTTTGCAAGAAATGTCGCCAGTGGGGGCAGATTTGGACTACATAATTACTAGCCTGCAGCGCGATAAAAATGCGTTTGTGCGTGCGGCGGCTGCGCAACGTTTGTCTGTTAGTGGAAGTTACCTGGCGACCCAAAGTTTGTTAGAGGCGTTGTCGGATGCTGATCCTGATGTTGTGAAAGCGGCTGCGAATTCGTTAATCACATTAGGCGATGCTTCGGTTATTCCGGCGATGGAGGCGAAGCTGGGTGGTAGCGAACAAGGCAAGGCGATACTGCAAGAGGCAAATCAGCGTATTCAGTCACGTTTTAGTTTGGCGTCCGACGGCAACCATTGATGTAACGGCGATTCAGCGTTGATTTATCGATGGGTTCACCAAAGGGAGGTGAATATTTCACATCCTTTTGGGGTTGGCAGGATTACCCTTGGGCAGGTATCAAAATCCGATGGTTGATTGGCGTCACCCGGTATTGATATATGGTGGTATATGGGACATAGATTCAGTATTTATCGAGTTGGAAAAGGAGAAACGCACATGCTCACTCACTCACTCATCGTCTGCGCGTTGCTTTCTTTTTCCTTAACTGTTCAAGCCGATGTTGCATCTGTGGAAGGATCCTCTACAGAAGCCCGTATCGAAACAACAGCTACGATGGATGCGGTCTTGCACAGGGATGTGGGGCTTCAACAAGGAGGAGGGGTTAGCAAGGATGTTACGGAAGTCCATACGACGTTGAGCGATTGCTCACCGCAGGGTAAATGCTTGAATGCGAGTATTGAACCGCATGGTCCCCGTGCACAAACCTTAAATGACTTGTTGATTCTAAATAAAGATGCTGCTGACCCCAGTTTTTTAATTTTTATTTTAGTGGTCATTATTGCTGGTGTTATTTACGCTACGCGGCGTGCACCTTCTACCAAATAAATCACTCTCTACCAAATAAATTATCTTCGACTAAATAAATACTTTACGTTAATTGAATTTATTAAAGCCCTGCGATTAAAGAATCGCGGGGCTTTTTCTTTTTTTGCGCGTGAATATTTCACGATTTCAACAGGCGTTATTTCACTGTTGTCATTATCGAAACAGTACACACTATTGTTATCCAACTAAAGGGCAGGAACCTGGGTTGGATTTTTTTATTCTATCCATTTTCTTCAGAAGGATCGCATTATGAAAAATTCACGCAAGACTCTTCCCCACTCATTTGTAAAACCGCTTACCCATGCAATCCTGATTGCAATTGCATCTACCGCTGCTTCAGTTTATGCCGATGATGACAGAAAAACGGAAGCGCCCGTCGTAGAATCCGTGGTAAAAATTGATCCAACCGTTGAACGTCTGGCGGCGCAACAAAGCAGTGTGCCGGTTATTATTATTTTCGGCGAGCAACCACAACGAAAAATAGCGCGTGCGCTTAACGAAAAATATGAACCGCAAATTGATGCATTAGCGGGACGTGTTCGTGCAATTTATGACAAATATCTACCGCGCGATAACGTTGAAGGTGAAGCGAAAGAAATTGAACAAAGCCGTTTGCTGAGCCAATACGTTACCGATGCCGATAAAAAAGAAATCCGTGCGTTGAATGAGCAACGCGAAAAATTAATGCGTGAAGCGCGGCAGCAAATTGGCCGTGAATCCGCGGCAGCAGTTGCCGAGGTACAAAAAGTGTATGCGGGCCGCATCAGCAGCCTGGGCGCAAAAATTCAGGAGCAATATGCGACCCTGAATGCAATCAGCGCAGTTATTCCTTCTGCGTCCTTAAAAGAAATTGCCAGCCTTGGCGGTGTGGCGGAAGTGGTTTACGACAGCCCCGGCAAACCTGAATTGAGCAACCAGGTTCAGTCCCTCGGTGCCGATACCTGGTGGGCATCGGGCTTTGATGGCGGTGTTTGGGATGTGGGTGTGATCGATGAAGGTGTATTGGAAACGCACGCTGCATTATCCGGCCATACCTTCTATGAAAACTTTGCCGGTAACGGTAACCACGGCACCGGTGTGGCTTGTATGTATGCGAGCACCAATGCAACACATCGTGGCCTGGCATTTGGTTTGAATTCAATTCTGGTTGAAGACGCAGGCTCTGCGGCTACTACCATGGCGGGTGCGGATTGGATGTTGCGCTCTGCGGGTGATGATCCGGAAGTTATTAATTATTCCTGGGGAAACGGTGATGCAACGGTTGACGATTGGCATCCGCTTTCCCGTTTTGTGGATGGTGTAGTTTTTGATTACTCCACTAACTGGGCCAAATCGGCTGGTAATCAGGGCGCGGGTACTAACACCATGACGGTTCCCGGTAATAACTATAACGGGCTGACGGTTGCCAACATGTTTGATAACAACACTATCACCCGTACAGATGATGTTATTTGGGATAGCAGTAGCCGTGGCCCAACGGTGAATGGTCGTAAAAAACCTGACCTGAGCGCGCCTGGGCATCAAACCATGACCTGCACCAGCAGTGGCGGTTATGGCAATCTGGGTGGCACAAGTTCCGCTGCTCCGAAAGTGGGTGCTGCAACTTTATTATTGACGGATGGTGGTAACTGGGATCCTCGCTCGATCAAAGCAGTGTTAATTAATTCGGCCGATTCCTGGGAAGACAACAATACCGATACGGCGGCGGATGACAGCGCAAAAGTCGGCAAGGAATGGAATAAAACTTACGGTTGGGGCTATCTGGATTTATGGCATGCACATTTCCATCGCAACGATTATTTCTCCAGTAGCGTAAAACCAAAAGGTCAAACCGGCAGTTACAAACTTTATAAAGGCCATATGTACAATGGCGATAAGGCGACCCTGGTGTGGGAGCGCGAAGTGGATTATAACAATGCGGCAACACCAACCAGCTTCCGCAGTTTGTCTGACCTGGATTTGAAACTCTACGCAGAAACAACCAACTCACAACTGGATTCTGATGTAACCATCAGGGACAACGTGCATCAGGTTGCTGCCAAGGCAAGCCAGGCGGCGGTAGTGAAAGTGTACGCCTACAGCTCATCATTTGATGGTGCGACTTATGAGCCTTACACGCTTGCTACCGAGGAGAATTTCTCAGCGGCAACCGGGCCTGCTTTTGTTAATAGCATCACCGCGCCCTCCAGTGTTTATCGGAATTTTAATTTCACTTATTCAGTGGCAGTAAAAAATACCGGCGACCTGGATGCGCACAACGTGAATGTGACTATCAATTTGCCTACCGGATTTACCCTGGTCTCGGGCACTGCGACGCAAAGTGTGGGAACCATCGCTGATGGTGCAACCAAAACGGTGAGCTGGACTGTGAAAGCGCCCAACGTGTTAACCACGGCGAATGTTGGTGTAACAACCACGAGCAAATCTTACGGTGAAAGTTTTAGCCGTTACGCGGCTAAATCAATCACTGTGAAAAATCTGGTGATCGTTACACCTTAATTACCTAATGATGACGTGTTAAAAAAATCGCCCGGTGTTAAGCCGGGCGATTTTTTGTTTTGCATTTTATGTCGATGTTTGTGCAATTATTTTTTGTAAGAGCACTTGTTTGGGTTGCCGCCTGGATCTGAGCCAAATGCTGCAACGGTACAAGCAATCGAACCGGGCACAGATACTTTCTTGGTCACCCACTTGCCTTTGCGGCCAAATGCTACCCAGCCATCACCAGAGGCAACACTGCAAGTCCCACCCAATTCGGCGCACTTGGAAAATCCATCCGGATAATCACCGGTACCGGTTAATACCGGTGCTCCACTTGCAGAACTGGAAGACGCTGCAACAGAACTTGCGGCTCGACTGGAAGATGCAACGGGTGTTGACGATTTGCTGGATGAAACGGCGGCTACCGAACTGGACGATTTGCTCGAAGAAACCACCGCAACGCTGCTTGCTACCGATGAGGTAGTGCCGCCACAAACTGCAGAGGTTAGCGTCGCTCCGTTTTTACCCACACCAGCTACTTGCGCGAGTTTATCTTTCACACATTGCGGTGATACCGGTGCATAGCTGTACGGGACGCTAATAGGGAAGGGCGCTGTGGTTGTCCAGTTAGTTGCATCAATAGTGCCGCCGCTGGTCCAGGTGATGTTGTAGGTTGCAAAATCACCCGGCGTCACGATGTTGTTATTGCGCAATTCCCACTTGCCACAGTTGCTGCTGTCGTAACGGCAGGTTACCGGGTTTGCAGAATTCTGGAACCAGTTGCTTTCAATCAATGCATAACCGGCTTGACGCACGTTAATACCGGAACCGGTAATACCGTCATACAAGTTGTTGTACATATGCGTCCAGCCACCGCGTTGCAATGGCAAACGTGCATTCACATTTTTGTAAATATTGTGATGGAACGTAATCTCACGACCACCGGCAATATCACTGCTGCTTGAACCATCCAGGCCAACTTTTTTGCTGTCATGGATGTAGTTGTACGACACCGTAATATTGTGGGAATCTTTTTTAATATCGATGGCGCTTTCAAAGGTTAAGTCACCATCCGGTGAACCGTTACATTCGTTATTCACGGCAAACAATTCGTTGTGATCGATCCACACGTTAGTGCCGCTATCGATACGAATCATGTCCGCATCATTATTGGCACCGGCAAGCGCACCGATTTTCATATTGCGCACAATAACGTTTTGCGATTTGTTAATCACAATACCGAAATTGGCGGAAGAGCCATTGGCGCCGATGATGGTAACACCTTTGGTGACTTCTTTAATTTCCACATAGCGATAAGCATCATTCCAGCGCGGCTTTGGGCAGTTGCCGGATGAGTCCACCGTGTGGTCTTTCATCACTTGGTTGATTAACGAATCTTCATTACCGGTATAGGTAATGACGACAGGATAGCCACCACTTTTTGCGTTAGCGATGATGGTATTAATTTGTTCATAGCTGGAGGCTGTGAACGATTGTGAACCACTGGCATTGCCGCCGTCAGTAGTAGAAAAACCACCGGTCGCTGCGGCAAATGCAGAGGTACCTGCGCAGATTGCGATGGCTGCGGCAGTTGCTTTCAGGGTAAAAACAGGTGCTTTGGTTGATTTATGTAATGGGTTGAACATAGAAACGATCCCGTCTTGATTAATTATTAAAGTTAGACGCACTGACCGAAACCTGGCTTGGTAAGAGCTAGGTTTATCTTTCCGATAAAAAAGTAAGGCCGTATTATTTTTATTGGTTGCCCGGAGACAGCTCTTTGAGCCCGGCTTAAATCGTTCCCGGGCTTAAAAAACTCCTGAGCGGAAAAGTCACACTACGTGAGATATGTGACGCAGGCAATATTTTTCATATATATCCGGTCACATTTTGGAGTGGATGTTGAGTTTTCGAAATTGCCGTTTCTTATGGTGACAAATTTTTCGTGACGGCGGCTTGGCGTTACATTCAACCGTTACGAATTGACAATTTCGATTCCTGCATAAGCGGTTAAAGAATCTTTCCCATGTGTTCCCCCATTCTTGTTGGGGTTCCGGCGGTGTATTTTTCGTCCCACCGCATTTTGTCCCTCGCGAACAGGATTACGGCCGTTGAGCCCAATTTGAACCTGCCCATTTCATCGCCCTTATTCAAGGTGATGTTTTGATACGGATAAAGCGAGGTGGCGATTTCGCGGCTCGCGAATGGCGCTATCTGCCCATCCCACACGGTTTCAATAC
>DATJLF010000033.1:0-161965 GCA_035490715.1 Cellvibrio sp.
GCGTTCCATTAACCCGACTACGGGTAAAGCCTGGGGGGCCGATTTCCCCATGGTGCGTGTGCGCGATTGGGTAGCCAGCCAGGCACGCCTTGCCGATGTATTAGGAATAGAAACCTGGGCCGCCATTATTGGTGGTAGCCTCGGCGGTATGCAGGTAATGCGCTGGGCACTGGATTTTCCAGAGCGGGTTCGCCATGCCGTAGTGATAGCCTCGGCCATGAAACTCTCTGCACAAAATATTGCTTTCAATGAAGCCGCGCGCAAAGCGATTGTCAGCGACCCGAATTTTTTCGATGGCGATTACCTGGCCCACGATTCCATTCCCAAAAATGGTTTGGCGGTTGCGCGAATGATTGGCCACATCACCTATTTGTCGGATTTCGCGATGGGCGAAAAATTTGGCCGCGACCTGCGCAGCGGCAGTTTTGAACTGGGCAATGCCGAGCCGGTGGAATTCCAGATCGAAAGTTACCTGCGCTACCAGGGTGATAGTTTTGCCAACAGTTTTGATGCCAATTCCTACATCCGCATCACCAAAGCGCTGGATTATTTTGATCTTGCGCGCGAATACAACGACGATCCGGTTATCGCCTTCCAGCAAACCCGCGCAAAATTTTTGGTGATTTCATTCAGTACCGATTGGCGTTTTGCGCCCGAGCGTTCACGCGAAATTGTGAATGCGCTGGTGGGTGCCAATCGCTCGGTGACCTACGCAGAAATCGAATCCAAGCACGGTCACGATGCCTTCCTCTTGCCCGATGAACGCTATCAGCAAGTCTTTGGTCGCTACCTTGCAGGAGTCAGTGTGTGATGCGTATAGATCTCAACGAAATCCAGCACTGGATTAAACAAAACAGTCGGGTACTGGATCTGGGGTGTGGTGATGGAACCCTGCTAAAATTTTTGATCGACAATAAACAAGTCCAGGGCTATGGGCTGGAAATAGATGCAGTGCATATCAACACCTGCATCGATAAAGGTTTGAATGTGATCGAGCAAAACCTGGATCGCGGCCTGGGTAATTTTTCCGATAAAAGTTTTGATACGGTCATCATGACCCAAGCCCTGCAAACTCTGCATTTCCCACATTTGGTGTTGGACGAAATGTTGCGCGTGGGTAAGGAATGCATCGTAACCTTCCCCAACTTTGGTCACTGGAAAGCGCGTTTCTATCTTGCAACGCGCGGGCGCATGCCGGTGTCAGACTTGCTCCCTTACGAGTGGTACAATACCCCCAATATTCACTTCTGCACCTTCAAGGATTTCGAAGTTCTCTGCCGCGAGCGCAATATCAAAGTAATTAATCGCGAGGTAGTGAATGAACAATCCGGCCAGACCTTAAAAGATTTTATGCCCAACCTATTTGGCGAAACGGCGATTTATCATTTGAGTAAATAAAAAATAGCTTACGAAATAAGGAATGTTTATGAATATTTTAAAATGGGTTTTGGTTATCGCTATTGCTTATGTAGCGGGATACTTTTCGCATTTTCCGCTTATGAATCAGCCTGTAAAAAATTCATTGGTGTCCGACGACTGCCCATCGCTGTCGAGTGTTACTGATATTGAAAAAGAAGCGCAGCTTGATCGGGAAAGCTTGCAGCGAGTGGAAAAGAGGAAGCAGGGAGCAACGGAAAATTCTTCTCAATCAAAAACCCAGGGTACTGCGCAGTCAGGGTCGGATAAGCACTCGCAAGAAAAGCTGAGAGATTCTATTCCTCCAGCGAGTGTAGGTATTGATCCAGCGAGTTCCCTGCCGATGGGAGAGTCCAATATCACGGATGAGGAAATCGATAATCTGGTTGCCGCACCTTTTAATGAAACGCTAAAAAAGGTGAGAGGACCGTTGCGTGAAAAGTACAAGAGTTTTGCAGAAGCGACTGAGCAAAATGATTGGGATATCAATACGCAAAACCGAATGACAGATGCGTTATTGGGTAATCAATACTCAAAGTTTATTGAATTGGAATCGTTAATCTGTCGGGCAGATTATTGTGAAATTCGCGGTCGGGAATTAAAACCGAATGTGTTTAGTTTAATAATGTCAGAAATGATGTTGCAGGATTGGTGGAAAATGGGCCACTCTCAGTGGACTAACGGGATGGATGACGGTACTTTTTATGCGCTTATCACAAAAGCCCCTGGGCAATAATATTTGAGGTGATACATGAAATTAATTGTAAGCTTTTTAGGAGTTTTCTGCTGTGCGATGCTTGCACAAGCGCAAGTTGATCAGCCGAAAGAAATCACTACCACAGAAAAGTTTGGCGATTACACCGTGCATTACAACGTATTTCATAGCACGGATATTCCTGCCAAAGTCGCTGAGAGTTATAAGCTGGTGCGTGGAAAAGATCGCGCGTTGTTGAATGTCAGCCTCACCAAAACTGAAAATGGCCAAACCAGCCTGGGCTTGCCGGCCAAGGTAACCGGGAAAACCAGAAATTTAATGCAACAACAGCAAGCGTTAACATTTATTGAAATTAAAGAAGGTGATGCAACTTATTATCTTGCCCCGTTTGTATTCAATAACGAGGAAGTATTGCACTTCGACATCGGTGTAATACAGGGCGATAACAAGCCAATGGCATTAACCTTCAATCGCACTTTATATACCGAGTAAGTTCGAACGCTAAGGACTGCGAACGAGAGGCGCCAGACGGCGCCTTTTGTTTCTTACTATTTTGCAAATCAATTCCAGGTAATTTGCACATGAAAAAAATTGTATTGGCCAGTGGTAATAAAGGAAAATTGCGCGAGTTTCAGGATCTGCTCAGCGGTTACGGATTTGAAGTCGTACCACAATCTGATTTTTTTAGTGAAAATGCCGAAGAAACCGGTTTGACCTTTGTTGAAAACGCCATCCTCAAAGCGCGTTATGCGTGCGCTAAAACCGGTTTGCCCGCGCTCGCGGATGATTCAGGCATTGAAGTGGATGCACTCAATGGTCGCCCCGGCATTTATTCTGCGCGTTATGCGGGCGAAAAAGCCAATGATGAAAAAAATAATCAAAAATTATTAGTGGAATTAAATTCAATCCCGGCCGAAAAACGCACGGCTCGCTATCATGCGGTACTGGCGTTTATGCGTCATGCGGAAGATCCGACGCCGGTTTTGTGTCATGGAATTTGGGAAGGCCTGATCCTGAACGAACCGCGAGGTGATGGCGGCTTTGGTTATGACCCGTTGTTTTTTGTTCCTACGCACAATTGCGCATCGGCAGAGTTGGCGAAGGAAGAAAAAAATCGCATCAGCCATCGCGGCAAAGCCATGCAGGAGTTGCTGCAAAAACTATCGGTGCTGGGTCAGCAATAAATGTCATTGCAACTGCCGCCACTTGCGCTTTATATCCATGTTCCATGGTGCATTCGTAAATGCCCTTATTGCGATTTTAATTCGCACCAGGCCAATAATGATATTCCGGAATCAGAATACGTTAGTGCGCTGCGGTTTGATTTAGCGCAGGATAAAGTGTTGGCGCAAGGGCGAAAACTCACCAGTATTTTTTTCGGCGGCGGTACACCCAGCATGTTATCCGCCCACGCTATTGGGCAAATTTTAAAAGATGCTGAAAATATTATCGGTTTTGAATCAGATATTGAAATTACGCTGGAAGCAAACCCTGGCACGTTTGAACAGGAAAAGTTTTCGGGCTTCCGTGCTGCAGGCGTCAATCGCCTATCAATCGGCATTCAAAGTTTTAATGACCAACAATTAAAACTTCTGGGCCGTGTACATGGTCGCGATGAAGCCTTGCGTGCGGTGGGTGTTGCGCGCAAAGCCGGTTTTGATAACCTCAATCTGGATCTCATGCACGGTTTGCCGGAGCAATCAGTGGAAGCTGCCACTGCGGATTTGCAACAAGCAATGGATTTGGAACCAGAACATTTATCCTGGTATCAACTTACTATCGAGCAAAACACAGCGTTTTATTCCGCGCCGCCGATATTACCGGAAGAAGAAATCCTGGCCGATATCCAGGATGCAGGCATTGAGTTGCTTGCTAATGCAGGCTATGAACAATACGAAATTTCTGCGTATGCACGCGAAAAAAAGCGTGCACGACATAATCTCAATTATTGGGAGTTTGGCGATTATTTGGGAATCGGTGCGGGTGCGCATGGAAAAATTACGCTGCCTGCTGAGAATAAAATCACGCGGTTGTGGAAAACCCGTTTGCCCAAGCATTACCTGGATGCATCGCACAGCCAAAAAATCTCTACCAATTTACAGGGCCATCAAAATGTTTTTGGCGGAGGTAGCGATTTGCTCGCCATAGAGGCGTTGCCATTGGAGTTTATGATGAATGCCCTGCGTTTGAATGAAGGTGTTCCTATAACCTATTTCACTCAGCGTACCGGCCAGCGTTGGGATTTGGTTGCCGGAGTTTGGTCTCAACTGGAAGGACAGGGGTTAGTAGAAAGGCACAATAATTATGTGCGGCCAACGGCATTGGGACGTCGCTTTTTAAATCGCGTTTTACAAGCATTTATTCACGAAGCTGATTAAAGGAGTTTGATTATGTTGTTAACAACTACACCAACGGTGGAAGGCAAACACATCACCCGTTATTGCGGAGTCGTTGCGGGTGAAGCCATCTTGGGAGCAAATTTATTCAAGGATTTTTTTGCAGGCATCCGTGATCTGGTGGGTGGCCGTTCGGGCACTTATGAGCGTGAACTCCAAAAAGCACGTGAAATTGCATTACAGGAATTGCAGGATCGTGCACGTGAAATCGGAGCAAATGCAGTTGTGGGAATTGACCTGGATTACGAAGTGCTTGGCCAGAACAACAGCATGCTGATGGTTTCCGCCAGTGGCACAGCAGTGGTATTAGGGTAGGAAATGTGAAACCTGCGATCAATCATCGCAGGTTTTCATGCTGATTATTAAGGCACAGTGCGTAATGCATTACCATCAACTTTGAGTTCAATCCAGACGGGTTGAGCCTGCGCTTCCAGATTCTTTCCATACGCATTTACACAACGATAAATTTTCCCATCCTTTTCCAAAACTGCACCCACAGAATTGACTTTGTCATCCATCACACACACCAATCCTTCTTTAATCATCTTTTCAGCTTCTTCTTTAGCTGGGCCGTGCTCATGCCCTTTGTGGGCATACGCAAGATTGCAAAATACCAGCGTAATACTGGCGGTAATTATGGTTGATTTCATGGATGGCTCTCGGATTATGTTTATAAGGTGTGAGCGAGCTTAACAGACTTATGGCAAGTGAGTAATCTTAGGTAAATGCATTTGCTTGCGTCCATTGCGTGCTTTCATAGTTACGTAGTTTTATCGGGCTTTTCATTCAGGAGGTAACCATGACCGATACCAGCCGTCGCGATTTTTTGACCACCAGTGCAGTTGCCGGTGCAGCGTTAGTTGCCGGAGATGCGCTGGCTAAACCCGCACCAGGAAATCCTAAAATGCCTACATTATTACATCACGTGTTTTTCTGGCTTAAGAATCCGGATTCAGCAGCGGATCGCGCAAAATTAATTGCCGGTGTTAAGGCGCTTGCAGCGATAGAAACTGTGCGCAGTATTCACGTTGGTGTTCCCGCATCAACAGAAAAACGCGATGTTGTTGATAATTCCTACCATGTGTCTGAATTATTAGGTTTCGATGACGTTGCAGGACAGGACGTGTATCAAGTACATCCGTTGCATAAAAAATTTGTTGAAGAACATCAACACCTGTGGAGCAAAGTTGTTGTTTACGATGCAGTGGCTGTTGAATAAAAAATAAAAGGTATCAATAAAAACCCGCTGTTCAGAGCGGGTTTTTATTTGGATAGTAGTTACAGCTCGATATCGTAATCAATAATGACCGGCATATGGCTGGAGAACTGCTGGGTTTTATAAATGGTGGCATATTCCACTTTAGGTCCCAGGCTGTTCGATACCACCTGGAAATCAGTGCGCCAGCCGTCGCCATCACCTTTGAGGCCATTAGGCCACCAGCTATATTCGTCGCCGTCTTTATTAACTTTGCGAAATGAGTCCACATAACCAATCTGGTTAAACAATTGGCTTAGCCATTGGCGTTCGTGGGGAAGGAAACCGGAATTGTGCTGATTGGTAGCACTGTTGCTCACGTCTTTAGGGGTGTGAGCCATCTGCCAATTGCCACAAAAAATATACTCCCGGCGCTTGCGTGTAATCTTGTCCAGATGGGCCTGGAAGTCATCAAAGAATTTGATTTTGACCTCCTGGGACTCCATCTCGGAGTTGGCGCTGGGTGCCAGCAGTGAGCCTACGCTCAACTGTTCAAAATCCACTTGTAGATAACGGCCCTCCATATCCACCCCGGAGGCGAAACCAAGCCCATAAATCAAGGCTTTGGGTTGCAACCGGGTATAGATAGCAACACCATTGTAATGCTTGGTGCCGGAGTCAAAGAAATAGGCGTTATAACCCTTGAGTTCAAACTCGGGTTTCTCCAATTCCCGCTCCAGTGCGCGAAGATCCTGTAAACAGATAAAATCTGCATCCTGATTCGCAAGCCAGGTAAATAGGCCGCGTTGCGCCGCCTGATAAATCCCATCGACGCTAAGACTGATAACTCTCATGTTAGCCCCTTGATTACGGACTGTGTATCATACCCGAGCTTTGTGTGATTGTGTTACCGTCACCACCGGGTTTTTTATGGTAGGCGTTACTTTTTTTCACATCCTTAACATTTGGATGCTGCTGTGGCCCAAATGTGGATCCTGCTCATGGGCTGGATCTCGTTGTAGTTATTCTGTCACCTAAAACTTAGTTCATAGTCGGATACTTTGCATGGAAAAATACCAATTTGATTTCATTCAGCTAGCGCTTAAGCATGAAGCGTTATGCTTTGGTGAATTCGTTCTCAAATCTGGCCGTACCAGTCCTTATTTTTTTAATGCGGGGCGCTTCCAGACTGGCAGTGCGTTGGCAGAACTGGGCCGATATTATGCGGCGGCTATCACTGCATCTGGCGTGGAATTCGATATAGTGTTCGGACCTGCCTATAAGGGAATTCCTTTGGCGGCTGCCACATCAGTGGCACTGGCGGATCATTTCCAACGCGATTTGCCCTACTGTTATAACCGGAAGGAAGCGAAAGATCACGGCGAAGGTGGAACGTTGGTAGGCGCACCGCTGCAAGGCAAAGTGCTAATTGTGGATGACGTCATTACCGCAGGCACTGCGGTACGTGAAGTCATGGCAATTATCAATAAAGCCGGAGCTGCACCGGCGGCAGTATTGATTGGACTGAACCGTATGGAGAAAGGTCAGGGCGAAGTTTCTGCGATCCAGGAAGTTGAACAAACGTTTGGTATACCGGTAATCAGCATTATCAACCTGAACCACATTATTTCGTATCTGGAAGGGCAGGCGGGACAGGAAGTTATGCTGGAGAAAATCAAGCAATACCGTGCTACTTACGGAGTAGATTTGTAATTTTTAATGAGGCAATTAATTCCAATGCGTAACCTGTTATGTATCACGATCACTAGCTGTTTCCTGTTGCTGGGTAATGTCGCTATCGCGCAACAAAACGCGACTAAAGGCAAGGTGATTTACCGGTACAAAAACAAGGAAGGCGTTACCGTATTGGATAGCAAAATACCGCCTGAATATGTCAACAATGGTTATGAAATTGTTTCACGCACGGGCAATGTTATTAAAGTAATCCCTCCTGTTGCCCAAGGCCCGGAAGCAGACCGTTTGCGTCGGGAAAAATTGCAGCGTGATGAGCAAGCGAAGGAGGATCTACAATTGCGCCGCAGTTATAGCAACGTTGCTGATATAGATGCGGCCAAAGCACGTAATCTGGAAAGCCTGCGCGGTAATATCAGCATTTTGCAATCCAACCTGGTTTCTGCGCGCAAGCGCTTGCAAGATTACCAGTCACAAGCTGCCGCAGTGGAACGAAGCGGTCGTCAGTTGCCGGATGATTTGCTGAAAAATATTAATAATCTGGTTCAGGAGGAAAAGGACATCCAAATACAGATTAAACAGCGTGAGGAAGAGCATAGGGAAGTGGGCGCGAAATTTGATCGCGATAAAGAGCGATTTATCGAAATCTCCAAACAACCTGCGCCCTAGCAGCAATAAAAAAGCCGATGTCGAATCGGCTTTTTTATTGAATAAATTTAGTCTTGTACACTTGGTATCAAAAACCCTTGCGCAACCAATTGCCATTGTTCAACCCAGAAAGCTGTCGGTGAGCGAC
Organism: Cellvibrio sp.; assembly: GCA_035490715.1. GTDB lineage: Bacteria > Pseudomonadota > Gammaproteobacteria > Pseudomonadales > Cellvibrionaceae > Cellvibrio. The sequence continues at coordinate 8,211 of DATJLF010000033.1, forward strand.
GAAATTCGCTGCGTACAAATTCTGCAATACGCCCATTGATCAATGCGACCAATAAATTTGCCGCTGCTGCTACAGGTAATTGCGGATGCAAGCCCTCGCGTAGTTCGGCTTCACGCAAAATTTGTTTTAACTGGGTTTCAATGCGGTCAAACAGTTGGGCGATACGAATGCGTAAGCGTTCCGTTTCTCCAGTCAACGCATCGCCTGTTAACAAGCGAGTTAAACCGGGGTTGCGTTCCGCAAATGCGAGTAACAGCCCCAGGAGTTTTTCGCAGCGTTTTAATGCAGCTTTTTCTTCAGCAAGGATGAGCGTAATACGTGAAAAAATGCTTTCCTCGATAAACTCAATCAAACCCTCAAACATTTTTGATTTGCTGGGAAAATGCCGATAGAGCGCTGCTTCAGATACACCCACTTCTTTTGCAAGTGCGGATGTTGTAATGCGCTCGCCCGGGCTTGCTTCAAGCATACGTGCCAGGCATTCCAGAATTTGCTGCTTGCGCGATGTTTTTTGGGTTTTGATCATCTCGCCTCCATTCGTAGTCGCCACAGCAATCGCCATGGCGATCTCTGCAAATTAAGCTTTGCGTGGTTTATTGGTAATCAGTGTACCTACACCGGCGTCGGTAAAAATTTCCAACAGCACAGCGTGATCAACGCGGCCATCAATGATGTGCGCGCTGGTAACACCGCCTTTAACGGCATCAAGCGCACACGCGATTTTCGGCAGCATTCCACCATAAATAGTGCCGTCCGCGATTAGGCCATCAACTTGTTCGGTACTTAAACCGGTAAGCACATTGCCTTTTTTATCTTGTAGGCCGGATACGTTGGTGAGCAGCATTAATTTTTCCGCCCGCAGGAATTCTGCAATTTTGCCGGCTACCAGATCAGCATTGATGTTGTAGGATGACCCGTCTTCACCGACGCCGATGGGTGCGATGACAGGAATGAAATCGCTATTGATCAACATATCAATCACCGACCTATTAACACTTTCCACTTCGCCTACATGACCGATATCAACGATTTCCGGTGCAAGCATCTCTGGCGTTTTATGAGTGACTGTTAATTTTTTTGCTCGAATCAATTGTCCATCTTTACCCGTTAAACCAATCGCCTGTCCACCATTACGATTAATGAGGCTAACGATTTGCTTATTTACCGTGCCGCCCAGCACCATTTCCACAACGTCCATAGTGGCACTATCGGTAACGCGCATACCGTTAATGAATTCGGATTTAATATTGAGTTTTTCCAGCAAGCTACCAATTTGCGGCCCGCCGCCATGAACGACAACCGGATTCATACCAACCAGTTTCATCAACACGATATCGCGTGCAAAGCTATTTTGTAATTCTTCGCCTTCCATTGCATTTCCACCGAATTTAACCACGATAGTTTTTCCGGTGAAGCGTTGGATATAAGGCAGTGCTTCGGTGAGAACGTTGGCAATATTCATTGCCGATTCACGATTTAACGACATAACAATGATCCTGTTTTAAAAAATCAGAAAGGAATTGCCAGGTTTTTATCCACCTTGAGCAACTCACGTTTAAAAATTTGCTGGATTTTCTCCAGTGCTTCGGATGACTCTGCTTCAAAGCGCAAAGTCAATGCAGGCGATGTGTTGGACGCTCGCACAAGACCCCAACCTTTGGTGTAATCCACACGCAGTCCGTCAATGGTAGTCACTGTACCATTGGCAAAATCCCCACTCTCGATAATTTTATTAATCAAGGCAAATTTGTCCTGCTCGGAAACAGACACCTTCAACTCAGGTGTTGAATAGAGTTGTGGGAATGCTGCAAAAATATCATCGATTTTCTGATCGCGCAGCGTAATGATTTCCAATAATCGGGCCATGGCATAAATACCATCGTCAAAACCATACCAGCGGTCTTTGATAAAAATATGACCCGAATATTCGCCGCCAATTAATGCCTGCGTTTCTTCCATTTTGGCTTTCATGGGAGAGTGACCGGTTTTCCACATAATCGGGCGACCGCCGTAGCTGCTGATTACCTGATTTAATTGGCGTGAACATTTTACATCGAACAGCACATCTGCACCGGGGTGACGCGCGAGCACATCTTTTGCAAATAGCATCAATAAACGATCTGGCCAAATGATGTCGCCTTTGGGAGTGACGACCACCAGACGATCTCCATCACCATCAAAAGCAACGCCAATATCGGCGTTGGTTTCCTGAACTTTTTGTATCAGTGCGGCGAGATTTTTTTCATGGGTGGGATCTGGATCGTGATTGGGAAATTCACCGTCGATATCGCAAAATAAGGGAATAACATCGCAACCCAATTCTTCAAAGAGTTGCGGTGCTACTACACCGGGAACAGCGTTGCCGGCATCCACTACCAAGGTTACGTTGCTGGCCAATGCGACATCGGAAAAAATCCGATCAATATAATCGGGAATAATTGCTCGTGGAATTTCTTCCCCTAAACCTTGATGGAAACGTTGGTCGATAATGCGCGTGCGCAGATCAGTTACCGCATCATCAGCGAGTGCGCGATTGTTTATAACGACTTTAAACCCGTTGTACTCTTTTGGATTGTGGCTAGCGGTTACCATGACACCGCTATTCGTATCTTCAAAGTGGAAGGTTGAAAAATACATCAAAGGCGTAGGTACCACACCGATATTGATGACATTACAGCCTGTGCGCAAAATACCTTTGATCAATGCTTGTGTGAGCGATTCACTGTGAGTTCGGCCATCGCGCGCAACCACAATATTTCGTTCACCCTGATCAATAGCTTCGCTGCCCACCGCCTGTCCAATGAGTTGTGCTAATGCCGGGGTGATTTGGCTATCGACCAATCCGCGAATATCATAAGAACGAAAAATTTCTGCCGGTACATCGGCATCACTCACTTTATTGCGTGTGCCCGCATTCATTTTTTTGCCGGAAGCTTTATCCAGACCCAAAATATTTTCGTCTTCATCAATGACAGCGATATCCAGGATGTCCTGTGTCTGGAACAGTGGATTGGCCATGGCATTTTCATCGGCAACTGCTTGTCGGGTTGCTTTGGCGACCTCTGGCAGGGCTTGCGTATCTGCATTCCCCATTTCCCTGCGCATCAAAATCTTGCTGAGGAACCAGGCTAATGCAAGGCTTGCGGCGGTAATGACGCTCATCACGATTAACCAGAGTGTGGGCAATTCTTCAGCCATATTCACCAGAAAGTCAGACGGCGTAAATTTTACTTGCAGGTAACTGCCATTGACATTGGCTTGCAAACTGGTACCGGCGGAGCCATTGCCGATTTTTTTTAGTAATTGTGGCGGGCTACCGCTGAACTGCTGCAGTAATTGATATTCACCTGCGTTGAAATCACCCCCGTTAAAAATACTGAATAGCTCAGCAGTATCCTGGGTGATCATCAGGGTGCCCAACAAGTCCTCACCAGCGCCCGTGGGAACAGGACGAATCCAGTAGAGAAAATTGCGGTCACCGACGGTGGCGATTTCGGGTAATACGGGTTGTTGCTGTTCCGCACGCTGAATTAAATCCAGCTCTGCAAAACGCAATGGGAATTCTGCTTCGCGTTCCAATTGCGCCGTGCCCACTGGAATAAGACGAATTTTTAAGGCAGCGTTGATTTTTCCCTGCCACTCCGTTTCAACTTGTTGACGTAACTCCAGCGTTGTTGCGGGGTCAAGCGCAGTTGAAAACTCGGGGGCATTAGCGCTTTGATCAATAAGTGCATTTTGTGTGGAAAGATATTTTTCCAATGCGAGTTTGCGTTCATCCACTTTTTCCCGGGTGAGCTGCACCAGGTTTTGTTGTTGCTTGTTGATGACCAACTGCTGATAAAGCACGTAGCCAATAATGGTATTAAACACCAAGGCTATACCCAAAAGAATGAGCAACAATTTTTGCTGCATTGCCGCCTTGCGTTTTGCTGCTTCCAGGGCCCGCTGTGCACTGCGTGATAGGGGTGCACCAGCATCGGTTTTTGCGATAAGTGGATCTTTAGGATTCACGCGATTACCTTCCATATATTATCTATGACGTGCTTGTTTTATTGTGTTGCCAGTTTTTGCGCAAAACAGGCAATCAACTCACGGGCCAGTTGTTGTTTGCTGCGCTGGCTAATTTCAAGGGTCGAGTTTTTATCGATAAGCGTGACTGCATTGTCATCGCTATTAAAACCAATCTGATGATCACTGATGTTGTTCGCTACCACTATATCCAGATTTTTGCGTTCCAGCTTTGCTCGGGCATAGTCGAGCAACTGTTCCGACTCCGCCGCAAAACCTACGGTAAATGGTTTGCGCGGAAGCGCAGCAACGCTGGCTACAATGTCCGGATTTTTTATCAATGTCAGCGTTATGCTGTCACTCGAGCCCGAATCCTTTTTCAATTTTTGTGCCGCAATTGTTGCGGGGCGATAATCAGCCACCGCGGCGGCAGCGATAAATAAATCGCAACCTTCCGCCGCTTGCAGGCTTGCTGCATACATTTCCTCAGCGGTTGTTACATCAATCGAATGAACACGAGCGGGTTTGGCAAGCTGGGTAGGGCCGGTGATTAACACTGTGGTGGCACCGGCCTCGGCGGCAGCCTGGGCGAGGGCATACCCCATTTTTCCCGAGCTGTGATTACTGATATAGCGCACCGGGTCAATAGCTTCACGGGTCGGGCCTGCGGTGATCACCACTTTTCTGCCGGCGAGGCTGCCGGTGGTGAACAATTGCGAAGCCATATCGATAAGTTGTAACGGCTCCAGCATCCGGCCGGGGCCAATGTCACCACAGGCCTGGCTGCCATCGGCCGGGCCAAAAATATGAACTTTACGGTCAATCAATATATCGAGATTGGCCTGGGTGGCTGCATTGCGCCACATGCCTTGGTTCATCGCAGGTGCCAATGCGATAGGTGCTGCGGTCGCGAGGCAAATACTGGTTAACAAGTCATTGCCTAAACCCTGGCTCAGACGCGCCATGAAATCTGCGGTGGCCGGAGCAACCAACACCAAATCCGCCCAGCGCGCGAGTTGGATATGCCCCATGCCCGCTTCAGCCTCTGGGTCTAACAATTCGGTGTGTACCGGGTGACCCGACAGTGCCTGTAATGTTAAAGGGGTGATGAACTCTTGGGCCGCTGGTGTCATCACCACCTGAACGCTGGCTCCGGCATCTTGCAAACGGCGAATCAGGTCGGCGCTTTTGTAAGCGGCAATACCACCGGTGACGCCGAGCAAAATCTGTTTATTGGCAAGTGAACTCATGGAAAACCGCAGCCCCCAAGGGTGAAGTGGACAGCCAGTGAACAACCTTAGCGCTAAAGTGCGTAATTGGCCACTAACGGTGCTAGCCCCGCAGGGCTTGGTCTTAGCCCTTTATAAAGGCTTGACGAAAGCCCGCTAAGATACCATCCTTGCCGCCGCTTTCGCATCTATCGCTATTACCCGGCATAACAGATGAAAGTAAGGAAATTTACCCAGGTTCTGAAAAGGAGTTTTTATGTCTATCGCCCATTGGCCCGCAGCCGAACGTCCCCGTGAAAAGTTACTTGCCCTGGGCCCGAGAGCCCTTTCTGACGCTGAATTATTGGCGATTTTCTTGCGAATTGGTGTTGCCGGTAAATCCGCTGTCGATTTGTCGCGCGAGTTACTTCAACAGTATGGCGGCTTACGGCCTTTATTGGAGGCGACCCAATCAGAGTTTTGTAGAGGATTGGGATTAGGTAACGCCAAGTACGCGCAGCTCCAGGCTGTTTTGGAGATGGGACGCCGTCACTTATCAGCAACTATGAAGTCGGGCGATTTGCTGTCCAGCCCGGATCTGGTTCGCCAGTATTTGAGTGCGCAATTGCGCCATCAACCGCGGGAAGTATTCGCAGTGCTTTTCCTCGATAACCAAAATCGTTTAATCGCTTATGAAGAACTCTTTTTTGGGACGATTGATGGAGCATCGGTTTATCCGCGCGAGGTTGTCCGACGAGCGATAAACCATAATTCGGCAGCGGTCATACTAAGCCACAACCATCCCAGTGGTATTGCAGAACCCAGTCAGGCGGATCAGCGAATTACCCGGCGTTTGCAGGCAGCGTTGGAGTTGATTGATGTACGCGTGCTGGACCACATGGTAGTGGGTGATCTGGAAGTGGTTTCCTTTGCAGAACGCGGCCTTCTTTAAGTTTATCGAGGATCAAAAAATAACCTTTTCGTTGCTATTGGGCCCGACTTTTGATATAAAGCGCGGCTCTTTGCGGCAGTGTCGAATTATCCCGCCGCGTTTAGGAAAGAATAGGCTGATCACAAGGCGCATTTGCTGGTTGTTAGTCTGTTTAACGGTTCTACTTTAACGGCTATAACACCGCGCCTCCAGCAGAGCGCACTGATTTTGAATGAGGCAATAAAATGTCCAGAGTATGTCAAGTTACCGGCAAACGCCCAGTTACCGGTCACAATGTATCCCACGCAAAAAACCACACCAAGCGTCGTTTTTTGCCAAACCTGCAATCCCACCGTTTTTGGGTAGAAGCTGAGAAGCGTTTCGTCACTCTGCGTCTGACTCCAAAAGGTATGCGTATCATCGACAAGCGCGGCATCGAAGCTGTGTTGGCTGATGTTCGTGCCAACGGCCACAAAGTGTAATTAGGAGCTATTGTCATGCGCGAAAAAATTCGTCTGAACTCTTCTGCTGGTACTGGTCACTTCTACACGACTGACAAGAACAAGCGCACCATGCCAGAAAAGATGGAAATCAAAAAGTACGATCCAGTTGTGCGCAAGCACGTGGTCTACAAAGAAGGCAAAATCAAGTAATTGATTCTGGCTTCAAAAAAACCCGGCCCAGTGCCGGGTTTTTTATTGCCTGGATTTCAGGAAAAACGGTTTGATAGAAAATGTTTCCCCGTTCCGCGTCACAAATGGAGAATTCAGCGACGTGTTCTACACTCAACCCAGATCAATAATAAATCAATAACTACTGACTTTTCGGTCAACACAGGTTTCCCCCTATGACAGATATTCGCGGCCTCGACGCATGGATGGGTGCGCTCGCCGAACAAGAGTTACCTACGCTGGATGCGGTTGTACGGGAAATTTGCGAGCTGAGCGAAAACGAACGCTGCCGCGCGGAAGACCTGACTAAAATTATTTTGCGCGATGCCGATTTAACCTCAAAGGTGTTGCGTATTGCCAATTCGGTTCACTACAACCCGTCTTTTGCGCCCATTAAAACTGTCTCGCGGGCCATTGTGCATTTGGGTTTTGATAATTTACGCAATATCACGCTGGCAACCACGCTTATCGATAATTTTTTAAAAGGTAAACCCAAAGCGTTGTTGATCCAAAGCCTGGCGCGTTCTTTTCATGCCGCTGTTCAAGCCAAAGCGATGGTGCCGTTTCTGGACGGCGATAAAAAAGAACAGGTTTTTATTGCCGCGTTGTTGCGCAATATTAGTGAGCTCGCATTAATTTCTACCGGCCGCAAAGTGGTAGAGGATTTTATTGAAGCACGCGATCAAGATCCGCAAGCCGGGCACAGTTTGGCAGTGAAATATCTGGGTGTTGATACCAGTTTGTTATCGCGTCACTTAATTAAAGACTGGGCCCTGGGTGATTTATTAAGTGAAGCCTGCGAAAACCATGTGCATTCCAGCGCAGCAGCGCGTGCGGTGAATTTGGGGAATGAAATTAGTACCTATATCCAACGGGGTATTAAAAGTGCGGAAATGCAGAAGTTGTGTCAGCAGATTGCGACCCTTTGCAAGATTCCGTTTGATGAGGCCAAAAATCAGGTGCTGCGCATGGCAGATGAGGCATCGGTCATTGCGAAGATATACGGCGTTGATGTGCTGATCAGTGCGTTGCCGGATCCACATTTAATAGAAGAGAAAGACGTACCGGTTGCCAAACCGGATTATTTGTTCCAACAACAGTTAAACCAGATCCACAAAACGATGCTTGAGGGTGGGGATTTACCCAAAGTTACCCAATTATCGCTCGCGGCGTTGCACGAAGGTGCTGGTATAGCACGAGCGGCGATTTTGCTGATTGATCACAAAAGTAAAACCCTGGATGTGCGCTATGTTGCTGGAAAAGGCACGCATCTGTGGCGACAACAAATAAAAATCAGTTTGGAAAAGTTGCGTAAGGGTGAGTTACTACACGAGCTGTTGCGTACACAGCAACCTTTTCACCATCACGCAAAGGATGCAAAAACGGATGTGGGTTCATTACAGGTCATGGCAGCACAGGGTGATATTTTTATTGCACCCCTGCATCTGAACAAACGAGTGATGGCAATTGCATACGCCGATAACGATCAGGAAAAGTTATCAGCGCGGCAATTTGAAGAATTCCAAGTGATCGCGAACCAGCTGAATCTCATGATGCGCTTAAGTGCAGTACAGTAGATGAGGATAAAAAAATACCGGGCATTGCCCGGTATTTTCAGGACGCAATATTGCTCTATTTCATAGAAGCCGGATTAGCCTGGCGACGTGCAAGTGCTAAACCAACCAATCCCATCAGCAATAATAAGGCAGTGGTAGGCTCGGGTACGGCTACTAATTTTCTGAAAGCGTGGTTGTCACTTTCGAACGCAAAACCATTGCTGGTCAAGGTAACCCGATCATAGCTGTCTGCGCCAAAATCGAAATTGATGTAACGATTGGAGCTATAGCTCAGTTGATTGCCGTCGGCAAATTGGCCCACAATCGCGCTGCCGGAATAACTGGCCACCAACGCGTTGTTCAAGTAAAAGCTAACAAAATTGTAACTATCAATCGAACCCCAATATAGGCCGAAGTAGTTGGCGGCGGTGCCCAGCGAAAAATTGGCGCTGAGGGTGGTGGCCGATGGGTTGGGCACACTCAGGTATTGGGAATTAACCCCCAATGGTTGGGCATACAAACCGCTTTGGCTGCCATTGACCAATGCAAAATCACCGCTGCAGCTGCTGTAACCACAACCGCCGTTGAAATCGACAGTGACAGCATCAGCGACAGACGTAGCCGTTTGTCCTGCTGCTGATAGAGACACTACAGGTAACGCTGCGGCGCTACCGGCTAAAAATGCCAGTGGCAGAAACAGCGACCGTATCAGGTTTTTCATTCACGAACTCCAGAGGTAAAGAAGGTTTAGTGGGGATCATATTTTGAGGCGCTGACCCTTTACCGTCGGGATGGCGCCTTAACCAGCAATTGCTATGGCAAGTTGCAGGCCAAATTGTCGTTTTATGAGAATTAAATCTAATTTAATTTGTGATTCAAGTCTCACAAATGAGTTTAGCGGTGTTTTTGTTAATTTCAACGCCAATCAGTTAATCTTTTAATGGTTTCAGGAATTTTCATGCCCGAGTTACCCGAAGTAGAAACAACCCTGCGTGGCATCAGTCCCCACATCCTTGGTCAAAAAGTGACGGAGATTGTCATCCGCCAGCCCCGTTTGCGCTGGCCAATCCCTGCCGATTTGCCGCTTTTAATGCAAGGCCGTAAATTGGTGAGCCTTAGCCGACGTGGTAAATACCTGTTATTCAATTTCGGTAACGGTCACGCGCTCATTCACTTGGGAATGTCGGGCAGTTTGCGCATTGTGAAAGAGGATGAGCCGCCATCTTTCCATGACCATTTCGATGTGGTGTTTGGCAACCGCCTGCTTCGTTATTGTGACCCACGTCGGTTCGGGTGTTTGTTATGGGTGGAAGGTGAACCGGAAGTCCATAAACTCCTTACGGATCTGGGGCCAGAGCCCCTTACTGATAATTTCGACGCAGGGTATTTGTACCAACGCACGCGCAAGCGCAGTCAGGCTATCAAGCAATTTATTATGGATAGCAAGATCGTAGTGGGTGTAGGGAATATCTATGCCAACGAATCCTTGTTTATGTCGGGTATAAAGCCCATCCGTAAAGCGGGTAGCCTCACGCGTAAAAATTGCGAAGATCTGGTAAGGGATATCAAGTTTGTCTTGCAACGGTCTATCGACCAGGGGGGAACTACCTTGCGCGACTTTGTCGGTGGGGATGGCAAACCGGGTTATTTCAAGCAACAGCTGTTGGTCTACGGGCGTGGAGGGCAACCCTGCAACCTCTGCAAAAAACCGTTAAAAGAGGTGCGAATGAATGATCGCACCACCGTGTATTGCGTTATTTGCCAACAATAACTAACGCCCAAATTTGCGTTGCAACGCTGCTTCCACAGGGCTTGCGACAAACTTGCTCACATCGCCGCCTAACAGGGCAATCTCACGCACTATCGATGATGAAATATAAGAAAGGTGTTCAGCGGGCGTGAGGAAAATACTTTCCATGTTAGGTGCCAGTGCGCGATTCATATTGGCGAGTTGGAATTCGTATTCAAAATCTGACACTGCACGTAATCCTCGCAGCACTGCCTGGGCGTTTTGTTGACGCACAAATTCCACCAGCAAAATATCAAACCCGCACACCGTAACATTGGGCAAATGTGCCAGGGTTTCCTGTGCCAGGGCAACGCGTTCTTCCAAAGTGAACAGTGGGTTTTTACGGTTGCTGGCCGCTACCGCCACTATCACGTTGTCGAACAGACGGCAGGCGCGCTCCACTAAATCAATGTGACCGTTTGTTATTGGGTCGAAGGTTCCTGGATAGACCACTGTGCGCATGGGATAGCTCCATCGGCAGATGCCTTGCGGCGGGGCGGGCATGGTACAAAATTCGTAAAGAACTGACCAGCAAACTGTAAATCGCGATTCGGTCTATCACTTCGCTAATGACGAAGGTTGCACTGAACTAGACTCATTTGAGACGTCAATTTTACTCAGTATGGCTCATAGGTTGGTACATGCATCAGGAGGTAGTAGAGATGGCCCAGAATATTAAGGCTACGCGTTTAGGAGACATTCTGGTCGAAAAAGGGTTGATTACGGACAGTCAATTAAAGCTGGCAATTACAGAACAAAAACGCCTGCGGGCAGATATAGATCCAAATGACAAAGCAGCGATGGAAACTTCTTCTATCGGTGAAGTGTTAATCAAGTTAGGTTTTATCAATCATCAACAATTAAAACGCGGCTTGGGTTGGCAAATGTCGTTGCGCCGCATGACTTTTGCGATGGCATTGTTTGCACCGTTGATGAGTCTCGGCAGTGGTGCCGCTGCCCAAATCACCAGCTCTTCCAGCAGTAGTAAAAGCAATGTAGCTGCAACCTTGCCGCTGACTATACAAGCAGAAAATTACACGACGATGTCAGGGGTACAAACAGAAACTACCCAGGATACAGGTGGTGGTTTAAATGTAGGTTATTTCCACGATGGCGACTGGATGTCGTATGCGGACACGCAATTCGTCGCGCCTGTAACCGGCAACTACAAAATCACCTACCGTGTGGCGAGCAATGGCGGTGGCGGAAGTTTTGCCGTACATGAAGCGGATAAAAGCGTTCAATATGACGTGGTCAATATCCCTAACACAGGCGGTACGCAAAAATGGGTGAACGTTGAGCGGACAGTGAGCTTGAAGGCGGGCGTGCACAGTTTGGGCCTCACTACTGTCACTCGCGGTGCGGGCTATAACATCAATTGGCTCAAAGTTGAACTCAAAGGTCTGGCATTGCCGGCAACGATCCAGGCTGAAGATTATTCTTCAATGAGTGGTATTCAGACCGAAGCCACCACCGATACTGGCGGTGGTTTGAATGTGGGGTATTTCCACGAACAGGATTGGCTTTCCTATACCGATGCGGTGGTCGATATTCCCACCACCGGCAGTTATAAAATTACCTTCAGGGTTGCAAGCCAGGGTGGCGGCGCCAGCTTTTCGTTCCATGAAGCCGACGGCAGCGCCCAATATGGAACTGTTTCGGTACCTAAAACGGGGGGCAGCCAAAAATGGGTAAATGTAGAGCACGTCGTTAATCTGACGGCGGGATCGCACAAATTTGGCCTCACCACTATTGTTCGCGGGACGTACGGGTTCAACTTGAATTGGTTTAAGGTGGAAGCGGCGGGAGCAACCTCATCGGTTCAATCAAGTTCTTCCAGCTCAACCAGTTCTGCGGGCGGTACAACAGTCAGTTCCAGCCCCAGCAGCGTTGCACCTGTCGTTAGCTCCAGCTCGTCCAGTTCATCGTCTGCACCATCAACCGCTACCAGCTCATCGACTGCGGCTTCAACGGAACCTTCAAGCGAGGTTAAAAATGGCGAGGCGCATTTTAAATGGATGGCTCCGGCAGAACGGGCTAATGGTGATTTAATTAATCCGGAAGAGTTGGGCGGTTATGAAATTCGTTATAAAGCTGTGGGAGATACCAAATACACCTACGTATCTTCAGGAATTAGCCCTTGGGACAACAGCTTTGTGTTGACTGGTATCGCCAATGGCTCTTATGTGTTTGAAATCGCGGCGTTTGATAAAAACGGGCTGTATAGCGATTTTGTAAGCATCCAATCGATCTAGTTATCCCGCCTGCGATAAAACAACCGATACCTCACCTTGGCGGTTGTTTTATCGCGATGCAATTCCCAGCTAGCCGGTACCTCATACTGGTCTTCTATCCCTGACTCCACGTATATCACGCAGCTTTCACTCAACAATTTCTGCTGTTCCAGCAGGTCGATGGTTTGTTGCCACAGATTCTGTTGGAACGGAGGGTCGATAAACACCACATCAAAGGGTACTACCGAGTTGGCGTTGGACAGGAAACTTAGTGTATCGGTATTAATTACCTGTGCTTTTTCGGCATTGAGTAGCGCCAGATTTTTAACGAGCGATTGCGCAGCCAGCGGGTTTTTTTCGATTAGCACGCTTTCACCCGCCCCGCGCGACAGCGCTTCCAGCCCCAAAGCGCCTGAACCGGCAAACAAATCCAGGCAGCGTGCGCCAGCAATGTCGGGTGCCAGCCAGTTGAACAAGGTTTCGCGAATGCGGTCACCAGTAGGGCGTAAACCCTCGACATCAGGAAAACCTAATTTTCGACCCCGCCAGCTGCCGCCAATAATGCGCAACTGATTACTGCCTTTAGGAGGAATGGAGTTAGATTTTGCGGGTTTGGTTCCGGGTCTGGACAAGGTCTTCTCTCTATCATAGGCACTTAAGTGGTAGGATAGCGCCTTTATCGCCTTGGCTGAACGTATTGGTCATCCTGATTTTTCTCCGAAACTCCCCAGATCACGACTATGTTTTTCAATCTGTTTAAAAAATCTGAAAAGCCCGACAACGAAAAAGTTGCCGAAACCGTCACCCCCGAGCAAGAACAATTGCCTGACACGAGCCCTCCGGTTGCTGAGTCTCCAACGATTCCTGATGTTGCCGAACCCGAACCCGCGCCGGCAAAGCCCGGTTTTTTTGCGCGTATCAAACAGGGGCTGAGCCGAACCTCCAGTCACTTTGCCGAGGGGTTGGGCAACCTGTTCCTGGGGCGTAAAACTATTGATGAGGATTTGTTTGAAGAGCTGGAAACCCAGCTTTTGCTTGCCGATGTGGGCATGGAGGCGACCAGTGAAATCATTGATAACCTCACCACCCGTGTAGCACGCAAGCAGTTGAATGACGCAGATGCACTTTATCGCGCGTTGCGCGAATTACTTGCCGATCTACTACGCCCGATAGAACAACCGCTAGTGATTAATACGGCTAAAGTTCCTTACGTTATCTTGGTGGTCGGTGTGAATGGGGTAGGGAAAACCACCACCATTGGCAAACTCGCCAAACGCCTGCAAAACGAAGGGAAAAAAGTCATGTTGGCGGCGGGGGATACTTTCCGCGCCGCTGCGGTCGAACAATTGCAAGTCTGGGGCGAGCGCAACAATGTGCCTGTGATTGCCCAGCACAGCGGGGCTGATTCTGCATCGGTTATTTTCGATGCGTTAAGTGCGGCCAAAGCCCGTGGGATCGACGTAGTAATCGCCGATACAGCGGGTCGTTTGCATAACAAAAACCATCTTATGGAAGAGTTAGCCAAGGTCAAACGTGTAATGGCCAAACTGGATGTATCAGCGCCCCATGAGGTATTGCTGGTACTGGATGCCGGCACTGGCCAAAACGCTGTCAACCAGGCTGAACAGTTCCGCGAGGCAGCAGGGGTTACCGGGTTAGTGCTCACTAAATTGGATGGTACTGCCAAAGGCGGAGTGATTTTTGCGCTGAGTAAAAAGTTTCAACTACCGGTGCGTTTTATCGGCGTGGGTGAGGCTATTGAGGATCTGCAGCCTTTCGCTGCCGAGCCATTTATCAAAGCCTTATTCAATCAGGCCGACACTAATTAACACACAGGATTGGTTGTGATTCGATTTGAAAATGTAAGCAAGCGCTATGACACCGGCTACGAGGCGCTGGCGCGTGTGGATTTTGAAGTAGATGCAGGTGAGATGTTATTTTTGACCGGCCATTCGGGCGCCGGTAAAAGTACATTAATGAAAATGATCTTGTTGATGGAGCATCCTTCCCACGGCAATGTATTCGTCAACGGGCATCACCTGGCGCAAATGCCCAAGGGCGAATTGCCTTATTTCCGCCGTAACATCGGTGTGGTATTCCAGAACCACCAACTTCTTTTTGATCGCACGGTATACGATAACGTTGCCTTACCATTACAGATTGCGGGCTATCCCTACCAGGAAATTGGCAAGCGAGTGCGTGCGGCGCTGGATAAGGTAGATCTACTCGACAAAGAACGTAGTAATCCCATTATGCTCTCTGGCGGAGAACAGCAACGAGTGGGTATTGCCCGTGCGGTAGTCAACAAGCCCACGCTCCTCTTGGCGGACGAACCAACAGGTAATCTGGACCCGGAATTATCCAATGAAATCATGACGTTATTTCGCCAATTCAATGAGGTGGGTACGACAGTCATGATCGCAACCCACGATATAGAATTGTTGAAACGGATGAATAAACGCGTGCTCGGATTGGTGCAGGGCAAGTTGGTACATGACGGAGTACTCTGGTGAAACCGCAACGACCTAAACCTGATCGCCGTCCAAACCGTATGGGTGGTGCAACCAGTAACCGCAGCGAACGCGCTGTGCGTGAGCCAATTCGCCCGGAAGTGCGTCCGGCTGCGCGTAGCCAAGGCGCAGTCCAAAGCAAGACTTCCTGGCGTGACCAGGTAGAGGCTTGGAGCGCGCACCACAGTAATTCGGCAATCGAAAGCTTATTACGTCTAATGGAGACCCCGTTGCAAAGCATGATGACCTGGCTGGTCATTGCTATTGCTGTAGCGTTACCAGCAGCATTATTTGTTGTTTTTAATAATGTTCAGCAAATAGGGCAAAGCTGGCAGGATTCCAGCCAGATCTCGGTGTTTTTAAAGCAGAATGTTAACGCGACGCAAGCGCAAGACCTACGCAATCGTTGGTTGCGGCGCGCTGATATCGCGCAGGTAATTTATGTTTCTCCTGAGCAGGCACTTGAGGAGTTCAAACGCGGTTCTGGGCTGGGAGAGTTAGCAAACCATCTCGACGAAAACCCGTTACCGGGGGTTATTCTCATCAAACCTAAAATAGGTGGGAATGCACCGGATGTGCTCAACTCCTTGCAGCAAGCTTTGATTGCCGATCCGTTAGTTGCCGATGTTCGCTTGGATATGCTTTGGGTTAAACGATTGCACCAATTCATTACCGTCGCCGAACGTTTTGTGATAGCGCTGGCGGGATTGTTAGCACTGGGGGTGTTATTGGTGATCGGCAATACCATCCGAATGGCGATTGAAAATCGTCGCGATGAAATTTTGGTAGTAAAACTAGTGGGCGCCACAGACGCCTATGTGCGCCGGCCGTTCCTATATACCGGCCTTTGGTATGGTATTGGCGGCGGGATTTTGGCTGCCTTCATATTGGCATTAGGGTTCTGGTGGTTATCAGCCCCAGTCGCGCAATTGGCTGATCTGTATCAAAGCAGCTTTCGTTTGCAAAGTTTAGATTTCATAGGAAGCCTGCAATTGATTCTGATTGCGGGTGTTACCGGACTGCTGGGCGCCTGGATTGCTGTGGCGCGTCACCTCTACTCAATCCAGCCGCGGTAATCAAATGTCGGCCCTATTTGAAAAGTAAATCCTGAATGTGAGATGCTGCAAAATCTGCGTTAAGTGAACTTTTTCCCTGCTGGCGCAACTAAAAATCAGCTGGTACACTCGGGTCAAACTGTTACTGGAGGTAAACATGAGCACAAGTCTGCAACCTATTGGCACCCTTGCCCCTGGTTCAAACCTGAATGCCTATGTTCAAGCGGTCAGCAGCTTCTCAATCCTCACTATTGAGGAAGAACAAGAGCTGGCTCGTGATCTGCATCTCAATGGCAACCTTGATGCCGCACGTAAACTCGTGATGGCGCACCTGCGCTTTGTCGTGCATATCGCCCGCTCCTACAATGGCTATGGTTTACCCTTAGGCGATTTGGTGCAGGAGGGTAATGTCGGCTTGATGAAAGCCGTCAAACGCTTTGATCCGGATAAAGGTGTTCGTTTGGTATCATTCGCTGTTCATTGGATCAAAGCGGAAATTCATGAGTTTATTTTGCGTAACTGGCGAATCGTTAAAATTGCCACCACTAAGGCTCAACGCAAATTGTTCTTCAATTTGCGTGGCGCTAAAAAACGTCTGGCATGGTTGAGTAATGATGAAGCTCATGCGGTGGCGCAGGATCTGGGCGTAGATGTCAAACAAGTGCGTGAAATGGAAGGTCGTTTAGCTTCCTATGATGCAGGTTTTGATGCAGGTGAAGATGACGATGATGACACCTATGTAGCGCCAGCTCATTACCTTGAGGATAACCGTTACGACCCAGCTGCACGTTTGGAAGAATCCAATTGGGAAGAGTCCAATGTAAACGGCTTGGAAAAAGCATTGGAGAAACTGGATGACCGTAGTCGGGTAATTTTGCAGCGTCGCTGGTTGAATGATGATAAGGCAACCTTGCACGATCTTGCTGCAGAGTACGGGGTCTCAGCTGAACGTATCCGTCAGTTGGAAAAAAATGCCATGAACAAGGTTAAAACCATGATGATGGAAGCCTGATAGTTTCTATTTCATTTTGCTTCGAGAAGCCGCGCTATGCGCGGCTTTTTTATTTTCCATTTTTCACAATTAAAAATAGGTAAGCACAATGGTGCGCATATTTATCCAGATCGCCGCTATTAGCGGCTTTTTATCGGTAATAGTGGGAGCTTTTGCTGCACATGGCCTTAAAAAAATACTGACACCGGAGATGATCGACATAGTGAAAACAGGTGTGCAATATCAGATGTACCATGCGCTGGCATTGCTGCTAGTGGCGATATTGATGCTACATAAACCGATGAATATGGGGTTAAAAGCCAGTGGCTGGGCCTTTATACTGGGCAGCCTTATGTTCAGCGGTAGTTTGTATGCATTGGCTATGGGAGCTCCTCGCTGGTTCGGATCTATAACGCCGCTGGGTGGGCTGTGTTTTCTGGTGGGTTGGGTGTTGCTGGCTATCACTGGCTGGCGAATGAAATCCGAATCCTGATTTTTCCTTTATTATTGATTTCTATGTCTGAACTTCCCGAGTTAACTCCCGACCTTGAAGGCGGCGAGGAAGGCTTTTTGATCAAGCCTGAATTTAAACCCAAATCAATCCGTAGTTTTGTCATCCGTGCAGGGCGTATTACGGTCGGTCAAAAAAATGCGTTTGAAAAATATTGGCCTGCCATGGGTTTAAGCCTTTTTGCCGGCGCGATCAATCCCGCTGAAATCTTTGGTCGTGTAGCGCCGCTGGTGCTTGAGATTGGATTTGGGATGGGGGATTCGTTGTTGGAAATGGCCCGAAATGAGCCTGAAAAGAACTTCATCGGTATTGAAGTTCATCCGCCCGGCGTTGGCCGTCTAATCAGTTCTGCCAGTCAGGAAGGGTTAAGTAACCTTCGTGTATATATGGCAGATGCTATGGATGTGCTGGAAGACTGTATTCCCGATGCGAGCATCGACCGGCTGCAATTGTACTTCCCGGACCCATGGCATAAGAAGAAGCACCATAAGCGTCGGATTGTCCAACCTGAATTTGTCCAGAAGTTGCGCCCCAAATTAAAAGAAAATGGGGTTTTTCATATGGCAACTGATTGGCAAGCCTATGCCGAACATATGCTGGAAGTAATGAATAACGCGACAGGTTTTGCGACTGATTTCACAGAAACTGGTTTCGCACCTAGGCCAGATTACCGTCCAATCACTAAATTCGAGAAACGCGGTGAGCGGCTCGGCCATGGCGTCTGGGATTTGTTGTTCAAAAAAACAGCGTGAATTGGCATATATCGCTTTAATTTGCTAAGGTAAGCACCTGAAAATAATCATGAAATGGAATTCAGCAGGTGTAAGTTTAGAAACCAGTAACGGTTTAATATTTCGCAGTCTGTGGTTCTTGATTGATCAATGACAACCAGATTGTCTTTTTGGAACCTCGCTAATTTTCAACGGAGAACGAAATGGCCATGAAAAACACACACATATTAGCTTTGTCTGCCGCTATTGCAGCAATTTCTGCCGGTGCAAATGCCGATAACCATAAATTTGAAGTTCACGCCGATTTCGGTCGCACTTTCTTTGAAGAGCCTATCGAAGATGCCAACACCTGGGGTTTGGGGTTCGGTTATGTATTGGACGAAAACTGGACATTGGATGCTGTTGCAAGCCAATACAGCACAGAAACCCAAAGCGGTGGTGTTGATGTTGACGGCACCCAATACCGTTTGGACGCGTTGTATCACATCAACACCGAAAGCCTGTGGCGTCCTTATGTTGCCTTTGGTGTAGGTGACCAGGAAGTTGAGTGGGATAACGATGAATCCCATAGAGATACCCTCTTGAATCTGGGTGCTGGTGTTAAACGCAACCTCGGCGGTAACTGGGAATTCCGTACTGACGTGCGTGCATTCAATAGCCTGGACAATGAATATACCGACCTCGCGTTGAATGCCGGTATTAGCTATTTGTTCGGTGGTGCTCCAGCTCCGGTTAAAGCGGTTGCGCCAGCTCCGGCTCCTGAGCCAGAGAAGGATTCTGATGGCGACGGTGTACTGGATTCAAAAGACCAGTGTCCGGATACCCCGAGAACCCATAAAGTTGATGCTGTTGGTTGTTCACTGAAGTTGACGGAAACTGTGGCTATTGAGTTGAACATCACATTTGATACTGCCAAGGCGATTATCAAGCCGGAGTTTGAAGGCGAAGTGTCCAAGCTGGCTACGTTCATGAACCAATACGCTGATACCGTGGTTTCAGTAGAAGGCCACACCGACAGCCAAGGCTCTGATGCATACAACCAGAAGCTGTCTCAAAGCCGTGCTGATTCTGTTAAGGCGGCCTTGATTACCAAATATGGTATTGCCGCAGATCGCGTGAACGCGGTTGGTTACGGTGAGTCCAAACCTGTTGCCGATAACGCTACAGCAGATGGCCGCGAGCAAAACCGTCGCGTAGTGGGTAATGTATCTACCAAAGTTACCACTACCGAAACTCGCTAATTGAGTTAGTGATAAAAAAACCCGGCATCGGCCGGGTTTTTTTATGTTTGCTGAATCATCATTATTGTTCCGTTTCTCCATCTCCGATTAATTCAGCATAACCCGCTTGAAAACCGGGATAACGTAACTGGTAACCGCTGCCAAGCATTCGCTTGTTGCTGAGCTTTTTATTACTACGTTCATTAACTGTATCTGGCGATAGAAAATCAGTAACTCCTATTTTGGCAGCAATCCAACTTACAACCTCTACCATTGGAGCGGGATGTGAATCGGTGGCGATATACATTGGTTCCAATGGTTGCTGCAGGCGGATCAAGTGAGCCAGGAAACCGGCGCAATCTTCAGCATGTATACGGTTGGTGTGATGTGGGCTCGCTGACGCTCGGCCTTGTTGGACTTGTTGGATAAGACGGGTTCTTCCCGGGCCATAAATGCCACTGAAGCGCACCAATGTGTAATTGAAGCCACTTTCCTGGATGACTTTCTCAGCCTCCAACAATCGGCGACCGGAGAAATGTGTGGGATTTGTGGGGGAATCCTCGTCAACCCAGCTGCCGTCATCTTGTGCATACACTGCCGTACTAGACACAAAAATGATTAATCGTGGTTGTAGTGCTAATGCACTCAGTGAATTGACGAGGTTCTGGCAGGTATCAACATAGGATCGTTGATACGCAGCGTCACTACGTTCTGCGGGGGTCATGGTGATAACAATAACGTCAAAATTTTCTTTCAATGCAGGCTCAAGTGCTCCACTGGCTGTGGCGTCACAGCCGAAATAGCGCAGATGAGGGTGATTTGGTGGGCAATTACGTCGAACTCCGGTAATTTGGTATTTATCAGAAGACAATTGATAAGCAAGACGTTGGCCGATATCTCCGCAGCCAATAATTAATACTTTACGCGACGATTTTGATTTTTGTGGAGTAACCGGAATATTAGTCATTTGATAAACGTCTTTTATCTGATAGTTTTAGGCTATTCAAAAGCCCTAATTGAACCAAAAAAGTTCAAGGTCTTCACCCAATGGGAGCCAACTTATGACCCTCACCGAACTCCGCTATATCGTCACCCTTGCTCAGGAACAGCATTTTGGACGCGCTGCAGATCGCTGCTATGTAAGCCAGCCCACCTTGAGTATTGCAGTAAAAAAACTGGAGGATGAATTGGGAGTGGCGCTGTTTGAGCGAACCAAATCGCGTGTACAACCCACACCCTTAGGCGAGCAGATTGTTGCCCAAGCTAATCTGGTGCTGGAACAAACCGCCGCCATCAAAGATCTGGCGGACGCTGGTAAAGATCAGCTCAGCAGCCCGTTATCGGTAGGTGCGATTTTCACTATTGGCCCTTATTTGCTGCCGAAGTTTATTCCTCATTTGCAGCAAAAGGCTAGCAAAATGCCGCTTTATGTAGAGGAGGGATACACTCATAACCTGCGGAAAAAGCTGCGTAACGGTGAGTTGGATGTGATTATTATCGCGTTACCGTTTGAAGAGCCGGATGTGGTAACCCAAATACTTTATGAAGAACCCTTTGTGGTATTGATGCCGAAGAATCATCCATTGGCAGCCAAGGAGGCTATTAACCCTGCGGATTTAAATGCTGAGCAGCTATTGCTGCTGGGAGAAGGGCATTGTTTCCGCGATCAGGTGCTCACCACTTGCCCTAACCTTCAACACCATGGAGAACAATCAGCCAACAATGTTCGCACAGCCGCAGAAGGTAGTTCACTGGAGACTTTGCGCCATATGGTGGCGTCAGGGTTGGGGCTGACAATCCTGCCTATCTCTGCCGCAGATAGTTCTTTATATAGTTCCGAAGTGTTGGTGACTCGTCCATTTACCCAGCCTTCTCCAAGTCGCACTGTAGCACTGGCCTGGCGCGCCAGTTTCCCCCGTCATAAGGCGATTGATGCCTTGCGTGATGCGATTAAAACGGCACGTCATTAAGAATAATCTTGCGTCATGAATGCTGATATCGCCAAAACCCTTGAGCAAATTCCAGTAACGGCTATTAAGGGTGTTGGCGCCAGCTTGGCAGCAAAATTGGCGAAGATAGGTTTGTTTAGCCTGCAAGATATCTTATTGCATTTACCATTGCGTTATCTGGATCGCACCCGGATTACCCCTATTGGGGCATTGCAACCGAATGGCAATGCAGTGATAGAGGCAGAAGTACGTGCCTGCGATCTGGTATTTGGCAAACGTAGAAGTCTGGTATGCAAAGTCCAGGATGGTACAGGTACTCTGGTGCTGCGGTTTTACCATTTCAATAATGCACAAAAACAACGTTTAGTCGCGGGCACCCGATTGCGCGTGTTTGGCGAAACGCGTCGGGGAGCCTCCGGGTTGGAAATGTATCATCCGGAGTATGAATATCTGGATGAAGCCGCGCCCTTGCCACTGGAGCAATCCCTTACGCCTATTTATCCCGCCACTGAGGGTCTGACCCAGCCACGATTACGCAGCCTTGCGCGACAGGCATTGACCTGGCTAGATAAGCACGCATTGAGCGAGTTGTTACCTGAGCCTGTCAGACGCAAGCTCAACCAGGTGCCATTGGCGGACGCTTTGCGTTTCCTGCATCAACCACCCACTACTGCGAATGTTCAGCAATTGCTAGCCGGAGAGCACCCGTACCAACAGCGTCTTGCTTTCGAGGAATTACTGGCACATCACTTGAGTTTATTGTTGTTGCGCCGCGAAACCCAGGCGGATGGCGCTACAGGTTTACGGATTGATCCAAACCTCGAGCAGCGGTTTCTGGCTCGTTTGGGCTTCGGACTAACCCGCGCCCAGCAGCGGGTGCTGGTGGAAATAGCCTCTGACCTGGCCAAGCCGGTACCCATGTTGCGTTTGGTTCAGGGTGATGTGGGTTCAGGTAAGACAGTGGTTGCGGCGTTGGCGGCATTGATGGCGGTATCGAGCGGCAAACAGGCGGCGATCATGGCGCCAACAGAAATCCTTGCCGAGCAACATCGGATCAATTTTGGCAAATGGTTGGAGCCACTGGGTATTTCCCTCGGTTGGCTAACGGGCAAGCTCAAGGTGGCTGAACGTCGTACCCAGTTGGCTGCCATTGCCAGCGGTGAAGCGCGAGTGGTAGTGGGTACACATGCGTTATTTCAGGAATCGGTGGCATTTGCGGATATGGGGCTAATTATTATTGATGAACAACACAGGTTTGGTGTCCATCAGCGGCTATCGTTATCCGAAAAAGGCATAACCGGAGGGCAATTTCCGCAATCTGGCTATTTACGTCCGCACCAATTAATTATGACGGCAACCCCCATTCCCCGCACACTGGCAATGAGCGCCTATGCCGATCTGGATTGCTCGGTGATAGATGAACTCCCGCCCGGGCGAACACCGGTGACCACGGTTGTGATCAGCGATCAGCGTCGGGAAGAAGTTATTGAACGGGTGCGCTTGGCCTGTGAGCAGGGGCGGCAAGCATATTGGGTCTGTACGCTCATTGAAGAGTCCGAGGCGTTGGAAGCCCAGGCAGCCGAAGCGACCGCAACTAATCTTGCGGAATCGTTGCCTCATCTACGCATCGGGTTAATCCACGGTCGATTAAAAGCCAATGAAAAAGAACAGGTGATGGCAGCGTTCAAAGCCAATGAGCTGGATCTGTTGGTAGCCACCACGGTGATTGAAGTGGGTGTTGATGTACCCAACGCCAGTTTGATGATTATTGAAAACCCCGAGCGTCTGGGCCTGGCGCAGTTACATCAGTTGCGTGGGCGAGTGGGACGTGGTTCTGCGGCCAGCCATTGCGTGTTGTTGTATGGTTCGCCTCTTTCGCAAAACAGCCGTGAGCGATTACGTGTGATGCGTGAAAGTAGTGATGGTTTTTATATCGCCGAGCAGGATTTACTGCTGCGAGGGCCCGGTGAAGTGCTGGGTACTCGCCAAACCGGCGAAATGCAGTTCCGTATTGCTGACTTGCAGCGCGACAGTCATTTACTCCCCGACGTAAAAGACGCCGCGTTATTATTAATGAGCGATTACCCCCAACTCTGCCAACAGCTGGTAGGTCGTTGGCTGGGGCAAAACCATCGTTATCTACAGGTGTGACAGACCTTTCTGGTTATATCTAAAAAGAAGATGGCGTATTTTTCATTGGATGGGTGAGAACTGATCCATCATTTTGGCGTAGAAGTGTGTTTTCTTTCCCAAATGCGCGGTGAGGCGATAAATTTGGACTATGCTTGAAAAAAGTCGGTTATTGCCAGATACAGCCTTGGGCTCATGCCTTGCGGCGATATGAGAATTATTCACGCTGCATGACACTTCCCTGTGAATTGTTAAAGGTCGGAATTTTGCTAACCCTATGAAAATCAATCGGTTATATCCAATAAGAGGAGTAGGCTGTGTCAGTCCCTACCAGTGTTCAATCATTGCTCAACAAGCAAAATGTTCATTATCAGGTGGCTGAAGTGCCCATAACCGACGAGCAAGCGTTGTGGCATGACCAGCATTTACGGACCATGGGCGCTGCTAAATCTGTGATATTGCAAGATGGAAAAGGGCGTGTTCAGGTCATTTATGCCGCTGACCGCCTGCTGGATTTAAAAGCAGTGAACCGCCAATTAAGCCGGGAACTGCTTGCCGCCAGCGCGGCTGATATCCGGAAGTTCTGTACCTCCCATAACCTTCACTCTATTCCCGCACTGCCCAAACTTGCTGGTCTGTTGACGCTGATTGACCGGAGCCTGGTGGAGCGCAATGAATTACTTGCCGACTCCGGCGACGAAAAGCAGCTACTGAAATTTAGCCGCGACGAATTCAAGCAAATGCTGGATGACGCCACAATTTGTGATATCGCGGTACCGCTGGAACCCCTGGAAGAAGATGATACGAACACCAGTGATTCGGATCAGATTTTAGGTGCGGTGCGCAATTTCACCCAATTGCGGGTGAAGCAACGCCTGGAAGAAACCCTGGAGTTACCACCGCTGTCGGATACCGCCCAGCGTATTATCAAGCTGCGTGTAAATCCGAATGCGGATATCAGTGATTTGGCGCAGATTGTGGAAACAGATCCCAGTTTGGCTGCCCAGGTAGTGAGTTGGGCGGCATCGCCTTACTACTCGGCGCCCGGCAAGATCAAATCTATCCATGACGCCATCGTGCGGGTGTTGGGTTTTGATATGGTGCTCAACCTGGCGCTGGGCTTGTCCCTGGGTAAAGCCATGACCATCCCCAAAGAAGGTCCGCACGGTGCGCTTCCGTATTGGCAGCAAGCGGTGTATATGGCCGCAACTATCGAAGGGCTTGTCACAGCAATTCCCCGTGATCACCGTCCGAGTTTTGGTATGGCCTACCTGTGCGGTTTACTGCATAACTTCGGTTATTTGATCATGGCGGAGGTGTTCCCACCGTATTTCCACAATTATTGTGAGCTGGCGGATGCCAATCCCCACGTGAGTCATCAGGCAATTGAGCGCCATTTATTGGGCGTAACGCGCGAGCAGTTGGCGGCTACTTTGATGTCATTGTGGTCAATGCCGGAAGAGGTTGTAACAGGGCTACGCTACCAGAATAGCCCAGGCTACCAAGGTGAATTTGCCTCCTATGCCAAATTGATTTTTGTGGCCCAGCGATTATTACAACAGCACAATATTATCCGTGGGCCAAAACTGGCGATTCCGCCCCATGTGTATGAAGAGCTGCATCTTGATCCTGAAAAAGCTAACACCACGGTGGCAAATATCATTGAGTCCAGCGACGATCTAAAACACATTGCCCATGAGCTTTCGCCCCATCACTAACGCTACATTTCTCTCACCAAAACCCCTTCTTCAAGGGGTTTTGCGTTTATAGTGCTACCTCTTTTTTCGCAGGATTGAGAGATTATGATCGAGCATTTTGATGCCGCTGCGGCGGCCCGTATTTTAGTAGAGCGCCGCATGAGCGGAACCCAGGGAGAACGCTTGCCCGAGGCTTGCCGTCCGCAAGACCTGGAACAGGCACTGGCCATCCAGACGGCAGTAAGCGAGCGCTGGTGCGAGCTAATGGATGACAGTATTGGTGGCTGGAAATGCTTGTTGCCACCGGAAAACAAGCTGGTTGTTGGCCCTATTTACACGCGCACGATAGATGCTGTTCCTCCTGTTAGCCTATGGGCCAAGCCGGGTGCCGCAAATATCGCTCGTATTGAACCGGAATTGGCATTTTTCTTTGGCAAGGATCTACCAGCGCGTGCCGAGCCCTATACGCCGGCAGAAGTGGACGCGGCCATTGCGCGTACACACATGGCACTTGAGTTAATTAATGGCCGTTACAGCGATCCAGCCAGTTGCGAATTCCCAGAAATGCTGGCGGATGGTCTGGTGAACCAGGGGTTGTTCATCGGGCCCGTGGTCGATTCTGCGAATGCGGCGGCGGCCAGTAGTTTCACCATCACTTTTACCTGCGCGAATGGTGAGGTCATTGAACGGCAAGGCCAGCATCCAAACACGCACCCGCGTGCACCGCTCTACTGGTTGGCAGAATTCCTGCGTAGCCGCGGTCAGGGCATTGTGGCGGGCCAAGCGGTGATTACCGGTTCATTTGCCGGTGTCATTGAAGTTCCAATGAATACGGAAATCCGGATCGACTATGCCGGTCTGGGTAGCATGCAGGTTAGTTTTACCGCGCGCGAAGCGGTTTAGCCAGGAGCCGTTATGAGTGATGAAGTTCCGTTTTACTCGTGTGAAATTCCCGTGCGTTGGGGCGATATGGATGCCTATGGTCATGTGAATAACACGCTCTATTTTCGCTATTTTGAAGAAGCGCGTTTCAAGTGGATGCTGGAAAAAGGGTTACCCTTGAAGAGCGATACCCACCCGGTTGTGGTCACCATTGGATGTACATTCCTGCGTCCTATTTTCCACCCGGAAACCCTGCGAATCGATGTGTTCCTGAGTGAGCCGGGCCGCTCCAGTTTTATGGTCAAGTACAAGGTATACACCCAGTCGCAACCGCAAACTGCAGCAGCGGAGGGTTATTCGAAGGTTGTCTGGGTCAGTTCAGTGGATGGTAGATCGGTGCCTTTACCAGAGTTGGTTCGCGCGTGGTTTCCAACGGCGTAATGCCCATCTGGCTGGAAGCGGGCGTTTGGGGGTTCATTGCCGCCAGTGCCCTGCTGATGGGTTCGCTACTCGGCTGGTTTGTCCGTTTTTCTCCCAAAGTCATCGCCCATGTCATGGCATTTGGGAGCGGTATTCTGGTAGCAGCACTTAGTTTCGAGCTGGTGGAAGAAGCCCGGTCGCACGCAAGTATCGTTTGGGTTGCCGGTGGTTTCATGCTGGGTGCGACAGCTTTCTCACTGATCAACCATTTATTAACCAGCCCTGGTGTACGTCATCGCAAGCGCTCCCAGCGCCAGCAACCAGCGGCCAGTAATACCGGTTTGGCAATTGCTGCTGGCACCCTGCTCGATGGAATTCCTGAATCCATGGCGATAGGCCTGTTAGTCGCGAGCGGCGGTAAGTTGAGTCTCGCTACTGTTGCTGCGATTTTTATTTCCAATATTCCTGAAGCACTTTCCAGTACCGCCGGTATGCGCAGTGCAGGCCGCAGTGGCTGGTTCATAATGCGGTTATGGGGCGGAATTGCGGTGTTGTCGGGTCTATTTGCCGTCGTCGGCACGTTATTTTTTGGCGATGCACCGCCGCCTATACGAGCCTTGATTACTTGCATAGCAGCAGGGGGAATCTTTGCGATGGTAGTGGAAACCATGATTCCCGAAGCATTTGCAGAAACCCATGAACTATCCGGTTTAATGGCAGCATTGGGATTTGTGGTGGCGCTGGCCATGCAGACGCTATAAAACTGAAAGTTGTGGAGCTTGACTCGAGAGTCAATTCGGCTCACTCGTTGCTGCATCGTGTCATCAAACGGTAACCTTCCTGGTTGAAAAGATCGTTAGCAACCCCTCCTTAATTGATCATCCTGTCGGAACCGTTATGCGATTGACCCGTCGTCACTTTCTAAAAAATGCCAGCGCAGCAGCTATTACTCTAGGTGGTTTGCGTAGTTTGCAACTTCAGGCTCAGGTATACACGCAAGATCCACTCTATGGTATCGACAAGCTGGGGCAATTATTGGTCGATCCGGCTGGATTACTCAATTTACCGCGTGGATTCAACTACAAGATCATTGCCCGAACGGGTGATTTGATGAGTGATGGATTGCGTATGCCCAGCGCCCCCGATGGCATGGCTGCTTTCCCGGTTCCCGGCAATAACCATCGATGCATCCTGGTGCGTAACCATGAGTTGGCATCCGTGGGCGACGAAACCAGTCCTTTTGAGGGGAAACCCGGGTTGGCTAAACAGACCAAAGGCCTGGCATACGATTTTTATCAGGGGCTGCCTGTAAACGGCGGGACCACCACACTCATCTACGACCATCGCAGCCAGCGAATTGAGCGCAGTCACCTGAGCCTGATAGGCACCGCGCGCAATTGTAGCGGCGGCGCAACTCCCTGGGGCAGTTGGCTGACGTGCGAAGAAACCCTGGTAGACCAACGCCACGATTATGGCCGTGAGCATGGTTATATTTTTGAAGTGCCGGCGCAGGCAAAAGGTTTGGTTGAAGCTGTGCCACTCAAGGAGATGGGGCGATTTATGCACGAAGCCGCCGCCGTCGACAGCACCACCGGAATTGTTTATTTGTCGGAAGACGATGCTGAAGGCTTGTTCTACCGGTTTATCCCCAAAACTCCGGGTAAATTAATCGATGGTGGACGTTTACAAGCATTGGTAATTCGCGATTGGCCAAAAGCGAATACGCGTAACTGGTTGAAAGATAAGGGGGCAAAACCCGTCACTATTCGCCAGACATTTGAATGCGAATGGATCGACTTGGACGAAGTTACCTCGCCCCAAGGTGATTTGAATAAACGTGGACATGAACAGGGCGCTGCGATTTTTGCGCGTGGAGAAGGCCTTGCCTTTGCGTTGCGTCCGGATAAAACCCGGGAAATCATGCTTGCCGCCACCAGTGGCGGACCGCTGCAAATCGGACAGGTGTGGCGTTACCAACCCAGTGTTTACGAAGGAACAAGCCGCGAGCAGGAACAGCCCGGCATGTTGGAATTACTGTACGAAACCCGGAGTCGTGCGGTGCTGGAATCGTGCGATAACCTGGCGGTAGCCCCTTGGGGCGACTTGATTATTTGTGAGGATAGTTATTCGAGCTTGCCAGATAACGTGAATTACCTGCGCGGCCTGACTCCGGATGGCCGTATTTATACTCTGGCGATGAATGCCCATATCGAAAAAGGAGAGTTTTGCGGCGCTTGTTTCTCCCCCGATGGGACTACCCTGTTTGTTAATATCCAACGTCCCGGCATGACCTTGGCGATTACTGGACCCTGGGCGCAGTTGCGTAATCAGGCAAAGGGGCTGGCGTTGCGTTAGGTATCTAGGTCTACGTAGCGTGCATTTCCTGCCAGGCAACCTTATCGCTGTGATGTAACAAACGCATGACGCCCTGATGGTCTTCTACCAGGGCGGTACAGCTTTCAATCCAGTCACCGCAATTGGCGTAGCGCAACCCGTTCTCTTCACGCAGGGCGGGGTAGTGAATATGGCCGCATACTACGCCATCAAAACCGCGCCGTCGGGCCTCCGCTAGAGCTTCCCGCTCATAGGTCTCAATCGCCGCCTTGGCTCCTTTGATATTGTCTTTTATCAACCCTGCCAAGGAAAAATAGGGACGACCTACCAATTTGCGCAGGCGATTAGACCATCGGTTGATAAACAGCAACAACTCATAGCCATGGTCGCCAATGACGCGAGTCAACCAACTGTGGTTGATATAAGCATCCATCGCATCACCATGCATAATTAGCAAACGTTTCCCATCAGCGGTGACATATTCATGCTCATGGGCGATTTCGATGGGGCCGAACAGTTGGCCACTGAAATGACGAATGGGATCATCGTGATTACCGGGTACATACACCACTCGCACACCTTGCGCGGCAAGCTCGTAAAATTTCAGCATCACTTGGTAGTGTTTTCCAGGCCAGCAAAAACGCCGTTTCAACGACCATAAATCCACAATATCGCCCACCAGGTACAAAGTGTCACAGTGGATTTTGTCGAGGAACTCCAGCAGGTAATCGGCTTTGCAGTCGCGGAATCCCAAATGGATATCCGAAATCCATACTGTGCGTGCGTTGATCAGATAGCTGGTTGGGTGAGGTGCAGGTGTCTCGAGAGGTTGTGAGACATCAAGAAATGGTGTGACTAAGGGATGAACAGAGGAATTCATAGCGCGTTTCCGTGGCTGTTTCACCTGATTTTGCGGTGAAACTATGACGAAAACGCAACGTTTTGATGAATCCTGGATGACAATCTAATGGCTGGTGCCCGCTGCTTTTTGGTCTTGCATCAGCCAATCCAGTACTGCCTGGCGACTTTCCAGCATTTCCCGATACGTCTGCAGCACCACCGGGTTTGGATTAGTCTGCTCGTTAAGCAAAGCAATCCGTGCCAGCAAAAAGCTGATATCGGCCTGGACTTTTTGGGCCACCTCTACACTGTTGTATGCTTCGCTGCCTATATTGAGTATTGTCATGGATCCGTCTATCCCTGCTGATTTAGCCGCCAAAATCGGTTAAAGGTGTCAATGCGGCATATTGGTTAGTATCCATGAAAGCTAAATGTGAAAATAGTCGCATTTTGCGCAGTTATGTGTGAGCTTTGGCTTACAAAATGTTGCTCAGTCATGTTGTCGTTTAAAAAGTGTCAAACAAAACAACAAGGTCGCTGAAAGCACTATGGCGGGGCCGGCCGGGCTGTCCCAGAAATAAGAGGCGGCCAGACCGGAGATGACTGCCAAACTCCCAAGTAGACTAGCGACGAATGCCATTTGCTCCGGCGTTCGGGTTAATCGGCGACTGGCAGCGGCTGGAATGATTAACAGTGCTGTAATTAGGAGCACACCGACAACTTTCATCGCAATGGCAATTACCAATGCCATCAATATCATTAATGCTGTCCGTACTTTTACAACGGGTACACCTTCCACTTGCGCCAGTTCTTCATGCACAGTAATTGCCAGCAATGGCCGCCACAGCCAGACAAGTGCCGCCAGTACAGCAAATGCAATCAGCCAAATACTGATGACATCACCTTGGCTAACCGCAAGTATGTCGCCAAATAAATAGGCCAGCAGGTCAATACGATTTTCGCTGAACACACTCACACACACCAAGCCTAATGCAAGGGTGGAGTGGGAAAGGATGCCAAGCAAGGTGTCAGTTGCGAGGAAGCGGTTATGTTGCAGTCCAACCAGGATCAGGGCTAATAACAAACAGCCGAGAGCAATTGCCAGATTGAGGTTTATGTCGAGCAATAATCCGAATGTCACGCCCAGCAACGCTGAGTGGGCGAGGGTGTCACCGAAATAAGCCATACGACGCCAGACAGCAAAGGCTCCGAGTGGGCCGGCGACGAGCGCAACGGCGAGTCCGGCCAACAGGGCGAGGAGGAGAAAATCAACCATGGTGATGGTGCTCGCAATTATCGCCACATCCACTGCCGTGGCGATGGATCAATTTACTTTTTGCAGGTTGAATGACATTGCCGTGAGTATCGTGTTGATGGTCATGATGGTGGGTATAAATAGCGACTTGCGGGCTCGGGGCATTACCGTTGCTCTCACCAAATAACGCCAGATAGGCCGGGTCATTGGTTACCTGCTCCGGGTGTCCCTGGCAACAAACATGCTGGTTGAGGCAAACAACCGTATCGGTAGTTGCCATTACCAAATGTAAATCGTGAGATACCAGTAACACGCCGCACTGGCGACGATTGCGGATTTCATTGATTAATGCATACAGTGCCGATTGGCCCGTGACATCAACACCCTGCACCGGTTCGTCTAATACCAGTAATTGCGGGTCGCGTAACAGGGCACGGGCTAGCAGTACCCGTTGGGTTTCGCCGCCGGATAAAGATTGCATCGGTTGTCCAACCAGTGCAGTGATACCGGTTAACTGCAAAATCTCATTCAAATCAGCCCGCACTTTGCCACCCAATGCCAGAAAACGTGCAACCGTCAATGGCAGACTGACATCGATGTGGAGCTTTTGGGGCATGTAACCAATGCGTAAATCAGGGGTTTTCTCTATTTTGCCTTCATCGACCTTAATTAACCCCAGCACAGCGCGCACCAATGTAGTTTTGCCAGCGCCATTTGGGCCAATCAAGGTGACGATTTTGCCAGCTTCCAGTGTTAAATCAGCCTGTTGAAGTATCTGGCGGCCGTTGCGGATTACGCCCAACCCGCTGGCAGTAATTAACACATTTCCCATTACACTGCGCTCGCACAGTTGGCGCATAAGCCGGACACTTCAAGTGCCTGGGTTTCTACTGTAAAGCCGGCATCGCCTGCCACCCGCTGGATTTGTTGGCCCAGTTGGGGTTCATCAAGCTCTATCGCAATATTACAGGTGCGACAAATCAGGAAATAGCTTTGGTGTTTTGTGCCCGGTGAAGGACAACCGATAAATGCATTCAGCACATTAATCCGGTGAATCAACCCTTGTTCCAACAAAAAATCCAGGGCGCGATACACCGTTGGTGGCGCCACTCGCCGGGTATTGGCTTTGGCTAACATCTCCATCAATGTGTAAGCGCCCAAGGGTTTATGGTTTTGCCAAATTAGCTCAAGTACCTGCAAGCGCAAATCAGTCAACCGCACGCCGCGACTTATGCACAGGTTTCTTGCAGCCTCCAGCGCATCATGGATGCAGTGCTCATGATCGTGGTGGCTACAAGCGATAGGAGTATGTTCCATGGTACGTCCTGACGGGGATCTACAAAGAGATAAATGAATGAATATGTTACTCTATAACCTTGCGACTGGCATTTTTTTCAGTAACGCAGCTTATAAAGGTGAAGCGTAGTGGAAGTGTGTATGGCAAGTGTAAGTAGGTGGTGGATAAAGCTGGTGGTTGTTTTAGGATTGGTAATCCCTTTAACAGCTGAGGCTAAGCCTCGGTTGCTTGCCAGCATTAAGCCCCTGGCATTAATTGCACAAGAGGTGGCGGGTGATAGAGCAATCGTCGATACCCTGTTGCCTATATCGGCATCACCCCATGATTATCCGCTAAAAATGTCAGACCATCGCCGTCTGCGCAGTGCAGATTTAGTGGTTTGGATCGGTCCTGAACTCGAGAGTTTTCTATCGCGCCCCCTATCTGGTCTCAACAAAAATAGGGTGCTTACCACTTATGAGTTGCCTGATCTTTACTGGCCAGAGCAAACAGAAGATATAGATGGGCATCACCATACATCTCATCAGCATATTGGCAAGGACCCTCATATTTGGTTGGATCCGCGTAATGCTGTAGTGATTGCCCTCGCAATAGCTGCCGGTTTGACTGCACTTGATCCGGATGGCAAGCAGGAATATCAATTGAATTCTGCTCGCTTCAACGCTAGCATCCAGCAGATGGATCAACAGATTGGCCTGCAGTTAGCGGCAGTAAAATCCACCGGTTTCGCGGTGTACCATGAAGGTTACAGTCATTTTGTGAGTCGTTATGGGCTGCATCAAGTGGGCTATGTGACTTATGCACCCGAACGTCGCCCCGGTGCAAAACACTTAAAAGAGTTACGAGATGTTCTAAGAAAAGAGGGCAGCTGTCTCTTTATAGAGCCTTATTATCAGGTAGCTTCTATCGAATCGATGGCCAAATCGATAGGTTTAAAGGTAGGCGTGCTGGATCCTATTGGTGACCAACAGGTGTCCAGCTATCAAACTCTCATAGAAAAACTAGCTAACAGTTTCTCATCCTGCCTTGCGGATGTGACTGACCGATGAATGGGTGTAAATAGGGCGGATATTAACGTTTCGCTCTTCCAGCATCTCTAATTGTCGCTTATTCAGCTCCATCACAAAGGCGTCGTAGGAATGGCGTACATCTTTATCATGCGATGCACCTGCTTCTTTCAATAACGAAATCATTCCTTCTTGTGTCGCCATGCGGTATCGCACTCCGGTTTTGTGATACATACAATTCGCTAATTGTTGTATCCGAAAAATCGCTCGCTGAGAAAAAATCAAAGTCTCCATTACGACGGCCTCCGAACTGTTAAAAAATATTCAACGTAGAACCACCACTTGGCACCAAAGTGTTTATTTTTATTACAGTTTTCCGTGCAGTACTGGTCAGTATTTTTGGTTTACAGGGTGAGTCTAGGTTAAAAATTAGCCACCGCCAGAGGCTTACATGCCAGATGAAAAACAAATTACAAAATTGTGATTTGTATTAAAAAAGAGCCCCGTCTCTTTATAACCAAAAAATATATGGTTTTGAGCGGGGCTAATACACGAGGAGAAAATAAGGGAGATAGTCCAATCAAAACAACAGCTTAAAGAGAGCTTACTGCGCCAGTGATTGGCTGGCGCAATTACACTTATAACTCGAAACTTTTAGCAAGCTTGGCTTCCAGTTGTTCGTCGAGTTTGGCATTGGCCTTCTCGTTCAGAACATCAGTTTTTTGATCCAATTCTTCAGAAATACGTGTTTCCACATCTTCCTGAGTTTCTACCCAAGCCGTCTTAACGCCTACGTCGGCAGCAGCTAGAGACAGAGCTTGATCGTTTGCTTCACCCGCAAAAGTGCCGGTGGCAGTTAATAAAGTTACTAAAAAAATTGCAGTCTTTTTCATCGTGGGTTCCTCCGTTCGATGATTTACAAATCCAGTTGCCTTTTGAGCAACCTTTCTGTTGTGTTGCTAAGGGTTAGTTCAACAGTAACACCACTCGGGTTTTGTTTTGTTACTGTATGTTACGCATGGTAACACATTTTTTTTGTTTGCCTAGATATGACTTGAATTTTTTTGTTATACAAAGCTTACTTTTGTGAATAAATACCGCAACTTAGCTATATAAGTTAAAAAACGTGACAAGTTTGGCGTGTGGTAACGCGAGTGTCACACGGTAACACTTTATAGCTCATCCCATTTTAGATGTTACCGCGTACTAGGTTCGCTCCATGAGAGTGGAATCGGAATAAAGTCATTGGTGTTATCCTGTGAATCATTAAATCTCGTTTAAGACCCAAGCCTTATGACTCAAATACCCAATCAAGCCCCGCTCGTGCTAGTGGATGGTTCCTCTTATCTCTACCGCGCATATCATGCATTGCCTCCTTTAACCAATACTAAAGGCCAACCTACCGGCGCCATTAAGGGGGTTATCAATATGCTGCGCCGTCTGCGCAAGGATTACCCCCTAAGCCAGATTGCTGTGGTATTTGACGCAAAAGGCAAAACCTTTCGTGATGAAATATTTGCGGATTACAAAGCAAACCGTCCCCCCATGCCGGACGATTTGCGCCCGCAAGTGCAACCAATTCACGATATTGTGCAGGCAATGGGTCTGCCGTTATTAGTGATTGATGCAGTGGAGGCCGATGATGTGATTGGTACGCTTGCGCGTCAGGCCACCGAGCAAAAAATGCCGGTAGTTATCTCGACAGGCGATAAAGATATGGCGCAATTGGTTAACGAGCATGTGACGCTTGTTAATACCATGACAGAAACGGTTCTGGATGTTGCCGGCGTTAATGCCAAATATGGTTTTGGTCCGGAGAAAATGATTGATTATCTTGCGCTGATGGGAGACAAGGTGGACAACATCCCGGGTGTTCCCGGTGTGGGAGAAAAAACTGCACAAGGATTAATACAAGGTATTGGTGGAATTGATGCGATATATGCGAATTTGGAAAAAGTACGCGCCTTGTCATTTCGCGGCGCTAAAGCAATGCCGGAAAAATTAATTGAGCATCGTGATATGGCGTATCTCTCATATCGCCTTGCGACGATTAAAACAGATGTTGTATTACCATTTGGACCATCGGAAATTATTTGTGGGACTCCAGACAACCAGCGGTTGCGTGAATTATTTGAAGAATTGGAATTTAAAAGCTGGGTTGGCGAAATAAATAATTCAATATCGGGAAAAATTGAAACGGTTGTTGATATTTCTGTCGTGATCGAAGAGGAAACTGTCGAAAAGGTAATTTCTATTGTTGAAAAACAATATGACATCATTGCAGATAAGAATTTATTTGCAATGTGGCTGGAGCGCTTAAAAAATTCGCCAATGTTTTCGTTTGATTTAGAAACAACTGCTTTGCAAATTATGGATGCAAAAATTGTCGGTTTGAGTTTTTCAACTGCGCCGGGAATTGCAGCCTATATTCCATGTGCGCATGATTATATGGGCGCGCCAGAGCAATTACCGTTGGATTGGGTTCTCACTGAATTGAAGCCTATTCTGGAAGACGAAAATAAAATTAAAATTGGTCAAAATTTGAAATATGATCGTAGTGTTCTACTGAATTATGGAATTGAACTCAAGGGTATCCGCTTTGATACCATGCTTGAATCCTATGTGTGGAATTCTATTGGAAGTCGCCACAACATGGATGACCTCGCCCAAAATTATCTGGCCTATAAAACAGTTACCTTTGAAGAAATTGCTGGCAAAGGTACGAAGCAGCTTAGCTTTAATCAATTAAAAATCGATGAGGCGGGTCACTACGCAGCTGAAGATGCAGATATAACGTTCCGCTTACATCAATTTTTTTGGCCCCAGCTAGAGCCAATTTCTTCACTCAGATCAGTATTTGAAACTATTGAAATGCCACTGCTGCCGGTGCTTTCGCGAATTGAGCGCAACGGTACATTGGTCGATGCCAGGCTCCTTGGTCAACACAGTATTGAGCTCGGTGAGCGACTAACTCAATTAGAGCGAAAAGCGTATGAAATTGCAGGGCAGGAATTTAATTTAAGTTCGCCTAAGCAATTGGGTGTCATTTTATTCGAACAGCAAAAATTGCCTATTATCAAGAAAACGCCAACAGGCACGCCATCGACAGCTGAAGAAGTTTTGCAAGAACTTGCGCTCGACTATCCGTTGCCGAAAGTGTTAATGGAATATCGTGGTCTCGCAAAATTAAAATCTACTTATACTGATAAATTACCATTGGAAATAAATAAACGCACTGGACGCATACACACCAGTTATCACCAAGCCGTTGCAGCAACGGGACGTTTATCATCACAAGATCCTAACTTGCAAAATATTCCAATAAAAACGGAAGAAGGACGCCGTATTCGCCAAGCGTTTATCGCTCCATCCGGATATAAATTGGTTGCAGCGGATTATTCCCAAATTGAATTGCGGATTATGGCGCACTTATCAGATGATGCCGGTTTGCTTAATGCTTTTGAAAAAGGGTTAGATGTGCATCGCGCAACCGCAGCTGAAGTATTTGGCGTCAGTCTGGATGCAGTATCTTCTGAAATGCGTCGCAGTGCGAAAGCAATTAATTTTGGTTTGATTTATGGCATGTCAGCATTTGGTCTTGCAAAACAATTGCACGTTGGGCGCAATGAAGCGCAACAATATATTGATCGCTATTTTGAACGTTATCCAGGTGTTCAGCGTTACATGAATAATATTCGTTCTTTGGCCCATGAGCAGGGCTACGTAGAAACCTTGTTTGGTCGCCGTTTATATTTACCGGACATTAATGCAAAAAATAAAAATTTGCAGATGGGGGCTGAACGCACCGCGATTAATGCACCTATGCAAGGTACGGCTGCTGATATTATTAAAACGGCGATGATTAAAGTGCAGTCATGGTTGGATGAGGAAGGACTTGATGCCAAAATAATTATGCAAGTACACGATGAGCTGGTGTTGGAAGTTGCAGAGTCCCAGTTAGAACAAGTTCGAACAGGTCTAATTGAGCGGATGTCCTCGGCTGCTAATCTCAAAGTGCCTTTATTGGTAGAAGCGGGTATCGGTAATAATTGGGACGAAGCCCACTAAGCACACTGCTATGATTACAGGGAAGTAATGATTGACTAAAGGTTGGAGCGGGAGTTGTTGGATGAGAAAGATAATAATCCTGTTTTTATTTCCACTCTTATTATTGTATCCCGTACTGACTTGCGCCGAATTGGTAGTGAGCCACAGGTCGCCCTATGCACCGGGTGATAGTCATCACGAATACAGCACCGCGTTACTGCAACTGGCATTGGAAAAAACACGTGCGGAATATGGTGATTTCCGGCTCAAACCGATTCCTCCCCGTAACTATGCACGCGCATTAAAAGCTGTGGTTGATGATGATTACCCGAACCTTGTAATTGAGACGAGCTATGAAGAGTCCCTCACTCGCGAGGCAAAGCTAACATTCATTAATTTTCCCATGGATTTGGGTGTGTTGGGTTACAGGGTTTGCTTTATAAATCCCAAATTGAGAACAGCTGGAATCTCTTTTCGCTCGATAAAAGACTTGCAGCCTTATACGTTCGCGCATGGAGTGGGCTGGGCTGACACCATTGTGTTTCGTCACAATGGTCTGAAGGTTCGTGAAATTGATAATTACGACGGTATTTTTCTAATGGTAATTGGTGGTCGCGTGGATTTTTTTTGTCGCGGCATCAATGAAATATTGGGTGAGGTACGGCAATTTAGCCACTTGAATAATCTGGTTGTAGATAATCAATTCATGCTCGTTTACCCCCTTCCTCGATTCTTTTACCTCAATGCAAACAATATGGCGGCTAAAATCCGGATTGAAGCAGGGTTAAAAAAAGCCTACGAAGATGGTTCATTACAAGCCCTTTGGAAGAATTATTACAATGCCAGTCTGAAATATGTCGGCGTTAAGGGGCGTACAATAATTCCTATGGAGAACCCACTACTCCATGGTCTTAAAGCTCCTGTAGTGACTGACTTCATGCAGCTGATAGAAGAATCTGTTGCAGAAAGGCAATAGTAATTGTCGCGTGGATTATTGAGTTGGCTTAATTTCTCACCATAACTCATTGATTTTAATGAAATTTAAAAATTTACAAAAAATTGTGCAAATTTTCTAATTTTCTTTGAACTTATTTTGAAAAGAACCTGTCTCAGTAACGTGTGTTTTACGATCATGAGCTAACTCCTCCCCTAATGGCGCTTAAGCCAGCTGAGCAAAGTTTTGAAATGCTAAGCAAACCCCGGATTCGGGGTTTTTTTTTGCCCTAAATTTGGAACTGGATTAGGGAAGGTTTAGGGCTGTCGTAGATAGAGAATGTGCAAAAACTGTTGCAGTTACATAGATTTACGTTTTTGTCCGAACTTTTTTCCTTGTTTCTTAGTCAGACCTACAGTTGATTGATGCACTGCGTGGTTGATCCACTGGTTATGTTTTTTCTTGTAGCTTGTCCCTTTGGTCACCTGACCTAAGCCCATCTGGCATCACCCCAAGGATGCCAGTCCTTTTCCGATGATTTACCCAAATCATCGGATTTTTTCTATTGAGGCTCCACTTCTTGTTCATTGCCCAATTCCGGAGCTAACCAGTATTGAAGCTTGAGCTTTAGGTCATCAAGGCCTGTATTCTTGAGGGCCGAAAAACACTGCACGCTGGTGAATTGTTCCAACCCGAGCTGTTTCAATTCCTTTTTCACGGCAAAAAGGCTGGTCATTGCCTGGCTGCGGCTAAGCTTATCTGCTTTGGTGAGGAGGATATGCACGGGCATTCGTCCACGCTTGGCCCAATCCAGCATGGCAGTATCAAATTCCTGTAGTGGATGGCGGATATCCATCAGCAGCACCAAGCCCTGTAGGGATTTGCGCTTTTCCAGGTATTCAGAGAGATCGCGTTGCCACTTTTCTTTCTGGTCACGCGATACTTTGGCATAACCATAACCAGGTAAATCAACCAGGCGCTGGGTGTTGCTTAAGTTAAAAAAATTGATTAGCTGGGTGCGGCCGGGTGTTTTACTGGTGCGAGCCAGCTTTTGATTGGTTAATGCGTTGATGGCGCTAGACTTACCGGCATTCGAGCGGCCGGCAAAAGCTACTTCATAACCAACTTCGGGCGGGCACTCGCGAATGCTGGGGGCACTGGTGGAAAAATAAGCCTTGGTAAATACGATCTCGGTCAAGATAATAACCCTTCAAAATAGTGTGTTATTACCGCGTTGGTAATATAATGCCGCCGCTTTTACCGGCTGCGGTGCGCGCCAAATGGCGGAATTGCTGTAATCAGGGGGGCGATTGTAGCTTGTCAGCTTCTGATTAAGCGAATTTAAACCTTGCTGTCGTAAATAGCTGCTATATAAAGACGCACGCATAACAATCAGATTCATCGATCAAATCGGGTTAGCCAATGAAACATATTGTACGAAATGCAATTTTAACGCTGGGTTTGGTCGCCGTGGCCCAGGGCGCAATGGCGGCTGGGGATGCAGCTGCAGGTGCGACCAAAGCGGCAGTCTGTGGTGCATGCCACGGGGCTGACGGCAATAGCATGGTTGGAACCTTTCCAAAATTGGCTGGTTTGGGTGAGAGATACCTATTGAAGCAAATGTCGGATATCCAGGCGTGGGATCTGGAAACTGATGCTGCAAAAAAAGAAGTAACAGGCCGTGCCGTTCCTGAAATGACGGGTTTACTGGTCAAAATGACCAAACAAGATCTGGCAGATTTAGCGGCACACTTTTCTGCTCAAACCACCCAGTTATCTGGCTCCAAGAAAATTGAAGTGCAGGTGAACTCAGGTATCAAGGTGGATGGTCTGGAGCTGGGTGAGCGTATTTATCGTGCGGGTAATCCATCGACTGGCATACCGGCGTGTACCGGCTGTCATGCACCGGATGGAAAGGGCAATATACCGGCCGGCTTCCCGCGTCTGAGTGGCCAGCATCCTGAATATATTGAAAAGCAATTGCGTGCTTTCCGTGCGGGTGATCGCACTAACGATGGCGATCAGGCGATTATGCGTTCAGTGGCAGACAAATTGAATGATGCGGAAATTGCCGCATTGGCCAATTACATTGCCGGGTTGCATTAATCATTAGGTGTTTCCACTGATGATAATAAAAAGGCGACTTTAGTCGCCTTTTTTGTTCCTGCTCTTTACAGATGAGGTCTGGCACATGAGAATCCCAACCCTGCCGGGAACTTGCTGGTAAGTTGGGTGACTAATCAGGCAGAATTATTCCCTCTTTATATCCCCCCTATTAACACAATAAAAGACTGAGGAGCGTTTATGCGTATTTTGGTTGCCCTGTTGGGTTTGGTGTTTTCCTTGAGTGCCTGTGCGCAAGAGAAAGCGAGTGAATATTTGGAAGGCCAGCATTATGTGTTGTTGGAAACACCTGTGCGCACCGCAGACCCCAGCAAGATTGAGGTAGCTGAAGTATTTGCATACTCATGCCCACATTGCTTTCATTTCGAACCTCTATTGCAAGCATGGGAAAAGAAGGCACCGGCAGATGTGTATCTGTTGCAAACCCACGCAATGTGGAACCCGCAAATGGAACCCTTAATCCGCGGTTTCTACACCTCGTTGACTCTGAAAGTGAAAGAGCAAACTCACATGGCGGTATTCAACGCCATGCATATGGAGCACAAAAACTTCAACACTGCCGAGCAATGGG
Organism: Cellvibrio sp.; assembly: GCA_035490715.1. GTDB lineage: Bacteria > Pseudomonadota > Gammaproteobacteria > Pseudomonadales > Cellvibrionaceae > Cellvibrio. The sequence continues at coordinate 49,113 of DATJLF010000033.1, forward strand.
CCGATTTCTTCGCAACTTACGGTGTTGATAAAGCGAAAGCGCTGAGCACCTACAACTCATTTGGTGTGACGAGCCAAATCAAACAAGCGGAAGCGCGCGCCCGCGGTTATAAGGTGACAAGTACGCCGGAAATGGTAGTGAATGGTAAATATCGTGTTAGCTCGCGTTTGTCCGGCGGTCACGAAGAAATGTTGAAAGTAGTGGATTTCCTGGTCGCCAAAGAGCGCGCTGCCAAGAAATAATCCGGTTATTTTAATAATGTTTCCAAAGCCCGCACCTGCAAAGGTGCGGGCTTTGTTTTTTGCAGCTTTTTTTATCGTCACCCCGTATCACCAAGGTTCCCTGTCTATACTCAGACTTACCTTTCAATGTCTTCGGTAACAGGTGTGCAAACGGATTATGACGGTCAATTCGGGCGATAAAAATAACTGGCGGGAGAAGTACCTCAATGCCCTGGATGAGCAGGAGCAGCTGGAGAAAAAGTTTGCCCGTCACCAGGAGTTACTGCGCAGCGGGTTAGTCCGCGTGAGTATTGCCGCTGATGGCCAGGATGAAGCACTGGATAAAATCATGCTGCGTCTGCGCGAGAGCCTAAGGGGTGAATTTAACGCTGTTGAAGTCAGTAAAACCCTTGAGCAACTGGAGCAAGCGGCACTGGCTTTTGAATCCCATCGCGATCAGGGCGCGCAAGATGTTCGCCAGGCATTAGGTGAGATCGTCAAATCAATCCAATCGTTTAAATTGTCCAAAAGCGTGAACAAAGATTTGGACAATTATTTGGGGCAATTGCCGGAACGCTGCAAAAAAATTCGCTTATATCCCGCTCTGCTGCAAGAGCTTGCCCGTATCCAGCAGCAAGCAATCGCGGAAATTGAACAGCCTAAAACGGGTTTTCTGGGCAAATTACTGGGCGCAAAAACAACTGCTGAACCTGAAAAAAGTGATGAGCCGGTCGCGGTGGATGACTACATTACCAATCTACCTTCACCGGTAATAGTGAGTCGATTATCTGCTGAACCGGAAAAAACACCGGCGTTTGCCGATGACATCGTGCGAGTGCTGAAAGATTTTCTCAACAGCCTTGAAAATGAATGGGTAATCAAAGCGCGGGTGGATGCCATCAACGCAAAATTATCGAAAGGCATTCCTCCCGAGCAATTAATTTCCACGCTCGAAACCGTTCGTGATTTGGTGATGGAAGCCTATCTTGCCGCCAATCAGGCGTTTGCCAGCTATCTCAAGAATGTTAATCAGGAGTTGGGCGAGATCTATGGTTTGCTCGGCGGCGCCGTTAAACATTCGCAAAATGAACGCGCGGCATCGCGCAAATTGCAAGATGATGTCATGCGTGAGATGGGTGAACTGGAAACCTCGGCAGCCGGCGCTACTGATATCAATCAGCTAAAAGATAAAGTGAAGTCGCAACTGGGTAACATTCGCCAGGCGATTGATCATTATCAACATACCGATCAGGCCCAATTGCATCTGGCGCAGCAGTTGGAAACCTTGGGCGCCAAAATCCAAAGCATGGAAGTGGAAGCGGAAAAAAATCGCACTACACTGGAAAAACACCGTCAAAAAGCGTTGCAGGATGCACTCACCGAATTACCCAATCGCGAAGCGTATAACGAGCGAGCGATTGCTGAAGTACAGCGCTGGCAACGTTATGGTCGCGCATTGACCCTGGCGGTTTTTGACATAGACCACTTCAAACGTATTAACGATACCTTTGGTCATCAGGCAGGTGATCGCGTTATAAAAGTGATAGGTCGATCCATTGCAAAACGGTTACGCGAAGTGGATTTTTTTTGCCGCTATGGCGGAGAAGAATTTGTCGCACTGATGCCGGAAACTGACAGCAACACGGCATTGGGCGTATTGGAAAAAGTGCGGGAGGCGATTGCCAACGCCGCATTTAATTACAAAGAACAACCTATCAGTATTACTGTGTCTGTGGGATTAACTGAATTTAAACCAAACGACAATCTTGATTCGGCTTTTGAGCGTGCAGACCAGGCACTTTACAACGCCAAGTCGTCGGGCAGGAATCGTTGCCAATTGTTGTGACAGGGAGTAAATGTGATTACTTCATTTATAGAACGCTGGTACCGCGTGTTATTTCTTGTGGCGAGTGTTGTCCCATTTCCTGCATTTGCTGCCGAGCTTGCAGTAACGATAAAAGACACGCAGGGTCATTCGCAAAAAGACACCGTTATTGCATTGGTGCCGATGCAAAAAATGCAATATACGGACACGCTATCGGTCAGTGTTGATCAAATCGACAAACATTTTGTACCGGCTGTAATGGCAATACGTGTTAACACGCTGGTGAATTTTCCTAACAGTGATGATATTCGTCACCACGTCTATTCATTCTCGCCGGCGAAAAAATTTGAGTTGCGGTTGTACCACGGTACTGCATCTGAACCCGTATTATTCGATAAGCCCGGTACAGTGGTGTTAGGTTGTAATATCCACGATTCGATGGTGGGCTATATCTATGTTGTTGATACGCCCTACTATGCAATTACTGATGCACAGGGGCAGGCGACCCTTACCCGGCTTCCGGAAGGAAGTTATCAGTTGGAAATTTATCACCCGCGCATGAATAGCAGTTATCCAACCAGCACCCTGCAATTTACAGCGAATGAAATCAAACAGGAATCGCGCGTACTGAATAATTTGTCAGACGCAAAAACACATAAACAGGAAGATGAATTTTCCAATCTCTTTTAACTGGACCGCGCGATGCCAAGATTCAGTTACCTCTTCAAACTGTTAGTATTTTTGATCGGCCTTGTCGTTATCCTGGAGGCTGTTTCCTATATTGCAACACGTATTGCTATCAACAAAGCTGTTACCCAAAACGCGCGCACAGAATTGTTAGCCGGTGGCGAGCTATTCAGCCGGTTGATGCAAAAAAATGTTGAACAGCTCGCGCTTTCGGTCAAAGTCCTGACAGAAGATTTTGGATTCAAGGACGCTGTTGCAACGGGCGATGAAAAAACGATTGTATCGGCGTTGGTTAATCACGCTGCGCGGATAAAAGCGGATATGGGTGTACTCATCACCAGTGACGGTAAACTTATTGCCAGCGATCAAGCCTTTGGTGTTCAAATCGTAGATGAATTTTCCACGTTGAAAGAACAAGTGCAAATGCGCGGGCAAGCATATGACATCATTATTGCTAATGGGCGCGCTTATCAGTTCGTTATGTTTTCAGTGAAAGCCCCGGTGTTGATTGGCTTTGCGGGCATGGGATTTGAAATTAAAAAAGAATTCAGTGCTGACTTGCAGCGGTTAACAGGCCTGGAAGTTTCTTTTGTTGATAATAAAGATGGCCACTATCGCTACTTGAGTGGCACGCTGACAGACGACCAGCAACAGCAATTGCTGCGCAACTTAACTCATTTGCAAAAAGTGGAAGAAGTATTTAACTACGATGAGTTTATTTCATTAGCTGTTCCGGCTGCACGCCAAAACTCACATCTGTTTGCTGTTCTGCAAGTGACTTTGAGCGAAGTGCTTGCGCCCTTCACTCATTTGAATTTGCAATTATTTATCCTGGCATTGGTGTTTGCAGGGCTGGCAGCAATAGCAGCGTTATTTTTAGCGCGCAGTGTCACCAAACCCGTGAGCCATTTAGCCGATATAGCGCGGCGTATCGCCGTTGGTTTTTATACTGCACCGATTGCAATTAAATCCAATGATGAGCTGGGAGATTTGGCCCATGCCTTTATCAGTATGCAAAAAGCCATTGGTGAGCGAGAGCAACAAGTGTTGTTTCAATCAGAACATGATCCTCTTACGGGCTTGCCCAATCGGCTGCGCATTTTGCCAGAGCTGGAAGACGCGATTTCGCGTGCGAGGTCGTTGAAACAGAATATTTTTCTGTTAGTTATCGATATTAAAAATTTCGGGCAAATTAATGATGAAATGAGCCAGGAAATTGGTGATACGGTATTGCGCGAAGTGGGCCAGAAAATTCAGCGTATTCTTACTCACGGCGATGTGTTGCGTTTTGGTAGCGATGAATTTGTCGCGATCCTGATGGCACCCGATGCGATTTCTATCACCGAATTTATCGAGTTGATTCATAGTGCATTCAAAACACCGTTGGCTGTGAGCGGCATTCAATTAAGTATCGAAGTTAATATTGGTATTGCACAATACCCTGCAAATGCGGATAGCGCGGAATCGCTTTTGCGCCGTGCAACATTAGCGTTGAATGAAGGCCGCACTAGCGAGCAACGGAGTTGCTGGTACCAACAGGGGTGGGACGAAAAATATTTGCGGCGTCTGCATTTATTTCGCGAATTTGAACCTTCCCTGGCAGCTGGATATATATCGTTGTATTACCAGCCAAAAGTAAATCTTGAACAGCCTGATGTATTAGGCGCAGAGGCATTGGTGCGCTGGCGTCATCCCGAGTTGGGGTTCGTACCACCGGATGAATTTATTGGCGTGATTGAAAGCTCCGGGCAAATCACTTTGCTTACCCGTTGGGTACTCAAAACTGCCATTACGCAGTTACGCCAATTATTGGATGAAGGAATAAACATTACTTGTTCAGTAAATCTCTCGGCGCTTGATCTGTTGGTGGATGATTTGCCGGCGTATGTTGCTGAGTTGCTGCAATCGCATCGAGTGCCCGCCAAAAATGTCTATTTGGAAATTACTGAAAGTGCCATTATGGGTGAGGCAGACAAATGCCTGCACAATTTGCAACGTTTGCGTGATTTGGGAATAACCTTATCTATTGATGATTTCGGTACTGGTTATTCATCGCTTTCCCAATTAAAAAAATTACCTGTCTCCGAATTAAAAATCGACAAATCCTTCATCCTGAATTTGGCAACCAATGCGGATGATCAATTAATTGTTCGGTCAACGATTGATTTAGGCCATACATTGGGTTTGAGTGTGACCGCTGAAGGTGTTGAATCAGAAGCAATTAAAGCATTGCTCAAAACCTATGGCTGCGACACAGCGCAAGGTTATTTTTATAGCAAGCCATTACCCGCGCGGGATTTTACCCAATGGGTGCATCAATATCTTGCTGAATTGGTTGAATAAGCCAATTGTATTAACGGAGTGATCAGCATGAAACGCAGCGTACTGATTTTTATTTTCTGGATTGGCGCCATCATCCCGGTGATGGCAACAGATCTTGATAGCGATAAAAAAATAAATCGCAGTCGTTTACTCGTCACCGGTGGAGCATCAACCATCGAAGGTTCGGCTGGCGGTGGAATAGTGCCGATGGCGGTCATATCCGGTTACGGTGCCCAGGAAGAACAGGGTGGTACCGCATTCGCGAGTTATGTGGACACAGGTGATTATCAACTGGAAGTGGCCGGTGCAAGTTGGAGTTGGCACAATCGTGTGGAAATATCTTTCGCCCAACAAAAACTCACGCATGATTCGCTAACAGCGGCATTGAGTTTGCCAACGGATTCGATTAGCCAACGAATTATTGCCGTTAAAGTACGTGTAACAGGCGATTTAATTTATACCGCTATGCCGCAAGTCAGTATTGGCGTGCAGCATAAAGAAAATCTGGATTTTCTGGTTCCAGGAGCAGTGGGAGCCAAAGAAGATTCGGGAACGGATGTCAACCTGACGGCAAGCAAAGTGTTCCTTGGTGGATTATTGCATCGTAATTTATTACTGAATGCCAATCTGCGTTACACCAATGCTAACCAAACCGGTTTAGTAGGATTTGGTGGAGATAAAAATGATGATAAGGAATTATTACCGGAAATTTCAGCTGGCGTATTGCTGAATAAATATTGGTTAGTGGGTGCGGAGTATCGTCAGAAACCAAATAATTTATCGTTTATAAAAGAAGATGATTGGCAAAATGTTTTCATCGGCTGGTTTCCATCGCGCAATATTTCTTTGGTGGCCGCCTGGGTAGATCTGGGAGAAGTGGCGACCTTTAAAGACCAAACCGGTTGGTATTTATCATTACAAGGGAGCTTTTAATGATGCAACATCAACAATTAAAAAATATCAGTGCATGGATATTGGCTTGTTTGTTAACTGCTTGTGCTAATACTCCGCAAAAATCCTTATACGACGACTTGGGCCAATACGAGGGAATTGACAGTATTGTGCGTGAATTAATTTTTGTCATCGCAAAAGATGAACGTGTGAAATCCCGCTACAAAGGTGTAAATATGCAGCACTTCAAGAAAGGTTTAAGTGATTATATTTGTGAGGTATCTGGTGGGCCGTGCGATTATGAAAATGAAAACATGAAACTGGTTCACGCGGGACACAATTACACCAATACCGAGTTTAATGCGATTGCAGATGACCTGATTATTGCAATGGAAAAACGCGGTGTCCCTGTGGCTACCCAAAATCGTTTGCTTGCACTACTTGCACCTGCTTACAAAGATGTTGTGTATCAATAGTGTGTTAATTAATTGTTTAACACTAATTAACATATATCCACAAATATAAGTGTGCTGGCATACCGCTGCCAGTTTATTCTCTGCTGCACCTGACTTGTATGCCAGCTTTTCATTCATTGGCAAACACCATAACAAAAACAGCACGAGATTCTACTAATGAAAAAAATGGAAATTAAAAAATCAGCACTTGCTGTGCTGATTGCAGTAATGACTTCCTCCTCTGCCAGCGCCGCTGATGCCTTGAAACTGAATGATCAGGATTATTTTGAAATGCAAGGGCTTAACGTCACTGTGTTTAGCGATATTTATCCTGATGGCCATCAAACGGGCGTCACTGTTATCCAGCATGGTAGTCGTGTAGTAGCGAATGGTGATTTGCGTTTGGAAATATCTCCCGGCCAATGGTCACCAATGCCTGTGGGTGGAAAGCAAACTGTTGATAAAAAAACGCAGACAATTAGCCAGGTGCTTTCCTATCCTGATCCAAGTAAAGATCGCAAAGGATTTAATCCAATTGTCTATCCTGATTTGAAATTTACGTATCAAGTCAATGTCACGGCGTTAAAAGAAAATCAATTCAAAATCAGTGTGGATTTGCAACAGCCATTGCCCCGGGAGTGGGTTGGGAAAATTGGATTTAATTTCGAGATTTTTCCGGGGGAATTTTTTGGTAAATCCTGGTTGCTGGATGAACAAAGTGGAATTTTCCCCCAACAACCCAATGGCCCTTTGGTTAACCCTCACGGTGAATATTTAACGGCCGCGTTAGCAACCGGAAAAAAATTAATCATCGCCCCGGATGCGGATAAACAGCGTATGTCGATTGAAAGTAAAAGCGGTGAGCTGGAATTGTGGGATGGCCGTGCTAACCATAACAATGGTTGGTATATCGTGCGTGGCACCATCCCTGCCGATAAAACCAGCAATGCATTGGAATGGATAGTTACACCGCATGTTATTAAAAATTGGGTTTATGAGCCGGTCATCCAGGTATCGCAAGTGGGTTACGGGACGGCACAACCAAAACAGGTTGTTATTGAACAAGATAAACGCGATACCAAAGCATCAGAGTTAAAAATAATTAAATTGTCTGAAACGGGAAAAACCGTCGTTAAAAAAGCGACGGTTAAACCCTGGGGCAATTTTTTGCGTTATCAATACATGACGTACGATTTCTCGGACATTAAAGAGCCGGGCATGTATCAAATCAGTTACCGTGATAAAACGTCACACGCGTTTAAAATTGGGGATGATGTATTGTCGCGCCATGCGTGGCAGCCAACGCTGGAGTATTTTTTACCGGTACAAATGTGCCACATGCGCGTGAATGAAAAGTATCGCGTATGGCATGGCCTGGATCATCAGGACGATGCACGCATGATGCCGCTGAATTTTAATCACATTGATGGTTATATTTCCGATGACAGCACGCGCACTCAATTTAAACCCGGTGACAGAGTGCCCGGTTTGAATGTCGGTGGTTGGCATGATGCGGGCGATTATGATTTGCGGGTGGAATCGCAAATGGGAACGGTCTGGTTATTGGCGACCATGGTGGAAGAATTTGGTTTACACCATGATGCGACGTTGATTGACCAGGAAAAAAAGCTGGTTGAAATCCATGTGGCCGACGGCAAGAACGATGCACTGCAACAAATCGAACACGGTTTACTGAGTGTGTTGGGTGGATACAAATCCATGGGGCGTGTGTATCGCGGCATTATCGAACCCACTATTCGCCAATATGTTTTATTGGGTGATGCCATGGTGCAAACAGACAATCTTCCTTACGATGCCTCGCTGAAAGACGGTGAAATAAAAAATGGTAAATCGGGAACACCGGATGACCGCTGGGTGTTCACTGAAGATAATCCTGAACGCGAGTTGGATGTTGCAGCCGGTTTAGCTGCTGCTGCGCGCGTGTTAAAAACGTATAACCCGACAATGGCCAAAGAGGCGTTGGCAGCAGCACAAAGCTTGTACCAAATTGCTGCACCGAAAACCAAGAACCAGAGTGTGCGGATTTTTGCATTGGCTGAATTAATTCTTGCAACCAATAATGACGATTACCGTAAAGAACTGATCGCATTGCAGGCGAATGTGGTGAGTGAAATTGAAAAGACCGGTTGGGCAATTGGCCGCGTCATGCCATCGATTAAGGATGAAAATTTTATTGCGGCGGTAAATCAGGCAGTAGCGAGCTATCAAACAATCGTGCGCGAGCGTGCAAAAACAGAATCGCCTTATGGTGTGCCTTATAAGCCTAATATCTGGGGGGCAGGTTGGAATATTCAGGAATTTGGAGTGAAACAATATTTTTTCCATAAATCCTGGCCGCAATACACGGGTACCGATTCCTATGTGAATGCGTTGAATTTTATTCTTGGCGTGCATCCCGGTGAAAATACCCAGAGCTTTGCATCGGGTGTTGGCGCTAATTCGGCAACGGTTGCCTACGGGGTTAATCGCGCGGATTGGTCTTATATTCCGGGCGGCGTTATTTCGGGAACGGCTTTGATTCGCCCCGATCTGCCCGAGCTAAAAATATGGCCGTTCTTCTGGCAGCAGACGGAATATGTTATGGGTGGTGGTGAAGCCAACTATATGTTTTTAGCCCTGGCGGTTGATCAGTTAAATCAGAAAAAATAAATTTTTGTTCCGCTGCAAGATCTGGTGCCAAAAAATGTGCTTCGGTCGATTTTTTGGCATTTGTTCTCCACTTCGCTATTGCTCCCCGGTAAAGATTCCTCATAGTTACGCCGCTCAATTTCAGGAAAAGTGTTTTTTTTTTGTAAATCAATGCTCTGTTCCTGCCGGTCTATGGCTTATGTCATTGAAATCTATAGTTATTAATATTGTGTGTCGTTTTTACACACGGTTGACAACGTTGTCCATATGGGCGTAATTTAGCCGCCGACAACGTTGTCGAATTGTGGTTCCCAACGTTATAGAAGGCTTATTAAACATTAGAAGAGCTAGAGGGGTAGTCATGACGAACAAACTAAGAGATTCAATCCGTTCGGTGAACCGGGCGTTGATGGTATGTGGATCTGCGGCGACGTTGGCGGTGTTTGCATCTGGCGTCCAGGCACAGGAGCCTGTTGAAGAGGTATTGGTTCAGGGTGTGCGTGCGGCGCAGGAAAGTGCAATTAATACCAAACGTAATGCGACATCGGTGGTTGATGGAATCGCGGCGGAAGACATCGGTAAACTTCCGGACGTTACTGTTTCAGATTCCTTGCAACGTATCCCTGGTATTCAGGTAGAGCGTACAGCGGGTGAGGGTGGCCCGGTACAAATTCGTGGCTTGAGTAATGTGGCGACTACGTTGAATGGCGAAAGCTTCCTGAGCGCAACGACTATCGATAGCTCGGGCGCTGACTTTGGTGATTTGCCATCACAATTAATGTCCGGTGCGGATGTTTATAAATCGGCGCGCGCCGATCTGGCTTCATTGGGAATTTCAGGCACTATTGATTTGAAAACCCGCCGCCCGTTTGATCTGGAATCTGGCTGGACTTTAGCGGGTGGTGCCGAAGTGGACCAGGGTTCCATTAGCCAGGAAGTAGATCCAACCATCAATGGTTTGGTCGGTTGGAACAACGAAACGATTGGCTTTTTGTTGAGTGCGGTCACCACTGAAAAGAATTTGGCGACTGACTATAACGGTTATTTTGATACATCCGAGAATGGTGGCATCGGCGCAACTAACAGTAACTATTCCTGGGGTACCCCCAAGCAAGATGCAGATGTTCGCCACGTTATGCCACAAGGTTTCGCTGCTTTCCATAAAGAGGAAGAGCGTAACCGCGATGGTGTAAACGCATCTTTCCAGGCCCAGTTAACTGATGGTGTGGAATTTGTAGCGGACTACTTCTACAGCAAGCAAGATCGCTTTAACCGTCGTATGGGGTTCTCGCACAACAACCGCTGGCAGACATTTACAGATTATGCATACGCCAATGAGCGCGGAACCAATTTTACCGATATCAACACCGGTAATGCCTGGACAACTGTCAACAACTTCAGCGCAAACCCATATCGTTTACAGTCGTTCACACAAGTTAACCGCAATACCGAAGAATCCGAAAATATGAGCGTTGCGCTCAATTTTGATAATGAAGGCCCGCTCAGCGGACAGGTTCGTATAACCCGTGCTGATGCAACAGCCAGCATGCGCCATGGTTATATTGAAGGCGACCTGATGAGCATTGACAGCGGTACATTGGTTACTGGCCCGGGTGGAATGTTACCCGAGTCCTATTGCGATGATTACGGTGTAATTCCAGGATCATTGAGAGGTGAGGACGGCGGTTGTTATGTTCAATATTCTCCAGGTGGCATGACAGGTACCAACTGGCGTATCAACTATGACGCGTCGGGCACCCACCCGGTATTCAGTGGCTTTGACCAGGTAGTTAATGGCGGCCAGGGAGTGATGAGTGTTGCTGACTACATGAAGAATATTAACTCCTATCACGTAGGTGCAATTTCTTCTGAAAACAACACTGACGACGAAGGTGAAATGAATACTTTCAGTACCAAGTGGAAATACGAATTTGATGATGCCCCGTTCATCAAAAATGTTGACTTCGGTTTGCGTCAAAGTGAGCGTGAAGTTGACCACAATGTTTTCTCATATTTCGCCAACTTCTCTGAAACCGGTTGCTCCGCCCAGTGGAAAGCAGTTGACCAATTTGCCAATACGGCGGAATGTAACAAAAGCTTGCCGCAAGGTGAGTATGTAGTAGATGCAAACGGTGATCGCGTTCTGGACGAGATCAAAAAAGATGGTGTGGGCACCGGCGTATTTGAAGAACGCTATGCGCCCTACACATTGTTGAAGCCAACTCGCCTTGATCAATTCAACAACGTTATTTTTATGGATGACTTTGGTCCGGTAAAAGGTATTCCTGGCGTTTGGGTTGCTGATCCACGTGCATTCGATAACACCCTCGCCTACCAGGAAAAAGTGTTTGGTGCGCAAACCAAATTCAACCAGCCAGGCCAAAGTTATGGCGTTGGTTTGGATGAGTTCAGTTACTTCGTTCAAACCGAATTTGAAGCAGGTGAGTTAACCGGTACCCTGGGTGTGAAAGTGGTGGAGACCGAATTGACTGTTCTCCAAAACGTTACTGGCGGTGGTGTTCCTCACTCCGGTGTTAATTACGATGCGGGTGATGCGGTAACCAAACGTAACTACACTGATGTATTGCCGGCGTTGAACCTGTCGTACAACATTAATGACGATTTGAAAGCGCGTTTTGCATACGGTGAAACCATGCAGCCACTGGATTTGTTGCAGTGGGGTGGTGCGAAATCCGTAGGGCGCGTATTCAATGAATCCTGTAATTGTATGCGTGTAACCGATGGCGGTGCCCTTGCTGGTAACCCTGAGCTTGATCCAACCCGTGCAAAAAATATGGATCTGGCTTTGGAATGGTATTTCGGTGGCGCATCGGCAATTACCGGAACACTTTACAGAATTGAAATTGATAGTTTTATTGGTGCGGGTAGTATTTACATCAATGAACCGGATGACGACGGGATTTTCCGCGGCCCATGGCGTTTCAACGCGCCGGTGCAAGGTAAGGGTGGTGAAGTCCAGGGTCTGGAATTGGCAACACGTGTAGCGTTTGCAGATTTCGCTGAAGGCTTCATTTCCAACTTCGGTTTTGATGTGAACTACACCTTGTCTGAAAGTTCTCAGGACAGAAAAGGGGTCAACGGTAAAGAATTACCATTCCTCAACAATTCTGAAGATACTTACAACCTGGTAGGTTGGTTCGAGAACGAATTCCTGTCAGCACGTCTGGCATACAACTTCCGTTCACCACGTCTGGTTGCTTACGGTAATCCGACAATTGCAAACCAGGCCTTGTATCAAGATGATTACGGTCAACTTGACCTGAACGTCACCTGGGATGTCACGGATAACGTTTCTGTATACCTCAATGGTTCCAACATCACTGAGGAATTCCAGCAAACGTATTTGGAGTTCAAAGACCAGAAAGCCTTCCAGAATATCTATGAAGCGCGTTGGGCGTTGGGTACTCGTGTTAATTTCTAATTAACTGGAAGGGTAAATGGAAATACCTGCCTGAATTAAGGCAACATAACGCCACGATGAGCAATTATCGTGGCGTTATTGTTTTGCTCTGCATCTTTTTGGAGTCATTGTGAATCATAACTATCCAATTAAATCCGTAGTGATCGCCGGCGGCGGCACAGCCGGTTGGATGACAGCGGCTAAACTTAGCAAACACTTTTCCAAAACCGATGTGCGTATTACGGTTATTGAATCCAGTGAAATAGGCACAGTGGGTGTGGGTGAAGCCACCATTCCAACCTTGCGTCGTTTTTATCAATCACTCGGTATGCATGACATGGAAGTGATGCGCAAAACCAACGCCACGGTAAAGCTCGGTATTGAATTTAAAAATTGGCACAAGCTTGATACTTCTTTCATTCATCCTTTTGGTTTATTCGGGCACGAAGCCAACGGTATTCGTTTTCATCACTACTGGATGAAATTGCGTGAACTGGGTGATGCAACACCACTGGAAAAATATTCGTTGGGTATTGCCCTTGCGCGCGCCAATAAATTTGAATTTCCAGCGGACAATCCTTCATCGCCATTATCGGTGTTTGATTGGGCGTTGCATTTTGATGCGAGCTTGTTTGGAAAATTAATGCGCGATTATGCTATTGCGCAGCACGTGACACATCTCGATAAAAAAATTACCACCGTCAATATCAACGCGGATAATGGGTTTGTAAAAAATTTACAACTGGATGACGGGCAACTCCTTGCCGGCGATTTATTTATTGATTGCACCGGCTTTCATGGCTTGCTGATTAATAAAGCGTTGCAAACCGGTTATGTGGATTGGAGCCAATGGCTGGTGTGTGACCGTGCTATGGCGGTGCAATCGGAATTGGTCGGTGAACCGGCAGCCCGCACTGTTTCAATGGCGCATACCAGTGGTTGGCAATGGAAAATTCCATTGCAACATCGCCAGGGTAATGGGCATGTTTATGCCAGCCAATTTAGTAGTGATGAGCAGGCAGAGAAAACGTTGCTACAACATATTGATGGAAAAACATTGCATGCACCGCGTAAATTCCAATTTACTGCCGGGCGACGTGCTCGGGCCTGGAATAAAAATTGTATCGCCATAGGCCTTGCAGCCGGGTTCCTGGAACCGCTGGAAAGCACGAGTATTGCGCTGATAGAAACCGGCATTGAAAAAATTTGCGGATCATTTCCTTACGCTTTTTTCAATCAGGAAAAGATCGATCATTTCAATCAGGTAACCGCAACCGAGTGGGAACGCATTCGCGATTTTATTATTTTGCATTACAAGCTCAACCGACGCGACGATTCGGAATTCTGGCGCTATTGCAGGAATATGCCAATACCGGATTCCCTGCAACAGAAAATAACCGCCTATGCTGAACAGGGTGATTTATTGCATTGGCCCTGGGAAATTTTCCATCCGGATTCGTGGCTGGCAATTTATAGTGGATTTGATTGCTATCCACGCACCTACAACGCGGGTGTTAATCGGCTAAACAGTGATTATTTACTGAAAAGTTTTGTCGCGATGCGAACATCCATCGCCGATGCTGTTTCCGGGTTACCTACACACCAGGAATTTATTGACCAGCATTGCAAGATCGCTGAACTCATATAAGGTAATGTCATGCAACAGGCTGCGAATTTATTACGATCAATTTGTATTTTGGGCGGTGGCACGGCAGGTTGGATGGCAGCGAGTTTGCTGGGCAATATTTTACAAGGCAGTGCAACACGCATCACATTAATTGAATCACCGGACATCGCCACCATTGGTGTAGGCGAGGCGACTGTTCCGTCGTTTATGGCATTTTTAAACAGCGCGCGTATTCCCCACAAAGAATTTATTGAGGCAACGTCCGGCACCTTTAAGTTGGGCATTCGTTTCGACAATTGGTATCAGCGCGCTCATTCTTTTTTTCATCCTTTTGGAAAAATTGGCCGCAACCTGGATGGTCATGAGTTTTATCAAATTTGGTTAAAAACAGTGGCTGATGGCAATGTAACCCGGTTAATGGATCATTCTCCTGCGGCGATCATGGCGGAAAATGCGCGCTTCGCATTGGAAAACCAGTTATTTAATACGCCTCTGGCAAGTTACGGATATGCATTGCATCTGGATGCTGTGTTGGCCGCGCGCTATTTGCGTACAATTGCACAACAACGCGGTGTATCACGTATCGAGGCAACAGTTGACCGTGTGCAGACTGATGAACGGCAATTTATTCGTGCGGTGCAATTGAATAATGGTGAAACTGTTGAAAGTGATTTTTTTATTGATTGCACTGGTTTCAAGGGCTTGTTAATTGAAGACACCTTACACACCGGTTATGACAATTGGTCACATTATTTGCCATGTAATCGCGCCGTTGCCTTACAAACAGAAAATACTGGCGAACCAATGCCATTTACAATTGCCACGGCGCGCGCTGCCGGTTGGACATGGAAAATTCCTTTGCAACATCGCACAGGTAACGGCTATGTCTTCGCCAGTGACTATTGTTCTGATGATGAGGCAACACAAACACTCCTTGATGCAGTAGAGGGAAAACCGGTCAATGAACCGCGTATTATTCCGTTCGTTACGGGCAAGCGCAAAAAAATATGGCATAACAATTGTTTGGCGCTGGGTCTTGCCTCTGGTTTCCTTGAGCCTTTGGAGTCAACCGCGATTCATTTAATTTACCGCACGCTGGTGCATTTTATTCGCCACTTTCCTGATCGTGATTTTGACCCGCAGTTGGAACAACAATGCAATATGCACATTGATCGGGATTACACAGAGATTCGCGATTTTATTATTTTGCATTACTGCACTACCGGTCGCAGCGATACCGATTTCTGGCGTCGCTGCAAAGCGATGGATATCCCGGAATCGCTACAGGAGAAAATAGAATTATTTAGCGCACGTGGCCAATTATTCCATCATCCGGAAAATTTATTTGGTGCAGATAGTTGGTATTCAATTCTGGAAGGAATGAATATTCGCCCTTGTAAACATCATCCTTTGGTGGATGTATTGGATCGCCAAAAACTGTCGCTGTCCTTGAATCAAGGTGCCAGCGCTATTTATGACTCTGTATTGAAGTTGCCAACCCATGGTGAATTTATTGCACTCAACTGCGCTGTTAAATAGCCAGCGCAGCTGAATGTTTATCTCTGTTTTATTCAAAATCCGGTGCGGTGCAATGCCGACGAATGAACTCGCCATGGCTAATGGCAGATTTTCCCACCTGATCCAGAATGTTTTTAATGTTAAATAATTGGTTGGTGATGTCGTTATCATTGAAATGATCGATACGATTATCCGTACGTTGCGGAACAATACCAAACCCATGGTAAATTGCTAACCAGCTGGATTTTTCAAATGCTTCCGGTTCGTGTTGTAACAGATGACCGCAGCTTTTAAACAATTCTATTTTATGGTGCAAGCTGGATGGAATCTCCATTGCTTGGCAATAACGCCAGAATTCAGTGTCAGTGCGCGCCGTCAATTTATAATGCAGGATAATAAAATCGCGGATACGTTCCATTTCATGCTGGTGACGTCGGTTGACTTCATCAATCATCGTTTGGTCAAACGACATATCCGGAAAAAAAGTGAGCAAGTGGGTAATACCGGTTTGGATCAGTGAAATGCTAGTGCTTTCCAATGGCTCCAAAAATCCGGAGGCCAAACCTAATGCATAACAATTTTTATTCCAGACTTTTTTTCGGCGTCCGGCTTTGAATGAAAAAGGTTTTGGAGTAGTGATGGGGGTGCCACTGATTTTATCCAGCAAGGTTTGCGTTGCGATTTCTTTATTCAGGAATTTACTGCTGAATACGTAACCATTGCCCATGCGATGTTGTAACGGGATTTGCCACATCCAGCCTGCATCCAGTGCACTCACGCGCGTGTAAGGGGTGGGCTCGTTAGTGTTCTCGCATTGCACGGCAACTGCCGAATCGCACAATAACCAATGTTGCCAATCTTCATAACCAGTGTGCAGGGTTTCTTCGATTAACATTCCTTTAAAACCGGTGCAGTCGATAAATAAATCACCGGCAATAATGTCACCATTGTCTAACCGGAGTGATTCAATAAAACCATCGCTCGCTCGCACATTGACAGCTTCTACTTTATGGTCGAGATGAATAACGCCGCGTGAAATCGCCAGCTGGCGTAACACCTTGGCATAAAGTGCGGCGTCAAAATGATAGGCGTAAGAAAAATCGGCCAGCGCGTTGTCGGGCTTTTCCCGTGGTTGGGCGAAATGATTGTGTTTAGCCAATTGGCAAGCAACCGAATAATCATGTAAGTCGGCGGTGGGATTATTTTTTTTAAAGCGATAAAAATAATGCTGGAATTCGACTCCGCTAAAGTCAACACCGAAGTCCGAAAATGGATGGAAGAATGTTGTCTCTGGTTTATACCAATCTTCAAATTGAATACCCAATTTAAAACTTGCACGGGTGTCCCGGATAAATTGCAGCTCCGGCAAACCGATGGATTCATTGAATCGAACGATGCTCGGAATCGTTGCTTCACCGACACCGACAGTGCCAATACTGGTGGATTCAATCAGTGTGATGCGAATATTTTTTTGCGCGAGAAAGTGTGAAAGGCTGGCCGCTGCCATCCATCCTGCTGTGCCACCGCCGACAATGACGAGAGTTCTTATATTGGTCTTGGCATTTATTGTTGAATCAGGGTTCGTAGCGTGCGACATGGAATTTACCTGTGGGCTATTCTGTTGATGGTCGCTCTAGAGTTTTGCTGTCTTTGCAGCTTGTTGTTGCATAGTATACGAAAGTTCTTTTGTTAGAGACTTCTTTTTATCTGAAGCATGTTATTACGGCTATTGGTTCTTTTTTTCCAATCAAACCTTGTCATAATCGATGGAGAGCTGCATCTCGTTTCAAGACCGGCTCAATTGTTGTCGCGCAATGCTTGTGGGAAGATAACGATAATAATTTCAACATAAAAAAACAGCGGGCATTTTATAAACACAGTGGCTACAGCCACACTAAATGCTACAGAATGCTTATGAAAAAAATAATGATTGTAGGTGGTGGTACTGCCGGATGGATGAGCGCGTTGATCATGGCGCGCGATTGGATTGCAAAGGGTGTCCAGATAGAACTGGTGGAATCCCCCGATGTTGGCATTATCGGCGTGGGCGAAGGTTCTACACCGGCATTGAAAACATTTTTTGATGTGTTGGATATTCCTGAAGCAGAATGGATGCCTGAATGTAACGCAACCTATAAATGCGGTATTACATTTGATAAGTGGTCTACCCGCAGTGGTTATGAGTCCTATTTCCATCCGTTTTCAGCAGCATTGGATCGCCAGACCCTGCCGATATTTATGCATAATGCGCAAGCTCGTTTGCGCGGTGCCGACCTGTATGCGCATCCGGATCGTTTTTTTATTGCGGCGCGGGTAGCGCGCGGATGCCTTGCGCCGGTAGCACCGGAACATTTTCCATTTGAAATGGCTTATGGTTACCATTTTGATGCAGTATTGCTTGGCCAGTTCTTGCGTAAAAAAGCCATTGCGCGAGGAGTGGTACATCGCGTGTGCCACATTGCGCAAGTACAACAAGATGATGCTGGAAATATAGCTGCATTGGTAACGGATTCCGCTGAGGTTTGCACGGCGGATTTTTTTGTCGATTGTTCCGGTTTTGCCGGGTTATTGTTACAAAATACCTTGAAAACACCGTTTGTGAGTTTCAGCAACAATTTGCTGAATGATGCAGCGGTGGCAATGCCATCGGACATTGGCGAAAAAATCCCGTCAGAAACCATTTCAACTGCATTAAAACATGGCTGGAGTTGGCGTATTCCGCTGACTAACCGTTTTGGTAATGGCTATGTGTATAGTTCTGCATTTTGTTTAGCGGATGAGGCTGAATATGAGTTGCGCGAACGGTTGGGATTATTGGATGCAGATATTCCTGTGCGCCATTTGAAAATGAAAATCGGCCGTGCACAGGCACATTGGGTAAAAAATTGCCTGGCGGTGGGATTGGCCCAGGGTTTTATCGAGCCATTAGAAGCTACCGCATTATTTTTTGTGCAGCAGACGGCTGCTATTTTTGTGGAGTTGTTTAACAAAGGCGAATTCACGGATCGATATCGCAATGAATTTAACCAACGTATTAATGATCATTTTGATGGTATTCGGGATTACATCGTTACTCACTACAAAACCAGTTCGCGTACCGACACAGAATACTGGCGTGCGAACACTGCCGATCAACAGGACATATCGCCCACCATGCATGAGTTATATGCGGCCTGGATGGCGGGAAAAGATTTGGTAGCAGAAGTTCAACGATTGAAAATTGCGGGGTATTACGCAGCACCTTCGTGGTATTGCATTTTGACGGGGATGGGAATTTTGCCTAACGCACAACAAGTGCGAAAACCAACGCAGGAAGATGCTCGCCATGATTTGGCAGCACTTGATAATTTTTTGCGTCGTTGCACATTAAATTTTCCGGATCATCGTCGTTACCTTGAAGCATTGGCAACACCTTGATAAAAACCCTGCGTGCCATTTTCAGCAAAAAATCTCCTGCAAAGTTCTTCGCAAAAAGTTCTTTGCAAAACAACTACAAAAAGTCGCTGCAAAAAAAATCCCCATAAAAAAGCCCCGCAATAGCGGGGCAAAGGTTGGGTCATTGGAGAGTTCCTGAGTAACCAGTTGAACTGCGGCATATACAGAATTCCCTTTCTGTATTCCATTTAGAATTTGGCGCGTACACCCAGGGTGTAACGAGCTTCATACACGTTCTGGTTAACCATGACGTCTTCCCATTGCATGTAGGTGCTTTCAAATTCTTCGGTGATGTTCTGGCCTTGCAGGTACACGGTGAAATTATCGTTAATGTCGTAACTTACCGACGCATCCACATAGTCAGTAGGTGATGACCACCAGGCAGTTGGATGCCCGTCATTCCAGTTTCGACCCATATAACGTTCACTGCGGTAGTTGTAGGCAATACGGGCTTGCCATGCATCCAGTTGATACCATAGCACCAGGTTGACCTGTTCTTCCGAGTTATCCTGCATCGGCATGGTTTTCCCGTAGAAGTCTTTTTCGCCACCGGTACTTTCGGAATAGGTGTAGTTGATGGTGGAACCCAAACCGCTCAACAAACCCGGCAAGAAGTCATAGGCTTGTTGATAGGACACTTCAAAGCCCTGGATTGAACCGCCATCCACATTGGTCCTTGAGGTCAGGTCGATACCATTGTTGCGCACAACACCATCCAGGTCCGGTACGCCGTAGAGTTTGGTGTTGGTGCCACCGATAAAGGTTTCGATATCCAGATAGTAGAGACCTGCACTCACCATGCTCAAATCATTGAAGTACCACTCCCAACTCAAATCCAGATTGTCTGCACGCCAGGGTTTCATGTTGGGGTTGCCCTGTGAATCAGCTTTCACGACCTGGAATACATTGAGTGCCGAGTTGAAGTTGGTGGTATAGCTCAAGCCCAGGCCTAGATCGTTCGCGTCCAATTGGGTCATGGTTTTGGTATAAGCGAAACGCACTTTCTGGTCTTCTGCAACATCAACCGATACGTTGAAACGGGGTAGGAAATCAGTGGTATGACGACGGGTAACCGTGGTGTTAACTAACGGCCCCGGCGTACCGGAAATACCGGTAAACGTAGTGCCATCCACCTCCACGGTGGAAGTTGGTGCAGCGCCGTAGTTGGTGATATCAAACAGGTTGTGTATGGCCTGCACACCGAAGTTGGCTTGGTAAGGCAGGCCCAGTTCGCCTTCTACACTCGCCTGGAAGTAAAGGGTGTGTGAGTCCTCTTCCATTTCATAAGAGCGCGACCAGTTGGTGACTTCCACGTTGCCAGGGTAGAGCGAGTTCTGGAAGCCCATGGCGTTATCCATCACCTTTGGGTTAATAAAGTAATAGCTCTGGCCCTTGGCGGCTGGGCCGAAATCGCTGACTTGATGGATGTAACCCATGTTTTGCAATTCGCTGAAGCCAATAAACCGGCCAATGGTGTCGCCACCGTTGCTAATATTGATGCCGGTATCTTTCCATTTGGCGTAAGCCGTCTCCGGTTGGCCCTGGGCATTGTTGCGCGTGAAAGGTGAGGCCAGGTCGTAGTCGCGGGTGGATACTTCGCGTTGCCCATAGCGATAACCGAAGTCAAAACCGCCATTTTCAAATTCGAAGCTGCCATCAAACCGGAGTACATCCAATGAAGCTTCATCGTCGTGATTGTGCTCGGAGAAAGTAGAGACCAGCGCGTATTCCTCAATGCGATCACCAAAATCGGCGGGATACAGGAAGCTGGGGTGTTCGCCAGACATATCGGCACGCACGGTAATGCGGCCACCCGGATTCGCCGGGTTGTATTCACCTTGCGGGTTCACCGGAACCTTTTGGCCATTCACGGTAGCAACCAGATCATGTTGCTGACCGCTGGTAATAAACGCATCGGCATAGTTACCGGTGTGGGATGCATCGGCCTCACCATGCAGGTATCGCAGGCTGCCTTTGAAGTTATCGGTGAACTGCATGTTCGCTTGCAGGTTGATGTTGGCGGAGTCGCGTTTGTCTACTTTGCTCTCGGCTTTGGCAGTTACCCGCACTGCATTCAGGTCAAATACGGATGTGGTGTACAGATCTTCATTGGTATGGCCTTCGCTACTCGGGCCGCGGTTGGTGAGTTCAACCGGCGTAATCCAGTCATATTGCGACCAGGCGTTATCCGCGACCAAACCGTTGGTGCGCTCGTACTGATCCATGGTGGTGTAGAAAACATCGGCCAGCAACTCAAGGTTATCGTTGGCCTGGAACTGGAAGCTGGCAGAGAAACCGGTGCGCTCGCGCTCGGTGGTGCGGTTGGTCACGCCGTAGTCGATAGTCCCGAACAAGGCATCGTTAGTGTCACCATCGCCAGTAATGTCTTTTGCTGGTTTCCAGCCTGGCCATTGTGAGTTATCACCAGGGGCCAATTCCTCATTATCTTCGTGATAGCCACGCCACCACCAATCGTTAAACATACCGTAGCGATAGTCAGCCAGGGTCGCGTCGGATTTGGATACGGTAAAGACCGCGCCAAAATCCTCATTGTTAAACCCGGCAAAGGCCGACAGTTTGCTACCGGTGTCATCGGTGTAGGAGCCGTCGGTTCCCTCGATTGAACCGGCGTAAGTCCAACCTTCATCCAAATCCAGCGGGCGACGGGTTTTCAGGTCGATAGTACCGGCAACCCCACCCGATAATGTTTTAGCCTGCGCAGATTTGTATACCTCAACGCCTGAAAGCAATTCGGCGGGGATATCCGCAAAATTGGGTTGGATGGTGGTGATCGAACCGGCACTGATAAATTGTTCGCCGTTCAGCAGCGTACTCACTTGAGGTAAACCACGCACATTGACTGTAGCTCCCTCACCGGCGCTACGGCGGATCTGGATGCCGCTCACACGTTGAAGAGAGTCAGCAATCGTAATGTCCGGCAACTTGCCGATGTCTTCGGCACTGATCGCGTCCACAACAGAGGCGGCTTCACGTTTCACATCAACCGATTTGGTCAGGGAGCCTTTAATACCGGTAACAACAACTTCTTCTACAGAATCGGATTGGGCGTGGGCACCGGAAGCAATGCAGGCGGCAACCAGGGTGGAGAGTAGGGTCTTGCTAAACACAGCGGTTTTTCTGGTCAGGATAATTCCCATGTGTGCGTCCTCGAGATTGTGATTGTTATCAGAAGATCTAAACCCGCTACAGACGTGCTGACGGGTTCCCAACGGGGGCGATTTGGAATAGGTATGTGATGGCGCCCCAATTGAGATCGGGGAATCCTATGTGTAATCGTTTACATTTTCAAACTTTTTGCGAAGGAGAAAAGTGACGGTAACATCATTCACCTATGAAAATTTTGACGACAAATGATGGGGTTTGAAATTAAAAATATTTTATCTTTATGATTTTAAAGGAAATTAAAATATCGATAAATCTTCAATGGATAAAATTTGTTGAATGTGGCGACAGGCTGTTATCTGTAAATTATCTGCAAACGATTACAATTTATTACTTAAAGTGACATTTGTGCTGGTTGATGGTTGTCTCATTCGATGCTCTTGTATATGTTATAGTATAACATTCCATTGAGAGGTTTTATGAAATCACTTCCCGTCACAGTGCTCTCGGGCTTTCTCGGTGCAGGTAAGACCACCTTGCTGAACCATATCCTTAACAATCGCGACGATTTGCGTGTAGCTGTGATTGTGAATGACATGAGCGAAGTTAATATCGATGCTGCTTTGGTTAACCAAAAGGTGAATTTCAATCGTACGGAAGAGAAACTGGTTGAAATGAGCAACGGCTGCATTTGCTGCACTTTACGTGAGGATTTATTGGTGGAAATCCGGCGTCTTGCCCAGGAGGGTCGGTTTGATTATTTGGTCATCGAATCCACAGGAGTTTCCGAACCCTTACCGATTGCCGAAACGTTTACCTTCGAAGATGAAAACGGAGAAAGTCTGGCGCAGGTTGCACGGTTGGATACCTTGGTGACGGTTGTCGATGGTGTTAACTTTCTCGCGGATTACCACACTGCATTTTCCTTGCAGGAACTGGGTGAAAGCCTGGGTGAAGACGATGAGCGCAATCTGGCAGATTTGCTGATTGATCAAATAGAATTTTGTAATGTGCTGTTAATCAGCAAAACGGATTTAATCAGTGCAGATCAACTGCAAGAGCTAATCTGTGTTCTGCAACGGTTAAATCCTGCCGCCGAAATTATTCCGATGGCGAAAGGAAAAATACCTTTATCCAATATTATTGATACTCATAAGTTCAGTTTTGAGAAAGCGCAGCAATCCGCTGGCTGGTTGCAGGAAATGCGCGGCACTCACTTGCCGGAAACACTCGAATACGGAATAGAAAGTTTTGTATACCGTGCGCGCAGACCTTTTCATCCGCAGAAAATTTATCATTTTTTCTCCGAAACATTCGCTCAACCGGCTACAGGAAATATTGAAAAGGAAAATTCAGCGCAACGTCGCTTGTTGCGCTCCAAAGGATTTTTCTGGTTGGCGTCGCGCCCGCAATTCGCAGGGCAATGGAGCCAAGCCGGTGGAGTTGCACAACACGGTGCGGCGGGAATGTTCTGGAAAGCGATTCCGCAAGAGCATTGGCCAGATGATGAGGAGCAGCGAGAATATATTTTAAAAAACTGGCAAGAACCGTTTGGGGATATGCGTCAGGAATTGGTTTTTATCGGGCAACATTTGGATAAACGCTGGATGATTGAACAACTGGATAATTGTTTGCTTGACGACGCGGAATTGCTGCGCGGCCAACAATATTGGAACAGTTTGCCTGATCCATTTCCCCTGTGGCTGGAAGAGTAAAGTGGTTTGCAGCAATGTGAAAATATCACAATGAAAGTTAACAACTATTCAGATGGCGTTAATTTCTACACGCATAGTCTGGATGTAGCGCGAGGGGATTTTCGGTGTTAAACAAACACATCCCTGCGTTAAACAAGCGCACCTCTGTAATGCGGTATTAATGCAGCAGCGCTAGTACTTATCCAGGAGAAAAATGATGAACAGTTCATTGCGTATGTTAATGAGTAGTTTGGTGTTGGGTTTGATTACTTCGGCGAATGTTTTTGCGGCGGATATGTTTATAAAAGTGAGCGATAGCAAAGGTGTTGCGCGCGTCATCAATTGCCCGAGTGGAGTGTGTGCAATGAATGATCTGGCGGCTGATACTTATCAGGTGCAGGTGTGCGATGAGAAAGGTAAGCCAACTGTTTCCAGCGTAAGTTTGGCGCATTCGGTTGTGAGCCCGCGTGATGCAGCAAGCGGATTAGCGACGGGAAAACGCTCGCATAAACCTTTAAGTCTGCGCAAAAGCCTGGATAAAAGTTCACCACCATTATTTACGTTTGTGGTGAGTGAGCCGGGTTCACAAGTGACCATCCACTCAAGTGAACAGGCTGTTATGCCGGCAACAAAGTCGGCCGTACAATAATAAAAATATCCGCAAAAAAATTTACGAAAAGGGCGAGTAATACTCGCCCTTTTTTTATGCGTAACCCGCTAGTAAAGATTTAGTGATTGTCGAATGCGTGCGTGTAGAATGCGGGTTATTTATTTCAAGAATGCCGATTCCATGAGTGATAACCACGCAAACCAGACATTAATCCCAACCAATATCATTACCGGCTTTCTGGGGGTGGGGAAAACCACAGCCATCCGGCATCTGTTATCAATAAAGCCGGCCGATGAAGTCTGGTCCGTGTTGGTGAATGAATTTGGTGAAATCGGTATCGATGGCGCGATGTTGGGTGATTTGAATGCGCACGTACGCGAAGTTCCGGGCGGCTGTATTTGTTGTGTCGCAGGGTTGCCGATGAAAATAGCGCTCAATATGCTGATTGCTAAAACCAAACCGGATCGCATTATCGTAGAGCCCACAGGCCTAGGGCACCCGGAAGAAATTATCAATACGTTGACGGGTGAATACTACGATTCGGTGCTGGATTTACGAGCCACCATCACATTGGTAGATGCTCGTAAATTAGCGGATGATCGTTACTTGGGTAACGCGAGCTTTAATGACCAACTCGCAGTAGCCGATGTTTTGGTGGCTAATAAAAATGATCTGGCCGCGTCTGAAGATCGTGAACGTTTCGAAGAATACGCCGCCCGTTTTGATCCATCCAAACAAGGAGTGTTTGCGGTTACCGGAGGTCAGTTGCAATTATCGTGGCTGGACCTGCCTCGTCGCCAACACAAGTTGGATTTTCCTCAATATCACGTCGGTCAATCGAATAATCGCCTCAATCCGCAACGTGAGTTGTACAACGCGGCAATTCGCTTGCCGGAAGGCGAACCCTTTGTTCGACGCGAAAACGCCGGGCAGGGATTTTATTCCTGCGGCTGGATGTTCCAACCTTCATTACGTTTCGACTTCAACCAATTGTTTGGCTGGATGGCCGGGTTGCAAATGGTGCGGGCCAAGGCGGTAATGAATACGGACCAGGGCGTTTATATGTTTAATGCCGAGGCTGGTGTATTGAGCGTAAATCCACTGCCGTTAACCGATGATCGGGATTTGCTCGACAGTCGTATTGAATTGATAGACGACCAGCCTTTAGCTACTGCGCAGTTCGAATCAGTATTATTGGCTGCTTGTCTGGATCTTAATAACCAAGCCACTGGTCAAACCTGAAATTCCGACGTGTGGCCCATTTAAAAGGGGTATTTAGATGCAGGAAATATCACCAACTTAACGGTATTGGTCTAAGGTTATGGGTAGAGTTCACACCGGAAAACTCACAACAACAAACACTTTTTCAGGGATCAAATAAAATGACGTTACTTTTTTCTTTACTGGCGCTGTGGGTCCTTGTGGCCGTGCTGGTATACCGGCAAGTAGCATTGGGTGCTGCCTCCGCAATAGTTCTGGGCGCATGGTTAGTGCTGGGTGTGTTTATCCCTGGCCTATATTCCCCGTGGTTGCTGGTGCCGCTGGCCCTGGTGTTGGTTGTGCTGAATATCCCTTCCATACGTCGTGCTGTGCTGACCAAACCGGTATTTGCTGCCCTGAAAAAATCCATGCCTCCCATCAGCGCGACCGAGCGTGATGCATTGGAGGCCGGTACGACCTGGTGGGAAAAACAATTATTTAGCGGTAAACCAGATTGGAATGAGTTTGCTCAAATCAGCCTGCCCCAGCTTACTGCTGAAGAACAATCGTTTTTGGATAACGAAGTTAGTGAGCTTTGTTCGCTACTGGATGAATGGAAAATCCAGAATGACTTGAAAGACTTGCCACCGGAAGCCTGGCAATACCTGAAAGACAAGAAGTTCTTTGGCCTTATCATTCCCAAGGAATACGGCGGCCTGGATTTTAGCCCCCATGCCCAAAGCCGCATCATGAGTAAGATCGCTAGCCGTTCTGGCACCGCAGCAGTAACAGCGATGGTGCCAAACTCGCTCGGCCCGGGTGAGCTATTGGTTAAATATGGTACTGAAGAGCAACGCCAGCGCTGGTTACCCGGATTGGCTAATGGCACCGAAATACCCTGTTTCGGCTTGACAGGTCCAGAGGCTGGTTCGGATGCAGGCTCAATTCCCGATACCGGTATTGTTTGTAAAGGCATGCATGAAGGTCAGGAGGTCATCGGCCTCAAACTGACGTTTAGTAAACGCTGGATTACCCTTGCCCCCGTGGCAACCGTTGTGGGCCTCGCGTTTAAGTTGCACGATCCTGACGGCTTGCTGGGTGATGCCGCTAAAAAAGACTACGGTATTACTTGTGCACTTATTCCAGCCAAGCACCCTGGTGTAGAAATTGGACAGCGCCACAATCCTGGCTCGCCTTTTATGAATGGGCCAATATTTGGAACAGATGTTTTCATCCCGATTGATTGGATTATTGGCGGCGCCGCTATGGCCGGTAAAGGCTGGCGCATGCTGATTGAATGCCTGGGTGCAGGTCGCGGTGTTTCCTTGCCTTCACTTTCCACTGCCAGTGGAGAAATGAATTATCGTCTTGTCGGTGCATACGCCCGCATTCGCCGCCAGTTCAATATGGAAGTAGGAAAGTTTGAGGGTGTGCAGGAGGCAACGGCGGAAATTGCAGCCAGTGGCTATGCGCTGGAAGCCATGCGCCAGTTTGTGACCAAGGGGTTGGAAACCGGTGCGCCATCGGTGATGACCGCTATGGCCAAGTACCACGCAACAGAAATGATGCGTAAATCCGTCGAACATTCTATGGATGTGGTTGGTGGCCGCGCTATCCAAAAAGGCCCGCGCAACTTCCTGGTGGCCTCATATCACTCTGTTCCTGTTGCCATCACGGTAGAAGGTGCGAACATTTTGACTCGCTCGCTGATGATTTTCGGGCAGGGCGCAATGCGTTGTCATCCTTTCCTGTTCGAAGAAATGCAAGCAATGCAATTGGAGGATGGCGATGAAGGTTTGAAAAAATTCGACAAGCTTTTCATCAGCCACCTTGGCCATATTTGCAATAACATGCTGCGCACCAAAATTCTGGGTTTCCTCGGTGGGCGTGGTAGTAATGTTCCCGCCAATGCGGACGATTTCAGCAAACGCTGGTATCAACGCATCAATTTACTTAGCGCTTCACTGGCATCAATGTCGGATATCGCACTCGGGATTCTGGGTGGAAACCTGAAGCGTCGCGAACTTTTATCTGCCCGTCTGGGTGATGTGCATAGTCAGCTGTTTATTGCGTGCTCGATATTGAAATTCCACTCCGCTCATGCACGCACACGGGCAGAAGATGCGCATGCAGAGTATGCATTAACACGTTCGCTTTTCATTGCGCAGGAAGCGCTACGTGATTTCGCTAACAACTTTCCGCAAAAATGGATTGCCAGCGTAATTCGTTTCCTCACCATGCCAAGTGGGCGAATCGTCAATAAGCCGAATGACAATTTGATTCGCGAATTGGGCGATTTGATTATGGAAGAAAATCCTGTGCGGCAAATGCTCGCGCAGTACTTGTTTATTAGCCATGATCCTCAGGATGCCGCTGGCCGTGTAGAAAGTACTTACCAAATGTTGCTATCACTAGGCCCGGTATGGCATGCATTTTTGAAGGCAAAAAACACCGGTAAGATTTCCGGTTCTACGACTGAAGAACTGGCAAAAGATGCGGCCGCAAAAAATATTATCCAACTGCATGATGTCACTCGTGTAGTCGAATATGATGCGCGCCGTTTCGATTGTTTGCTAACGGATGCGTTTGATAAATTGTAATTTCTAAAGTAATAAAAAAACCTGCTGTTGCGGGTTTTTTTATTACTAATCCGTGCTAAACAATTAATTCATCAATTGCCATTACGCAACAATTTCTGCCCTGGTTTTTAGCTTGATAAAGAGCGTTATCAGCGCGCTTGAAGGTG
The DNA here is from genome assembly GCA_035490715.1 of Cellvibrio sp. Taxonomy (GTDB): domain Bacteria; phylum Pseudomonadota; class Gammaproteobacteria; order Pseudomonadales; family Cellvibrionaceae; genus Cellvibrio. Next base: position 77,537 of record DATJLF010000033.1, read on the forward strand.
GTCGCAAAGTCCTCTTCCGATAATTTATCGCTCACTCCGAAGCTCGCCGTTACTGCTAACGGATTGTCCGGTTCAAATTCTGTATCGTAAATCATCAAACGAATTTTCTCCGCTAATGCAATTGCAAATTCCTTGCGCGTACTTGGTAAGATCACCACAAATTCTTCACCGCCCCAGCGCCCTAAAAAATCCTGTGGGCGTATTGCCTTGTTGATAATTGAGGATATTTGTTGAAGGACTCTATCACCGGTGTCGTGGCCACGTCGGTCATTGATACGTTTAAAGTAATCGATATCCATCACAATTAATGCAAAGTCGGGTGCATTTCGATGTTGTTCGCGCTCTACATTGCAAATCAGTAAAGTAGAGACTATCTGGTCAATCCCGAAGCGATTGTAAGCCTGGGTGAGAGGATCTACCGTGGATAAGCGACGGAACTGATCTTTCTCCTGCAGCAATTCAGCGTTGGTTTGGTTGAGTTGGCTAATAACCTGGACATCGTGCCTGGCTTGGCGTTGTAACTGGATCAGACGGGTGATGGAATACGTAAAGACACCTAGCATCCAACATCCAAGAATGAGCAAATACCAATTCTCTGCCGAGATCCAGCCACCCACGAACTCTATTTTTTCAACCTGGACATCCTGATTACCAGGTTGCAAACCTTCAACGAAATCCATACCGATAGAGGCAACGTTATCCAGTTCCGGTCGCGAAAGATGGCGTGGAATGTCGTACTGCCCAAGCCACCAATCCGGCACAACAAATTCATTAAGATTAATGGATACTTCGGATTGAAGATCTTTTGTATGCAGGATCATCGAATGAAATTTCGTGCTATTGGTGTCTTCCAGCGTCGAATATGCAGGGTTGAATTGGCGGTAATACAAACGCAGTTTACTGGCAGTGCCTGTAAATTTTACCTTTATTATTAGAGAGTTATAATCTGATAGGTCCAGGCCGCGGTTTAATTTTTCTGCAAACAATACATTAAAGCTACAAGCAAAATATTCACTTTTATCATCTTCAGGATACTCACAACGCCATAACCCTTTATCTGGCTCCAGCCAATACGCAGCAGGATTACCATCCGGCTTTGTAGTTGCGTAGAAGTAGTTTACGTAATTGGTATTGGGCCAAACGGTAAGACGTTTATCGGGGAAAAACTTCTGCGCTATTACCGCGATCAAGGTAATTAAAATCGCTAACAATAGGCTTGAGTTAAGGTGTTTGTCATTCATTCGGAAGAGAGGTTATTGATGGAAAACTCTGTTTAGTGTGGACGAATAAATCAGATTTTCCATCTAAAACTATATAAATTTGAATCAACAGGGCTCGTAAAAGGTCATCTTATGATAAATAAATTATTTTCTGCCTTTAATTGCATTACGGATCATCATTGCGGGTACAACTAGGACTGTAGTCAAAAACATTAATGCAATCCATACTAAAACGGTTGATTTAATATCAATAAGTACGCGGTTTAATATTACAGAATCAGTAATTGGGATATAAAGTTGGTCTTTCACGCCCACAGATTCAATACTTAATTGAGAATACAAACGCCCGGAAATTCGGTAGAAGTCAATCAGCTTATCTAATAGAACAGGAACCTGCTTTTGTGTAGCTTCAAGATAAGTTTTATATTCATCAGTGTGTTGTATACCAATAGACTTTTTTACTGCCAAGAGTATTTGTTGTGCATCCTGAATTGCTAATTCAAGATCAGCGGCTTGTCCTTCGAGTTTTAACCATTCGCTATGTAATGATTGCCTATATTTTTGTCGATCTGAATCACCTGAAAGACTTACAAGTTTGTCTACTAAATCCAAGTTAATTTCGGAGATTGTTGTGGTGTTTCCTGAAGAGGCAACATTATTTGAGTTTAATGTTTGATTATAAGAGTCATAGACTGTTTTTACAGATAATGCCTTCTTATTAAGTGCATCAAGCTGCAGAGTTAGTTTTTTAATTCGATCCTGATAGTAAAAAATTGTTTTCTGTGTTGCATTGGTAAGGCCGAGTTCACGTATTGGGGCCACCAAACTTCCAAGTAAATAATTTGACATATCATCCACAGCGTAAGTCAAATCCAATATCTTCATTCCGGTTTGGGGGTCAGATATTGACTGGGCTCCTTCATATTCGCTTAATTTGCTTATGTTCAAACGCAATATTTGTAATTTCTCGCTTATTATATCAGCTGCAACAAGAGGATCTTCATTCAATATAAGATCTCTGTTTATGGAATTTGCCGACGCTAGTTGTACATTGATATTTAACACGCCTTTTTGTTTGATAGCGGCATCGGCCCAAATGGCAGGGATGTCGCTTAAAATTCTATTAACTATTTCTTCCGGTAATTGTTTCTTTTTCAGGCGTAGAGTAATCAATGCTTCTCCTGCAACCGCCTGTTCAACATCTTTCTCCATCTGTTTTTGCAAATTACCTATTTGATCTGCAGATAATTTTTTATCGCTCATTAGCATTCCATAGCGTTTTAGTATAAGCGGGTATTGCGGGGAATGTGGGGTGGCAGTTAAAGCCGCTTGTAGTTCTGCAACACTTATTCCAGCTTCTGCGATGTTGTTGCGGTCATAAGCAATCTTGACTACTGCCGGCGATACGATATCGCTGTATGCGAACTTGGCTCCACTCGGAAAGGTCAAGTTATGAGCGTTTGGGAAAGTCAACCTTATCGGTTTGCTATAACTAATTTCGTCATTAAAGATAATTACTTGTAAAGCCTTAATCGCCCCAAAGCAAAGCGAGACGATAGTTAAGGCAATAATCCAGGACCTCCACGTGGCGAGGGCAGATTTGAATAATTCCAATACATCAATTTCGTCATTTTCCTTAATTTGGTTATCCGGAATAAAGGGGGTGTTCAAGTAAAACTCCTTACTTGGGTGATCAATACGGTTATTAATATAGGCATATTAGGTAACAAATTGTAAGCTTCCGTGAGAAACATGCAAATTTACCGATGCAAAATGACAAAATTAGTTAGAATCTCGCGTTGAAATAACCCGATTTTGATTTAAGAGAATTGATATGGTTCGTAGTCTTTTTGAAGCTCCCCGGCATGTAAAACGCTTTCTCACTATGAGCTATGATTTTGTTGCAATATTAGCAGCCTTTTATTTAGCCACATGTTTGCGATTGGGGACTTCAGCTCCAATCATAGGGAAAAACGAGCTATTAATGCTCACAATGACTAGTGCCATAAGCTTGGTGATATTCATCCGTTTGGGAATGTACAGGGCGATTTTGCGTTATCTTTCCGCGCAAGCCATTGTTACGGTTGCCATCTGTGTTTGTGCATCAGGTCTAATTTTGGCTGTTTCAAGCTTTTTCACTTACTCTGCCACACCAAGGTCGGTTCCAATTATCTACACCTTATTGCTTTTGGTGCTCATTGGTTTGCCGCGTATGCTCGTACGTAGCGTAGTTATGATGTTGAATCAAATCGATTCAGAGGGGAAAATTCCTGTAATTATTTATGGCGCTGGCCATACGGGGCATCAGTTACTTGGTGCGTTAGGGGCTTCTGTTTATAGTGTTAAGGCATTTATAGATGACAATCCAAGGCTGTATAGAACTACAGTTGGAGGAATAAAGGTCTACGGTCCTGGAGAGTTACAGCTATTAATTCAACAGTATTCGCCCAAAAAGTTTTTGCTTGCTCTTGGTAATGCTAACAACGCTAACAAAGCAAAAGTGTTAAAAGTCTTAGAGCCTCATGCAATAGAGGTTCAAACCATACCTGCTGTCGCTGATATATTGAACGGAAAAGCGCGTATCGAAAATATAAAAGATGTCGAGATCGAAGATCTGTTAGGGCGCGATCCTGTAAAGCCAAATCCCGAATTATTGGATGCATGTATTAGAAATAAATCTGTGATGGTTACGGGCGCGGGAGGCTCAATCGGAAGTGAGCTTTGCCGACAAATCATCAAACACTCTCCTAAAACCTTGATACTTTTCGAACAAAGTGAATATGGTCTTTATGCAATAGAGAAAGAGCTTCAAGCCGAACTACACAAAATAGCCTACCAGATTGAGCTTGTTGCTTTATTGGGCTCGGTACAGAATGAATCGCGGCTCCTGATGACCATGCAGGCGTATGATGTACAAACGGTTTATCACGCAGCGGCCTATAAACATGTACCTTTGGTTGAGCATAATGTTGTTGAGGGTGTAAACAATAATGTGATTGGTACATGGTATTGTGCGGAGGCGGCAATTAAATCAAATGTTGAATCTTTTGTTTTAATTTCTACTGATAAAGCTGTGCGACCTACAAATATTATGGGTACTACGAAACGTGTCGCGGAATTGGTTCTTCAAGGTTTGGCTCAGCGTCAAACTAAAACACGTTTTACGATGGTTCGTTTTGGAAATGTTTTAGGCTCCTCTGGTTCGGTTGTTCCCTTGTTCCGTGAGCAAATAAAACGGGGGGTAGCAGTCACTGTTACCCATCGAGATATTATTCGTTACTTTATGACTATTCCAGAGGCCGCCGAACTTGTGATTCAGGCTGGTTCAATGGGTAAGGGCGGGGATGTATTTGTCCTTGATATGGGTGAGCCAGTAAAAATCGTTGATTTGGCGCGACGAATGATTCATTTATCCGGGTTGGAAATAAGAGATAAAGATCATCCATATGGAGATATTGAAATTCATTACACTGGATTGCGCCCGGGGGAAAAATTATTTGAAGAATTGTTGATAGGAGATAACGTAAGCAATACAGAGCATGAACGCATTATGCGTGCCGAAGAGCAATGCTTAAGTTGGGCGGAAACAGAAGCGCTTCTTAATGAATTAAAACGAGCCTGTGATTTATATAAATGTGATCTTTTAAAAGAAATATTATTGCGTGCACCTGCAGATTATTCATCTACCGAAAAACTATCAGATTCTGTCTGGAATAAAAGAACTTATCTTAAATTGGTCTTATAAATATTAAGAGAGTGGTGGAGTATATCTGAATGATGTTAAAAAATTGTATTGGAGATCGTTTCAATCATATGTTTCTAAAAAATATCGATAATTTTCGGAGAGAGTTGGGTTAAAAGAAAAACTCTGCTTATTAATTACAAGCCTGCTTTGATGATAATATTATAATGAAATTGCAACCTTAAACCGCACAACGTTGTGCGGTTTTATTTAGTTTAAAATCAACTGTTTTTGTATTGCGAGAAGATTCTACTCAAAAAATTTGGCGTGGAAGCAAGAATGCTTGAAAGCCAATCGTTTTAAAAGTTAATTCTTGTCATTAATTATATGTGTACTTGTTTACCAGGTAGATAGCGCTGTTCGCTTCCATGTATTTGTCGCAACGCATGTGTATAAATAATTTTCATCCCATGCAAATTCACCTTTAATTCCAGGCGAGTTTGAAGTTTGAGGGGTTCGTGAACGAAGGTAGACAGTCTCAGCAAAAGTAAAATGCCCGTCGTCAGAAAAAGAACCCATTTCAACAGGGGTTTGGCCAGCTGCTTCAGGATCTGGAAGTCTGCCAAAAATCAGCCGACCTCTGAGGTCCGTATAAACAAGCAATCCTTTTTTGCCTCGTGTTCGAAATGTATTCGCTACAGGGTCAGCTTCGGCGCATAAGGCAAGAAAAGGTAATCCATTCGGTGATGTTGCGCCAATATTGGAACTATAACCGGTTGGGTGCGGGTGGCCAAACTCCAAACTGTTAACTCCACGAGCTGAAACCAATGCCTCAGATTGGGTTGCTGTTATTGACCTTCCTACAACAACTTGCTTTCTGTTGAATAGTTTTCCCTGATCGCCAAAAAACGAATAATTTGTTTCTTCTCCTCCACTTGCGGTCGCATAAACCGCAATATTATTCAGAACAGTAGAACTGAAAGGAACACTGGAGAAGTGCCCGGCTACTGCACTTTCGATAGTGGATCCCGGGGCTTCACCGTAAATTTCTCCCTTTACACCAACTGCCTTTTTTATAATAGCTGTCGCGGGTGTGCCTGTCCCCTGAAAGCCGGCGCGCCCTTTTACGCCAACTTGTGAAGCCAGAGTGCCAGAATGTACAAATTCATTGGGGATGTTAATTGAAGTAGCCCAGCCATATACCCCGACTCGTTCGCCATTATCAGTGACACCAAGCGGAATATTGTTGTAAGCGTTTGGTGCTGATAACGACCAGCTATAATTAGCGCTATCTGACTGGACTTTATTGAATGTTTCTAGCAAAACATCATCATTATTTTGATAGGGCGTTGCGGCACTTCCTTCCCAAAGGGAGGAAACGCGTAGTGCTGTAGAGACTTGTTTATTTTCCACATGGACTAAGCCGGTTGGAATGAGAGGAGTCGATTCGCTGGTTATCCCGATCCGACTACCATTGGTAAAGAATGAAACCGCTCCACTAAATGACTTATTTTGGAATGTTTCCGTGTCGGTGTGAGGCCTACTGTCAGTGCAAGAAGATAATACAAGAGGCAAAGCAGCCGCACTTGACATTCCTACTAATAAACGGCGACGTTGAAGCAAGTTTTCGTTTTCAGGGTTTTGACTCATTAATTAACTTCCTATAAAAATGACAAATAAATTTAGTAAAGTAGGTAAAATATAAACTCAAGGCATCTTTGACAAGAGCAGCGTATGAGACAACCATTATGAACTGTCTAAAAGGGCTGCACATTTTAATGAGTTGAGTGAATCCAATTGAGTGTTTAATAAGGATGCTGAAAATGGTCAACACTTAAAATTTATCATGAAGCCTTGAGAAGGTATCAACTAGTTGCTAACTCTATAATTGAAAGTAAATGTAAAAACAATCCCGCTTTTCAAAATAAGAAATAGCTAATATATGAAAAATTAAAGCCTCTAATAGACATCAGCTACATGTACACTGAAAATCCGTCAAAACTATGGTCGTTAGCTGTTTTGTTTTATTTGAGTTGTTATTTTATTCGCTAATGTTCGAAAATCCTTTGTGTTTTAAAGAATCTATATGATCTCACTTATAGTTTTAGGCATAATTGCTTGGTGGATATACTTTTTATTTATTCGTCTTCAAGCAGCTTCACACCCAGCTTTTTTATTTTCTATCTACTGGTTCGCTATTCTAGTATTTGCTGAAATCCTTTCCGGGCATCAGTTAAATATAGATTTTGCTGCTATCTATATCCTCGCCGCAGTGCTTGCTTTTAGCGGTCCCGCGTTACTTTTTAAAAGAGTAGCAATGCCAGTCCACAATAGCATAGATAACAAACCACGTTTCTTGAGCATGGTATTTATTGTTCTATTGATTGTGGTAATTACGGGAATCATTTTTCATATCCAGGCTCAGGGCTTATCAATTACTACAGCATTAAAGGAGCCTGACAAATTTGGCGGTGACTTCATTGGCCTTCGCTATAATGGAAAAGTAGTTTCGACGTTATATATTCAAATTGCGACTAGTTTAAATTTTGTCTGCGCTTCAATCTGCGGTCTTATTGTTGCTAATGATCGACGATACTTTACTCCTGCCCTTTTTACTATTGCTGCATTTATTCCCTCAATCACCACAATGTTTCTCCTTGGTGATAAAGGAACGCTTCCGCAAAGTATTGCCTTCTATTGTGGGGGATTATTTGTTGGTTGGATTAAAGAAGGCAAGACATCGATTATGACAAAACGCACTGCACTCTTTTTTTCGATAGGGATTTGCGTACTAATTCCAATCGTAATCATCGCAATGATAATAAAGATTATAGGAAAATTTCAGATTCCAAATTCGCAGATAATCGAGTCTTTGCAAGATTATTTAAGATCATATTCAATTGGAGGTGTTTATGCTTTTTCTGATTGGTTAAGGTGGCATGTTTTCGAGCAGCAAGTTAACACAAATTATATTCAGCAAACCGATACTTTAGGGGTGCTTACTTTTTGGGGGCTAGCGAAATATTTACCAACTACATATCAAATGCCGGCTGGATATTACCTGGAATATTTTGAAGTAGAGGGTGTGGTGCGAACTAATGTTTATACAGCTTTTCGAGGATTGATTATAGATTTTAGTTTGCCTGGTTCTTTGATTTTCTTAAGTGGATTGGGCTATGCATCAGCAGCTACTTATCGTTCGATGCTGCTTAAATATTCCGCTCTATCCCAAACGTTCTACATCGTTTTGATTGGTGCAATTTACGCATCGTCATTCATTAGTCTGGGGACATGGAGCAGTCCTTTTGTTGCAACTGTTTTATTATTTTTGATACTTTATCGGTGCTCGTTAAGATATTAAATTATTTTGAATATGGATTAACTTCCATTTTCTTATCCATTGTTATGGATAATAATTGTCAGGGTACTGAATATAAACGGCTTAATAAAAAATATTAACTTCGAAGATCTCAGCGTACTACTTCAAAAGTGTGAGACCCGGATCCTATATGGTCAAAAATAATGAAGTTTTCTTCTATAAGCCCTCTTATCAGGCTACCATTTTGATAGGTTTGACTGTTGTCTGAGAGTTTTGGTAGATATACTTTTGCAGAAGAATTACTTGGAATATTGATGGACAATAAAAACCTATTAGATGATTTTTTTTCGAAGGATACATGAATATCTCCGCGAATAGATGGGTGTTTCATCCGTGCATATTTCAAATCGGCCGGTTGAGGTTTAATTTTAATTTTACTAAAGCCTGGTTCTAAAGGCTCGATACCCATGATTTTTCTTGCAATAATATTGGCAGGTGCTGCGCCCCATGCGTGATTCCAATCCAGATTATCTTTGAATTGATTATCCCATGCTTCCATAGTAATGGTGGATCCCACTTTGATCATATTATACCAGCTACGTTTATCTGTTGCGGTTAAAAGCTTTTTTCCGTATTCGGAATCATTTGTGTCATATATGCCTTCAAGCAGAAACTGAGCGCCGTAAACACTGCAAGCCATTCCTCGGGAGCGAATAAAATCAACTACTTTATCTTTTTCTGTCTCTGTGACTAATCCAAAGGCTAAAGCGAACATATTGGTATGTAATGAAGAATGTCGGGTGCCAATGCCATCGACATAGAGGCCCGTTGATGGATTAAAAAATAGTTTTCTATATTCTTGCTTTACCAACTTTTGTCTTTGGGAATAAAAATTATAATCATCATTATGATCTAAAATTTTTGCGATCTCTTTTAAAAGAGAAATGGCTTTATAATGATATGCATTTATAACAGCGTTTTTTTCCGAAAAAACAAAGCCATCTGTTTCTCCCTTTTTATTAGTTTCATGAGGGTGTGGCCAATCAACCAAATCACCAAGTGGCCATTGCGCATTGACGGACACCATGAGCGCATTATTCATATTTTCTTTTTTGGTGTTTAATAAATTGTCGCTTTGATCCGCCAAAGAAAGTAGCGACTTTTTTTTCAGATCCTCATAAAATGTTTCAAGCGATTGTTTATTGCCTGTATAAAGGTAATCATTCCACGCAATTAATATAGATTGCATAATCCATTCTGTTGGCCACGTTGCCTTCTTTACAAGATACTCGTGAGAGAATCGGGGTAGCGCCAGTTCATTAGAAATGCTGTATTGTCCAAGTTGGTTTATTAATGTATCAGCTTCATAGGGAACTCTCTCCCTGTCGCCGTCAATATACATACCAGCAAAAGACGTTGCCTTAATGGAATATTTACTAAGTTCCCATACCTGATTTAATACCTCATCTGAACTTGAAAATTCTGAATCCAGCTCATCAAAAGGATAACTTACAGTTTCACGAATAATTTGTTCCTTTTTAATTTGTTCAGAATAATTTTCTATTTCCACATATCTGAATGGCGTAACTTCACCTATGTAGGGGGGCATAAGGATAGATGAGGAGCTGGAATTAAGTTTGTCGGGTTTGATCGTAATGTTATAAGTATTCCAGCCGCGATTGAGCTTCAAACTATATGAAGCAAAACGTATGGTTCCGGGGGGGGATTTATTGATGCGTCCGTTAACTATCGATTCCCCTATATTAACGGTAATGGCTTTATTATTTTCCTTGCTATACAAAGACAAGCGAAGGCGTCCGAAAGCGTCTTTACCAAAATCAGCAAAAAAAATGTTTTCTTTTTTTAGATGTTTTATCGTCTCGGGAAAATTATCCGCCTTTTGAAGCGGGTAGGTGCTTGTGGCATGATCCTTCAATACTGTGCTGGTTTTGAAGTGTTGAACATCAGAGAAATCGGATTCATTTCCGTCAGCATCCCAAATTTTTACTTTCCACGAGTAGTTGGAGCTTGATTCGAGTGGACGGCCTTGGTAATAAATATTGGTAGAGTTATCGTTTGCTACTTTGCCTGAATCCCAAGTGACTTCGGCTCCTTTATTAACTATAACTTGATAAGCCGATTGAATAATATTTCCGTTAGAGGAAGATATTTTCCAGCCAAAAAAAGGCTTCTTTTGCGATATTTCGACAAACTGGAATAATTCATTCCTGCCAGGGATTTGTTGAATTTTTATATCTGCCAGATAGCCATTCAGGAAAACTTTATCTGGATGAAGTAAGAAATTAATATGCAGGTCATGTACTGATAGTTCACTTTTTGCGTAGGCTAAGTTATTGCTTAATATGAGCGATAAACAGAAACAAATATGAGTTATGCATATTTTAAGGTTCATAAAAGTTCCTGTTAATGGGGAGTATTTAAGGTATTTTTTTTCTTGTAGAATTTATATGGTTGGCAGCAATGAGCCCGGCAGGAATCCAATAAAGAAACCATTTCGCACCCATTTCCCAGAAGAATATACGACCATCAAATAAGCTGCAAACGCAGCCGTACAATAGCCACATATACAGAGATAAAGTGTAGGGGCTTCGGCTAAAAGATCGAACTAAAAAATAAATATGAATACAAAGGAGAGCTAAACCTAGCAAACCAGTTCTGTAGAAAGTATCAAGCCATGCGTTATGGGCGTGGTTTAGGACAGTTGCATTGTGTAAGGTGATATTTGTATCGCGCGCTAGACCTATCCCGAATAAAAAGTGATCGTGACTGCGAGTCACTACTTCTTGCCATATGGCAAACCTGCCACTGTCCCACTCGCCTCGCTCGAGATATCTTCGCAAATCAAATCCATGCAGGTCCTTTGTAAGGATTCCTACTATCATTGCAGCAATACAAATAATTGCCAGTGGAAATAAGCGGTGGAGTTTGGGACGAAAGGCAAATATGGAAATCATCCCTACGCCGACAAAAGCCAGCATTGCACTGCGACTCCAGGACAAAACAAGGCCAATTAAGGCGAGTATCATCAGAAAATAAAATATCCACATCTGCTTTGTCGAATTTTTATCATCTAGCGCGGAAATAAAAGACAGCATTGCAATCACACCGCACATGGCACCAAATTCATTAGCGTTTCTAAAAACGTTCCAACCATACAGCCGTATTTCTGAAGTTGTATGTCCATACACGAAGCCGTAGTAATATAAAATACTTATTAAAATAATAATTACGCCGAGTGTAATAAAAGTCTTAAGGAATTTTTCCGGGTTAATCAATCCTGTTTTCACTACCAAGGAAGATCCACATAACCATACTGCAAGTACAATCCATTGAGCAGCAAAAAAAAGAAAATCAGCAGCATTACCCCATAGGGAGCTTAAGGCCGAAAAAAGGCTATAGAGGAGCGCTGATAACGTTAGCCAATTTCCATATTCCGTAAATCCTGGTTTTCTGAGTAGCAATACAATAAACATGGGAATAAAAAAAGCGATCGCATAAATTCCCTGTAATCCATCACGTGATGGAGACCATAGAAAAGCAGATACAAAAATAAGCAGGCCAGTTGCTGCCCACGCAAGTAATTTTTTTTCAAGCTTATCGCTAAGTAACGATATGGATCCTGAATATGGCATAAGGTTTTTAAGTGATTTCTATGATTAAGTCGATAAACTTCGAATCGCAAATAATCATACGATTCGAAGAAATTGAAAAATACGAATAGAATGAGCAGTTGCGTTAGCGATTTCCGATGCTTTCAAAATAACGTTGAATGCCATGGCATACCTTATGAATTTCCGTATCAGTTAATGTTGGATGTACTAAAAACATTAAGCTATCTTCACCCAATTGTTTCGCATTCGGTAAGCGTTGCTTTGGAACCCAATTGGTTTCTGCGAATGCTTTTTCCAAATAAACTTCAGAGCAACTACCTTGATAGCATGGAATACCCAAACTGTTCAGATCGTTGATAATTTTGTCTCTTGAATATCCAGAGGGAAGATCTTTGGAATTGACAAAAACATAACATTTATAATGTGCATGGGTAATATAATCAGCTATCGATGGAACACGCAAAAATGAAAACTGCGCGCACACTTCCCAAATTTTTTGCGTGTTCTGCGTTCTTTTTACAGTCCACTCAGACATTTTTTTTAGTTGGATCCTGCCAATGACAGCCTGCATTTCCATCATGCGCCAATTGGTACCGAAAGTGTCATGTACCCATCTAAAGCCCGGTGGGTGTTGTTTTTCATAAACCGAGGTCCATGATTTTCCGTGGTCCTTATATGACCACATATCACTCCACAGATTTTTATCATTAGTGGTAACCATTCCTCCCTCGCCACCTGTGGTCATAATTTTATCTTGGCAGAAAGACCAGGCACCTATATGGCCTATCGAGCCCACTGGTCGACCTTTGTATTTCGCTCCATGTGCCTGGGCGCAGTCTTCAATTACATATAGCCCATGTTTCTTGGCCAGAGCCATAATATTGTCCATTTCCGCAGGAAATCCAGCCAGATGGACAACAATAATTGCTTTGGTATTTTGAGTTAATACTGCAGTGATACTTTCAGCAGTAATGTTTTGACTATTAATATCGACATCAGCAAATATCGGATTAGCGCCAGCGGTAACAATGCAAGAAGCCGATGCCAGAAATGTTCTGGATGTCACTATGACATCATCACCTTTGCCTATATTTAGTGCTTTAAGGGCCAGATCTAATGCCAACGTCCCATTTGAAACCGCAACCGCATACTCTGCCTCGCACCATTGTGCAAATTCTTTTTCAAATTCGCGGCATTCCGTTCCAGTCCAATAATTAACTTTATTAGACAGCAAAACTTTTGCAACGGCATCTGCTTCTTCTTGACTAAAAGACGGCCAAGGAGATAAGGGGGTATTTAGCATTTTATTCGCCTGATACTTTTCTTGTAGATTTGTTTAAAGAGGGCCACACAACAGTATTATCCTTTAAGGATCGAAAAACATTGGACCCCATTCCAACCAAACAATTATCCGCCAGTTTAATTCCTTGCAGGATATTTGATGAAGCGCCCAAAATATTATTGTTTCCGATAGAAACTCCACCACCTACAAAGACGCAAGGTGAAACAATATTATTGTTGCCGATAACTGTATGATGACCAATGACGGCCGATGTGTTTAGCAGGTTATATTTGCCTAGCTCTGCATATGTGCTTAAACATACATTGTGCGCCACAAAAGATCCTTCACCAATTTTTACGCCTGTTGATATTCTGGCCCATGGCGAAACCAGGGTTTCAACCTTAATTGAATGCTGGGATAAATACTCTATAAGCCTCCAGCGATTAGCTTGGGATTTTGCATCTGTGGCACCAAACGCTAAAAACACTGCATCAAAGTTATTTTGATTCAGGTGTATGGTATCGGGTGTCCCTATGTAATCATGCGCAAAAGAACTTTTATTCTCGGCAAAATATCCAACCACATCGTAATTGAGCATAACGGCCACTTCGAGAACCTCATAAGCAAACCCGCCGCCACCAATTAAGGCAATTTTTTTATTCATCGTTCACCAGAAATTCAATAACATCTTTATTTTTTGTAAATGCAAATAGCACCGCCTTGCCATCAAACAAAACTGCTGGCACTGGTCCCAGTACCTTTATCATTTTATTGCTTTTGATAATTTGCATGGCAGAGTCGACACTATCAACCTCATAGCAGAGATGGTGATAGCCACTGCCATTTTTTTTCAAATGGTTGTATGTAAAAGCCGACTCCGATTTAGGTTCGATTAATTCTATAGATATATTGTTGTAACTATAGATAGCCAGCTCTGCTTGCTGTACCGGGTCAAATATTCTCTTTATCAGGGTTGTTGAGACAAATCCCTTTATGTATTCATCAATCGAGTTAACAACATAACCAATATGATGAACGATCATATCAATATGCCTCCACCATCAACATCTATGGTTTGCCCTGTTATTTTTCTTGCTTTAGATGAAATTAGAAAAGAAATCATATTGGATACATCATCTACAGTGGGTAGTCCAAGCGGATAGCGATTTTGTAAATCCTCAACGAATTTCTCTGTATAAATATTGTTAAAGGCTTGTGTCATTTCTGTATCCAAAAAACCTGGCGACACTCCATTGACACGTATTGGAGCTATTTCCTTTGCGGCGCCAATAATTAAATTATTCAGTGCTGCTTTTGTTGCGCTGTATGCCAATATGCCGGGTTCTGGTTTTTGCCCTGCTATTGACGATACTGCAATCAGCGAGGAGTCGTTAAATGAGGCTACTCTTTTGGATGAAAATATACGTAATACGTTAATTAGTCCCAAAATATTGGTCTTAAAAAGGCTTTCAACATTTTCCATTTTGTTTAAGCGCAATGGCGCTATATATTGAATGCCAGAGCAATAAACTACACTTTTTATCTTGCCATGAGCCTGTACCATCGCAGAAATACTTTTCTCTACTGATTCATAATCAGTAACATCGCAAGGAAAAATATTGCCAGTTTTCGGTTGGATGAGCTGAAGCTTTTCCTGCCTTCTCGCACTGACGAGAACATTGTAGCCTTCAGATTCAAGCAGTTTTGCAGTTGCTTCGCCAATTCCGCTTGAAGCACCAAAGATAATAATGTTATCACCCATTGCTTTTTGCTCTTTCAACAAGATCCTTTACCGTAATAAATTTTTCAAAGTCTGCCGGAGCAACTTGAATACCATTTGTATCGTACCAATCCATGAGAGCAAGAATAGCCATTGAATCATACTCAGGGATGCTATCCAGTGCATCTGAAAGACTAAGCGGTTCAGTTGTATCAAGCAGCTCTGATATTTGATCAATAATTTCTTGTTCATTTGCCATTGTTAGTACCATTAATTTTCTTCAATTTTAAATAAAAGGGGAGCTGGTGCATAAATATTTTCGATAAGCACATGGCAGGCACCCCAGCTCAATCCTATTCCGAAGCCAGCAAAAATAACGGATTTTATCTGATTTTCCTGGAATTGATGAGATAAAAACCCATTTACAGTCCCCGGAATAGATGCGGAGTTCTGATTTCCATATATGCTCTGTGTTTCAGAGGGTATCTTGCTATCAGGTAAACCCAGCCTCTTTTTGATGTTATTCAAAATATACTTATTAGGTTGATGAAGTACATAATAATCAACAGAGTCTTTATCTGTGTTTGCCCATGCAAATATTTCATCAAACATCTTCGGTACAACTTTGATTGTAAAGTTAAAAACTTCAGCTCCATTCATATGCATAAAACCTGCATCCGGATCAGAAGATTCCTTTTGTCGCGTACCACTTCCTGGAATGTATAATGATTTTGATCCTGTTCCGTCACTGTATAAACAGAAATGCGAAGGTGTTTTTGACGAGTCGTCTATAAGTATTGCCGAGCCGGCATCGCCCATTAATGGCGCAAATGTTTTGTCCCCGGGATTTATGTAATGTGATGCGGCGTCTCCAGTAAGCAAAAGTACTTTTGACAGATTGCCTTCAATTAATCCGAACGCAATGGAGAGACCATAAACAAAGCCGCTGCAGCCCAAGCTAATGTCAAACGCCATCGTTGTTGGCGGGCAACCTAACCTTGAGGCAATATTCGGTGCAGTAGATGGCGCTCTATAGTCCGGCGTTTGTGTAACAAAAATAACCGCGTCAATTTCTTCTGGTTTTACATCAAGCTTTTCCAGCAACTGACGAGCACTTTGAACACAGAGGTCGCTAGCCGTAAATCGAAGATCACTTAATACATACTTGCTTACAATGCCCAAATTCTTTTTCAATTTGGCAATGTCATCGTCAGAAAAATCAAATTGCTGCTTTTGATCTTCCAAGGTCAGAATTCTATCGCCTACAGTGGTCACTATCCCTTTGATGGCAGGTTTTCTAAAAATGAGATTAGCCATTATTGAGAACCAATTTTTTCTGCAACGAAATTAACCCAATCTTTAAAGCTCAAGAATGGGGAATTTTGGGAATCCATCAGCTTTTCATCGGCCAACGGTACGTAACGGCCCAGTTCATTTTCAAGAGCTGATTCTGTTTCTATTATTATTGATAGCAAAGAAATGGAATCAATATGGATAAAGACATTTGTTTCATCATTTATCTGCGCCAGAGCTTCATTCTCCCAATCTTCATTGAGGGTGCTGATGACATTAATTAATAGGTCTTTTAGGTTCATAGGGGTCACTTGTACTCTAATGAGATATATTCGATATCATCTGGTGTTGAGGTGATGCTATATGTTTTCGCTTGTTGTTGGGTATCAATCGTGCTGTACCCCATGCGATCATAAAAGCTCTCTACTTGTTGATTTTTTTGCGTCTGTATATATTCTGCTTTTAATGGAGGGTTGCAGTGCTTACATACTGCCCACAGAATTTTTTCCTCGATTTTTCTCCCAAGAACTCTACAGCTTAATAGAAAGGTATCTATGCGGTTATCTACAACAATCACTACACCTACGATTCCCATGTCACCATAAATGTCAGACACACGAAAATCGAATACAATTCCATTCTTGTGAAAGGTAGAAATATCCGACTCGGTGTAACGCCGGGTTGTTAGGTTGAATTGATTAGTTTTGTTTGTGAGTTGTGAAACTCTACTCACATTTTTTTCATTATTAATGCTGCAAATAACTTTAATATCAAGCGATTTGATGTATTCATCCAATGAGTAAACATCTGACTTATGCTTGCTACGCAGCAATTCGTCTTTGTACATTTTTGATTTATTTAAATCTTCATTGGTTGTTTTGTACGAGAAGAAAAATCTATGTTCGTTAAAAATGCGAACAATGGATTCAATGTTTTTTGTGTCAATCAATATGGTCTGAACCGCTGGTGCTGCGCTGATAACTTCATTAATCTCAAAAGGGTTGTCATCAATAAATACAAAACTGTCCAATCCCAAATTCAATTCACTACCAAGCTCGATAATATTTTGACTCTTTGGCTGCCAATTGCTTTTAATCGCAATAAAATCACTTAAGCTAAGAGGCATTTTTTTTGCGGTAAAAAACTCTTCTATATCGCTCAAGTTATTTTTGGTTACAAGGCATAATAAAACACCTGTTTCTTTAAGTCGTAAAAGTTGCTGCTGAAAAATTTTATAAAGAATGCCTGGATGATTTTCATCTACTTGTACGCCATCAATGCCATCCTCACCAAGAATGCCGTTCCACAGGGTGTTATCAGCATCTAGCACACAAACTTTTTTTCTTGCTACTGAAATGCAATTAATACACGTAAAAATTTCTTGAGTTATTAAATCAATGGCTTCTTTTGAGAATGGGGACTGAAAAATATAATCGTTTCTAATTCTGTAATAAGATTCCCCTAATGATTTATGTATGGAATCAATATCCAATATGTATAAATCTGCAATGTTATTTGCGGCCTCTACAAAAACAGAGTTTATTTCTAATAAATTCTTTTCATGTAAAATTTTTTCACCAGGGGTGAAAAAATAAGAAGGTTGGGTGTCCGTTATATTCGACAGTATGATTTTGGCATTAGAGCCAGCCTTATATTTACTAATAACACTTACCAGCTCTCTGGCTGTTTGAATTGATTCAGAGCCGCACTGGGAAAGAAAAAAATATTTTGATGTCAGCAGCAATACAACATAATCTGTGGCTACATCCATGGCAAAAAATTGATGCACCTGATTTATATCATAATGTTCAATATTTACATCTGGCAGTGTTTTTGCCAGCTTATTAAATGGTTGAGTTACCACATTGGAAACAAAAGTTAACTTTTTCATCATTTAGCGTTGTGTTCCTTTGAATTTTTCCATTGTCTCGGTGGAGGAGGCGTTAATTCCATCGCGACGGAAAACTTTTAAGGCAGTTAAAAACAATATTTTAATATCCAGCCATAGGGATTGGTTTTCAACATACCACACATCGAGTTTAAATTTTTCATCCCAGGAAATTGCATTCCTGCCGTTAATTTGCGCCCATCCGGTAACACCAGGTTTAACATCATGCCTTCGATTTTGCTCAGCTGAATATAACGGTAAATATTCAACTAGCAGTGGTCTTGGACCAACAAGGCTCATCTCGCCTCTTAATACATTCCATAATTCGGGCAATTCGTCCAGGCTGGTAGCCCGCAACATGCGGCCAAACGGCGTCAATCTAAATTGATCCTCTTTTAAACTTCCGTCTGCATTACGTTCATCGGTCATGGTCCGAAATTTATACATTTGGAATACTTTTCCATGCATCCCAGGCCTATTTTGGCAGAAGAGAGCGGGTGACCCCAGCTTTAACCTAACCATAACCAGTAGCAATAAAATAATGGGAAAAAGGAGCAGTATTGCAATTAGCGCAATAGATACATCAAAAGTTCTCTTAATCATTAATACCACCTGTAACCCACGCTACCCACTGATCTGCCAGTTTTGCACGATCAAATTGTTCCTCAGCCAAACGCCTGGCGTTTTTCCCCATATTATTAAGTGCATCTTTATTTTGCGCACACTTTTCCAAGGTGTCTGCAAAAATGTGTGCATCGTCCGGAGGGATCGCAAAACCACAGGACTGATTCGTAATTATTTGGGCCAGCCAGCCAGGATAATTATTGATAACCGGCAATCCAGCAGAAAGATAATCAAAAAATTTGTTGGGGGATGTACCAAAATAGAAGGCGGGTACATTTGACAATGTCTGCAAGCCAACATCTGCACTTTCCATCAAACCAGCAAGTAGTGTTTTACTAACTGGCGGATGGAATATCACGTTAGTCAGATTTTCCTTTGCCGCTCTTTCCTGTAAATGTGCTTTAACGCCACCTTGGCCAATTAACACAATTTTAATGTCGTCCCTATTTCTTTCTTTAAGAACTTTAGCCGCATTCAGAACTGCATCCAGCCCGTTGGCCATACCATGGGTGCCTGTATATATCGCCATAAGATCTGTCGCGGCAACACCCTCGGGGCGCCATTGCTGCGTTGAATTTGCGAAGATGTCGAGATCGCATCCATTTGATATAAGGGTGATCTTCTCTCTTGGTACTCCCCTTTTGTGTATGCCCTCTACAATGCCAGGTGATAAGCCTATACATCTATTTGCTGACTTGTAGGATGCCCATTCCAGAAATGACATGGCTTGCAATACGATTGGATTTTTGATCACGCCCATAGCTTTCGGTAGCTCGGGCCACAGATCCCGAACCTCAAAAACAAATGGCTTGCGTTTTAACCAGCGTGCAAAAATACCTGGAATACCTGCTGTGAGTGGGGTTGTAGTAGCAAAAACAACGTCATATTTATCAAATAAGACAACGCCAATACTGCGCAGGGCAAATTTTATAAAAGTCCATGCGCGCTTTAAAAAACCGTCATTGTTCGAATATGCCAAATCAAATTCAATTACGTGAATACCATCGACAATTGCTTCACGCCGGCCTTTATGAAATGGTGCTGTAATTCCGGTTCCGCCAGCACCATAGCTACCACATACCATGGTAACTTCATGTCCACGATGTATCAGGCGGCGAGCCATTTCATAGGATCTGATTCCTGCAGATCCTTTCGGGGTGGAAAAATGCTGATGGAAATATAATATCTTCATGGTTAAAAATAATATTCGCTACGTATTTGGCAAGATTGTAAAACTGTGATTTCGGCAACGGGCAGTTGCGTTTTTTGTAAATAATAACGTGATTCTTCGCCGCTAGTGAGCCGACAATTAGTATCGGATGCATCGCTGGTAATAATTAATTGATGTTGCCCATTTTTAAATGTGTTTCCATCATGTACCCAATTACCCGGCGCTAACCTCCAACGCAAAACGGCTCTTTCATTAAAGCCATGAATGTGGTCAGTAATAATTAAGCGATTATCTTGCAGCGCAATTTCCCGTTGGTGAACCGCGCCTGCTGAATCCCGATAACTAACTGTAAACGATTGCGATCCCTGATTATTTGCTATGGAAGATACTTTCCTTGTTTTAAGCCAGCTGCCTAAAAGGAAGCGGCTTAATCTGGGCATCGGCTCGCGATTATCAAACTGAATTGTATTATGGCTTCCTGCTCCCCCGAAATAATTCAGGATTTCTGCCGAAGTGTTATAACTGTAACTTCCATCATCCCTCAAGAGGTTAACCCCGTCGGTCCATAAATCCAGATGCAGAGCATCATTTTGGCTGGGCCGGAAACGAAACCTGGGATAGCGCAACAAAACAAATGCTTTTTCATTGCGCAATATGCAAATTCCACCTTTATCAAATAACGCGCTTTTTTGTAGTGCTGTTGTTTGAGGAATAGGTATATCAAGCCAACGCAACGGTAAATTCCAGTCTCCATCATTATTCCAGGCACTGGTTTTATTAAATAATGTCATAGCGAGCTGTACCGCAGGCCTGAAATCCCGATAATCGGTATGTGTAAGAGGCAGCAGGCGCGCACCGTCATTTGCTCCGAGATTAGGGGCATCACCTGTGCTTGCCTGGGTAATCTGGAAAATCCAGTTAGCCGCTTTGGAAAGTTGTTGGTACAGGGTTTGGTCGAACGCAGGCAGGTTGTTTTTTTGCCTCCAGACTTCAACCATGCTATAGGTATCGAGCATTAAGCGATGATAGTTGGTGGAATATTGGCTAAACGTTCCATCTGAAGCAATTAAATGTCGGGCTCTATTCTCAAGCAGTTTTTTTCCCTTGTTATGCCAGGAAGCTCCCCGTTGATCCCCGTTTAACATTAACCAGCTGCCGCCAATATATAAAGCAGCAGCCTCGGATGTTCCGTGATTGTTATTTTGCGCAATGGCGTAACTTACCGTAGGCGATATTCGTTGTAGATGTGCGTGAATTAATTCCATTAAATTTTTTTGTGAGTGAGCTTGCTGATCAAGAAGCAGGGCACTCATGGCCAGATGCATTACTCGAATGGATGCTTCTTGGCCGCATTTCCAATTAGGTCCATTGTAAGGGGGGTTTTCTTTCACCCAATCTGCAATCCAGTGATTTAATTTATTGATCGCATTTGGTTGACCTGCGAGTGCATCTTGAGAGAACGCTATAGTCCAATCTAATCGCGATGGCTCCCACAGGGTTTTAATATCGCCTACGGTTGCATCAAAATCAGGGATTAACCACCATGGTCGATAAGGATCGGAAATTTTCCCCCCAGAGAAAATGTTGGTATGCCACGCTGGAGGATGGTCTGATGTGACTTGATACCATCCAAAATAGGTGTGTTTGCCATTCCATTGTTGGTTAACCGGAAGTGCTATTTTTTCAGATAACTTAAGCTCATCGAAGAAATTTCCCCCACTAATAGTGGCGGAAATTTTTTTAACGGGATTTATCCCCAGTCGGACCCCTAATTTATAAAAAAACACCCTTCCCAGATTGACCAGGCCCAAGGCAAGAGCGGTTTTTATTTTTACTAACAACATAACTACTGGGCACGTAATTGTTCAGCAAGATCGATGGATACCCTGGCTACTTCAAATAATTCTGCGGCGAGAATGGGCGATTCTCCCGCTAACTCAATTGATTTGATAAATGCTTCAGCACACGCTTTTTGTCCTTTGTCCTGGCGCCATAGATTCATTTTGGTAAAGCCAGCCCAGCCAAAGCCCTTAAGCTTTCTAAAATTATCGAGTTGGAGTATTTTGCCTGCGGCAAACACTTCAATTCTCTCTTTTGGAAAACTGGCGGCGCCATTGGCTAAATAATGGATCGTTCCAAATGAGCCATCGGCAAAGGTTAATGTAATGGAGGCTTTATCTTCAGTAATCTCGCCATTATTAATATCCCCCATTTTTTGGGCTCGGGCCGAAACGATTTCCGAGTTTGCCAAATGCCTCATTAGATCAACAAAATGACATGCCTCGCCAATTATCCTGCCTCCACCAATTGCTGCGTCCTGGGTCCAATGGTTTGCGGGGATGGCGCCAGCGTTGACAGTAAAAATAAAAGCTTTGGGTTGTTTTATGGGTGTTAAAAGTTCCTTCATTTTTTTGACTTGCGGGGCAAACCGACGGTTAAAACCAACCATCAGTTTAGGTGCTGAAGCAGCGTTCATTTGTTTATGGTATTCAGACTGGATATCCGCGAGTTCATTGGCATTAATAGCCAGTGGTTTTTCGACAAAAACATTTTTTCCGGCAGCCAGGGCTTGAGTTACAAAATAGGCGTGACTGTTATGACGGGTGACAATAGCAATAGTATTTATATTGCTATCATTAATCATGCCCAGGGAGTCGGTAGTTGCTTCCGCAAATCCGGATGCTTTTCCATGTATTACTCCGCTAATCCCATTTGCAGTGGCGATAGTGTGAAACTGTGCTCCGGCTGCTTTGAATGCAGGGATCAAAACCCGTGATGCGTAATTCCCGGCTCCAATAAAGCCTATGACTGGTTTTTGCGCAACGTAAGTTGCGTTAGGAATTAACTCAACGGATTTTCTGTGGCGGCCCGCAGACTCGCTTTTATATATTAGCAATATCCCCAAACTGGATTTATCGGAGGCTAGGTGTTGATAGGCATCAGGGGCATTTTCAAAGTCAAATCGATGAGTGATTAACGGTTTTACATCTATTTGGCCACTTGCCATCATGTCCAGAATGGCTTCGAAATTTCGTTGTTCTGTCCAGCGAACAAAACCGAATGGATAATCATGCCCTTGCTCTTCATATGCAGGGTCGTAACGACCGGGCCCATAAGAACAGGAGACCTGAAAACTTAATTCTTTTTCATAAAAATCAGCGCGATTTAACTCCAGGCCAGTTACACCAACAAGAATAATTCGACCGCGTTTCCGGCACATGCGAGCAGCTTGAGTAACGGGATCACTGGACTTGGTTGAAGCAGTAATAATAACTCCATCCACACCGTTCCCGCGGCTGAATTTTAGCCCTGCAGCAACAGGGTCCTCACCAGAGCCAGGATTGCAAATTTCCGCACCAAATGATTTAGCTAATTTTAATTTTGATGCATCATAATCAATTGCTAATACACGACATCCTTGCGCACGTAACAATTGCACTGTAAGCAGACCAATAAGGCCCACGCCAGTGACCACAAATGATTCTCCGAGGGTCGGTGCGGCTAAACGAATCCCTTGTAATCCGATACTGCCAACAACGGTAAATGATGCTTCTTCATCACTTACATTTTCAGGAATAAGTGCACAAAGATTCTGGTTAACTTTTACTACATCTGCGTGGGAGCCATTGGATACTACACGATCACCAATCTGGAAATTGCTCACATTGTTGCCGATGTCTTTTATAACACCTGCATTGCAGTAACCTAATGGTATTGGTTGCCCAAGTTTTGATTGAATCGCATCAATAGTGGTGAAAAGGCCGTCGGTTTTAATTTTTTCAAACACCATCTTAACCTTTTCAGGTTGTTGCCGAGCTTTATCAAACAGTGAGGCTTTACCGAAATCCACTAGCATTCTTTCCGTGCCTGCAGAAATGAGGCTGACTTTGGTGTCAATAAGCAGGCTGCCCGCTGAAACAGTTGGCGTTGGGGCCTCTACAATAGTAGATGTACCATTCGATAAATTTTGAAGAATCTGTTTCATAGTGAGATGCCGTTGTAAACTCTAATCATTTATTTCAAAGACGAAATTATTGAACGCTTTTCGTTTTTGTTCGGATAATTTATTAATACAGCCTTATATTTTCCTTTGAAAACAAACAGGCTTCCCGCTGCGGCACCGACAACACCTTCTTGCGCTATTAGATTTTTAATATCTTCATGTGATCCAGCGCCGCCCAATACTGTAACAGGCATTCCCACTCTGGACTTTATTTCCCGAGCCAGATGCAGGTCATAACCTTTCATGGTTCCATCATTATCGATAGAGTTAATGACTATTTCGCCAGCACCGTGTTGCTCGGCTATCTGTGCAAATTCAATAGGACATACCTTGGTGTTTTTCTTTCCGTTATGAGTCCAGCACTCATACTTGCTACTAAAAAGCTTTTTTGAAACATCCAAAACTACTACTACACTTTGTTTTCCTACTTGCGTGGCAATTTCGGCAATAAGTTGCGGCGATGCTATCGCAGAAGAACTCAGCGCAATTTTTTCAACGCCCAAAGACAGGATTTTTTTTGCCTGTTCAAGATTTTTAATGCCGCCGCCATAACACAGCGGCATACGACATTCAGACGCAAGATTTGCAATCAGCTGAAAATCCGGTTCTCTGCCGTTGGCGGTGGCATCTATGTCAATCACAATAAGTTCATCAGCTTCCTTTTCATTAAAAATTCTTACCGCATTTAAAGGATCACCAACATATTTTGGGTCTTTAAATTTAACGGTCTTGACCAAGCCTTTGTCATGCACCAGAAGCACAGGGATTATTCTTGGATATAGCATATTAATTTACCGCAAAGTTCTTTAGGAAACTGACGCCATTGTGGTGGCTCTTTTCCGGATGACATTGAATGCCGTAAATATTCTCTTTATTCACTACACAGCTATATTCAAACCCGTATTTTGCTGACGCAGCGGAGTGTTGCTTATCGACACAGTCAAAATAATAAGAATGTAAAAAATAAAAGCGCTTTTCTTCATCCAGATCATTAAAAAGAAAACTATCTTGCTGGATGATTATTTGATTCCAACCCATATGAGGCAATGGATTTCTAGCTTTTACGTCAGGAGCTAGAAAATCAAACTTTTTTACTGTACCCGCTATCCAGTTTAATCCCGGCATGGTTCCTTCCTCACTTGAATTCGCCATCATCTGCATGCCAACGCAAATGCCTAGCACGGGTATCTTCTTTTCTAATACCGCCTCATCCAGATCATCACGCAACCCGGACTTATTAAGCATTCCCATTGCGTGATCAAAGGCTCCTACACCGGGAAGAATAATTTTTGTTGCGCTTTTGAGATCCTCGCGAGTAGAAATATAAAAATGAGCAATATTCAAACGGTCATAGACGTTTGAAAAGGCTTTTATATTTCCCAATCCATAATTGATAATCCCGATCATCTCTTTATCGACCTCTCAATGCCTAACAATTTCATTACCTTCGCGCCAAGGACAAACATTGTTTCATTGTTCTTATAATCCTTATAGGTCTTGTTGGGTTCCTCAAAATATCTTTGGAATTCTTCAGCCGTTATTCCCAATTTAGTAGCCACATAGAGGAACTCCTGACGGGCGTCATCATCACTCATCGCAGGAGTTTTAAGTTTCTCCAGCGCCTCTTCCCTTGTCATTTGCCCAGTGAGAATCAGGCTGGAAAATTGAACCTTACGCGTGTCATAACCAAATTTTTGGGGTAACCAATATCCTTCGTAGAAACGTGTGAATCTTGATTCAAAATGCTTCTGTGGATAGGGTTGCCATCCGTATTCTTTCTCAAGCAACTTCATTGCATCTGATTTTATGTACGGAAAATAATTTAAAGGCTTTACAACATTCACCCCAACTATATAGCGAAGATACAATTTATGACGGAGTACATTACTAAACGGGTAAGTCTTTAACGGAATGGTACCAAATTGTTTGCGTATGTCCTTTATTTGGGCCATGTCCGTACCGTAATACAGCCATTCCATAGGGTTCCGGACGCATTCCGTAGAAAAATTCCCACCATTTAAAATATATTTAATTTTGTACTTGGCTGCGAAGTTGTATAGGGTCGCTACGAATGCATGGTCTTGAGGGACGTCTATGTTAGGAACGCCAGCTTTAAAATAAGAAAGCTGGAAGTCTTTCATCTCTTCCCAATTGATAACTTCGGTATAGAGATCTAGTCCCAGTTTCTCGATCATAACGTTGATGTTGTTCACCGCTATCTGGGAATTCCAGCCGCCATCGACATGAAATACTAATGGGCGCAGGCCGAGATCTTTAACAACGACGTGCAGCAAATAGGAGCTATCTGCACCGCCACTCATTCCAATAATGCAATCGAAATCACGGCCTTTTCCATCTTGTTTGATTTTTTCGACCATTTTTGAAAGGTCGTTCTTGCCGCGTTCATCAGTATGCCAATTTGGCAATATGTCGCGATCAAAGGAAAGGCAATGATCACAGACCCCATGCTCGTTGAAAACGATTTTGGAGTCGGTAGTGTCCATAACACAACGTTTACAAATTTGAAATTCGCGCATAGTTAGCCTGTTTTAGTTCCAAAGTTTTACATATTTACGATATTCGCGATGGGCCAGTCTGGAAAACTCCCAGCGCTTCCGGCCCGGTAATTGGCCAGTTGAGGCATGGCAATAATGTTGGACTCTAATTCTGGGCTCGTAAAAAACCTTAAATCCTTTACCTTCAAGTTGCTTTGCCAGAAAAAACTCTTCGTACATTAAAAAAGTAGGCGCCCATAACTCTTCAAATAATTCAAAAAATTTAGGTGTCAAAATATAACAGGCACCATATCCCTGATATATTTCCTGGGCAATTTCATGTTGTTTTTCATCGTCACGATCAGTAAATCGATGGGTTAATTTGGCTAGTCTTACGATTAAACCTGCAAGCAAATAACTGGAATGATAAAGATCATAAATAAACTCTCTAATCGGGCTTATTGATGAAATAACATGCGGATTTTGCGGAGTGCCATCGAGCATAGTAATGTTTGGCGAAAGTACGGGGTATTTTTTCAGACGATCAAGGCACATGCTAACATTGTTTTTGAAATCGACAGGTATGATCAGGTCATTGTTTCCGATAATCATATACTTAGCGTGGAGATTATTTTCCCTTGCCCATTTGATTCCTGTGTTCAAACCAGGGAAGTAGCCTATGTTCTGTTTATTGTAAATAATGGTTACATTGGAGTGCTTCTGCTCAATGTTGCGCAAAATTTCAATATGTTTTTCTTCTGATGCATTATCAACAACAACAACGTGGCTGTCCTCAAGATCAGAGTTTCTGATTGAGTCGATGAGCTGTTCTGTAAATTGTGAATTATTAAAGTTTGTTACGACAAACATTATTTCATTCATTGTACGTATCCGCATGTTTAGTTATCTTCAAGAGATATACTTTTCTATTTAAATACAAAATTGCCGAAAAAATCAGGAACGTAAAAAAAATACTATTCCAAATGAATATGCTAATAATAAATGAGGTGTAGTAAAACCCGGTCATAACTGAAAAAAACGATAATGAAAAATATGGTCTTACAGAGCGCAGTACGTTTCTAAAGGAAATGTTTGCTATGGCCCCCAATATCAACATAAAAATAAAACTTCCACCTATGCCGAAATCTAAAATAAGACCTCTAAAAAAAGTGTAAATGTTGGTTTGCAGAAAATCGTTATATTGAAAGTACTCATCGTATATGCCTGGTGGAACTTCTGTTGTGTCCCCCATCAGTCTGAACAACGACATAAAAGTGTAAAATCCAAAATAATACTCGGGCGAAGATGTGTAATTATTTGTGTGAGGGTTACCTGTATAAAATGAAAACCAATCCGAGAAAGCATACAAATGAGCAAACGCATAGGAAGAAAAATAAGAGATGAGTCTTTCAATAATATAATCAGCATCGTAGCCATAGAGGCCTCTGGATAAAAAAGAGGAGATGACAGCCGGGA
The DNA here is from genome assembly GCA_035490715.1 of Cellvibrio sp. Classification (GTDB taxonomy): domain Bacteria; phylum Pseudomonadota; class Gammaproteobacteria; order Pseudomonadales; family Cellvibrionaceae; genus Cellvibrio. Next base: position 105,342 of record DATJLF010000033.1, read on the forward strand.
ACAGCACCATCAATGCGAGCACAATATTTCTGTTTACTTTTTTATCGCTTATTTTTAAGTTTCCCTCGTAAATTCGATAGATCAAGAAGGTGGAGTAGAACAGAACAGCGCACAGGAATAAGGTACCCTTTGCACCCTGGACAACCATAATGACAACAGATGGGAGAAGCGTGAGAAGTAGGATGAAGTATTTTTTTGAGGTGCGGATTGCAGTGGAAAAAACCAGCCCCCCAAGCATAACGCCTACATAATTAAAAACAGTCCCCATTCTTGATAATAAAGTGGCGTTGATTTCGCCTGCGTATCTAAGTGCGATATATTGGGAAGATACTTCTACCAAATTAAAGATAATATCGCGAATGGCAAATCCCTGGGCAAGGATATCCAGAATAATTATCATCACAACCAAGCACTGGATGAAATAAAATGTTTTCATTAAAAAGCCAGTGTGGAACTCATACTTCATGTTCATCTTAACTTTTAACTGGTTTTTTGCTCTTGCTGCATTCCAATTAATAAAATAGGCGGGAAGTGAAAATAAAAAAACTGCAACAAATATATAGACGATGGAGATCGCATTGACTGGAACTGTGTATAGGCCTATTAATGGAAGAAAAGAATATCCAAACCAAAAAATGGACATCAGGCAGCTGGGTATTAGCCAGGTTTTAGCTACCTTCGCCAAGAGGTAACCATTTATCAGGATGAGTAGGCTAAATAACAGGGCGACAGTTTTTTCTATTAAATCCAAATCTATGTTCATGTTTGCTTCCTGAAATAGATTAGGCTGACCAAAATGAAAAGAAACACCTCAGCAAGGATAAAGCTAATAGCCGCCCCCCAAGCTTCAAGATAAAAAGATAAAAGAGTGCAAATGATAAGGTTTGCTATACCGACCAACAGAACGCAAAGAGCAAAATATTTTCTTTTTCCCAGAATGTTGAGTCCGACACTACCAAACATAAAATTCGAAATACCAAAGAAGACGGAAGTAGTCATTAGCAAAAAAATTGCTATTAGCGGAGTATTGTGCTCCAAAGGAATTATTTGATATGTTCGGTTAATCTGGTTTGCTATGGCAACTGCAATCAATAGCAGACTAAAAATGGCTAACTGGGGAAAAGTAGAGCGTAATATGATAAGGAATGTGCTCTTATTGGGCTCCAGATAATCTTTGAGCTGCAAAACAACTTTTGAAAAATAAAATTGGCTAAGTGGTCTGCATACCGCCTGCAAGCTTTTTACAAATTTTTCTGCAATGGAATAGCTTGAGATTATGGATGGATCCTTTACTGTCAAACTTAGTATCAACACGTTCAAGTCCCTATATAATAAAACCGATGCGTTGCTTAAAAAAATATGAAAGTTTTCCGCAAGTGAGGCGCAGCACTTGGAAATATTTACTCGCTCCGGTTTTATATGGTACTTGCCAGCTAAATAAATGACTGTGGCAATACTTCCGCAAAGATAGGACACGCCAATCACCAACGGCGCATAAATTCCTTCAGCAGAAGTTTTAATAAGAAGGAAGGTAGCTAGCAATGCTATAACACGGCTTGCTATATTAAATATGGCAGGCAAAAAATTATCTTGCACTGCCAAAAAAAAATAAGAATTCTGTAATATGTAGCTAAATGGGATTAGCAGCCATGACAATATAAAGAGGAATGTTTCGGTATCGTAAAAGATAAAAAGTAATGGAAGCGAAATTAGAGAGAGAAAAAACAATAAAAAGCGCGCAATAAGAATTTCGTTGAAAACAATGGATAGCTGTTGAAAATTCTGCTGAATTGCGGCAATGCGTTTTACCCCATCTATTTCATAGCCATATATGATAATGGTCAATATGATTACAGATATTATTTCTGCAATAACGAGCTTTGAAAACAGCTCTGCACCGATAGTGACTAATAAATAGGGAAATAGAATCAACGGCAAAACCGCATTGGATGCCTGAATGCTTATTAGTGATAGTAAATTGAGTTTATCTTTACTGATCAACATGCTTTTATTGATTCTTCCAGATAAGTGCTTTAACAAGACGTTAATTTAGGTATTACTTTTTCAAGCGCACCTTGCCAGTCAGATAATTTGACATTCCAGGTGTCGATTGTGGAACTGCAATCCAGAATGGAATAATTAGGGCGCGTGGCCAAGGTTGGAAATTCTGCGGTCGATATTGGTAATACAGGAATACTTTTGGACAAGCGCTGAATAATCGCCGACGCAAACCCATGCCAATTAGTGCTGGTTGCTCCTGCGTAATGGTATGTTCCCCATGCAGATTTATGCTGTAATTCATCGCATATCTTCACAATTGCAATAGCCAGATCACCTGCGTAGGTTGGGCAGCCCCATTGGTCAGCAACAATCTTTAAACTGTCGCGACTTTGCGCCAAGCGTAAAATCGTTTTGACGAAATTATTGCCATATTCGCTAAATACCCAAGCGGTCCTCACGATAATATGCTTTTCCCATAAAGATCTAATTGCTTGCTCGCCGGCAAGTTTACTTTTCCCATAGATACTCAGCGGTGCCGTTTGATCGTCACTTTTATATGGAGAGGTGGCCATTCCGGAAAACACGTAATCTGTTGATATGTGTATTAACGGGATGCCCAACACTTTGCATGAATTAGCTAAATGTTTTAGCGATGTTTCATTCACTAAAAAAGCAATGTCACTTTCTTTTTCAGCGTTGTCGACAGCGGTATAAGCTGCGGTGTTGACGACTACGTCAGGGCGATAGCTCCGGATGGCATTATCAACAGATGATTCATCAGAAATATCCAAATCACTCTTTGCCGGAGCGAAGAATTCATGATTTGAATGTTGCAGCACATCTTGAAGGCACCGGCCAAGCTGGCCATTTCCGCCAGTAATTAGAATCTTCATTTATTTACCAGATCCTTGAAAAATGGGGCGTTGGCATCTTTTGGTGATAACAACACCTTGTCAAGTTCTGGCCAAGTGATATTAATATCTGGGTCATTCCAGATGAGTGAGCCTTCATCACTTGAGTCGTAGTAATCAGTACATTTATATTCAAAGTCCGCAATATCTGAAAGCACTACAAACCCATGCGCAAAACCGGGCGGAACCCAAAATTGAAGCTTGTTTTCTTCAGAAAGGATCACGCCTTCCCATTGGCCGTAAGTATTGGAGCCAGGGCGAATATCGACGGCAACATCAAACACTGTTCCGCGTACAACCCGAACCAGTTTTCCTTGAGGTTTATTTTTTTGAAAATGCAGGCCGCGCAAAACACCTTTGCAAGATCTGGAATAATTATCCTGAACAAAGGGTAAATTAATTCCGGCTTGTTCCTGATAGCGATTAGCTTGAAAAGTTTCCAGAAAAAAACCGCGTTCATCCTGAAATACTTTTGGCTCGATAACTACGCAGCCTTGCAATTTGGTATTGGTAACTTTCATTTGTAGCCCTCAGCTATTTTAACGAGATACTGCCCATACGCCGTTTTACTGAGTGCTTTTGCGCGCACCATCATTTGTTCAGTACTAATCCAGCCTTGATTGAAGGCAATTTCCTCAAGGCATCCCACTTTAAGACCCTGCCTATGTTCGATGGTCTGCACAAATTGACCTGCTTCAAGCAACGAATCATGGGTACCTGTGTCAAGCCAGGCAAAACCGCGCCCGAGCAGGCTGACGTGAAGATCGCCACGGTTAAGGTAGGCCGCATTTACATCAGTTATTTCCAATTCGCCACGTGTGGATGGTTTGATTTCCCGTGCAATTTCCAGGACATCATTGTCATAGAAGTACAGGCCGGTTACCGCATAATTGGATTTTGGTTTTTGCGGTTTTTCTTCAATACAAACAGCTTTGCCATTTTCGTCAAAAGCAATGACACCAAAGCGTTCAGGATCAGGAACGTGGTAGCCGAAGATGGTTGCTCCTGCGTCCCGATTGGTCGCAGCGATTAATTTATCTGAAAAGTGTTGGCCATAAAAAATGTTATCGCCCAGCACCAGGCTTACATTGTCGCTGCCAACAAATTCCCTGCCGATAATAAATGCTTGCGCCAATCCATCAGGTGACGGTTGTTCGGCATAGCTAATGGATATCCCAAAATCTGAACCATCGCCAAGTAAACGCTTGAAATAAGGCAGGTCTACGGGGGTAGAAATTAGAAGGACTTCCTGAATTCCTGCCAGCATCAATACTGACAGCGGATAATAAATCATCGGTTTGTCATAAATAGGAAGCAATTGCTTCGAGACACCCATAGTAATTGGATGTAACCGGGATCCGGATCCGCCAGCGAGTATTATGCCTTTGTATTTCTTCATAGCATTCTTTCTTAAGGTTGATGCACTAGTTAAGCCAGATTCCTCTGGTGTCAATGACAATTTTTTCGGAAACAATTTTTTTATCAATGGCTTTAAATTCTTTGTGATCTACCAGTAACAGAATAATGTCTGCAGTAGCCAGTGCTGTCTCTATTGAAACCAATTCGACATTGTTTGAATATTTTTCTGGGAGCCTTTCAATATTTGGTTCTACAGCAAAAATATCTGCAATTTTTTCATTGGCCAGCCAGGTTGTAATGGCAAGGGCCGGGCTCTCGCGCAGATCATCAATGTTTGGCTTAAATGTTAAGCCAAGGCATGCGATAGTGACTGGAGTTTTGGGAGCCAATGCCTGAATGGCTTTTTTAACCTTCTCGATAACCCATGCCGGTTTACTGTCATTAACTATGCGCGCGGTCTTGATGAGCTTTGCTTCGGCCGGTGTTTCGCTAACAATAAACCAGGGATCTACCGCGATGCAGTGGCCGCCTACACCAGGACCGGGTTGCAGGATATTCACCCGCGGATGGCGGTTTGCCAGGCTAATCAATTCCCATACATTGATATTTAATTTATCGCAGATAATAGACAGCTCGTTGGCAAAGGCGATATTCACATCGCGGAAACTATTTTCTGTCAGCTTTGCCATTTCTGCGGTACGCGCATTGGTCACGATGCATTCACCTTGCACAAATGTTTTGTACAAGTTAACCGCTGCCTCTGAACACTTTGCGGTAATTCCACCAATCACGCGGTCATTTTCAATCAGTTCTTTCATGACGTGACCTGGCAGCACGCGCTCGGGGCAATGAGCGACGCGAATGTCAGAACTTTCCCCGTGTGTGTGAGGAAATGATAAATCAGTGCGAATCTCAGAGAGCCACGTTGACATCTTTTCAGTCGTGCCGACGGGCGATGTAGATTCGAGGATTACCAGATCCCCTTTTTTAATAACAGGTGCTATTGCTTTGCAGGCACTCTCGATATAGGAAAGATCCGGCTCATGATTATCGCCTTTGAAAGGGGTCGGTACGGCTATTAAAAATACTTCTGCCGGTTCGGGCTTGGTGGTAGCCCTTAAGTATCCACTGGTGACGGCGGCATGAACGACAATGTCCAGCTCCGGCTCAACAATGTGTATTTCCCCGCGGTTAATGGTATCCACTGCCGATTGATTGATATCCACGCCAATCACATTCTTTTTCCGGGAGGCAAAAATTGCTGCAGTCGGTAAGCCTATATATCCCAGTCCGATGACGGTGATAGTGTTAAAACCCATGGTACTTACCTCTATTTGTTACCGATTAATGCAGTTAATATTTTCTCACATGCAGTGCCATCTCCATAAGGATTATGGGACTTGCTCATTTTTTCATATTCGCGCGCATCATCTAGCAGCAACTGCACAGATGAGGTGATTTTTTCAACGGACGTTCCCACCAATTTAACGGTGCCTGCAGTGACGGCTTCCGGGCGCTCAGTGTTTTCGCGCATAACAAGTACAGGCTTGCCAAGTGAAGGGGCTTCTTCCTGAATACCGCCTGAATCAGTCAGGATGATATGGGAAACGTTCATCAAATTGACAAATGCAAGATATTCCAGGGGTTCAATTAAATGGACATTGGTTAAGTTATTGAGAAGCCGATTCACCGGCTCCCTGACCATTGGGTTCAGGTGTACTGGATATACGATGTCCACATCAGGGTTGTTGTTTGCGATTGTGGCTAGCGCTTGGCATATCCGTTCAAAACCATCACCAAAACTTTCACGTCTGTGGCCTGTTACCAAAATGATTTTTCTTTCATGTTGGATGAACGGATAAAGTTGATTGCACTCTTCTTTTAGTTCCGGTTTTCTTTCCAGCATGTCGACCGCAAGAAATAAAGAATCAATCACTGTATTTCCGGTAACAGTTATGCGCGCGGGGTTGACCTGTTCATTCAGCAGATTTTTTTTCGATGTGTCCGTTGGTGCAAAATGCCAGTGGGTCAAGACGCTGGTTAATTTTCTATTAGCCTCTTCAGGCCAGGGCGAGTAGAGATTGTGGGTTCTGAGTCCAGCTTCAACATGCGCAACCGGAATCTGCCGGAAAAACGCTGCCAAGCTCGCGGCAAACGTTGTTGCGGTATCGCCGTGCACGATAACGGCGTCTGGTGAAAACTCTGCAAGAACACCATCCAGTTGATTGAGGATCAGCGACGTTATGCTCGATAAAGTTTGGTTGCGACTCATTATATTGAGATCGTATTCCGGCACTATTGAAAACAGGCTCAGTACCTGATCGAGCATTTCCCGATGCTGTGCGGTTACACAAACTTTTGCCTCAAACCGTGGGTCTTCAGCCAGAGCTTTAACGAGCGGGGCCATTTTGATTGCTTCTGGTCTGGTTCCAAAAACACTTAATACTTTCATTGTTTCGTTCGCTTGAAATTAATTAGTGACTGCATTTGCCTTGGACAGACGATGCCCAGTCAAGATTGTTTAGGTACCAAATGACCGTTTTACGAATTCCGGAGTCCAGGGTTTCGCTGGGTTCCCATCCCAGCTCATGCTGGATTTTGCTTGCATCAATTGCATAGCGAATATCGTGACCCGGGCGATCTTCGACAAACTCAATCAAATCTGCATGTGAGTTGATATCCAGCGCCGTAGTACTGACTGGCCTAAGCTCATCCAACAGGGTGCATATCTTATTGACCAGGTCGATATTCCGCATTTCATTGTGGCCGCCGATATTGTAGGTATCACCAGGCTTACCGGTAGTTACCACTTGATATAGCGCGCGCGCATGGTCTTCTACATACAGCCAATCGCGAATTTGATTGCCTTTGCCGTAGACTGGCAACGGCTTGCCTTTTAATGCATTTAAAATAATCAACGGAATCAATTTCTCGGGGAAATGATAAGGTCCGTAATTATTCGAGCAGTTGGTGATCAAGGTCGGTAGGCCGTAGGTTCTTCGCCAGGCTCGGACTAAATGATCAGAACTTGCCTTGCTTGCGGAATAGGGCGAGCTGGGGTCATATGGCGTTGACTCGGTAAATAATGCACCTGAATCCTCAAGGTCACCGTATACCTCATCGGTGGAAATATGATGGAAACGAAAATTTGCCTTGCGCTCCGAGGGTAACTGTTGCCAGTACTCACGGCTTGCTTCAAGCAATTGATAGGTTCCAATAATGTTGGTTTCAATAAAGGCGGCGGGTCCATGGATCGAACGATCAACATGGCTCTCTGCGGCTAAATGCATTACGGCATCGGGTTGATATTGGGTGAATATCCGGCGCAATGCTTCCGGATCACAGATATCTCCCCGCTCAAAAGCGTAACGCGGGTTTGCAGCAATACTGGATAGGGACTCCAGATTGCCTGCATAAGTGAGCTTATCCAGATTAATAACGTCATCGGAGGTGTTATTGATAATATGCCTGATTACAGCTGAGCCGATAAATCCTGCGCCCCCGGTAACAAGAATCTTCATAAACAAACACCTTCCTCGGTTGGTAAAAGGACAAAGCACTAAAAAATGAAATCCCGAACAATACAACAGCGTTGTTCCGGATACGGGAAACTGCTTATTCCGATTCAGGGATTGAAAAGCATCAATACCAATGGCGCACCCGACAGGATTCGAACCTGTGACCAACGGCTTCGGAAGCCGCTACTCTATCCAGCTGAGCTACGGGTGCTAAATGAATAAACGCAAAAATTGTAATTACGAGAGTTATTGCTGCATTGGTTGGCTGGTTTTTACGCAGGTTAGACCCAGATGCGGCAATAAAGGGCGCGATTCTACTTTCCTTCGTAACAATCGTCTACGTTGGTATTCGTGATTATTTGTAACATCTGTCCTCAAGAAAGCTGTTTGATGCTTATTTCCCGTGATAGATCTATGGAGCCCAGGCTTTGGCTCATAGTGCCAAAAGGGAAATCGCGGATCATGTTTTCCAGGCGCGGCAGGCAGCGTTTGAGGTTGGTGTAGTGGCGGAAATTGCTGAACCAGCTGGCATTGGGGACTCGGGGCTGGTCCGGATCGATTTCCCATGGGTGCAGGTAGAAAATCTGTGGTTTTGCCTGGTTGTCGCTGGCGCGATTGAATAGCCAGCGCGACAAGGCATAGGGGTATTGGCGAAAATAGCCTCCACCCGCTGCGGGTACCGAGTGGCCCAATACTTTTGCGGTGGTGAGCGGGAACTCAATTAATGGGGAGCCATTGCTGGTTATGATCCGGTAAGGTTCTTCCGGGCTGCCGGGTATGCCGTAATTGTCATGGCGGGTAGGGAAAATGCTGGAGTCCCAGGTAAATCCCAGTTCCACCAGAATATCGAGCGCCCATAATGATTTGCGCGTGATGGAATAACTGGCAGCGCGATAGCCGGTAATGGGGGTTTGAGCCAAGTCTTCCAGAATCTGTTTGGATTTTGCTGTTTCTGCGCGAAAAACATCCGGTGTTTGCTTGTAAATCAATTGATGGCTATAGCCATGGGATGCAATTTCATGGCCTTGCGACCGAATTTTTTTTACTAATTCCGGATAGTGTTCTGCGACCCAGCCGAGAATAAAGAACGTAATTTTGATGTTGGCGTCATCGAATAATTGCAACAGCTTTTCCGTATTCGCTTCAACGCGCGAGGGCCATTGTGGCCATTCGGATGGCTTGATGACATTGGCAAATGCGGCAACGTGATAATAGTCTTCAACATCGACTGTCATAGCGTGTGTAATACGGACATTGGTCATCGGCGTTGCTCGCTGTGAAACCGGTTATCTCGGGCAGGGGTGGCGACGGCACCTTGCGATGCCGTTCTGGGCAATGAGGTAGTGTTGTAATCAAACTTTGTAGTAATCGCGATACCACTTCACAAAGTTTTCAATACCAACCTCTACCGGAGTAGTGGGTTTGTAGTCCACATCCTCGATCAAGGCGTCCACATCGGCATAGGTATCGGGTACATCACCTGGCTGCAGCGGCAGTAAATTTTTAATGGCTTTTTTACCCAGGCAATTTTCCAGTACCTCGATGTAGCGCAGTAGCTCTACGGGGTTATTGGAACCGATGTTGTAAATGCGGTAAGGGCCTTTGGAGGTAGCTGGGTCTGGTTTGTTGCCATTCCAGTCCGGGTTGCGCGGCGCAATGTGGTCAACAGTGCGAATTACACCTTCCACGATGTCATCAATATAAGTGAAGTCGCGACGGTGGTTTCCGTAATTGAAGACATCAATCGGTTCACCGGCGAGAATTTTTTTGGTGAATATAAATAGCGCCATATCCGGTCGGCCCCAGGGGCCGTAGACCGTGAAAAAGCGCAGGCCTGTCGTCGGAATATTAAAGAGATGGCTATAGGTGTGAGCCATTAGTTCATTGGTTTTTTTGCTTGTTGCGTAAAGGCTAACAGGGTGATCCACATTGTTATGCACTGAAAAGGGCATTGAGGTATTCATCCCATACACAGAACTGCTTGAGGCATAAACCAGATTTTCTGTCCCGAAGTGGCGGCATCCTTCAAGGATGTTCAGAAAGCCGGTGATGTTTGCATCTATATAAGCTTGTGGATTGATCAATGAATAGCGGACACCGGCTTGCGCAGCTAAATTGACGACGCGATCCGGCTTATGGGTTTTAAATACGTTGTCAATTGCTGCTTTATCTTCAAGATTGCAGCGAATATCAGTGAATCCGGTATTGGTGGTGAGGTGGGCGAGGCGATCTTTTTTAATCTGCACATCGTAATAATCGTTCAGGTTATCTACGCCGATGACCTCATCGCCACGTGCCAATAGACGTTTTGCAAGCGTGGAACCAATAAAGCCAGCGGTTCCGGTAACTAATACTTTCATGAAGAAATCCTTGGAATTTAGAGGCGTGCGTCGACAGAGTCTTTTGGTAGTACATGTTTAACATCGAACAGAACGCTGTTGGGTTTGCCGAGTGCTCGAATTGCATCGGTACCCATTTCGCGAAACTTCTGGTGGCCGACGCACAAAATAATAGCGTCATAGCTACCTGCTTGTAGTTCCTGGATTAACTCCAGTCCGTATTCGTGTTGAGCTTCACCAGCATCGGCCCAGGGGTCATACACGGCGACATTGGCGTTGTAATTACGCAACTCATTAATGATGTCGATAACCCGCGTATTACGTAAGTCCGGACAATTTTCTTTGAAGGTCAGCCCCATGATGAGGATATTTGAATCCACAACATGGCATTTGCGCTGGGTCATCATTTTGACTACCGACTCCGCAACAAATGTTCCCATGCCATCATTAATCCGCCGCCCCGCAAGAATAACTTCGGGGTTGTAACCTACTTGCTGTGCTTTGTGTGTCAGGTAGTAGGGGTCAACGCTAATGCAATGTCCACCGACGAGACCTGGGCGGAAGGGTAGGAAATTCCATTTGGTGCCAGCTGCTTCAAGGACTTCAAGCGTATCTATTTCCAGGCGTTTGAAAATGAGGGCTAGTTCATTGATCAGTGCGATATTGATATCGCGTTGGGTGTTTTCAATGACCTTTGCTGCTTCGGCAACTTTAATGCTGCTTGCTTTATGGGTGCCAACGATAACGATTCGGCGATAAAGCTGGTCAACAAATTCTGCTACCTCGGGTGTAGAGCCAGAAGTAATTTTGGTGATGTTATGTACCCGATGTTGTTTGTCGCCGGGGTTGATTCTCTCCGGACTATAACCAGCGTAAAAATCCTGGTTGAATTTCAGTCCGGAGATTTTCTCAATAATTGGAACGCAAATTTCTTCTGTACAGCCGGGATATACCGTTGATTCAAAAATAACAATTGCATTTTTGCTAATCACTCGACCAAGCAGGGCGGATGCTTTTTCCAAGGGTGTGAGATCAGGTTGTTTGCTGTCATTGATCGGTGTTGGAACAGTGACTATATAAACATCACAACCTTTAATGGCTATTTCACTGGTGGTGTACGTCAGGTTGGTGGCTTGTTGCAGTTCGTGGGCATCAAGTTCCAGGGTACTATCTATACCTTTGTGTAAAGCATCAATGCGAGTCTGATTAATATCAAAACCAATGGTAGGGATTTTCTTGCCAAACTCTACCGCCAGAGGTAGGCCCACATAACCTAGACCAATAACACAAAGCTTGGGATTGCTTGCAAACATGAGGGGTTCCTTAGCGAAACGGGGATCCAAAGGGAGCGCTAAGTTACCATATTTTTTGTGTCATACAGAGCGCCAGCTTGCACAAAGCTACGTCATTGTTCGGTGAATTGGCAGGTTGAGCTGCCGACTTGTCGGAATACCGTTATGGGTGGTCGAGCTTTTGTCATAAAAGTCGCTATAATGTGCGGCCGCCTAAATCGCTCACTTGAAGGACCCGGGTTTGTCTTACATTCGACTCAATAAACACTACATCCACTTACCCTATTTATTTCTTGGGATTACTGAAGCCTGTTTATTGGGTGGCGCTGCGTGGGCATCGCAATTCTTTATTCTGGATCACGCGCAAATCACGCAGAATTGGCTTCAAATTTTGATTTTTTCCTTCCTTCTTTCCTGCTGCACCTTATCGATGGGGGTTTACCTGGCCCTGGTACGTGAAGGGTTTGGCAGTATGGTGCTGCGAACCCTGGTCAGTTTTTTCCTCTTGGGCAGCTTAAGCCTGTTTATGATCGGACTCTTGTTTGGTGAGGAGCTAATTTCCCAGGCATTAATTTTTTGGGGGGTTTTGATAGCAACAGCATTGGTAATTGTTACCCGTTTTATTTTTCTTAAGGTCGTTGATACCGAGCAGCTCAAGCGGAGAGTGGTCATATACGGTGCAGGTGCAAAAGCCAAAAAGCTGCTTGATGACCTCGCGCCGGAGATGTCTGTGCTGGGCGTTACTATTGTCGGTTGTATTCCCAGTGAAAATGAAGCTGTTCAAGTAGATCCTGGATTGGTTATTCAGGAGCCGGCTGACTGGCTGACCTATGCCAGACAGGCGCAGATATCTGAAATTGTTATTTCCCCTGATGAACGTCGCCGTAGCTCTGGTAATGCTTTTCCCCTGGGGCAATTCCTGGATTGTAAACTGGCGGGAATCGTATCCAGTGATGCCCTGAGTTTCTGTGAGCGGGAACTGGGCAAGATAGATATCAATCTCCTGCAACCAAGTTGGATGTTATTTTCCGACGGCTTTAAGTATTCCAAACGGCGCATGATCGCAAAGCGTTTATTTGATCTGGCATTGGCCTCCATTTTTTTTGCGATCCTATGGCCATTTATGTTGCTGACGGCTATAGCCGTGCGCCTTGATAGTCCTGGCCCGATTCTCTATCACCAAATTCGCGTTGGTTTGAATGGCAAAGAGTTTCGTATATATAAATTTCGCAGTATGCGTACTGATGCAGAGAAAAATGGTGCCGTTTGGGCCAAAAAGAACGACGCAAGAGTGACCCGTGTCGGTTCTTTTATCCGTAATACACGTCTGGATGAATTACCTCAACTTTATAATGTATTGGCAGGCCATATGAGTTTTGTTGGCCCTCGACCAGAGCGTCCGGAGTTTGTCACGGATCTTGCAAAGCAAATCCCGTTCTATGAAACTCGGCATAAAGTAAAGCCGGGGTTAATGGGATGGGCGCAACTCAAGTATCCCTACGGAGCCTCGGTTGAAGATGCAAAAAACAAGCTCCAGTACGACCTTTACTACACCAAAAACCATAGTTTTCTAATGGATATGCTCATCATGATCCAAACAGTTGAAATTATCTTGTTGGGTAAAGGGGTTCATTGATTGTCTGGTTGTCCCGAATAGTTACTTATCGCCTTACATCAAGGAGTAGCGAGTGAAAAAAATTATTAGCGTTTGGTCATCAATAATTGCCGCTTTATTTTTGCTCGCAGCTTGCAGCAGTAATAAAACATTACCACCTCCGCAGCCAACTGAAACTGCAACGGTATTATCGGAATACCGCATTGGGGTGGGTGATGCGCTGCAAATTAGTGTGTGGCGCAATCCGGAGTTGTCATTATCTGTTCCGGTAAGGCCAGACGGTAAAATCTCTATGCCTCTGATTGGCGATATTATGGCTGCCGGCACAACCGCAACCGAGCTGTCAGATGTTATTGTAAAAAGCTTGTCGAGCTACGTTAGAAACCCGCAAGTTACTGTCATCATCAGCAACCCCAGCAGTTCTGATTTCCAGCGTCGTGTGCGAATTACCGGTGCGGTGCAAAGCCCCCAATCCATACCCTATCGAGAAGGTATGACGGTATTGGATCTTGTTTTACTGGCAGGTGGAACCAATGAGTTTGCTTCGGCCAACAAAGCCAAGTTATATCGCAACATCGATGGCAAGATACAAGTATTCAAAATCAAATTGGATGACCTTATCAATGATGGTGACCTGGAAACAAATTATGTGTTGAGGCCGTCGGATATTGTTAGCGTGCCTGAACGCGCGTTCTAATCGGGTTCTGACACTATCAACATTTTTACTTCAGAGATAATTCATGGATAAAGCCTATCTAAAAGATATGTTGGTAGCACTGCGAGCGGAATTGGTACGTTTTCGTTATTGGTGTGTTTTCCTATTCATTCTCGTTTCGTTTGCATTTCTCGGCATGGGATTAATTTGGCCGAAGACCTATACCACCAGTGCAGTTTTATTTGCGGATGTCACTAATATTATTGAGCCTCTGTTAAAAGGACGGGCAGAGGTAACAAAAATAGATCGTAGTGAGCAGGCTGGTGAAGTCATTTATACCCGCAACAATATGGTTGCCGCTGCAACAGAGGCGGGGCTTATCAACAAACAAACCGATGAAGCGCAACAAGATCGGATCATTCGTCAAATTCGCGGTGCGATTGCTATTCGTAAAGAGCGGAATAATAACCATTTTACGGTGAGCTACAGCGCGGATAATCCGGATAAATCGTTTGAAGTTCTCAACGCCGTAGTGAATGTTTTTATTGAAGACACTGCGCGAAAAAAGCGTGAAGAAAGTGTTGGTGCATATAACTTTATTGATGCCCAGGTTCAGACCTATAAAAAACAATTGGAATCTGCCGAAGAGAAATTAAAAGATTTTAATGCAAAAAATACTGATGGTAGTGAAGAGTCTGTTAGTAATCGTATTGCCGGGCTCCGTCAGGAAATTGAAGCGTTAAAAATTACTATAGAAGAAACCCAGGCTCGAACAAACACCATCCAGCAACAATTGGGATCTGAAGGGCAATATTTGCAAGCGAAAGGTCAAGTTGATGAGATGCGCCAGCGTCGAGCTATTCTTAACAATCAACTTGAACAACTTTTATTGAGTTATCAGGAAAGCTATCCCGATATTATCTCCCTGCGAGCGCAAATTGCAGACCTTGATGCTGCCATGAAAAAAGTACAGTCATCAGGAGAAGTTTTCGGCAATGCCGATAGGGTACAAAACCCGTTGTATGAAGAATTAAGAAAGCAATTGGCCGAAGCAGATGTCAACCTTCGCACGCAAAAAAGACGTATGGAGTCACTGGTGAGTTTGCAAGAGCAGGAATATGAGCGGCAGCAACGTATTGCGGCGAATCAGGCACAATTGTCGGAGCTGACGCGTGATTACAATGTTACGAAAAAAGTTTATGAAGAAATGCTGCAGCGCAAAGAGGCAGCGCGTTTATCAATGACACTGGATATTGAAGGCCAAGGCGTTAGTTACCGTATCCAAGAGCCTGCTTCATTTCCTTTGAAACCATCAGGTATTACATTCATCCATTTTGTTTTTATCGGCCCGGTGGCTGGTTTATTTTTATCACTGGGTTTACTAGTCCTGTATGTACTGCTGGATCCGCATTTTCGTTCTGCTCGTGCTTTACAGCGGCAGTTGCCTGAAGATATTGAATTGATTGGTGTGATTCCACATTACAAATCGCCTTTGGGTGAGCGATTATTCCGGAAAGATATGTTGTTGATTTTAGTAATTTTGATCGCATCGATGGCGGCATATGTAGGCATAGCCGTGTTCTGGAAAATTATGCAAGGCTAACTAAACTCGGGGCATTAGCGACTTCAATGGATCATTTAAAACAAAATAAATTAAACGACCTGATTGCCGACGTGGATGAATTGGTCGAGAGCAGCGGACAATTAGTGAAGACGGCAGTTTTGGAGCATCGTAAACGCGAACAAATTAAAAATATGTCGCTGCCTGTTTTATGGTCCCAGGACGAACTATATGAAAAGAAAATAGTTTTCACAGGAATGCGCCAGCGTGATGTATTGAACGCATACCGGGAAGTCAGGATTCGTCTCTTGAACAGAGCCAAATCTGACAATATCGTCGTGCTGGTGTCTTCGGTTGCCGGTGTGGCTGAATCCTCAGACTTCAGTTTTAACCTGGCAGCCACCTTTGCGTTGGATCAGCACAAAACTGCTCTATTTGTGGATTGTAACCCTTACAGTAAAGAAGCAGAAAAATACATAACGGCCGATATTGAAACTGGATTAACTCAGTATCTCAATGACTACACAGTGCCACTAAAAAAAATTATCTACCCGAGTGGTGTGGAAAGATTAAGGATTATTCCATCAGGCGGTTCGAGCGAATCTGCAGCAGAATTTTTTAACTCGAAGCGCATGGAAGTATTTGTTGCTGAAATAAAATCCCGCTATCCGGATCGTTTTATTGTATTGAATGCGCCCTCTGTACAACATTCAACTGAAGCGAGGATTTTGGCGCGCTATTGTGATCATGCGATCTTATTGGTTCCTTTTGGAAAAGCTGTAACTGACGAAGTTCTCGCCGCTGTGGATGCAGTGGGTAAAGAGAAGTTTGCGGGTTTGGTATTCAATAATTAACAAGGATCGCTATGACATGAAAAGATTCATGCGAATTAATTCGGTGGGATTATTGCTCGGATTGTTATCAAGCTATGTGGCTGGCCAACAATTTGGCGGTCAGCTGTCGATATCGTCGGGTGAATCAGATAACGCGCGTAAATTAGAAAATAATAAACTTGAAGAGCGCCAGGACACCTACGAATTTGGTTTGAATGGAAAATATAGCAATCAATTTTTAAGTGCTACCGCAGAATATACAGGTCAGGATCAGCGTTTTGCAGAAGACTCCCAGGAAGAGCGCAAGTATGTGGATGGTTCCTCATCGATTATTCTGGGGGGGGCGGCGGATCTTTTTGATATCGAATTAAAACATTCTCGTCGTACCTTGTTGACTGCACCTGATGATCTCAATATCACCAACAATCAAGATGATCGTGAAATTGTAAGCGCAATCCCTCGCATTAAGAAAAGAATAACCGATGCTGATTTTTTAGCGCTTTCAGCAGATTTCAGTCGGGTCGACTACAAGAAAAATGAGCTCAATAATTCTGACCGTGTTTCCGCAGATTTTAGTTGGTTAAGGAGTGTATCCAAAACCAGTAGCGTAAATCTGATGCTGCAACAAACGGATATCGAATATAAACATTTCAAAGATGCTGATTATCGTTACTCAAGTGCCGCACTTAGTTATTCGACACAATTGAGGAAGTTTTCTTACTCACTCACAGCGGGTTACAACCAGAGTGAACGGGATCTGGGGGATGAATACAGTAGCCCCACTTACTCTTTTAGTGCGCAATACCTGGCTTCCTATCACAGCTTTCAATTGAGCGCCAATCGCGCTATTACAGACTCTTCAATTGGTGGCGGCAACATCACTTCTGTCAATTTGGATCCAACTGATGACGGTGCATATAACGTCGACCAAATAGAAAGAACCAGCGCGGAGTTGTCATGGGGAACACAAGTTATATGTGTCAAATGTACATTTGGAATATCAGCATATATTAATCAGGATGAGTACCTGGTATTGCCCGATGAAAGACAGCAACAGGGCGCCTCAGTCAGCTTTGGATATTCCTTTTCTGATAGGACGAGCTTTTCATATCGAATTAGTAAAATGGAACAGGATTTTGATGGAATGTTATCTGGTAAGGACTATACCTATAAAACGCAGGTTGCCGAGTTGAGTTTTGATATTTCAAGCGGTCTTGGTCTAAAGGTGTTTTTTGAAAATGAAGATCGGGAATCGGATCAGAACGAACGAACTTATGTAGAAAATTTTGTGGGTGCCGCAATTTTTTATTCGTTCTAATGTGCGTTCAAAAAAATCAAATGAAAGTTGCGTATAAATTTTTTTAAGGCAACTGGCAAAATAAAATATTCATTGAATTTGGGGGCTCCCATGAAAAGGTTGTCAACGGTTGCAGTACTCTCACTGTCGTTATTAGTAGTTGCTTGTAGTGATAAGAATGAAAAAATAGCAACCGACGCTGCACGTTTTGCTGTATCTGCCAAAACTTACAAACAGCAAGGCCAGATTAAAGCGGCGATGTTAGAGGCCAGAAATATTATTCAGTTGCAGCCTGAGGCCGCTCAAGGCTACGCGCTGTTAGCAAGTATTTATAATGATCTCGGTGCGAGCACGGCTGTATTCAAATTGTTGGAGCCTAAAGTGGACTCCTTGCCTGAATTGTCAACGGAATTGGCACAGGCTTACCTCAATGGTAAGAAATATCGGACGGCATTGAATGTGATTTCCAAACATCCGGCTTCTACACCGGAAGACAAATTGCGACAAGCAAAAATTGCTGCATTATCGAGTATTTATCTTGGCGAAGCTGATGAAACTGAAAAGTACATAAGTGCACTGAAGCAAATGGATGGAGCAGAGGCCGATGTTGCAGTAGTTAGCGCAACAGCACTGTTATCGCAAGGAAAATCAGAAGCGGCGATGGAAATCCTCAATAACGCGTTACAGGCAAATCCCGAAAATCTGGAAATCTTACAGTTGCTGGGTAGTGTCAATGTTTATAGCCGCAATTTGGAAGTTGCCGAAAAACATTTATCCAAAGCACTGGGATTATTACCAAAAACCGATATTCTCACGAACCAACGATTAACTGTTTTGACATTGATGACAGAAACATTAATCCAATTGGGGCGAACCAGCGAAGCATATACCTATCAAAAAGTTATCGCCGAAGCTAATCCGGATAGCAGTGCTGCGCAGCAACGTTTTAATGAAGCAATGGAGCTTTTCCAACAAGGAAAACTCGATGAGGCGGAAGCGATTCTGCGTGAGCTACGCGAGCAATTTCCAAACGACAAAAATTCGGCCACCTTATTGGGCATGGTGGAATTTCGCAAGGGAGCTGATGATAAAGCGTCCACCTTGTTTGATGAGTTTATCGATCCTGAAACGGCAACACCTACAGTGCTTCAAGCAGCTGCTTTGGTTAAATATCGCAATAACCAAATGGATGATGCAATTAAATTGCTTAAAACTGCTTCAGAGAATCAACCCAATAACGCAACTATTCTTGCTACTTATGGTTTGGCGCTTTTGGATCAGGATGATAAAAGTGCTGAAGGTGCCAAAGCGCTTGAGAAAAGTCTCGCAATAAATCCAAAGCAACAACGTATAAGAATCGCGCTGGCTAAACGCTATATGGCATTGGAGCAAACCGAGCAAGCTATTGCGCAATTGCAAAAAGCATATCAAGAGCAACCATTGGATTTGGTGATTCAGCAAACCTATTTAAAGTTGTTATTTGATAATGGAGCTGCAGACCGCGTTAAAGAAGAAGTCGCCAGCTTTAAAGAAAAGCATCCAGGAAATCCTCGTGGTGATTTTATCGAAGGTTGGTATTTTGTTGAGGAAAAAAACTACGCCGGTGCTCAGGAAGCCTTTGAGAGAGCTGCGGCAGCGAAAAACAATCCTGAAAAGCAGCTAGCCTATTCTGGTTTGGCTCAGGTATATGAGCAACAAAATCAATTGCAAAAGGCGGCTGTTAATTGGCAGATGGCAATAGAGGCCGATCCAAAAATGACAGCTGCATATGGTCGATGGATGGCAATTATGCAAAAGCTGAATCGAAAGGATGATGCGGAAAAATTTTTACTGGATATCGAAGAAAAAACATCGAGTTGGCAAGCGTCTTTACTCTTATCTCAGTTGGAGTTGCAAAACAATAAAATCGATAAATCCATCAGTCACGTTGAACTGGCGTTAACTCGCAGTAACGAAGCAACAAATGTAAAACAAATTGCTGCGCGTTTGTATCAAACCCGTGGAGTTATGTTGCGCAATGAAAATAAGTTACCGGAAGCACGAGCAAGCTTTTTGCAGGCAGTAAAGCTATTTCCAGAAAATGCCGGGTTTTTATACAACTTGATAGAAGTGGAATTGGCAGATAAAAAAGTATCTGAAGCTCAGAAGTTGTTAGATCAGTTTGTGAAGACCGATGACAATGAAGCGGAGCGTTTGTATTTACAAGCCAACATTAAATTGGCTGAACAGAAAAATGACGAAGCTTTAACGCTTTTCCGGACTTCATGGGGTGTTAAACCTTTGGAGGCAGTGGGTGAAGCGATTTATGCAACTTATCAGTCGCAGCAAAAAGCGGATTTGTCAGAGAGTTTTGCTAAAGAGTGGGCTGAAAAACTACCAAAGAGTTATCGTGCAGCTCTTATTAATGCAATGACAGCGCAACAGAAAAATGACGAGGCTGGTGCATTGCAATGGTATGAAAAAACAGTAGAGCTTGCTCCAAAGATGCCGGCGGCGTTGAACAATCTTGCGTGGATATATTATGAGAAGAAAGATGAGCGAGCCGAGGAAATTGCAAAGCGTGCCTATGAGCTTGCGCCAAATAATCCAGCAATACTTGATACCTACGGCTGGATTCTTGTTGAGAAAGGCAAGGTAGAGGAAGGTCTTGAATATCTGCAGCGTGCTGCGACGGCGGCTCCGGATAATCAGGAAATTCTGAACCACGTCAATGAAGCTAAAAAGCGCAAATAGCGTCGCGTTATTCTGATGGGTGCAATTGAAAATTCATCTTCGGCGAGTATATTCAGAACAAGGGCATGGGTGCAGTCCTGGTTGGATATTTGGGGGAAAGATCCTCGTATTCAGTTAATTGATCTTGGAGGACGGGCAGATCCTCTGGAAATGATGTATGTGATACGTCATAAATTAAAAGGGTTTCTTCCCGTTAAAACCCTGGTAATTGCAGGATACGGTTACGCCGAATTTGATCCGCCCAGAGCCGAATACAGTAATCTGCAGTCATTCGTAAAGCTCGCGGGAGGTTTAATGCCGCTTGCCAATGAATTGAAGTCGATAAAATGGAATCAATGGGCACTGCCTGATTTGCAATTCAAGGCATTAACAGAACAGGAAATGGGCGACTTTTCAGATCAGTTTGGATGGAGAACCATTACATCCAGAGTCGATGTGAGCTATCGCGTGACACCCACCAGTTTTGCTGAATACCTGAATCAACTCGGGGATTCGTCACGCCAAAAATATTTCAAACGCAGGCAAAAGCTAAAAAAATATGGCTCATTGGAATTAATTGATTCAGTATCCGAAGTGGAATTTTTTAATCAGCTTAACCAATTCCATCTTACAAGATGGGGGCGACCTTGTTATTCCCGGGATTCTATGGAGTTTTTCTCTTTATTTTTGAAAAGAATTAAAGATGAGGGAGGAGTTCCCATCATGCAATATATGAAAGTGGCAAATGAAATAGTTGCAGTATTGTTTGATGTGATTTGGAATGGCGTACGCTACAACTTACAGTCCGGGTATATTGAACGCCGCTTTCCGCAAATTGCATTGGGGGCCATTCATTTGGGGCTCGCGATTGAGAAATCAATTAACGACAATCTGGTATATGATCTTCTTGCCGGGCATGGAAAGCATACCAATTATAAGGAAAAAATTTCTACGCAGATTATACCCATGAATTCATATTGTCTTACCCGTGGATGGTTGAAAGACATTTATCGACTCTATGGTAAATAATAGTGCTCAAATATTAAAGCGTTTGCTATTCATCAATCTTTCATTTCTCACCGTCAACCGTTATGAGCCAAATTGCCGTCAGCATACTTTTCGCCACTTACAAGCGAGGCGAAATATTACGTATTACTTTGGACAGCTTTTTAAAGTTAAAGCCCTGTTCATTCGCTTACGAAATTATTGTTATTGATAATGCATGTGAGTCGCAGACTAAAGAACTTGTTATTTCTTACCAAAATTCACTTCCGATCCACTATCTTCAGGAGTCTGCACCGGGAAAGAATTCTGCACTACTCACAGGACTTAAAAACGCAAAGGGAGATATTTTAATTTTCACCGATGATGATGTGATTGTTGAACCTGATTGGTTGATAAAATTTTATGAAGGTATTGAGCGACTATCCGCATATGATTTATTCGGAGGAAAAATTTTGCCACAACTGGCGGACGGTGTAATCGATGAAAAAGGACTTTTACAAAGACCAGGCTCTTTTATCAAGTCTGCTTACGTAATTGCGGATTGGGATTTGCCAGAGGGCCCAATGAAGGTTGGTCATATCTGGGGCCCCAACATGGCAGTAAGGCGTAGAGTATTCGAGGCTGGAGTAACATTTGATCCGAAAATCGGCCCTAACGGTAGCAATTACATCATGGGGAGTGAGTCAGATTTTTTAAATAGAGCGGCGGCACGAGGATTTAGCGGAGCATATATACCAACCGCTTGTGTAAAGCATCAGATTCGCCCAGAGCAATTGAGTCTTGAATGGCTCGCTGGCAGGGCATTTCGCTGGGGGCGTGGCAGCGTTCGGCGTAATAAACCAGAGTCCAGATTTAAATTAATGGGTGTTCCATTTTATTTATATAAAAAGACGATTGCGGAATATATTGAT
This sequence comes from Cellvibrio sp., assembly GCA_035490715.1. Lineage (GTDB taxonomy): Bacteria > Pseudomonadota > Gammaproteobacteria > Pseudomonadales > Cellvibrionaceae > Cellvibrio. The sequence continues at coordinate 127,351 of DATJLF010000033.1, forward strand.
TATCTCATTGCAGTCATCCTTAAACGGCCTGATGAAATAGAAAAAATGATTGCCTTCAATATATCGAAAGGCTGTTTGCTGCAATTAATAGAAGATCGTAAGTAAGGTCATGAGCAAAAAACTGGCTATATATTGTGATTGCGATTCCGATAGTGGGATGCTGACCTATACATTAATGTTGATCGCAGCATTAAAGAATCATACGGATGTGAATACATTGGTTATTTCATCCAGCGCGCGCAATCCACAGGAACAGACTCGGCTTGAAAAACTATCATTAAACGCTCAGGAGGTTGTTGTTTTACCTCGTGATTACTCTTCGGCAAAAGCTGCTGCAAAAGCCATGGCAGAAATAATCATCGAACGGGAAGTGAATTTTTTCATTCCAAATTACCGTTACATGCCACATGTCGTCTTAAGTTATTTGCCCAGAAAAATTAAAAATATAGTAATTGTTCATAATGATACTGGAGAAATATATCAGTCGATCCGTTTTTATAAATCAGCTATTGACGGTGTAATTTATCCCAGTCATTCAGCATATTCAAACAGCCATCTGAATATACCTGCCGGACTTAAGCGAGCTTGCATTCCCCATTATTTCAATTCGCTGGGCGAAGTGGTGGACGAGACGGGAGAAAAACGCAGGACATTGGAAATTGTCTATCATGGACGAGTAGCGCATCATCAGAAAAAAAGTATGGAGCTCTTAAAGATTGCCCAGCATTTAAATGAATTGGGGACTGCATTTTCCTTCAAGATTATTGGCAGTGGTGATGCGTTTGATGATATGAAAAAGCGTATCGAAGACGAATCTATTGAGAATGTGAAATTGCTTGGCCAAGTAAGCCGTGATCAACTGTATGCCCATTTAAAAGAAGCCAATATCGCACTTTCAACCTCCATTTTTGAGGGATTCTGCTATAGCGTAGCTGAGGCATTAAGTTTGGGTGTTGTGCCTGTTGCGTATGAAAATAATGTCCTCGGTGATCTTATTCAAAATGATAGGAATGGATATTTGGTTCCTTGGGGTAGCGCCAACCTGGCGGCGGAACGTATTCACTACCTGTATCTGAATCCACAAAAAAGACTGGCAATGAGAAAAGCGGGAATTGAAAGTGTTAACTCATTAAATTCATCCAGACGCTATGTTGATGAAATGATGTCATTCTTTAACTTGATTGAGAGCCAACCACTGCGGAAATCATGGAGTCCGTTTCGACCTCGTGGTCTACAATATGATTCGTTTATATCTCGTATCATTGCCAAGTTCGGCAAAAAATTAAATCTATGGTAATAAATTAATGGCCTCTACAGCGCGTTTAATGTTGCGTGGGGCTAGCCTCCGTGTAATTAAAACCATTGTCGGCATCATCATAGGTTTTATGATGATGCCGTTTCTTATTAATCACCTTGGTAATCACCTCTATGGGCTCTGGATTACTATCGGTAGTGTTGTAGCAGCTTACTATCTTCTTGACCTGGGTTTTTCACAAGCGGTTACTCGCTATGTTGCAAAATGCATACATCAAAAAGATTACGCTGGTGCGAATAAAATAATTAATACCGCATTAGCAATGTATATATTCTTGGCGATATTGATCGTTTTGATCACAATATTGCTATCTCTGACAGCAGTAGGAAGTTTAATTGACGATCCGCAAGACTTGAAACTGGTTCAGGTATTAGTGCTAATCACTGGTATTGCATTAGCATTTGAGTTTCCGGCAAAAGCATTTCCGGGAATTATTAACGCCTATATGCGTTATGACACGACCGCAATTGTGGCATTGTTGAAAACAGTAATCGATGCAGTGCTCATTTATATATTTATAAGTAAAGGCTATGGACTAATTGCCATTGCGTTAATCGCTTTTGTGACGAGTATATTAAGTACGATGTTCTACATGTACTACTGCAATAAACTCTTTAGTCACTTGAAATATAGCAAAAACAATATTGATGTTGAAACGACGAAAGAGATATTCCATTTCAGCAAATGGGTATTTGTAATAGATGCTAATCGCCTGTTAAAAGAAAAAATGGATGTCTGGCTAATCGCTTTTTTTGGTTCTGTTTCATTAGTAACTGTTTATTATGTTGCCGTCAGGCTGGTGGAATACGCGATTCAGTTTTTAATTCAAGCTACCGGTATGGCAAACACTCTCTTTACAAAATATTATGCTTTGGGTGATACAGAAAAATTTTCCTGGTCGGTGCGATTTTTCCTAAAAATTAATGTCATGTTTACATTAATTTTCTTAAACGGGTTTTACCTTGTTGGTTTTGATTTCATTACCCTGTGGATGGGTAAAGATTTTGATGTACAGGTAGCTTATCACTGCTTGCTAATTCTGGCGGTTGGGAAGATGGCAACATATGCAACTGCACCACTAAGTGGGTTGTTGTTGACCATAAAAAAGCATAGTTTTTCTGCAAAAATATCCATAGTAGAAACTATAGTAAGTGCCGGGTTGTGTGTGTGGTTAATACCAAAAATGGGTTTGGAAGGTGCGGCTCTCGGAATATCTATTCCCTTAATAATTAGCAGGATTTTCGTATTGCCGATATATTCACAAAAGCAATTGAGATTTATGAGCGTTAATTTATTTTTAAGAGTAGCTGGTGCGGTTATGTTATCGATTGCTGCAACCTATTATATAAAAAATATTTTGATTAATGACGGAACATCTACATTTGCCGATATTATATTGCTAAGCATTAGTTATGCTTCAATTACTCCGTTTTTGCTACTCATTATGCTCGACAAGTATGAGTTGATTAAAATTAAAGATATGATTAGACGAAAGCTTCAAAAAAATTAAACGAATTATCGGTTTCCTTTCACTGCGAGCTCAAGGCAAAAAAATGTGCAATGTTAGTATCATTGTTCCTGCATATAATGCAGAAGCATACATTGAGGAAACTTTAAAATCGATTTTGGATCAGGATTATACTGATCTTGAAGTGATCGTTGTGAATGATGGATCAAAGGATTCGACTGAGAAAAAAGTTAGGGGGATGGCAGAATCAGACTTGAGAATAAAATATCTTGACCAGGCTAATAGCGGCGGCCCTGCTAAACCCAGGAATGTAGGAATTGAGCAGGCTAAAGGGAAATATATATTTATCTTTGATGCAGATGATGTCATGTTAAAAGGAAAAATAAGCCATTCAGTTGAACTCATGGAAAAGTATCCGGCGGCGGACTTGCTTTTCACCAATTTTTCTTCGATAGATGAAAACAATAAAGTAATAAAAGAAAATTTTTTAGAGGAATATGACACCTTATGGAAATTAATCGATAATCGGTGTGATGACTCCCATTTCATTAGCGCAAGTGTAATTCATCCTGCCTTGGTGAAAGTTAATTTTATTGGAACATCAAGTGTTGTCTTAAGGCGTAGTGCTTTAATGGAGGCAGATAAATTTAATGAATCACTAAAAAATTCCGACGATAGATTGTTTTGGCTGCGATTCTCAAAAAGCCATAATTTTATTTTTACTAATAGAATTTGTCATCAATATAGAATATTAAAAACTGGCATCAGTAATCAAAGTTTTACCAGGAGAGGGCCTAGTAAAATTAAAGCCTTGGAAATTGCAAGGAATGAAGAGATCAACCAGGAATTGCGAGAGCGTCTTTCAAAACAGATAGCTTATGACTATGCAAGTCTTGCTTATGCATATCGTCTTTTAAAAGATTCTTCCAATCAACGACTAAACGCATTTCAAAGTTTGAAAAATGGATTTAACGTGAAAGCGCTCAAGTTACTTTTTCTAGGGTTAACGATAGATATTTTGAGGCGCTGAAATTATTCTTTTGCGAGTCACACCGATAAGAAATAAAGCACTAATATACAATAATAGAGGTGATGGTTCGGGAACTTCTAGATAAGTAAACTCCAGGCGATCTATTGTTGTTGGTTCACTGTCGCCACCAATAATGACTTTGCCAATATCATTTGCGCTAAATTCAAATGTCCAATAAGCCCATGAAATATTAATTTCCTCTAAACCTTTTATAAGTCCCAAGTCAACGCGTTTATGAAATTCATCTACTTGATGAGTACTGATAAGTTCATTTTTTGTATTATAAATATATGCCAACACAGGGTCTGACCCTGGACCTGCATCGGGAAAAACTTCGGCAATTAATAAGGAAAAAGATACTACAGGGGCTTTGAATGAGATCTCCAAGCCACTGATATCAGGATGGTAAAACCATTCTTCACCAAATACATTGCAACCAAGATCTTTCGTGTCGTAACCGTCGGCTGCATTAGTCGAGAGGGATTGAGCGTACACTGGTTTACCGTCTGTAGACCTGATTTGGGCATATTTTGAGATATTGGTGAGGTCTGTACCATGAGCGTATGCATCGGGTTCAATGATGATACTACCGCCAATGGAACAGGAAGCCGCCGTCGTTAGCAAAATACCCAAGACCAAGTTCTTCATAAGTACATCCCAATCTTCATAAACCAGCGTTAAAAGCGTTGTTTATATTTCCAATCTTTAGGGGATAGAGTTGCAAAACTCTATTTTGTTCATTGTTGTAGTAATCTGTTGGCTTGTCTAGAGCGCCAGTTTGTTATTTATTTTTTATACGTTTTTCTCATTTAAGTGAGCTTTGTTAATCTACTTTGTGGTTTTGATGCATGGTTATTTGCCATCGGTTGTAAGCAAATTGTCTATTAATCTCGATACAATTAATAAGAATGGCAACGCAACTTCAGTGCTAACTTAGTCACGAATTGCTGTAACGATTTTTAACAGAAGAGTAAATGGCAGTGCCAGTGAGCCGCTATTGTTGTTTAGTTTAAATAAGGATAGCGAATCATGTATATAGCAATACTGGCGGTTTGGTTTGTTGAACGCATGAAATTTTTACTTTTATTAAATTCCCAGTCATGGGAAGAGCTAAGTAGCCTGATTTAAATTTTTAAAAATTAGGAAATTAAACTTGGATACCGTGTTAGCTTTCAATGCAAATATTTTTCATACCGGCTATTTTTTATGTAATGAGGTAGAAAATAAAAATTATTTTTGACTTTTAAAAATGACCAATAGAAAAGCAGACGCAATTGCCGCTGTAAAAATAAAGACGCCGAATAGTAGACGTTATTTTCCTTTTAAAAATATTTACTTCGTTATAAAAAATACATAAAGCTTCTGCAGATTTTGTCCAATAAGTGTTGTCAAGGAAAATTTTTATTAAACAAAGTCATGTTATGAATTGGATGATAAGTTATAAATTCTGTCTTGCAGAGTAAGTCGTCGGCATTATAAAAACTTTGTAATCTGATAAGAATGTTAAATGTAAATTCGATCCTTCCTGATGAAAAAAATATCAGCTTTTGAATGGTCCAACTATACAATAGGTTTAATCGATTCAGTACGCTCATTGATTGTTGAACGAAGGTCAGTCACATCAATTATGGATGCAATCTGCAAAGTGGTAGGAAGCGAGAAAAATACGCTATAGCTGCCTATAACTACGCTATAGCGTTGGGGTAGAGGAGATATGAAAACTACACTTGTGAAGTAAATATTGTCAGCCACCCTTAAGCGAGTGGCGGCTTTTCTAGACTTTCGGGGGCTTGGGACATTTTCCACAAAGGAAATTGTAGGATGAGCTTTTATTTGTTTTGTCATATATGCGCAGATAAAATTGATCTGCTTTTCTGTAAGTGCTTTTGCTTAATCTAAATACGATTTTAGTATCAGTCCAGGATGTGATTGGCATAGTCAAGTTTATTGTCGAGTCTTGCAGATTTAAACCATCACTAAGCTCTACTCGCGCAAATGCATTGCGTCCAGTGGCTATGTAAATATCGTCGTAATACGCTTGAAAGTTTGTGAAGTCACCATTCCCAAACCAACCGGGAAATTGAACTCTGTCAAATGAGGTGTTTGGATTTTTATCGACAAAAATCGGCGTATCGGTTTTATTGATCAGCAGGGCCTTACCCTTTTTACCTGTCATTTGAAATATTAACTGGCCATTTTCATCTTTAGGTGCAGTCTCATGAGGTATCACTCCAAAACTCATATAGTTTTTGGTATGCCAGCTCCAGGAGGGCGCCATATTGTAATAACCATAACTGATGGAATTTCCAACTAACATAAAGTTTCCACGCCCAACGTGGCTTGGAATGCAAACATTGTATTTTATATTGCCCTCTGTTTGATTCGGCCCATCAAGAAGCCATGTAAACTTCCACGAACTACTTTGTGGAAAAACGCCATCTTGTGTTGCGCCGGCAAAGTGACGCCCCTCCGGCACGGTGACCGAGTAGCTGAAGAAAATAGTGTCCACGCTTTCCGGGAAAACATATTCAATCTGGGAGATTTTCGCTGAATAAGTACCAGGCGTATTAACGGCTATTGCTTTTCCATCATCGAAATCCACAACCTTTGGACGAGTAGAAAAACTGCTACCCCCGGTCCATTGGCCGATAAGTGCTTTGTTGAGTTCAACATCGGCTGCGGTTTGATTATCAAAATCATCAAACGCAACAACCTTTGGCCCTTCACCAAAACCTGAGCCGGTGACTTGTACGTTGTAATATTTGTCTGTTTCCTGACCATCCAAAAACTCAATGGAACTAACAGTCGCCGCTTGCAATTGAGCAGCCGAAAGAAAGAGAAATGCGGAAAAGTAGTACTTACTCATGATCTGCCCCATGGAGCTTTTTTGGATGTTTATTAATCATAGCTCGTCATGGTTCTATATCAAACCAGACGACATTCATTTGGAATAGATTTTTGGACATAAATCTCAAATCTTTATTTCCTTTTTCAAAATTCTTTCCTTTATATAAAAAAGTAATGATGGGCGATTCTTGTCTAGCAATTTTACGTAGTTATAGGTGGAATCAGAAATTGGATTCCGTTCAGGGCGCATATGTTTTAATCCTTGAATTGCATCCCGGCAAGCCTTTAAGAAGTATTTAATATATCCATCTCTGACACTGTAAAAGAACATTGCCAACAACTGAAGGCTAAATCGCTTGAAAAAAAGGCGCTTATTGTAATTCCGATAGGCAAGCCATATTAAATTGCGGGTGTCGTAATAATATCTTCGCCAGGATGCCCTGCCTTCAACAGCGTGGGCATGAATTACTTCAATGTGCGGAGTGTAAATAATTTTATTGCCAGCGTTTAATATTCTGAATGCTAGATCAGGCCCTTCATGACTAATAAAAAAACTCTCCGGATAAAGCCCGACTTTTTGAAAACAGCTTTTTCTAAAAATAGCTGCACCTTCAGAGATCTCATAAGTTTCAAATTCAGTATATTCAAACTTCTCTTTGTGGCAGTGGTGTATCCAATTAGTTGTTTTATTTGTTTTTTCGTCCAGAACATGAAAACAGATGCAATCCACCGTCGAATTTGTATCGAATATTTCCTTTGCTTTATCAAAATCCGCTGAGGTGAGCCCCCATACATCATCATCCAAAGTAACAATAAAGGGGGCGCTCGCTGCAGAAATACCGTAATTTCTACCGACGGCACCGTAATTTTTGTCCAGTCGAATCACTTTGACATTTGAATAGATGGCGGCGGCCTCGCTGCAATAGTCGACTTCTGAATGGTTGTCGACAATAATAATTTCTACTCCTTTAATTTTTGAAAAGCACTCCAATTGCTTTTTGATGTATTGCTCTCTGTTGAACGTGAGTATTACAACAGAAAATAAAATTCCGTCCTTTTTTGTTTCAAAATGATCTTCGACAGGCATAGTTTAGAGTTTTATAAGTTGGTTTTGATTAATGAATTTTTGCTGCGATAGTAATTTCGTTATCGCAAGGGTTATGCCTAATGCTATCCACCAATATATTTCATATAGATCCATTCCGAATAGTCCGAGCAACAAACGCATTAGAATGAAGCCAATTGTTGCCTTGCTTAAATTAATTAATAATCTGGTGTCTAGATTAGATTCGAGATTTTTTTCAATAAATTTAATATTTTTAATGCAGCCCTTAATTATTCTGGCAATAAAAATTAAAAATACCAGAAATCCTATGGGGCCAATATTGGTCAATACTTCTAAATATAAGTTATGAGTATTTTGATACCGTCCAAACATCTGCTTCCTGACTTTGGGAAACGCTTCGACACCAATGCCTAATGGGTATTTCGCATAGATTTGTAGCGCGTCCGAGATGATTTCCTTGCGCTTATCACTCGACCTTCCTTCTTTTTCCTCACCGGTGAAAATCGACTGGAAGCGTTCTTTATATTCAATAGGTACGAAATTAATCGTCAATGCAAACGCAATTGTGGAAAGTAGGATAATTTTTAACTTCCCGGTATTGAGTTTTAAGAAAAAGTAGATTGCACCTATAACTACTGCTACATACCCAGTACGAGAGCCCGTTGTCACTATGATGATTATGCTGCATGCTATTAGCGCAAGCAGGGCAATTTTAAGAAGGTTACCCTTAACACACATCAAAAGAAAGATGGCGTAAGGCAAGCAGCCGACAGCAAAACCACTAAAAGAATTTGGATGTCCATACATAGCGGTAGAGCCATGAAGACGTGGAATTCCCTGGTTTTGCCATACCAATCCACCGCCGTACCAGCCCCAGAAACCTTCTTGTCCTATCTTAAGCCAGGCCAATAACATAAACGCCAATATAACGCGCAAGTCTTCAATCTTATCGGTAGCGGCGTATATAAAAAAAGAAACCAGCGCGAACTTTAGTACTCTATCGTTATAAATAATAATGGAGTGCTCTCTATTCATTGAAAGCACTGTATATAAGCCAAGAATAAAAATGAGCAGAAATGCGGTTTTTGTAACCGGGTTAAAATTTGCCGGTTTGTTCCGATCCGTCAAAAATTTATACAGGCATATTGCACCAACGAGCGCGCCGTAAGTGAATTGAAAGCGAATTGATTGAAGGGCAGGAAAACGAAAATGTAGCTCCAAATAAAATGCAAATATATAGAATCCAACGAGGTAGCTTAAAAGTTGGCCTCGAAAGAAAGATTTGAATTCATAGGAAGCAGTATTTTTTTCCACAAGTTGAGCTCATCATTATTTCAGTGAAACAGCTATTTTAATCAATGCGTTGCCCAATGAGAGCTAAGTTGGCTAGTATAAAATTCGTCATGTGTTGCGATGCATTTTTGCCAGCTGTATTCCGCTTCAACTCTTTCACGAGCACAATGCGTGATTTTTTTCCTCAGCACATCGTCATTGATAAGTTTAAGCATTGCTTGTGCTAAAGCCTCGGAATTGTCTGGTGGAACAAGTAGACCGGTAATAGAGTCTTCAATTAACTCGGGATTTCCGCCTACCTTGGTGGCGATAGATGCAACACCTTTAAACATATACTCAATGAGCGCGTTGCTCAGGCCTTCAGAATCCGAGCATATAACACCAATATCCAATTGTTCCAGATATTTTGTCACATCATTTACTCTTCCCGCGAAGTGCAGGTTATTTATAACCCCGAGCCGGGTGGCGAGGTTCTGTAATTCCCCTTTCATATGGCCATCACCGATGATATGAAAAATCACATCAGGATGTGACCTGGTTACGACGGCGGCTGCTTTAATGAAGAGATCTGTACGCTTTACGTGCCGTGTCATATTCCCAACGATACCGATGTGTTTGACAGTTGGTTTGGTTGGAACCCAAATAAGTTTGCTGACATCAACACCGTTACGCAGTAAAACCATCCTGGAGAGAGGCAAATTGAATGCTGTTGAAAAGTGCTCTCTCACGATCAGTGCATTGCAGATGAATCCGGTCATTCTGTTATAAATTTTTTTCAAAACAAATGCTTGAATTTTGCTATGCCAAAATCCGAGATCACGAAAGCAAGCAATTCTCACTTTGGTTTTTGCAAGATATGCCGCAGCACCAGCGAATATAGTTGAATCCTGAAAAAATGTTTGAACAATATCGATGTTCTCTGCATGCAAAAACTGAACGAGTTTACGAATAGATGAAAGTCCTTGGATGGAAAATAACTTTGGCACATTCCAGGCGAGATGGATGCAATTTGCAGGTGTGAGTTTTGGATCTGAATCCCGGATTGTTAACAAATACGGTGTGTATTTTTTAGGATCCAGGCGCTCTATCAACCCAATAAGTTGTAACTCAGTACCGCCTCGTAAAAGGTTGTCGATACAAAATAATATTTTAATGGGTGATTGAGCTGGTTGTGTCATTATGATTGCCTTGTAATATTTCTTTATATATTGCTGAATAGTGTCGGAACATGGATTCGCTGGAATAATTCTGCTTCATTAAATCGTGTGCCGCTGCCGCAAGCTTTTTGGCGAGATGAGGCTCTTCCTTTAGTTGAATAAGTGCTTTTGCTAAAGCTTGTGGATCTTCCAGTGGAATAACCAAGCCGGATTGCTCATGTTTAATGAGCTTTCCAATATCACCAACATTTGTTGATACTATTGGCTTGTTTGCAGCTGCACTTTCCAGCAAGCTCATTGGCATGCCTTCATCGATAGATGGTAAGGTGAAAACATTACAAAGTTGTAATAGATGATTAACGTCGTTACGAAATCCGAGTAAGAAAACATTGCTTGTTAACTCTCGTTCTGCAATAAGAGCTTCCAATTCTTTTTTTAACGGACCTTCACCAACGATCAGCACTTTGATTGGTATTCCTGATCTCTTTATAAGCGCAGCCGCTTCTATTAGTACCCATTGCGCTTTTTGCCGGTTTAATCTTGCGCTGTTCAGAACTACAAAATCATCTGCTTCAATTTTTAATTCCTGTTTAATTTGACGTACAGCCATTAAATCAGGCGCAGGTATATCGACTCCATTGTGTACAACATCCACCTGGTTCGTGCTTAAATTATTAGAAAGTAAAACTGCTTTAATGGGTTCCGATACCGCGATGACCTTTGGAAACCAACGGTAGAAAAACTTCTCAAGACGAATCATGATGCGCATCTTCAGTGGGCCTTTCGATGGTTCAAACCATAAATGGCAAGTTGCCATGACTGGTATTTTCTTTAACAGCCGGATAATAAAACCAAAGACGGATGGCTTATAGCCGTGAGAATGGATAAGATCAATTTTCAGCGCTTTTAACTGATGTGCAGCTAAAGGAAGATCTCTCCATAGATGTTTATTCGATATTGGTATTTTAACCGCATCAATTCCTGCTGATTGTGCTGCATCATAGAGGGAATTCGTTGAGTCTTTTCTCGCTACAATACATCCCACAACAGGTATAAAGCTTGTTTTTGCCAGGAGCATTTCTTTAGATAAATTCAATATGACGCGCTCTGCGCCGTATACTCCTTCACTTTCTATAAGATGCAAAATTTTTATTTTATTGCCCATCATTGATTCTTTCTCACATATATATCATAAGGTAAGCCGCCTGTTCCCGCTTTTCCGCCGGGTGAGTTAGCTACACCTACTTTTGAAAAGTCCCTTTGAACTTTCTGCAAGAGGTTTTCTGCTTCTGGTGTGTAATATCCCTGCATTGCGAGAACAATTTTTATATCATCATAGGTAACGTTGGGTGAAAGGAATGTTAACGGGGCAGTGTTGAGGTTGTAATAATTGAATCCGGTCGCGAAACGCGTATCCAACATATCAATAAGTTTCAATTGGGCACGCTCCTCCCAAAGTCGCACATGGCGTGATGTGAAATTTTCCTGACTTTGCTGCGCAGAGGTAATACTTTTTTCCAAACTCTTGCGTCGATTTTGCAAACAAGTTGTATTGCAAGGAAGGAACAGTGTGTCGAAGCCTATGGTGTAAATAACGTCGGTAGGTGATGTATTTTCTTGCACCCAACTTTGTAATTCATCGTAACGTGAGTTGTCGAATTGGTGGCTCTGCTGGAAAATCTGGAAAAAAAATATAACCCCCAGAATACATCCAATAGTGTATTTAATTAATGTTTGATTGACGCGAGATAGCAGATAAACGCCGCTTATATAAATTAGTGGCAATGCGGGTAACATCCAATAAGAGCGTAATTGGCGAATGCTAAGAAAAAAAAGAATGAATAAGCAGGAAACAAATAAAATGCTTTTAATTTTGGGGGGAATGTTGATTTTTCTTTGTAAAAATACATAAACCGTCCCGAGTAATACCAGTGGTGAAATTAACCAGCCTGTACCTTCGAATTGAGTTGCTATTTGATCCCCCCATTCAATCCATGGCGATTCATCATCTTTAATATTGAGCATCCTTAATTTTACGTAAAGTAATGGATCAAAAAGCGGTGATCCTGCAACAATCATAAATGTAAAGAATGACGCAGAGGCTAATAAACTCACTTGGGAAAATGACTTTTTTAACCCTTGTTCCCGTATTAGATCGAGGCATAGGAATACTACGAATAACGCTGCATGTAATTTCAAGCCCGTTGCACATCCAAGGCCAATTGCGCTCAATAGTAAATATTTTTTTTGCTCACCAAAATCTGATTTGTAGTAAAAGTACATGCCGAGTACAGCAAAAAGACTGGTTAATGTATCTGGACGAGCGACCAGATAGCACCATAATGTGTTGTAGCTAAATAAAAAAAGGCTGCTAGCGTAAGCCGCTAGCCAAGTCTGATGAGATGTATTCTGAAAAAGTTGTTTTGCCAGAAAGAAAACCAGCAGAGCCGTGGTAAAGTCGGCAAGTAACATGCTTGCACGATAGTTTGCGACATAAGGATCAGGGTTACCAACAAAGTCCCTGTAAGCATCCGCAACAACATTTATAGAGATTTGATCGATGTTTCCCGTTAGTAACAGATTTGTAATGTAAGTAGCAATTGAAACTGCACCGGCTACCCAGCTTTCCAAATACATTCGTTGTGGCGGTGCTTCACCAAACCATACAATAAATCCGGCATTGAAAAGAGTGTTATCATCTATTGTGACGTAAGGTGCGCCTACATTAAATACACTTAGCTTTAAGGCAAGCGAAATTGTAGCGATCACAATAAGAAAAATATAAGGAAGATGTTTACTTGTACCGCTCACAATTAAATCCTGTTGTTTTTTATATTCGATGATAATCAGTTTAAATAAGACGAGTCATGCTCTGTTGAGCGATGCGAAACAATCCATTTGAAATAATCAAAATCATCATGCGTGGGTAGTCGGCCGATTAAAAATGGTGCGTTAGACGAGATAGGATGATTTCTTGCAAGCAAACCGTAGCGATATCCAATTTGTGCTGCTTGTTGTATGACAAGGTCGTTAATATCAGAAAGGCGTCCATTGGGATAGCAAATTCCTTTTGGAATGATATTGAGGTTGTTATTGATCATCGTGGCTGAGCCGGCTAATTCTTCATGTATACGCGCTGGATTGATGCTATTAAGAATCGGATGTGTAATTGTGTGACTTCCTACATCCAATCCATCATCAACCATTTCTCTTAATTGATCCCAGGTTACCGGCAAAAATGGTGGTACAGGTGCAGGGGGCGGGTATATATCGGTAAGCATTGCAATTTTTTTAATAAATTGTTCACGCTCAGTTTCCGGCAGCGTAAGGCAAAAATCTCCTAGTATGTGCCAGCTAGCCATGACATCAATCTCTGCCAAGGATAATGCTCCTATCGGGAAGATGTCGATGGATTTGTTCTTTGCATTCAGGATTACGTATTTGAGCAAATCCGGCCACAACCAGGTGTCATTATTTACAAAGCCTGTAGTTACATATAACGAGGCAGGAACATGATGCTTCTTTAGAATTGGCCAGGCATTGTAATAAAAGTCTTGATGACCATCATCAAATGTAATGGCCATTGTATAAGGTTTTATCTGATTGCTGGATACTTCGGACAAAAGTGTTTCAATGGGAACCAGACGAAAATTTTTTTTAACGTAAGTAATTTGTTTTTCAAATTCGTCTGGCGCTAAGCCATTTATGAATGATGATTTTATGATTCTATGGAACATTAATACTTGCGGAACAAAGCGATTTTTCCAACGCAACAGTGAAAGGCCTCCACTTGCCTCTATCAGGCGTAGCAATCCTCGCTTATAAAATTTCATAATTAAGATTTACCCAACATCAGTTTGGCAAGTGATTTCCAGCCATATATTTTCATTGGGTCAAGCCAAAGACCATAAAGAATTTTGCGTAATGGCATTAGAAAAAGTTTTTCGTTGCGTGCATAAATTACGCCTTCGCGGATATGCATATCTGCCCAAGCTTTTTTTATATACTTCTGCTCCAGTTTTTCGCCGTGTGTGGAAATAAACTTATTGAGTATTCGCGTGGCAAATTCATAGCGTCCACGGTAGTTGGTAGACATCTGGCCTGACCAAACCCTATATATATAAGTACGTTCGGGTGTGTATGCAAATTCCCAATCCAACGAGTAACGTAACCAGAGATCCCAGTCGATCCCCATGCGAAAATCTTCATCGAAGATCCCATTCTTTTCAACGCAGCTCCTGCGAATTACTGCTGTACCAAACGGGACAAAATTTTCAATAAGCATGTGATTGGTTATTTTTCCGCTATGGCGAATCTCAGATGGAGTATTGATATAACGGCGGTTATGTTCATCAATATTACTGACTTCACTATATACAACTCCCACATTGGGGTCTGCAAACAATGGCATCTGGACTTCTAATTTTGTAGCTTCCCATAAATCATCGGCATCACAAAACGCGATGTAATCCCCCGAAGTATTTTGGATGCCGAGATTCTTTGCTTTTGGTTGTCCCTGATTGGTGGTTTTTATATAGCGTACGCGCGAGTCTGTATTATAGCCAGCCATGACTTGTGCAGTGTTATCTGTCGATCCATCATCAACTACGATAACTTCCAGGTTTCCCCAGGTTTGCTTCAGTATCGAATCTACGGCCTGGTTAATGTATTGCCCCATGTTATAAGTGGCAATTACAACGCTGACCAACGGTAAGTTTGCGGTCATATCTTGCATATTGAAAACCTGTATTTACCTGATTTTTCCTGAGGAATTTTTAGCGTATCGCGAATCTCGAAAGACACGTCGTCACCAAATACATGCCGGAATTCATTAATCAATTCCTTGTCGGTATCAACCGTAAACTCAGAACCTTTCACGCGGTTAATAATAATCTGGTCCAATTTTTCCTGAACCAATTGCATTTGTTCAATGCCTGGAATTTTAGTCAGTGTGCGTTCAACGAGAGACACGCCCGCGACTTGCCCTCCATCAGCTTTCTTCAAAAAATCCGCAACTCTACCCTCAAGACGTTCAAGCATCGGAGTTGTTCTTCCACAACTACATTTGCGCTCGGTGATGACACCGACATCCTCAACTCGATAGCGGATTAGAGGCATTCCATAGTTATTTAGATCGGTGATGACTAATTTGCCAGCTGTTCCGTAGGGAACCGGTTTATCATTATGATCAAGGCACTCAAGAATGATGTGTGATGAATTAATATGCATGCCTTGGTGCTTTTCGCATTCAACAGAAATCAAACCAACTTCTTCACAGCCATAACGGTTGCCAACTTTGCATTGGAATGCTGTTTCAATAGTGGCTCTTTCGTGATCGAGCAACATCATGGACGTAGTAACTATGCCTTTGGGGCGCAGGTCGCGAATATCGTTATCTAATATAAATTTGGCAAAAATATATATTGAATGAGAATGTCCAAAAATCATTTCTGGCTTGAAGCTACGCCACTTGTTTATAAACGCAGTCATTGATATTGGATTAAGATCCATAGTATCGAGATAGATCATTCTCTCCAGTAAAAATGAGCGAAGCTTTGCTTTAAAGGTTTTGGGCACTGGAGGGTTACCCCACACAGCGGCAACCCTTAAGCCTGGCGACCAACCGCTGAACGAATCAGCATAAAGCTGAGCACCATTTCTTAATTTTTGGCAGTGAGTATCGAAAAATAAGTTGAGCGATACACCGGTTGAACCACCGGTTTTAGCTTTAGGCATTGCTTTTGGATCGTAGGCGCTACTGATAAATTGATCGATATTTTCCCGAATTTGTATTTTGGTTGTAACTGGAAATTTTTGTAGATCAACAAGAGAAATTTTATTGTCTACATCCAGTTTGATGTCCTGAATGATTTTCTTGTACCAAAGGCTGGTTTTTCCCGCATGTTTGATTAGTTTATCCAATCTTTCAGTTTGTAAATTGAGAAGCGTATGCTCATCAAGATGCTCTTGATTTTTTAATCTACGATATTCACCAAGGCGGATATATCCCTCTTTAAGATCCCAGGCTCTATAAGCAAGACTGCCGATAACCTTGTCTAATAACTTCACTAACATATTCCTCGAATATAAATTTATATAGGCTTTAGTTAGTATTAGCCCACTCGTGGCTTCCACAACACTATTTTTTCTCGCTTCAGGAATTTAAAAAATGCCATTGTCGAAGCGATATTAATTAAACAGAAGTAGTGCGCCAAACCAAGTAATTTATTTTTGCTTCCATCATTAAGTGCCACTGCAGCTGCAGCACTATAAAAAATGACTTGAACTAAAAAAGTGGTTTTGTAAATTAGGCTCTCTCCAGTAATAAAACCATTACTAATGAAGGCAAAAAATAAAGGAATAAATGCGAGGTAACGTAATAGTTTGTGCGAGATAAGCTGCAGTGAAAACCATTTATATTGGAAAGGGTTGAACAGATGTTTCATGTCCCACATGGCCCAATAAGCACGTAGTGAAACACGAACACGCATCCGGAATTCAGAATGGGATGATGTTAGTGCCTCCTCATTGAGTAATGCGTTTTCGCAGTACACTACTCGCTTGCCCTGGGTGACTACTTTCAGCGGCAGAACAAAATCGGGAAGTTGATCTGCATTCATTGGTTGATAGAGTTCTTTCCTGATTGCGTCAATTCCGCCGTCTACACCAACAATTGAGCCAATTTTTGTTTCCAGTGACCGCATATTGTTTTCATACTTCATATATGCACTGCATCCATCACCGATCAGGCTGCCATCTTTATTAACGTAGACCATTTTGCCTGTAACATAACCAATGTCAGGGTCTTGAAATTGAGTGACTAAATTTTTCAAAGCATCAGGATGATAATGGCTATTAGCATCTGAAAAGACGATGATTTCACCCGTTGCAACGGGAATTGCCATATTTAAACCAGCGGTTTTTCCTTGGCGGGGTGATTGCCTTAGCAATGAAACTCGCGAGTCCTTTTGAATAATAGATCGTACAAGTGCATCGGTTGAATCTTCTGACTCATCCGAAATAACGATGATTTCCAACAGTTCTGATGGGTAATTTGAATTTAATTTATTTGTAATTGTATCCTCGATACATTTTTCTTCATTGAAAGCAGGAATGAGAATGGTAATTCTCGGTAATGGCGCATCTGTCCGTACAGTTGTGGTTGGTAGCTTGGGGAGAAACCTGAGCAGTAATGGGTAGCCCAGATAGATGTATAAAACCAGAATGCTACTGATCCAGAATAAACTTTCCACTATAACTCCTTAGCAAGAGGAAGATAGATTTTTGCAACATTAGTAATATGACTGATTTCTGGCTCGCAGCTTGATGTATTGCAAAAGCTTTGAAGTGTGTAAATACGGAAACTATTATGCCCATTAATGATTGCGGGAATTTGAAGCAGTTTTGCAATTGGGTAGTGATTACTTCTGAGGTTTCCAACTTGGAACCACTGTTGTTGAGCAACAAATTTTCCACTGTGTTTATTTCGAAATACTTTCATCTCGACTCCATTTTCCAGTGTTTTATTTGAGATTGGTGACCAAGCCACATGATCGTAAAGACGTTGGATGTATGGAACGAGTTTCTCTTCTTTGGTTTTGCGTTGGAAGTGGTTTATTTCGATGAATACACCATTTTTATCAACGGCATTTTCCACTTTATCTGCTGCCACTGATTCAATTTTTAACGGCATTTTGCTTCGAGTTATCGGTGTAAACTCATGTGGTATTTGGCTATCAATAACTACTGGTTTTGGTTCAATATTTAAAATCCAGTTTAAGCCAGGGCCGATTAGTAATAAGAAAAATGGAATAAGAGATAAATGAAGTGCTGGGGATGGGGTAAAGTTTTTTTTCTGCTGTTTTACAACGGGTGCAAAGTAGATAGCAGGAAATAAAATAAGCGCAAATAATGCCCAACCAAAATATTCGTGATCGCTCATTAAAGAGCTTTGCATTTGGGATTGGTAGCCCACTATCACTAATATGAAGATGCGCAACCAATTGGCGAATAAACCTATGGCAGTTGCAATGCACAGAGCAATAGCAAGTTTTTTTATTGAATATGCATTTAGAAAACTAATTACATACGCAATCGCAAGCGAAATGGTGAGATAACGTAAACCTGAGCAGCCATCTGCAATGACAATTTCGCCAAAGGGAATGAATATGCTGTTGTTGTCTATTACTGCAGGAAGATCAATGGCGCGTACCATTTTGCCGACTATGAAGCCACTTAAATTGACTAGTAAGTCACTCAGCTGATCCCATATTGGAATGGCGAAAATTGGAAGGAATAACAACATGAAATGCTGTCTTACAGAATTTAGTCCAAATAAGGAAAAGAATAAAAAAATGATGATCAACAACAATGAAAGTTGTTCGATGATGTAAATATTTATCAGGTTGGCTATATACCAACTGAAAGAGCTAACACCGAGAAGTACGAGGCTCAACAGCCGGATTAAAAAAGTATCTTTTTTTGCTTCCAGTGGTGAGGCGAGAAAAAGAAAATATAGGAATAAACCGACTATAACCAAGCCATGAGATAGGCCTTCATCCCATTTTATCCACCGTACGAATAAGGCATGAATAGTTTCGAAATAAAGCGCCGCAACGAGCATTACCAGCCCTAACGGGGCTAATTTTGACTGCCATTGTGAATGCGATGAAATATTTTTGGGAATTACTTCCATGCCGGTAATCCAGGGAAAATTTGTGGGGAATGTTACCTTAAGCGGGTTATTTTTTATAGTTGGTGTAAATGAATGCCAATAGTTTATGTGGCGCTGAAAAGTATTAACGCATTAGCTAGGGTTGCTTAATTTGTAATATTGATACGAATGAGTTTGCTGGCTGCTTGATATGTTAGTCAGAAAGAATAGCCGTATAAATAAAAACCCCACCGTAAGGTGGGGTTTTGGTAAACCGAAGTTTCTAACAGTATTACACTGAAGCGTTGCGACGACGTGCAGCGCCCAAGCCCAAAAGACCCAATCCCATCAAAAGAAGGGTACTTGGCTCTGGTACTGTGCCAACGGTTACATCATCAATACCCCAGCCGTCATGGCCATTGCTATTGATGAACTCCAGTACACCGCCAACAATATTCAGGCTGCTCACGATAGTTACATAACCGATATTGCCGTTATTGGCGAAGGCTGGCAGATCTACTTGTGCAGACAGTCCATTGGTGAACTTAAGGGTCAAAGTAGCACCTTGGTCAGTTGCATCAGAAATGTAGAATCCGAAAGCATTAAAGCTGCCAGTCAATGGGCTGCCAAAAGTCCAGGTAACCAGTTCTGCGTCATTGCTATCCAGCCATAAGTCACTGTTGTTAGCAGACAAAGTTTGACGGCCAAATTCACCGGTTCTTTTGCTTTCAATCATCAGTTGGTCATTGTGCGGATTGGTGGCAGTTTGACCTGCTGTAATTAGCTCAAAAGTTCCAACGGCGGTGTTGAATACGCTGTTACGGTTTTCCCATCTGTTCTGGTCACCGGCGCCAAGCTCTGGTGCCCCACCTAAACCATTAAAGGTTTCGGTCACTTTTGTACCTACCAAAGATGAAAGGAAGTTAGCTTCTGCATTTGCAGCAGTACTAACATTAATATTCAACAACGCGGCTTGGGAGCTGGCAGAGGCGACAACAAGTGCGCTTCCAGCCAGTAAAGTTTTTAATAAAGATTTCATGACAAATATCCTTCCGTGTGGATGTGAGTGAGTTAAAAATAACGCGATATTCCTTTAGCATATATAATGCCAGTATTGGAAATTTTATAAAAAACAATAGGTTGTTGTGTTTTTTGGCGTCAATCTTTTCAGATGTGTAAAAAAGCACGACAGTTTGAAAATATCTACCTATTTTGGATATATGCGAACAAAATCGCTGTAACGACCCTCCGTATCATATACGGCGATGTCAATAACCTCATTTTGATCGGGATCGAAAATGGTGAATTCCTTCTGCAGGTTTCCCTCAATGACTAAAAAAATCACCTGTTGTGTGAGCGAGTTTTTTCGACGTAATTCGTAGCCAGCAATTTCATCCAATTCCAGATATTCACTGTTCACTCGCTGGGTTGGATGTTCCCACTGTAATGTAATGACAGCCGACTGACTTGATGAACTGCTGCTTGCTTCAGAGCTTCCAGCGCTGCTTGAAGTGGGAGTGCTGGATTGGCTAGAGCTACTTGTCTGTTGGTTGTCTACAGAACTGGTAATCGCACTGCTCTTGCTGCTGGTTTGTTGGCTGCTTTTGGAGCTAATACTGCTGTTTTTAACGGAGCTGTTTGTATTTGAGGTATTGCTTGATGATGATTTTGCAATTGAAGACGTTGTTCCGTTCACCGCCAAAGTGCGGGAGTTCAACGTATCAGACTCTTCAGCAATATTACCGGAAGTGTCTACAGCACTGATCGTGTATGCGTAGCTTGTGTTTGGAGTTAATCCTTTATCGGTGTAGACAAAAGAGGGGTATTCCAGAGTGGCGACTAGCACGCCATCACGCTCGATTTTATAGGCGTTTATGCCTATATCATCGGTGGCATGATCCCAAGTAACCGTAAGGCTGCTAATCGCAAATTTATAAGGAAAAAGCTTGGTTTTGCTTGGGGGAGTTACATCGGGCTCGTCTATAGAGGGTGTAGAACTGCTTATACGGGACGTCCGTTGATAGGCAGAAGTTGCAACTGATGAGCTGCTTAATGGAGTTGATGACGGGCTCTTCGATATTAAGCTTGAATTGGCGGCCGAGCTTAATGGGGTTGGCGAACTAGTTGAGCTTACCAGTTTGAGAGATGAGCTTTCGGCGGATTTATTGCTAGTTTGAGGTGTGTCCTCGGTTGAGCCTGCGCCACCACAACCTGTTAAGGCAATGAGCGTCAATAATGCTAATGAATAAGCAAAGCATTTTCCGATTTGTTGCATTTTAATACCTGAATTCCATAGTCGTTTCGGAGGCAAACTCATTAATGTATCAAGCGCCTGGCGCAAGCTTAGATATGTAGCATTTGGCGCAATTTGCGCAGGTAATGTGTGCCTTTTTTTGCGAAATTGAGATTGTTTTTTGTCAATTGTGAGAAGTTGTTTGTAAATAATACAAAGCAATTATGGCCAAAGGTTATATAACACAATGATTTTGCAGTTGAGTATTAATCTGCATTTTTATCATTCTCATAATTGCTTATCAGTTCAGATTGATTCATGTCGTACTTCTTTATTAAGTCATAAAAGGTGGGACGAGTTACGCCCAGTAGCTTGGCCGCAGCTGATATATTGTTATCAGTCATGCTGAGGGCTCGTAATATTGCTCCTCGTTCAGCTTCTTGCCTGACATGGCGCAGATTCAGGGACAATTCTCCTGCTTCTGCCAGCCCCAAATCTTCGCGCGTCACATATTTTCCGTCGGCCATGATGACAGCGCGTTTTATCTTGTTTTCCATCTCCCGGATGTTGCCTGGCCATGCGTAGTTTTCGATGGCGGCTATAGCGTCAGGTGTAAATCCGGTGACATTTTGGCCATGCTCCTTGGCAAACCGGAGTTTGAAGTGGCGAGCCAATAACACCTTATCGCCTAAGCGATTGCGCAGGGGTGGGATATTCACCGTCATCTCGCATATGCGATAAAAGAGGTCTTCCCGAAAAGTGCCTTGACGCACCATATTTTCCAAATCTTTATTAGTTGCGCAGATAACACGCACATCAACCGGAATTTCTGCGCGTCCGCCGACTCGCTCAATAACCCTTTCTTGCAAAAAGCGCAAAAGCTTCGCTTGTAAATTGAGAGGCATATCACCTATTTCGTCGAGAAAGAGGGTGCCTTCATGAGCCGTTTCTATTTTTCCGACAGTAGTTTTATTGGCGCCAGTAAACGCCCCTTTTTCATATCCGAACAGTTCACTTTCAATGAGGTTTTCTGGAACCGCTGCGCAATTAATGGCGACAAAGCGCTTATTCTTGCGGGGACTCAACTGATGGATAGCGCGAGCGATTACTTCCTTGCCAGTACCACTTTCCCCGAGCAGCGTGCAGGTGACAGTGGTAGGAGATATTTTTTCCAATTGACGACAAATTTTGAGCATTTGCGGGTCATTGGTAATCAGCCCTTCTAGCGGAGCTTGCTGCGATACGCTGAGACGGCGGTTGTAATCTTCAAGGTCAAAAATATGAAAGGCGCGCTGGACGATGAGGTCGAGGGTGTTGGGGTCTACCGGTTTTTGGTAAAAATCGTAAGCGCCCATAGCGACGGCGCGCAAGGCATTGTCATGGTCAGTTTTACCGGTCATGACGATAACTTTACTGTTAGGGGCGATACGAAGAATGTCCTGGATACATTTAAAACCTTCGTCCACTCCATCTTCATCGGGGGGCAGGCCCAAATCCTGGATAATGACCGGCGCTTCATGCAGGCGCAGGGCCGCGATGGCATCCTGCCGGTTGTCAGCTACAACGGTTTCGTATTGATCGAAATGCCAGCGCAATTGGCTTTGCAAGCCAGTGTCGTCTTCAATAATCAAAAGTATGGGTTTGGATGACGTTGATTTGCTCATGCGATCCCGCTAGTCCTTGTTAAGTGGCAGGGTAATTGTAATGGTTGTGCCTTCGCCCACTTCACTGGCGACATTCAGGGTGCCGCTCAGTTCGCTAATGTATTCGCGCGAGAGATAAACCCCAATCCCCATACCTTTACCGGATTTGGTTGTTTCAAAAGGTTTGAATAATCGATTGTGGATGAAATCCCAGTCCATTCCCGAGCCGTTATCCTCAATAATGATTGTGGCCCAGTGATTTTCGATGCGCAGTGTAACATGAACCAGTCCGTCATCCGGTGTGGCTTCCTGGGCATTTTTAATGAAGTTGGTAATCGTCATAACCAGACGTACTTGATCGGCATCAATGGTGCGAATGCTGGTTGCAATGTCTGCGGTCAATTTTGGGCTGCTACGCTGCTGGCATTCTTGTACGGCCTGGGTGACAACTTCGGTGATTGACAAGCGTTTGACCAGGTCAGAGTCATCGCGACGCAACTTTCTTAGCAGGTTGTTCATGCGGTCAACCGAGTTGCTGATGGTTTTTATTGCATCCTCGATAAATGCTGGATTGCCTTTGTGTTTTTCTGCGTTGCGAACCACTAGCGCCTGTTGTGCGATCAGGTTGTTTAGATCGTGAATAATAAACGCCACCAGTTTGTTATAGGTATCAAATTGGCGCCCCTCTACTAATTGCTCGGCTTGTTGGTGTCGCTTGAGATAACTGGCAACCTGACGCCCCATGGTTTTAAGTAAATCGAGGTCTTCCCACGTCAATGTCTCGTCGCCACCGGGCTTGGTCAATGCCATAAAGCCCACCAGCTCTTCTCCTACAATTAACGGAAAAAGCAGCCAGAGATCAGGGATATTACGAGTCCATTTCGGGAGTAGTTCGTTATGTTGTCCAAGTGCCTGGTTATCGCCGTTATCGGGAATGAACACCCACTCCGACTCTATAAAAGCGCGGCAAAAAGGACTGTCGACGGGCTCTTCCTGAAGGTGCACGAAACTGGGTAAGTTGGCGCGATAAACCGGCTCGTAGAATCCCTGTTTGCGTAGCCAGATGGCCCCACTGGGGGCTTTGGTAGTGGATGCTACAGCGAAGAACGCGCGCTGGTTTACTTCAGAAGGTTCGGCGGGTTGTGCTAAATAATTAATCAGGCGCAACCATTCGCTACGATAGTCGTATTTGTAACGAAACAAGTGCTTATTGATCAGGACCGACAATTTCATCCGGATTCGGCTGGATACGAACACTGTGGCGATCATTAGAACCGCGCCGACAAGCAGCAAACTATAAAACACGGTTCCCCAGTTACCGCCGTAGAGACGAACGTAATAACCCCCGAGTGAGAGTACGGTAATTAAAACGCCGACACCTACCAGGGAGGTAGTATAGAAAGCAATGGGTCGGGATAGATTGAAGTTGGCCGAACGGTCAGTCCGTTGGAGCAACAGTAAACCGCCCAGCGCCATAAACAGGCAGGTTGCAATGGAAACTGCTGCGCGTGATTGCCACAACATGGGGTCCAACCCTTTGAATATCAGCGCGTGGGTAAACAAATAGATGTCATAAAGAAAAATGGCAGCCAGATTCATACACATCAATTTAATCTGGCGGTCGTTCTCTGCGGCGAGACGATAAAGTTGTTCCACACTTACCAGGGCAATCACTGCCAGACCTAATGCAAACCATACTGATAATCCCGCCTGATTCATGTTGGGGATAAACAGCATGGCAATAGCCAAGGCGGTGATCGGCCAGCCACCGCTAAATAGCAATTGCAAGCTGGCGGGCAACGGCTTGCGTTGGGTGCTGTGTTTTAGTGTGAGGCTGATACAAAATACCCAGGCATTGAAATGTAAATATTCAAATATAATCAATAAATACAAAGGGATAGCATAATCAGAGAAGGAGAGGGCAATGGTGCCAAGATGCAATGTATGCACAGCTGCCGCGCCCGCAAATAACCAGGATTTCTGTTTGCGAGTCAACTGGAATAAATAGGTCGCCGTCAGCAGCATCGCCACTACAGCGGCACTGAAATAGGCGACGAAGGTGACGCTGTTATATTCCATTGCGACTAAGCCCGGAGGTAAGTATGAAACAGAGTGATAAGCATAACAGTAGACGGCAATGGGTCAAATCGCCCGTGCCTGTCACAGGCGCGCAATACTCACTTCGCCTGTAGGGTTATTGCCGCTATAATGCGCGTCGATTTGATGTGCCGCAGAATGTCTTGCTGAGGTACTTATAAACTGCGCAGCCGGGAAACAGACCCGTTTGCCCGAAAAACCACCGAGGAAATCGCCGTGAGCCCCATGAAGAAGTTGTTTGGAGTGTTGTTAGTTGCAGGTTTGGTTGCAGGTTCTACCGTTGCCAACAGTGAAGATGATGTTAAAAGCCGCACTGCGCCTGTCGGCAGCACTTGCATGTCCGGCGATGACTGCGCGGCAGCACCGGCTCCTGCGGCGGCGGCTGGCCCCAAGTCGGGTAAAGATGTATACAGTGGCTATTGCACCACCTGTCACGGTGCCGGTTTGATGGGAGCCCCCAAGTTTGGCACAGCAGCCGATTGGGCTCCACGTGTTGCGAAAGGCAAAGAGACGCTTTACACCCACGCCATTGGTGGTTTCAACTCCATGCCACCCAAAGGCATGTGTGCAGCGTGTACTGACGATGAAATCAAAAGTGCTGTGGATCATATGATTGATAACAGCAAATAGTTTTTAGTTGGCGTCCATAGCCAAATGAAAGGCGACTTCATGGTCGCCTTTTTATTTTTGCAAACTAATCAAAGAGATTAAGTAAGCTGGACAAGGTTTCCTCTCCTTTGGCCAGATTTTTAACCTCGCTCTGTTCTCCAAAGCCTTCCCGCTCTACATCTTCCGGGGGAAGTTCATCCAGAAAGCGACTGGGTGTGGTTTCGCTCATTTCCCCAAACTGTTTCCGTTTGCCTGCCAGTGTCATTGTGAGGGTGCGTTGGGCGCGGGTGATGCCCACATAAGTAAGGCGCCGTTCCTCCTCAATATTGTTGTCTTCAATGCTATTGCGATGCGGTAAGAGGTCTTCTTCCATGCCAACCATAAACACGTGCGGAAACTCCAGCCCTTTGGAAGCATGTAAGGTCATCAGCTGTACCTGATCGCTCAGGTCTTCTTCTTCCTGGCGCTCCAGCAAATCACGCAATACCAGTTTGGCAATTGCATCTTCCATACGCGAGTCGTTCTCCTCGTCATCGCCATCAGTTTTGTCCAGGGTTTTTTGCAGGGATTCAACCAGATAAAAGACATTTTCCATGCGTTTTTCAGCAGCTTTGCTACTGGTGGAATTTTGATGCAACCAGCCTTCGTAATCGATATCGCCCAGCATCTCACGAATGGCATTGACCGGATTGTCACCCGTGCAATTGCGAGCAACCTGTTTAAGCCAATGCGCAAAACGCTGTATCCGTTCCAGGTTTTTTTCCGGGATCCGGCTTTGCAGGCCAATCTCATCCAGTGCTGCAAATAAACTGATGTGGCGCTCGCTCGCATAAGTTCCCAGTACTTCCAGCGTGCTGGTGCCTATTTGTCGGCGAGGGGTATTGATGACGCGCAAAAAAGCATTGTCATCATCGGGATTCACAATCAGGCGCAAATAAGCCATGACATCCTTGATTTCGGTTTTGGCAAAAAACGAGGAGCCACCGCTCATTTTGTAGGGGATTTGATGTTGCTGGAGTTTCATTTCCAGCAAGCGTGCCTGGTGATTACCGCGATAAAGCACTGCAAAATCGCGGAACTTGTATTGCTTGCGCAGGCGCTGGGTAATGATTTCGGTAGCAACTCGCTCGGATTCCGCGTCTTCATTTTTACAGCGTATAACGCGAATGGGGTCGCCCAGACCCATTTCACTCCAGAGTGCTTTGTCGAATTCGTGGGGGTTATTGGCGATTAAATGGTTGGCAACACGCAATATCCGGCTGGTGGAACGGTAATTTTGCTCGAGTTTGATCACCCGCAGGTTCGGGTAATCCTGTTTGAGCAAACCCATGTTTTCCGGGCGCGCCCCGCGCCAGGCATAAATAGATTGGTCATCATCACCTACTACAGTAAGCGCGCCGCGATTGCCTACAATTAATTGCACGAGCAGGTATTGGCTGGAGTTGGTGTCTTGGTATTCATCCACCAGCAAATAACGGATTTTGCGTTGCCAGCGTGAAAGAACTTCGGCATCGCGCTGGAACAATTCCACCGGAATCAGGATCAGATCATCAAAGTCCACGGCGTTGTAAGCGCGCAGGGCCTGGTTATAACGCAAGTAAATCATGGCGATGGTCTGCTCCCCCTGGCTTTGCGCCATACTCAGGGCGCGTTCGGGGATGACCAGATCATTTTTCCAGTTGGATATCTGATGCTGAACCAGATCCAGATGATCGCTATCCAGATCGCCATCCTTCAGCATCAGTTCCTTGAGCAAAGAACGCGCGTCCTCGGCATCGAAGATGGAAAAACCGGGTTTGAAACCAAGGGCTTTATGTTCACGACGAATGATATTAAGACCGAGGTTATGAAAGGTAGAGACGGTCAGCCCTTTGGCGGCGCTTCCCTTTACCAGTTTGCTGGCGCGCTCCTTCATTTCGCGCGCGGCTTTGTTAGTAAAGGTGAGTGCGGCGATATGTCGTGCTGGAATTTCACACTGTTCGATAAGGTAGGCAATCTTGCGCGTAATTACACTGGTCTTACCGCTCCCTGCACCTGCTAACACCAGGCAGGGGCCATCAATATAGAGCACGGCTTCTTTCTGGCGGGGATTAAGCTGGGTCACATCAAAGACCTGGGTTGGTGAACGGGCGAGCATTCTAGCAAGCCGAAATGACCTTGCAATCGCGATTTGAGCAGCTATAACCACAGAGTAATTACATAAATTTTCTAGCGGTTATTTGTTATATCCAGACACGTTCTGTTTGCAACAGGCGACTGTTACCATGAGTTGATTTTGGTGCTTGTATTTGCGCTTCGCCAACGGCAGGTTGGCCAATAGGAAAACGGTGAGCGATGGACAAAAAGATAAAAGTGTTATTTATCGACCGTGAGCAGGGTGAGTACCTGCTTATCGCCGAGATTTTGTCCCATATTCGTCATGTTGAATACGAGTTGGTATGGTGTAACCAATTGGAAAGTGCGCTCAACAAAATCCTGTCCCAGGAATTTGATGTTGCGTTGCTGGATTACTATTGGGGTAACGCCAATGCGCGCGATTTATTAAATGCAGCCCGTGTGCAAGCCTGCCAAACCCCCATCGTTGTAATGACCGATGAAATGGAAACCGAAGTGGATCGTGAAGCGATTCGAGCTGGTGCGGCAGATTACCTGATCAAAGGCCAAATAGACCATTTATTGTTGGAGCGCGCCATTCGTTATGCGATTGAACGCAAGCAAACCGAACAACATCTTACTCGTCTGGCGCACTATGATCCCCTCACTGATGTTCCCAACCGGATTTTATTTCGGGACCGGCTGGAACATGCCATCAATTTGGCAGAGCGCGATAACAATAGCTTCACGCTGATGTTTATCGACCTCAATGGTTTCAAACAAGTTAATGATAATTTCGGTCATGATGCTGGCGATGCGATTATTCGTATTTGCGCTGAGCGCCTTAACGCCTGCTTGCGCCGCAGTGACTCCGTTGCACGCATGGGTGGCGATGAATTTACCTTGCTGTTGCAGAAAATCGCTAACAATACCGATGTGGCACATATTGCTGAAAAAGTAATTCGTGCGATTGAAATGCCGGCTGATATTAATGGCCATGAAGTAGTTGTTGGTTGCAGTATCGGTATTGCCATCTATCCCCAGGCAGGACGTGATGCTGACACTTTGCTGAAACATGCCGACATGGCGATGTATCGTGCCAAGCAGGAGCCCAATAGCAACTACCGCTTTTTTACCGAAATGATGAACCAGGATGTCCGTCGCCAATTGCGTCTGGAAGCGGATTTGCGCGCAGCGTTAAAAAAACAACAATTTGTTTTGCACTACATTCCACGTGTTGAAATATCCACAGGAAAAGTGGTTGCACTTGAGGCGCTATTACGATGGGACAAACCGGGCATGGGTTTGTTGAATGCCAGCGATTTTATTACCACTGCGGAAGAGACCGGAATCTTGACAGCAATTGGTTACTGGGCAATTCGTCAGGCCTGTAATGATGTAAAGAATTTGCAGGCATTTTGGGGGGGGCCTTTGATGGTGGCGATTAACTTATCGGTCCGCCAATTTAAAGACGAAAATCTTGTGCATGAAGTCGCGAGAATTTTTGCTGATAGCGATATACAACCGGGTGATATCGAGTTTGAAATTACGGAGACAGTCTTTGCTGACAACATTGAGCTGGTTTCGTTGTGTATGCGGCCGCTGTCATTTTTCGGCATTAATTTTTTGCTGGACAGCTTTGGTGCGGGAAACTCGTCGTTACTGCATTTACAACGCTTGCCCATCAGTTCGGTAAAAATCGATCTCAATTTCCTGCAGGAGTTAAATCGCAGCCATACGGATAAGCGATTGGTGTCGGCGATGGTCACATTAGCCCACAACCTCGGCAAACTGGTAGTAGCCGAGGGTGTGGAAACCAAAGAGCAAAAAGATTGGTTAAAGGAAATGGGTTGCGACTTGATGCAGGGATACTACTTTTCTGCCCCTAAATCCTACGCCGAAATTATGGATTGGTTGCAAGAGTCTGCGACGCGCCAACGGCTCAATTAACTGCCAGCCTGTCGATCCAGCGTGCGGTAGCTCAGCGCTTCAGTGATGTCGACGGTGTTGAGCAGTTCCCGCTCGTTCATATCCGCAAGGGTTCGCGCCAGTTTCAATACGCGATGGTATGCCCGCGTAGACAACCCCAGCTTATTGATCGCTTGCTCAAGCAAATTTTTATCGCCGTTACTTAACTCGCAATATTTTTCAAGTTCGGGTGCGGAGAGCTGGTTATTGGTTTTACCTTGTCGTTGGAGCTGGCGCTCACGGGATCGCTCAACGCGAATCCGGATGGCGGATGTACTGTCCCCCATACTTTTGCTTTGTAACTCACCTTGTCGCAGAGTCCTTACCGGTACATGCATATCAATGCGATCAAGCAACGGCCCCGAGATCTTGTTTCGATAGCGTTTTACCTGGTCCGGCGTACAACGGCAGCGATTGGCATCGCTACCATGATAGCCGCAGGGACAAGGGTTCATGGCGGCGATTAATTGGAATCTGGCCGGAAAACAAGCCTGATTGCGCGCGCGGGAAATGCGTACTTCGCCACTCTCCAAGGGTTCGCGCAATACTTCCAGCACGGCGCGGGAAAATTCGGGTAATTCATCGAGGAATAACACTCCGGCATGGGCGAGGGATATCTCGCCAGGCTTGGGATTTGTGCCACCTCCCACCAGTGCGATAGCCGAGGCAGTATGGTGCGGCGCCCTGAATGGCCGCTGACGCCATTGGTACTCTTTGGTTTGGGCAGCGACCGAATAGATGGCCGCGACATCCAGCATTTCCCTCTCGCTCAGATTTGGCAACAAACCGGGTAAACGGCTGGCAAGCATGGTTTTCCCTGTGCCTGGTGGACCGTAAAATAGTAGGTTATGCCCACCGCTGGCGGCAATTTCCAGTGCGCGTTTGGCGTGGGATTGACCTTTCACATCAAGGATATCCAATACGTCACCGCTGCTATGAAGCTGGTCAGGTATTACCTCAGCTTGTTTTAGTGATTCACGTTGATGCAGGTGTGCGCAAACCTGCAAGAGATTATCTGCACCAAATACGCGCGTAATGCTGCTTAAAGCCGCTTCGGATCCGCTACCCGTGCTAATAATCAAGTCACGTTTCGAATCACCACAGGCGAGTGCAGCGGGAAGGGCTGCGCTAATGGAACGCAAGTCGCCGGAGAGTGCTAATTCGCCCAGGAATTCGTGAGAATCAAGGCGTTCAACCGGGATTTGTCCAGAGGCAGCCAGTATCCCCAAAGCAATAGCCAGATCGTATCGTCCACCTTCTTTCGGCAAATCCGCCGGTGCGAGGTTGACGGTGATGCGTTGGGCGGGAAATTCCAGGTGGCTGTTAATAATTGCACTGCGAACCCGATCCTTGCTTTCTTTTACGGCGGTTTCCGGCAGGCCAACAATTGAAAGGCCGGGAAGGCCGTTGGAGATATGAACTTCAACAGTAACGAGTGGGGCGTTAATCCCCAATTTTGCGCGTGAATAGACGATGGCAAGTGACATAGACGATCCTTGTGATTGTTTTTGAAGCAATTTTTCCTTAGACGACAGCTGGAGGGACTGTGTTTCGGGCTTGGTTCAGGACTATAAAGTAACCGGGTTTATCTGGCCAATCCTGTAGTAAATCAATTTACCGGATTGCGACTACTGTTCCAGCTGCGCCAGTGTGTGCTCCAGCTCCTCAAGCTTTTGTCGGGTTCTTGCCAGCACGGCAGCCTGCGCATCAAATTCCTCCCGGGTCACCAAGTCCAGCCGTGATAGTACAGCCTGCAATGCCAGGTTCAGTTCTCGTGAGGGTTTTAACCCATCACTACCAAATTGCTGGAGTTCGGCCACCAGTCGCTCTGTTAAATCGCGGATCATTTTTCATTTTCGGCTAAGCCGCCTCTGGGATTGGCGAGCGCAGTTTACCGATTTTTTCCAAACCTGACAGCCGGCTTGGAGGACTGTGGCGCTGCCTGGAAGACCCGTGTTCATAAATGGTGCCTCCTGTTTGTTGGTCTGATCAAAAATGGTGCAGAGCTTGTATCCTAGCTTGAATATTTATGTTTTTGGCGTCAATTAATCGCTACATCTTATTGATTTAAATGACATTTATGAAATTGGCCTGCTCTATGCAAAATCTTATGTGAGTACTTGATGTCGGCTAGGGTGGTTGTTAGGCAGCACTTACTGCTGGTAACCCTGGACTGGACAGTATTTCCGGTGTTTCCCGCACTTCTGTGCGGGAATTTTTTCAGGAGTCCGACAATGAAACTGGTAACAGCGATCATCAAGCCATTCAAGCTGGATGTGGTGCGGGAAGCGCTCTCCGATATTGGCGTCCACGGCATGACCGTGACTGAAGTAAAAGGCTTTGGTCGTCAGAAAGGCCACTCCGAACTCTACCGTGGGGCAGAGTACGTGGTGGATTTTTTGCCAAAAACCAAAGTGGAAATCGCCGTTGCTGATGCGGAAACCGACACAGTGGTTGAAGCCATTACCAAAGCGGCCAATAGCGGCAAGATCGGCGACGGGAAGATTTTTGTTTCCGATCTGGAGCAAGTGGTGCGGATACGTACCGGAGAAACAGGTAACGAAGCTCTTTAAATGATAACAACCGACCAGCTGTGCATGGCTTGCTGGCATCAGATAAATCACCTCAGGAGAAAATTTTCGTGAAAAAACTATTTCGTATGGGCGTCACGCTCGCACCGCTGGCCTTGCTGGCGGCGCTGATCCTTCCCGCCGGTGGCGTCTGGGCTCAGGATGACGCCGCAACAGCGGTCGATACTGCAACCACCGTTACTGAAACGGTTGCTGCCGAAGCCCCGGTTGCTGCTGAAGCTGCACCGGCAGAAGAACCAGTGGCTGCCCCTGCGGCTCCCTCGTTTGACAAAGGCGATATTGCCTGGATGTTAACCGCGACCCTGTTGGTAATTTTCATGGTATTGCCTGGCCTCGCGCTGTTTTATGGCGGTATGGTGCGTGCCAAGAATATCCTTTCCTTGTCCATGCAAGTGTTTGTGACTTTCTGTTTGATCGCTGTACTGTGGGCGATTTATGGATATTCACTGGCATTCACATCGGGCAGTGCTTTTTTCGGCGGGTTTGACCGTCTGTTCCTGAAGGACATGCTGGATGCTGCAGGCAATCTCTTACCTGCTGCGACATTCAGCAAGGGCGTATACGTGCCTGAGTACCTTTACGCCGCATTCCAGATGACTTTCGCCGCCCTGACTCCTTGCTTGATCGTTGGTGCATTTGCCGAGCGTATGAAGTTCTCAGCAGTATTGGTGTTTGCGGTCTTGTGGTTCACTTTCGCTTACTTGCCAATCGCTCACATGGTGTGGTTCTGGGCAGGTCCGGATGCTTACACCACGGCTGAAGCTGCCGCTGCTGCAACGGCGGGTGCCGGTTTCATCTTCCAAATGGGAGCGCTGGATTTCGCTGGCGGTACTGTAGTTCACATTAACGCCGGTATTGCGGGTCTGGTTGGATGTTTGCTGATTGGCAAACGTAAAGGTTTCGGTAATGCGTCGCTCGCACCTCACAATGTTCCATTCACCATGATTGGTGCAGCGATTCTCTGGGTTGGTTGGTTTGGTTTCAATGTCGGCTCAAACCTGGAAGCTAACGCCTTTGCTGCGCAAGTGTTTATCAATACCTTCCTGGCAACAGCAGCGGCGGTATTGGCGTGGACCTTCGGTGAGTGGCTGGTACGTGGTAAGCCAACCATGTTGGGTGCGGCTTCCGGTGCAATCGCCGGTTTGGTAGCGATCACCCCGGCTTGCGGTTGGGTAGGTCCAATGGGCGCGTTGGTGATCGGTGTTGCCGGCGGCTTGATCTGTATGTTGGCTGTATTGAAACTGAAAGCCTGGTTAGGTTATGACGATTCTCTGGACGTTTTCGGTGTTCACTGCGTAGGCGGTATTATCGGTGCGGTTCTGACCGGTGTATTCAATAGCCCGGATCTGGGTGGTACCGGAGTGTACGATTATGTTGCCGGAACCTGGGGCTTTGCAGGTATAGGAACCCAAACCTGGATCCAAATCAAAGGCGTATTAGTCACTATCGTTTGGTCCGGTGTGGTTTCCCTGATCGCCTACAAACTGGTCGATATCGTGATTGGCCTGCGTGTCAGCGAAGAAGTCGAGACCGAAGGTCTGGATACCGCTGAACATGGTGAGCGTGGTTACCACATGTAATTCCCTTCGGCGCCATGTGGTTTCCATATGGCGCTTTTCTTTCTGCCCACTCTGTTTTGTTTCGCCAAGGGGAAGTGTTAATGGAAGAAAACGTCTATCAGCTTCAGTACGCGTTGGATACCTTTTATTTTTTGGTATGCGGTGCATTGGTCATGTGGATGGCGGCAGGGTTTGCCATGCTCGAATCCGGCCTGGTTCGCACAAAAAATACGACTGAAATCCTGACCAAGAATATCGTGCTGTATGCGACGGCGAGCACCATGTATTTAGTGTGTGGCTACGCCATTATGTACGGACAACATTTTTTCCTGAGCGGGATTGGCAATATAGATGTCGCTGAAACACTGAAAGATTTTTCGACACGTGAAGAAGGTTTCAGTGGGGGTGCCATTTATGCCCAATCATCAGACTTTTTCTTTCAGGTTGTTTTTGCTGCTACCTGTATGTCCATCGTTTCAGGTGCGGTCGCCGAACGCATGAAATTGTGGGCATTCCTGCTGTTTTCCCTTGTCATGATTGGCTTTATCTATCCCATGGAAGGCTCATGGGTATGGGGCGCTTCCGGAGTATTTGGTCTTAACCTTGATGACCAGTTCGGCTTTAAGGATTTTGCCGGTTCCGGTGTGGTACACCTCGCGGGTGCTGCTGCGGCTCTGGCTGGCGTTATCTTGCTGGGCGCGCGCAAAGGCAAATACGGCCCGAACGGTGAGGTACATGCCATTACCGGTGCTAACTTGCCGCTGGCAACCCTCGGGACATTGATCCTCTGGTTCGGTTGGTTTGGATTTAACGGAGGGTCGGTTTTAAAGCTGGGCGATATCGCCAGCGCCAACTCTGTTGCCCTGGTGTTTTTGAATACCAATGCAGCAGCAGCTGGCGGCTTGCTTGGTGCACTGGTTGTTGCGCGAATCCTGTTTGGTAAAGCCGATCTAACTATGATCCTTAATGGCGCACTGGCGGGTCTGGTCGCC
>DATJLF010000034.1:0-12718 GCA_035490715.1 Cellvibrio sp.
GTTGTGGCCGCCGGCCACTTTGGTGACCAGGCGCGATGAGGCGGGGTCAGCCATATTCACCAACCCATTTTCCACCACCGCTTCATACGCGAGGTTAATGTCATCACCCCGTGCAAAGGCGGGTGCCTGGGTTTGGTGACAGCCGCCGCAGCGGTCTTCGCGGGCGATGTTGATCCACAGCTCTGTCTGGAACTTGAGGACATCGGCATTCGCCGCAGGTTTTTCCCCTTTGTAAACGAAGCCGCTACCGCCATTACCAGGCGGTGGAGGATTATTCGGTTCCACCTTGCTGCTGCTACCCGAACCGCAACCGGCGAGTAAGCCGCTGATCACCAATACAAGCATGCCCCACTGCTGGCGCAAGCATGCTGGATAAGTATTCTTATTCATCATGTTATTCACCTTTGCAGTAATTGGCAGTGTCGATAAACACTTGTTTCAGTTGGTAGCCGGAGTTCGCAAAACGGGTGGTGAACTCCGTGACCCTGGTGCGATCAGTTGCATCGGCGGGTTTACGTAGGCACACGTTCTGGAAAACCTTTTCTACCTGGCATTGGGCAAACGCGTGGCTGTGGGCCAATTCCATATTCATGGATTTCGCGCCGGTGCCCCTGCCGGGCAAGCTTTGATCCCAGCCCAGGTGTTGGTTAATGCCCTGGCGCCAATAGTTTTGCCAATCATCGTTAGTGGTGACGTAACCGTATTTGAAGGTGTTTGAATTGATGCGGTATTTCTTCTCTACACGGCTGTTGGTATCCGGATCATTGGTACCCTCCGTGTTGTAGTGGATACTGCCGCTTGCACCTTCCGGGTCCGCATCGACGTTGAACTCATAATCGTAATAGGCATAGGCCTTGGCCATGGGGTCCATGCCGTTGTGGCAACCAATGCAGTTATTGAGGAATACACGGCTGTCGCCACCGGGGCTGCGGCTCACATCCTGACGGATAAAGTCTGGCACCAGGCTGGTGTCATGAACTTGTTCCAGGTCGCGGCACAGGTGGTTCATCAAGGTAAAGCGGAACATGGCGCGGTTGGTACCGGCGATAAAAAATGCTTTTGCGGCGGCACGGGTGGTAATCACTCCTGATGTCGCGGCAGCGGGTAAGCCATTTACAGACGATTGGGTGCGTTTGACCAGGGTATTTTTCAAACTGACACCCTGGGTTTCAATCGCTTCGTAATGTGCATTGTTGCCATTGGCATAAGCCGGCAAACCGGCGGCGCTGCTGGTATAAATCACGTCATCGTAGAGTGCTGAGCGGAAGTCGGCGCCATCGCGCACTAACCCGATGATGGTGGCGGTGTAATCATTCAGCGGGGCAAATACAGTGCGATCCCTGTTTGTCCAGGGCGTTGCCATATTTTTCAGGGTGACGCTGTAAAACGCCTCATTATCCATGGCGATATTTACGGCGGCATTCACATCGCCATTGCGAATGTGGGTGGCCATTGACTGCAAGACGGCTTCAGTGGGGGGAACGCCTGCAACCCGGTTATGGATTTGCAATGCTTGTTCCCTTGGTCCAGCGAGGCTGCCTGCGGCCACAAAGGCCAAGGCAAATATTCCCATATGGGGAATGCGCTGAACCAGCTTTCCTAGGATGCTGGTAGACGGACTAGTCACGGTGGCTCCCGATCGCTGCAGTGGCAGCTAACTTGGTTGGTGAAAACGGGTTGTTGAATTTTGATTATAAAAAACAGGCCGGTTCGGGCTATTCTTAACGACATTTCCCTATGCGCAGGCAGCCGCCGACGTCAAAAAAACAGCAAAAGCCCTGGGATAATACTGTCGCTTCAGCGCACTATGCAGCGAATATGCCGAAAACTGATCCGTTCATGCCAAATATTCGCCTTACGTCCAGATTTAGAATCAGTTCTCTCTTCTCGGCGGCAAACTGCTAAAGCCTATCCGACAAGGCTAGATTTTAGCGCGGACAACGAAAGATAGATGTGCCATTGGTCGGCTCTCGAATGGCGTAAGTCGGTTGTCAGGTGGCATAAATTGTCACTTTGGGGTGGGGATCGGCAGTTTGTGAACTGGTTCTATTTGATGCTGTTTGTGCTCAAATTCGCATAAATAGGGGATGGCTTTCACATTCACTGCGGTTTGGCGTTACGTACGCAGAATGATTGGTGTGCCCTCGGCTAATCTCACCCCATTGCGGGTGATTGGCGTGGGTTTTGAATATGGCCTACAAATCTGAGGCTTGGCGTTTATTTTTGGCGGCAATATATGACGCAATTTATGACGGATAACTATTTCACTCCACGTATGACAGGCGCCAAAACGGGCCTGATCCTGATGGCAATGGCGGTGTTCCTCTCGGGATGCGGTGGGGGTAGTGGTGGCGGAAGTTCAAATACCGGGCAAGACCCCGATCCGGTTACGGTGGATTTGCCCGTCGCCTACGTCCAACGTCCTGTCCCGGTCAATGAAGATGGCGAACCGGTATTCCCGGATGTGTTCAGGCCAGACGAATTTAACCCTGGCGGCGAGCTTTTCCTGAAAGATCGGGCAACGGCCCAGGCGGCGGTGACCAATATCACCCGTTCAGCATTTGTTGATAACGAATTTTTTGACCCGGAAAGCCCTAATTACGATGTAAAGGATGTCTCCGTCCATCCGGCGGGTGATCGCATTTTGTTTTCGATGCGCGCGCCGTTGGACCCGGATATGGATGAGGATGAAGAAGGGCAGCCGACCTGGAATATCTGGGAATACAACATCAAAACCAAAGCGCTCCATCGTGTTATCGGCGCCGATTTTGAAGCGGAAAAAGGCCATGATGTATCACCGCATTATCTGACTGATGGCCGCATTTTATTTGCCTCGGATCGCCAGAAGCGCAGTAAGGAAATCCTGCTGGACGAGGGTAAACCCCAATTCGGCGCCACGACGTCCCAAGACGATGACATCACCAGCTTTTTGCTGCATACCGTGAAAGAAGACGGCACTGACATTCAGCAACTTACCTACAACCAAAGTCACGATATCCAGCCGAGCCTGCTGCCAGATGGCCGCGTGCTATTTATGCGCTGGCAAGGCAATGACCCGGATCGCCTGAGTTTTTACTCCGCCAATCCCGATGGTACGGATATCCAGCGCTATTTCGGATACACCAGTCTCAACAGTGAGCCGCCGGAAACGATGGAAGAGGCTCCGCGCTTATTCCATCCACAAGTACTGCCAGATGGCCGTATTGCTGCGATTTACATGCAAAACACCTTGCAGCTGGGTGGCGACATGGTGGTAGTTGATGGTCGTCAGGCTGCCGAAGGAACTGTTGAATCCATCTCCATTAAACCGGTGGATATCAGTTCGGAGGTGGTTTCCCTGCATGGGCGTTTTGCTTCTCTCTCGCCACTGCATGATGGTACCAACCGTTTGTTAGTGAGCTGGAGCCAATGCCGGTTGATGGAAACCGCGACCGAACGTTTGCAACCTTGCCTGGCAAGTTTGTTGAGCGAGAATGAGCCAATAGAAGGTTACGAAGAGGCGCCACCGTTTTACGGGATCTGGATTTACGATATTACTAGCCAGACACAATTGCCGGTGGTACTCGCCGAAAATGGCAAATTATTCACCGAAGCGGTGGCATTGGCGGTTCGCACCAGGCCTGGCTATATAGCCCCCAATACCGACCCTACGCTCGCGCTGGAAAATGTGGGTTTGCTGCATATCCGCAGTGTCTATGACATGGACGGTGCTTTTAATGCAATGGGTTCCGGTGCAACTGACCTTGCAGCCATGGCTGCGCGCCCGGCGGAACAGCGCCCGGCGCGGTTTATCCGCCTGGTGAAAGCGGTGTCTATTGCAAGTGATGAAGTGCTGGACGATCAGGACGATAACATTTACGGCAATCTCTTTAATGCCAATCGCGGCATCCAGGAAATCCTTGGGTATGCACCGGTGGAGCCAGATGGCTCGGTGATGGTGAAAGTTCCTTCCGATGTGGCGTTTTCCATCGAAATCCTCGATAAGGATGGTCGCCAGATTGGTGCCAACCACAATACCTTGCTGCAAGTTCGTCCCGGTGAAACCTTGCAATGTAATGGTTGCCACAACGCAGAAAATGCGGAGGTGGTTCATGGGCGCTATGGTTTACCCCAATCGCCGGTCGCCTTGAATCGGGGTGCTGCGACGGCGGCCAGCTTTCCCAACACCCAGAGGTATGACAGATTTGGAACCCCTGAGTTTGCTCGTATGGGAGAAACGATGGCCGAATTCGGAACTCGTACCTATTTCAAGATGGCAAATGAAACCGGTGCACGCCGTAGTGATGAGTGCTCGGGTGATGGAGTCTGTTTTAAAAAACCGAATGTTGATTTGGATTTCACGGATGAGTGGATGGGATCACAAGCTGTTAGCGAGAGGAATAACCTGAACTTTTTATGGAGTTATAACGCTTTAGATGAAAACCTGAATGCAGAGAGTGTCCCAGCGCCAACTCCAACGGCTTGCCGAGATGTGGTTAGTTGGAATGCCAACTGTCGTGTTGTCATTAATTACGAATACCATATTCAGCCGTTTTGGGAACGTGAGCGGGATCCCATGACTGTGACTGATCCGGACTTGGGGGTTCAGATAACGGCAAATACTTGTATAGCATGTCATTCTTCAGTTGATTTGAATGGCAATATGCAGATACCTAAGGCGCAGCTCGAGTTAACGCGCGCCAAGATTGATGACCAAATGCTCTCTTATTTGCAGTTGCTTAATGGAAACCAGCGCCTTGCTCTTTGGTACAACGGTATTGCGGCATTGCAGATACCTGCATGTGAATATGTAGATCTCAATCCCGACAATTACATTCCTCAATGTGTAGTTGTACTCGATGAAGAAAATGCACCGACTTGCGAAGGAGTGACTAATTGTCCTTTTGTGATTCTTAATGAACTCACAGGTGAGTTGGAACTTGACCTTGTTACTGGCAATCCGGTGCCTCGTCAGGTGGAAACTCCATTTCTCCCCCCGCCGATGAACAGTGGTGGCGCCAATGCGAGCCGTGGCTTTTTCAACAAATTTGAAAACAATGGCTCCCATATGGGATTCTTGAACCCTGCGGAACTTAAGCTACTCTCCGAATGGCTGGACACTGAAGGGCGCTACTACACCAACCCGTTTGAAATGGCGATTCAAAATTAATACAACAACAGAGATCAGGGCATGATTGCCAGTTTTTCCAATCGGCGTTTACTTCGCCGATATATGTCGGGTTTACTCCTGATGCTTGCGGGGATCGCTTCTCAAGCGCAAGCCCAATGGTTTGGCAGCAATTGGTTTGTTGCGGATGAGCCCATGCAAGTCAGTGTTGACGATGCGTTCATCAATCTGTATTCCGGCCCCGGTCGTGGTTATCCCATTTTTCATGTGATCGAGCGCGATGAAATAGTTACCTTGTTAAAAAGCCGCACCCGCTGGATTAAAGTCAAAACCCGACGCGGTCTTCAGGGGTGGATCAAACGGGAAGATATGCAATTCACGCTGGCTCTTGATGGCAGCAAACCGGAATTTCCCAATAGCAAACAGGCGGATTATTTGGTTAACCGTTTTGAAATGGGCGCGGCTTACGGTGATTTTGCCGGAGCGGACAGCATGACCATCAATTTGGGTTATCGCTTTACGAAAAACCTATCGGTTGAAGCGCGCTTCGCTGATAACACCGGCAGTTTTTCCGACAGCCAGATTATGACGGGCGCGCTGTTGTTCCAACCATTTCCGGATCTGCGTGGCTCGCCTTTTTTCAGTGTCGGTGCGGGCAAAATAAAAACTTTCCCCAGTGCCACACTCGTGCAAACCGAGGATCGCGAAGACGATATGTTACAAGCTAGCCTGGGTGCTTACATCCATCTTACCGGCCGGTTTTTCTTGCGTGTGGAATATGTAAACCACTATGTGGTAACCAGTCGTAACACCAACGAAGAGGTTAATGAATGGAAACTTGGTTTCAACGTCTTTTTCTGATTGCACTGCTCGCTTCTGCAGGTTTGGGTAGCGTTGCAACAGCACAGGAAGATGACGAACAAGATGGTGATGAGTTAGAGCAAATTATCACGCCGGATATCAAACGTCGCACGATCAAAGAAGATGATCTGGATAGCGAAGATTTTGAAATGGGCGCGTTCTTTGGTTTGCTCAGCA
Source organism: Cellvibrio sp. (assembly GCA_035490715.1). Taxonomy (GTDB): domain Bacteria; phylum Pseudomonadota; class Gammaproteobacteria; order Pseudomonadales; family Cellvibrionaceae; genus Cellvibrio. The sequence continues at coordinate 6,146 of DATJLF010000034.1, forward strand.
TAGAAGACTTCGGTACCAACGATGTGCAAGGCATAACGTTTGCGTACCACATCACTGAAGATTTTTTTGTAGAGGCCGCGTACGGCATCAGCAAAACGGAAAAAACCAGTTATGAATCCCTCAGCGGTGGTGTAGAGCTCTTAACAGAAGATCAACGGGACATCAGTTATTACAACCTGTCGCTCGGCTACAATTTTCTGCACGGACAGGTTTTTATTTCCGATAAGTGGGCATTCAACAATCACTTTTACATCATGCTGGGCGGCGGCAATACGGATTTCGCAGCAAAAGATTATTTCACTACCAGCATTGGTGCCGGTTTACGTTTTTATGCAACCGATTGGCTGGCGCTGGATTTAAGTTCGCGCGGCCACAGTTTTGAACATGAAGTATTTGGCGAAAGCAAACGTGTAACCAATATGGAAACGCGCCTTGGTTTATCGCTGTTTTTCTAATGATTAATTTTACGGTGGGCACAATTATGTCATTGCAAAAATATCTCCTGCGTTGCGCAGCGATTATTTCTTTCGGTTTATTGTCATTGCAAGCGGCGGCTGACGAAGCCCCGGATTTCACCTTGCAAAGTAACTCCGGTGAAAACGTTCGTTTAGCGGAAGCGCGTGGTCAGGTCGTGATGCTGAATTTCTGGGCAACTTGGTGTGGCCCATGCCGTACGGAAATGCCCTTGCTGGAAGCGATGTACCAACGTTACAGCAGTGCTGGTTTTATCCTTTACGGTGTAAATGTCGAAGAAGATAACGCCGGTGCAAAAAAATTAATTAAAGAGTTGGGCGTTACCTTCCCCATTTTGTTCGATACCGAAAGTAAAGCGAGTAGTTTATACAGCGTCGATTCCATGCCCACTACCGTATTAATCGATAAAAAAGGCCAGGTGCGTTATGTGCATCGCGGCTATAAAGCCGGCGACGAAAATATTTACCGCGAAAAGATTCGTGAGCTGATTAAAGAATGATGCTACGCAAACTATCACTCATAGCGCTCTCGCTTTCCATGGTTGCCTGCGGCCAAATCAAGCCGTGGGTAAAACCTTACGAGCGACAAAAAATTGCAGACGAAATCATGAGTTTTGAGCGTGACCCGGTCGCAGATTCTTATCTGCACCACGTATACGACGCGCGTGAAGCGGCGCGTGGTGGCGACGGCGCATCTGGAGGTGGCTGTGGCTGTAACTAATCGTCTATTTATTTTATTGCTGTTTGTAGCGCAATCTGCATTTGCAGCGGTGTTGCCGGATGAACGTATTGATGTGATGTACCACGGCTATGATGGCGGCGGCGCGCAAATCGATGGCCCTTCAATTCTCGTGCGCAAAAATATCGGCACAGCGGTTTCTGTCTCTGCCAATTATTACGTGGACATGGTTAGCAGTGCATCTATTGATGTTGTAACCCAGGGCAGCAAATATTCTGAAGAGCGGAAAGAGCATGGTTTCAGCGGCCAATACATGATTGATCGCTCCACGATTAAATTAGGTTACGTCAGCAGTAAAGAGAGTGACTACGACGCAACTACTTACAGCTTTGGTGTCGACCAAAGTTTTTTTGGTGATCTAACCACCTTGGGATTTGGCATCAGTTTTGGTGAGGACGTGGTGGGCCAGAATATCGACCCAACATTTCATCGCGATTTGCAACGGCGTAAATACAGTGTGAATGCATCGCAAATTGTTACCAAAAATCTGTTGATGTCATTGAGTGTTGATACGGTTACTGATCAGTGCCTGAATTTGTTGGAAGAAGAAAGTTGTTTAAATAATCCGTATCGCAGTTATCGTTTTTTTGATGAAAGGAATAATGCGAGCGGTTGGCGAGCAGAGCGTTACCCTCATACACGAAATAGTGATGCAATTGGATTGAGAGGCATCTATCACTTGCCCTGGAACGGTTCTGTTCGTGGTGAATATCGAACCTTTACGGATAACTGGGGAATAGAAGCCGAAAACTACGAAATACGTTACACGCACAGATACAACACCGCGTGGATTATTGAAGGAAAGTTTCGCGCTTACGAACAAACCGGCGCTGATTTTTATGCAGATGTTTTTCCGTTTGAAAATCCGCAAAACTTTAAAGCCAGGGATAAAGAATTAAGCCCATTCAATTCCGTCGTATTCGGTTTGGGAGTGACTTACAAATTACCTGTTGGCACCATTCGCTGGTTTGAAAAATCCACAGTCAATTTATATTGGGATCACTTCAATATCGATTACGACGACTTCCGCGACGCCCGCCAATCAACCGGCGAAACCCCACAAGCAGCTATCGGCGATGAATCGCTATACAGCCTGCAAGCCGATGTAATCCGGCTGTATTTTTCGGTTTGGTTTTAATCCAAAACGCGGCAGTTGCTGCGTTTTTTTAATTTCATTTTGTTGTGTGTTCTCCCTGGATGTTAACCCGGTATCATGCCGGGTTTTTTTATTGTTGTTCTTTGTATATTGTTGACATATGATGCGTTCAACTTGAATGTTTTGGTTAAACAAATATTGAATGGATTGATATCGCTACAGGGTGGTAGCCAGAAAGCCGCCCATGTGTACGCATTGGCGGTTTTTTTTCGCCACAATATCAATTATTGGCATGTTGGATAAACTGCAAAATACTCACCTCGGGAATGTTTTATCAATAGGAGTTGTATAAAAATCATGATGAAGAAAAAAATATTTGTTAGTTTTCTATTAATGCTGTTCTCGAACAGTTCTTATGTTTTAGCCCAAGGCTGTACTAAATGGTGGGGCAGCCATGCTGGCCGTGTGTGGTATGGAAGTTCTGCGGCGGTCACCGCTGTTACCTGCGCCAAGCAACAAGAAAAGTATGCCAAAGCAAATGGAGGTTGCTTGTTTACGATAAAAAGTTGTGCTGTTACGAAGCGAACTTATTATTACGACGATCCAAATCGCCCTAAAGATTGGATTGCCCTTAATGCCAGTAAAATTTGTAGTGGACAGCCTTATCCTGACATTGATCTGTGGATGCATGCTGATGGTGTGCCCTGTGCCTACGTAGCAATTCATTTCGATGGAAATCCCCCACCCAAACACTGTTCCGGTAATCCCGTTGACACCATCACCGGCAAAAAAATACAACACGAAACCATCATCCCTGCACGAGGACCCGGCAGTATTTCATTTGCGTTGGATTATGCATCCGCATCCACAATGACAGCATTGAAATCCCCCAGCAAATGGCAGCATAACTATCACCGCTATATTGTTACTGCACCGGCTAACCAGGATGTTTACATAGCCACGCCACGAAACACAAAGAAATCGGCTTGCACTAATGGTTTGGCGGAATTTAAATCCAAAATCGGCGAAGGTTGGATACAGGGCTCAACTGTACAATGGGACGAGTCCGGACAAACGTGCAAAATCATGAAAAACGCTGTGGTAGTGAGCCAATTAACCATTGCTCACGAGCCCAATATAGCGGGCTCTCCACATATCGATTATTTTCAGTTAAATCGTGAAGACGGTAGCAAGATCGCGTTTTATAAAACCGGCCTCACCACTTATTCACCGCTCAACGATAATTATGGGTTCGTGATCAACCGGGGCACGGATGTTGAGCCGGTATTCCATCACCACCATAAATCCGGCGCCGTGGATGTTTACAACAGTGAAGGCCAATTAATTTCCATCACCCATGAACAAGGTACCCAACAAACCCTGACCTACGATGAAACCACCCGATTATTGTCACGGGTAAAAGATTCATCCGGTCGCGAATTGCAATTTATCTATACTGGTACACAGCTCACCGGTATTTCGGTGGATGGAAAAACCACACGCTTTGCCTATAACTCCAATGGCATGTTGTCCTCTATCAGGCATCCTGATAACACCACCCGTCAATACCATTACGAAGATACCCGGTTTCCCGGCTCCTTAACCGGCATTACGGATGAGCGCAATAAACGCTATGCGAGCTGGGCGTACGATGATAAAGCGCGCGCGATTTTCAGTGAGCACGCGGGCGGTGCCGATAAAACCCTGCTCGTTTTCAATGACAATGCAAGCACCACAGTGACCAATCCACTGGGTAAACGCACGCAGTATTTTTACAGCTTCATCGCCGGCGCCAACCGCATCGTTCGCGTAGAAGGTGAACCCACGGCCAACTGCGAAGGCGCGAACCAGAACTACACCTATACCCCTGAAGGCTGGCTGGAGAGCAAAACAGATTGGAAGGGGATTAAAACAACTTACCAGTACAATGCCCGGGGTCAGGAAACATCCCGTACCGAAGCAGTAGGTACCACGGAAGCACGTACGATTGCCACCGAGTGGCATCCCACGCTTTACGTGAAAACCCGCATTACCGAACCGGAAAAATACACCACGTTTAATTACGATACCAATGGCCGCCTGTTAAACCAGCAAACCCGGGCCATCAATAATTAATGTGAAAAGGAATTTATTATGAAACTGTTTAATCGATTTTCATTGGGGCTGATTACTGCATTCATTTCACTCAACATTCATGCCCAACAAACGACCAGCTATACCTACAATGACAAGGGACAGGTATTAACGGAAGATGGCCCACGCACGGATGTGACTGATGTAACAACGCATACGTACAACGCCCAGGGATATTTGGCGACCACCACCAACGCATTAAACCAGGTCGCAACATTCTCCAGTTACGACGCTAATGGCAATTTGCTGTCGATGACGGATTCTAATGGGATCATTACTGAATTTACGTATCACGACCGTGGCTGGTTGCTAACCTCTCGCGTCAAGCACCCGACTACCAGCTCGCTGGATGCGCTTACCAGCTATGGTTACGATGCTGTTGGCCAACTCATAAGCACTACATTGCCAAATGGCGTTACGTTGCAATATGAATATGATGATGCCCGCCGTTTAACAGTGGTAAAAAATAATCTGGATGAGCGTATTGAATACACGCTGGATGCGGCAGGCAATCGCACGCAACAGGTTATTAAAAACTCATCCGGTAACATCACTTATTCGGTATCCAGTGTCTTCGATGAGTTAAGCCGGGTCATGAACGTGCTGGGCAATAATAACCAGCAGGATCAACACGGATACGATGTTAATAATAATCGCACCTCCACCACCGACGGCCGCAACCACCAAACGCAACAACAGTACGATGCACTCAATCGCGTAAAAAAAATTATTGATCCTGCCTTGGGGGAAACCCAATTTACCTATAACGCGCAGGACCAAATACACACGGTAACGGACGCGCGTGGAAATATCACAACGTACTACTATGACGGTTTTGGTAATTTAACTTCCCTGGTAAGCTCGGATACCGGCACAACCGGTTTCACTTACGACACAGCAGGCAATCGCCTGAGCCAAACCGATGCGCGCGGTGTCGTAACCAATTACACATACGATGCGTTAAATCGCCTGACATCCATTCGCTACCCCGCAACCCCCGCCGAAAACGTCACATTTATTTATGATGTAGCATCCGGCACAAACTTTGGCATTGGGCGATTGGCGAGAATCAACAAAGCCGGAGTCAATACTGCCTACCTGTACGATCACCTCGGACGGATTACGCAAAAAGACACCACACCCAACGGTGTTAGCAAGAGCATTAAGTACACTTACGATAACGCAGGAAACATTACCCGGATCATTTACCCTTCATTGCGCAGGGTGGATTACAGTTACGACACAGCCGGGCGATTAATAACCATCACCACAAAACTGGGTTCGGCCACAGCACAAACGATTGTCAACAACATAACCTATTTGCCTTTTGGTCCGGCAACGCATTACGCCTACGGCAATGGGTTAAGCCACAGCCAATTGTTCGACCAGGATTATCGGCTTACCAATATCCAGGTCGGCGGGATACTCAACCGCAATTATGGTTATGATCCCGTCAATAACATCACCAGTATTGTGAACGCACTCAACAACAATAAAAGTCAGGTATTCACTTACGATACGCTCAATCGATTAATGACTGCGAGTGGGGGATATGGAAGCCTGGGCTATACCTACGATGCGGTTGGCAATCGCCTGACCGAAACACGAAATGGCTCAACGGATAATTACGCTTATCCGTCTACCAGCAATAAACTCACTGGCATCACGCGCAGCAGCGGCAATCGTAATTTCACTTATGATGCGGCTGGTAATCCCGTAACGCGTACCGCCGATGACAATAGTGCACAAGGCTTCACTTTTAACGATGCGAATAGATTAAATACCGTCAGTGTTAATGGCGCTGCATCGGCAACGTATTTATATAACCCGCTTGGCCAGCGTGTCATGAAGACGCTGGCAAATGGCACAAAAGAAATTTATCACTACGATGAAGCGGGCCAATTGATATCCGTAACAAACGGAACGGGCACAACCCTGCGCGAATATATTTACTGGAACAACCAGCAAATTGCATTTATCAATAATGGAACCCTGTATTACATTCACAACGATCATCTGAACACTCCCCAGGTGATTACCAACCAAAGCCAGCAAGTGGTGTGGATGGGTGATTACGAACCTTTTGGAAAGCTCGCTGCAAACCAGAACAACAGCATCGAAGTATTCAGCCG
>DATJLF010000035.1:0-53267 GCA_035490715.1 Cellvibrio sp.
GGATAACACGACCCGTCGGCAAACGGTTTTTATCCGGCTGCTGGGTGATTTCAGTGACCACAATTTGCCCGTGTTTAGCGCCGCCGTAGGAGCCAAACGGAATCATAATATCGTGGGTAATGCGGGGATTTTCCGGGCGCACAAACTGAACACCTTCTTCATTAAAGAAGCGCCCCGCCAGTTGCGTGGTATTACGTACCAGCACCTCAATAATCGCGCCCTCTTCCTTCCCGCGATATTGCTCGCCGGAAAGGCGCACCAACACCTCATCGCCATCAAACACTTTGCGCATTTGGCGATTATGGAGGTAGATATCCTCCTCACCGTCCGCACGAATCACAAACCCATAACCATCGCGATGCCCCTGCACGCGCCCGCGCACCACATCAATCTTGTCCGAACGGACATAAGCATCGCGGCGATTGCTGATTAACTGCCCATCGCGCGCCATCGCAATCAACCGACGGCGCAATGCCTCCACCTGATCCTCATCGGTCAGTTTCAGCATTACGCACATCTGCTCATGGGTAACCGGCTGGTCGGCGCTATCGAGTAGATCGAGGATATATTCGCGGCTGGGGATGGGATTTTCGTATTTCTCCGCCTCACGGGCGGCAAAGGGATCACGGCTGGAATTCTTACGTTTAGTCAATTGGGCATCCTGTGAGCAAAGTTGGTAGCCATCAGACTACCTTTGACGGTATATGAATGGATTATAGGGCAGCAATCATGACAAACCTACAAATAAAACCGAAAACCCTGTTGACAGTCACAGGGCCGATATTTATAGTGCGCGGCCTCAGCATCGCTGAGAATGCCCAGGTGGTGAAATTGGTAGACACGCTAGCTTCAGGTGTTAGTGGCCCCCGGCCGTGAAGGTTCAAGTCCTTTCCTGGGCACCAAACATGAAAGCCCCGCTATGAAAATTGTCGGGTCACCCATAAAATGTCTGAAAATGACACTTTATGCTAACAATTTGAAGCTGACATTTTATGCTTCAAATTGTTAGGTAGGTGGATTTACTCCCCTCTTTGCTTTTCTTCGTTAAAAAATTTCCTTTAAAAACAAAGCCATCTCAAATAGCTTGAAAATCAAGCATTGTGGACACTTTCGTTCGTGAACAATTTTTAGAACTTTATTGACTCGCAACCTGACAAATCTGTTTTTAATTTTGCCGCCCACAAATCAAAATTACGCTGCATTGCAAGCCAGCTTTCAGGGCTTCGCCCTAATACTTTTGAAAGCTTCAACGCCATAATGGGCGATATGCCTGCCTTGGCATTTACCGAGCGATTAAATGCACTGGGATGGATTGACCTGAAACTGATGGCACCTCGCGAAAATAATGGACAAATACGTGCCGCTCTATTAGAGCGCAGAGTCACAGTAACAACTGCCACTTCAAAAACTTAATCTCTCTCATCATTTACATCTGAGGAGGGGCCAAGAGCAGCCCCAATTAATTAGTTATTCTGATTGCGGACAGTTTCTGTTTGTATTTACAACTAATCTTGCACAACAACCCCAAAGGATCGAAATTTAATGAACTTTGAACCAAACCGGTCTTCTGGAATCTTCAATTTAAGCAACTCATAGAAATTTTCATCATGAGTGGAAAGAATTATCTGTCGATCAAACCTAACTGAAATATTTCTAAGCAAATCTATCACTGACAACACATTTATAGAGTCCATAGAGTGAATCGGATCATCAATTAATATAACTTTGACAGGCTCGCCTTTATGTTCAACATGCAAAGCCTTTGCGAGGAAAATACTTAAGCTTAAGATATTAAGTTGCGCCGAACTGAAATAAAGACCAGGAGATATGGGCTGTGTTGCATCTTCCTCATATAAATATACCTCCAACCTAGGTTTGTCATCTGTTGGAAAGATGCATTCGAATTTCACGGTTTTAAAAAACGGATGTGGATCTATCTTTCGATAAATCGCTGTAATCAAATCAGTATAGAAGAAGCCATCTATTCTTTCTTTTAATTGAGTCTCGATACTGCGCAAATTCTGGTTCAATGCCAAACCAAGTACTTGCAGTTTGTTTAAAGTAACCTGATATGTATCGATTTCAGTCCGAGCTTGTTGATATTTAATAAATGGCAAAGCATGCGTTAACTGCTGCTGCAATACATTACAAAGAACACTAGCATCTTCGAGTTGCTTTAACTCCTGCAAAAATTGATCAAGAGCAGAGGATAAGTCTCTTTGTAATTCCTCAGTTGGTCGACCTACATCATCTATTACCCATTTCAAGCTAGCTTCAATTTTTGTTATTGAATCCTCAATATGTGCCAATTCTCGCACGCATGAAAGCAGCATTTCATTCAGCGTATCAACAGATTGATATCTGCCACGCTCCTGATTACTTCTTTCTTTAGCTGATACCAACGAGGCAAATTTAGATATATCAGTTGCAACGGCACTAAGATTTGAACCTAATTCATGTTGTTTTCCCAATAATCCGCTGAAGATATTGGCGCCATCTATAGAATAGAGAAATTTTAATTCAAGAAACGACAGATATAGTTGGGATGTATTCTCATGATCTAGATAAGCAGTGATGCTGACCTTTTGAAGCATGAGATTATCCGCGCGCTCTTTGCTCAATTCCATTGCTGTAACAGCATCGCTCAATTGACGATCTTTCAAGCTGGCTTTATTTTTAAAATCTTTATATGTGTTCTCAAGGTTCGCAAAATATTGCTCCTTGGATAAGTTTTGTACCTCTGCTCTTAAGCGATGCAGCGCATCCGTTTTTTCATTAAGATCAATTTCTATGGAAGTCTCTTCTTGAAGAGTGATATTTATATCATTATCTACTGCGGTGATTCGCTGATCTATTGACTGAATCGCCCTGCTCTTTAGATCATTAAGATAAGCTAATCCCCGAGCCAAGAAGTCATCGATAACAACAAGCTGATTTTGCGTAACATTTTTTGTGTCTAATATCAACTTGAGTGCTGAGTCGATTCCATTGTTCGATTGTAAGCGTGATAAAAGTTCACTATGAGAACTATAACTCGTATTACATATCGGGCAACTGTCGGATTGTAATTTGGATATTAATGAGCGAGCCAGATCTATTAAATTGAAAAGATCATTTGATTGTGCACCAAGACTCTTTGACTGATTATTTAGCTCTAGGAGCTGTAGGTTTGCCACCTCTCTTTGCCCCAATTGATTATTATAATTTAGGACGAATTCAGGGTCAGGCTTCAAAAGAGAAATCGCCAGATCTGATATAGTATGATATCCGACAGCTATCCGCTCAAAGTTACTTTTCTCTTCCAATAATGATTTTTTTAACGCTAAAGATGAATTTTTTTTCCTTCCTATTTCTACCTTTTTTTGAGTATATCCATTTACGAGGACTTGTAATCTATCAAGCTCGGCAAAGCGAGTGTCTACATTGGCCAAGTTGTCTTGAATCACCGCCAGTGTTGTGTTGAGTGCGGTTATATCTTCTCGAATAGACTGGCTAATTTGACCATTTGCCTCAACAACAACCTTCTCCTCTGAGAGTTTATTGTCAATCACATGCAGCTGTTCATTATAATCTTCAATCTTCTTTAGTGTTACGGAAAGGGCATCGAACTGGTCAATCAGCTGGGTAAGTTTGGTCAGTTCTATTGTCATCTCCCGATAACGTTGCTCCAGCGCATTTTTCGAATCCCTATCTTTGCTTATATCCTCAAGAGCCTCTCTATTCTCGTGAAGCTCTTTTATCTTGCTTTTAAGCTGGACTTGGAGAATTCTTTGTTCATTCAGCTTGGGTAAAGTTTCCACACATTCATGGATGGACTTTTTTTTCAACTCAAGAGAAGCCGACGAGCTGTATATTTCCACGATACGCTTCGTTAATAGTGATTGAAGTTCTGTCTGAGCCAACTCAGAAAAACTCGCATCAATTAACGAAAAATCATTACCCAAAGTTTTGAGTCCACGAATAGTCTGATTGACCTGATCAACACTAAAGTCCAAAGATGGCTCATCAAGCAAAGTTTCTAGAGATCTTATTTTTTCAGTAATATGCAATATTTCCTTTGAACAATTTTTTACAAGGCTGAATAACTGAGCTCGATACTTTTCGTCGGCACCACCGAAATTAGTCATAAATTTTTCATATCTGGATTCCGCCCGTTCCTCCTTTAAAAAAGCATCGATTGCATCCTGCGAAAGGAAGATATCTGCGAGGTGTTTAGTCTCTCCATCAGTTAAACTCGGCTCATAGGTGTAGTCTCTCTGCCCCACACCAGCACGCCTGACCTTTCGATGAAATACGTCAGGACCTGTAGTATTGACCCTTACGTAAGATGGAGCTTCATCTTCGATGTACCTATTGCGCAGTATTTTCTGCGAGGACGAGTTAGAATTTAGATATTCAGAGGTGGTTTGGTTAATTTTTTTCTGTCCCTCACGAATATATCTCCCGATGTTGTTCGTAATCGCCCACTCCATTGCGTCGTAAAACGAGCTTTTTCCAAATCCATTAGGCGCATAAATTGATACGAAATTTGCAACAGTATCGTCATCATTACGAAAATCAAATATTCCGTTGCCTTCTTCTGCGTATGCTCTAAAACCCGCTATTTCTACTGACTTAAATTTCATTATTAGATACCCATTCAGCCAATTCCAACATATCATTAGACATGCGCGAGGAGCCAGACAACTTGTTAGATTCCGTCATTTCCTGAATTTTTTGCTGCAATTTAATGCTGCCGTGAGCGTTGATTGATGGGTTGTATGAAAAAATTCGATTCAGTGTCAGATCAGCCCCCAAAATTTCGTTGTTAAGATAATCTGTAATATCACCATTTACTTCACAAGCAGTAATTGCAATCTTTCTCATGGAAAATTTATTGTTTTCTATTTCATACTTTAATGTCTTACTAATATCATTAGAAATTATGAAAACCAAATAAATATTCCAAGCTTCAAGTTTGCTATCAAGTTCGGCCTGATAACTTGCCGCAATAACTCCAGTTACACTTTTCCATATTGATTCAAGCTGTGAGCTATCTTCAACTTCACACACGAAGCAACTCAAATATTTTTCCGGGTTGGAACGATATAACGAGAATTTCGCTACTGGAAACTCATATGCTAGAAAGCTAATATCTTCCTCAGTTTTATAAATATTCACGATATTCTCCACGAATTTTTTCCATTAGTTCTCTAACATCAAACCCTTCATTCCCTGCATAATATTTGGCAAAATCAAATTCTTTATCTAATGCACAAACTTTATGGAGGCCATTCAGATGGAACACGGTATATTCCTTCGCAGGATTAACAATGGCCGAGTCAACCATCAGCTCTCGGTCAGTTTGCCCAATATTTATCACCACATTCTCCATCATTTGCCTCTTAGCCGTCAGCGTACCTGTCTTGTCACCTGAACTAATGACAATTATTCCTCCCGGGGCAAGCCCTCTAAAGTCTGAATGAAAAATGTCCATTAATCGCCAAACCCAATTATCCTTGGATGCAGAAAAGAGAAATCTACGCTTAGTACAGTTAGTATGAACATAGGAAAAATCCAGCGTGCCCGCCTCATCTATAAGGCTGCTAATGACGATAAACTCAAGGTATGCCACCCATAAATCTACGCTGTACAGATCTTGAAGTGAACTATTGCTAATCAATAGTGCTCGTTCAAATTTCTTCATAAGATCCACAGGTCTAACAGTACTATCATTGCTAATATTAGTAGCGTGTTCTCTAAGTTTGCTTTTCAAAAATCTCAAATTTTTAGGATCGTCTGCTTGATCGTAGTAATCGAATGTTTGTGATACCAAATTTAGAAACGTATTCATCGCTTCCGGATAGATTAATGGCAAACTTTCTTTAATTAATAAATCCTCTAGAACGGATATAGGTAGGCATACTACTCTCCCGTGATACTCTGCACTCGTATCACCCTCCATACGAGTTTCAATGCCGGCTAAAAAAATATCATCTTCGATTGAAACGAATATCCCTCCACCGGAAGCACCTACAACCTCATCCCATGCAGGCCTATCCTCTAACTTGACAACAAATTTTTTAGATTCATTTTCCTTTATAGTTCCTTCGTATTCCCTTAGGTAATCTTCAGGATTTTTGTCCCGCCTTGTCTGCGCAAACCCGTAAAAATATACAACGTCATTTCTTGATATTCTTGAAATCGATGGTTGCAAGCTAATATCAAGTTTTGTTTTGGTAATTAGAACAGCCAAATCAAAGGTTTCATCTACATGAACTGCTACCACCTCAATTGGAAGCTTTTCGAAATTTAAGACAGAAATATCTTTTGGCTCTCGAAATGTATTTGAAGCCATTGCGACTTCAATAACATGCTTTGCTGTGATCACATAAGAATATTCTCCTTCGGATGGTTGGATAAGTACGCCACTTCCATTATCAACCGTTACGCAATGTTTACGAGCCTTTTGTATGAAGTCAGCCAAACTTAAGCTCCCCTGAAATTATTTGAATTTTATCCCCTAACATACATGCCTCATCTTTTGTATAGATGTTTTCTATCACACGCCCATAATTAAAGTGTATTTCAGCATTAGGTGCCATTTTATGGATTCTGGCGAGAGTGACTTTGTCAGGAAGCCCATGACGACTCCCATCCGTGCTTATGACATACATGGACGTGCTAACCAATTTTAGTAGCTCAACACTAGTATTTCCCTTACTGCCATGATGAGCGACTTTGAATAATTCAACTCGCAAAGGATTTTCTTCTGTATATTCCAGCGAACTCAAACCTGAAATTACCGTCGAGGGATGCGCGTCACCCAGGAATAAAAACTTTAGCGCACCACACTGTAATATAAAGGATATAGAGCTTCCGTTAGTTTTAGAATCGTCCTCTTCAAACGCATCATTGCGAAGTAATTCTTCATACGTTTTCGCCCAGTCTCCATTTGGGGCTGATGTAAATTGCCTGCCCTGATCCTTTTCCCATTTTGCCAATAGTTTTTTTAGATCATTTTCGTCTGGCCCAAGAAATGTAAACACGCAGTCATTAATATTATAAACGCATCCTTGTTTAACGATTTTCCTATGCCAGATTCCTAAATGAGTCAAATACTCCTCAAGAGTATTTCCTTGAGAAATTGACGTATTTTGACTCTGATTAAAATTTCCCTTAATGTCTTTTTCCGGTTCAAATGAAGCATCAAAATACTCATGAATCAAACGGCCAGAATTAAAAATAACCTTATCCGCTATATCGCCTAGCCCACCAGGTGCTTCAAATGCTTTTATAAGGCCACCGATGTGGTCGTCATCAACATGCGTCAATATAACTAAGTCAATTTTAACTTGTGCACTTCGCAGCTCATCTAAAAGCCTTTTTAAATCGCCGTCAGATCTCCTACCGTTTTCTCGTGGTTTAAAAGTGTAAGGAGGGCCTCCATCAATCAAGATGCGAGTAGTTTTTAAGCCCAATTTGACACTTATGAAAATAGCATCGCCATGATGAGCGTTTAAAAACTGAATTGAGACGGACATTTTATTTTCCTTCTTATATGCATGATCAAGTTTTTTCCTGATGATGCAGCTTAAAAAAACATACTGTTAGTGGACAACTAAAGCTGAGCACTAACTTAATATTTTTACCAGCGCATAGCGAGCCGCACCGAGATGCTTCGCAAGATTACTATTTACACAACACATTCCAAAAATAATATTGAATTTCGAAATTTTTTATTTTTTGCTATCAATCTACCGTCCTTTGTAGAGGCCGATATAGTATTGTTAAATTTTAAGCGAAAATTTCTCATTTAATTATTAAGCTTTTAAAAAATAAAGACGGCATTATTGGCTAAATCTACTTTCATAAACCCAACTTCCGCCTTTGCTAGCTTTGATTTGTTGCAGTTTGTAAACTCACCAACAGCCTACGTAAACAAAACAACCGTGGGTCACCTATAGCTTTCATTGGATAGTTTTAGCTAACAACGCAATAACAACCGAAAACCCATCACCAAAACCACATCGAGAAACCTGCAAAATCTCATTAAGCCCCGTTGAACTCGATAAACTGATTTGCTCATAACGACAAATAGGAATTTGCCTATTATCTTTAAATCTTTTATCTGGCCCACCAGACTTATTTACATATCGCCAAGTTCTATCAACAACTTCAGCATCTCGTGGCACACCATCTTCTTCAATAAATCTGGTGGGATTAACGGAAACTTGTAGAGAATTATAATTAACCGCCCCAACACCGTTTACGTCATAAACAAGAACGTGATCCGGAAAGAAATAAAGTGTCTGACGCCCAACACCAATAGCGATAGTTTCCACATTCGTTTTTACGAAAGGAGGTTCGGCTTTTGTTATTGATGTAGGTTTACGTTGAAGGAGGTTACTCGCACCAGCATGATATTTTTTATCGTAGACTTTGCCCGATGCTTCGATGTGCCACGCTTTTGCGCAGCTCGCTAATTGGCTCGCAGCCTCATGAAATTGAGCGTAGGTTTTCTCAAGCTCAGGATCGAACTCATAAAGCAGAACAGTGGTTTTAGTTAACGTATCGCGAGTATGAACAGCGTATATAGCGACGGCACAGACTATAGCCAATGATATTAATGCCCAGGATGGCCAATTTGATGAGGCGGCAAGCCAAAACAGCCATACGGACGCTCCCAACGCCCAAGGCCATAAACGCATTTTCTTGCGCTTGGAATTTAGCTCTTCCAGCAACTCACGTGATGATGAGTCCACAATCCTCGATACATCAGCCGATTCAATTTCCTTCAAAGGAGCATGAGTCCCGGCTGGAATCGTCAAATCTGGTTGAGGTAGCGGTGATGGTTTGAATTTACCTGGAGAGGCAGGAGATAAAGCGGCCCGATAAGACAAGCTACCGCTGCCCATACGAATCCAGTTTCCACGAGGCCCAACCCCAAACCGCAGACCGGTAATTCCCGTAGAAACGCTTACCCCAGACTTGGAAAGATTAAACCGCAGAGGCCCAACTTTTACGCTTTTTCTAAGAAAACCCATTATTTATCCTTGTAATTCCCTTGGGGCCACAGCCAGGAATGCCCCCATTTACACGTCAGATCTAACAGCTGATATTAGCTGTTTTGTGAACTGGCGCAAATATCATGGGATTACAAGAACGATGGAACTCCTGATATGGAAGTATTGCGCGACAGAGATGATGCATAACCTTAAGGCTGACCTTCAAGGTCTCACTTACGTCAAATCGCTTATGAAAATGCCAGGCGGGTAAAGGGGAGCCACTCTACAACCTCTTGCCGATTGTTCTTCCATGAGCGATATTAATACCTGCGGTATCACTTACAGATGCACGACTGGGTATTGCCATGATTACAGATTCAACGAGTATAACTCTCAGTACCCCCACCCAAAAAGCTGGACTGTTGCCAACCGAAAACACCAATGGCATTCGTATTGCTGAATGGCTATTACCAGTTCAAGAACTAGAGGCAGTAAGCAGTAAATTTTTTGGCCGTAACATACATACCAATATCCAACGCATCAAAAACAAACGTCGCCCGCTGGGGTTGAAGCTTCGCAACAAGCCCGCCGTAATCATCATTGACAATGAATCGTATGAAGAGCTGGTATCACTAAAAGATATGTATATAGAACTAGTTAAGCAAATGAAGCAAAGCGACAAAGGTTAATGCTGCTTTCGATAAAACGGCTTATCAAAATCCATCAGTAACTCAAATGTACCTTCCGGCTGTGTGTGATCATACAGATCGATGTATTCTGTGTAACGGCAGATTGATTCGTAGTCGGGCCGTATTCTGCTCTCAGTAGACGGCATAGAATGTGCGCATCGATACAACAACGCTGCCAAATCACGAATATATGCCTGAAAAATCTTCTTGGAAAAAAAATACGGAAACATCCGCAGGCAATGCTCCATTTTTTTGTAGTGGATATAGTCCCTCCCCCTAAACTCTGCCTCCCTTAAATCATATAGAGCCTCTAAAAATTCTTTGCCTTCAAAGCTTTCTGTTGCTTTATCCACTAAAAGTTGTGATCGTGTTTTAGAGGAGAACAATGCATTGAATGTTTTGTTACGACAATCCATTAAATCCCAAATAGATAATTCATAAATTTTCTTAGCTTGCGGATACCTTTCATTAATTAATTTAACGCTCTTTGCATTCGCAACAGAACTTCCTTTTGACCAGCGGGATACAACTCTGCTAGACGGCTTATCAGGCTCCAAAATTCGCTGGAGCTCGTCAGCACTAACCTGAAGATCAGCCAATAAAAAATTAATCCAAACCTGAATTCTAGTGACGTCAAATAAATTTATTGATGGCATGGCGGTAGTAATAAGTGGTAAATGGGGGGGCTAAATATACCGTACAATTTAATTTAAAAAAATCAAATAATTTCGTTAGATGGCAGCAAAAAAAATTGGTAGCATTGGGACAACTTGAGACTCTGTGAGACGCAAAAATGCCCTCAACCACAATCACAGAAAATTCCACTTCCGAACGATTATTTAGAGAATTTGGCGAGCTGCTAACGCTGGCAGATGCATCAAAAGTGCTGGGTTATCCCAGCTATTCTGCATTTCGAAAAGCGGTTTACCGCGGACAGGTTCCTCTGCGCATTATTCAGATTGACCAACGCAGAGGGCGACTCATCAAAACTGTTGACTTAACTGAATACCTACAGTCCCTGTGAGTCCCACTCTGTCCCATCTGTATTCAATTGTTGAGGAACTCAGATAGAAAAAAAGAAATTTTCTGATTTCAATTATTTTTATATGTAATCGCATTCGAAATATCATCGCTCCACTAAAAGGCAATGCAAAGGAATTCAACAAATAGCTTTTGCTATTAATTTTTATAAGAGTGTCTGTATTTAAATCAGAACAATTTAGCGGAGATGCTGGCGATAATTTTTTCACTCAGCAATAGGAGGTGTATCTCAATTACTTTATTAATTCAGGGTAAATAAAACGGGACAAACCACAAGGTAGCCCCGCTTCTTTGGTTGATACAAAAGCTTCAGCAAGGCAAGTATCTCCCTCGGAAAGCGGCTTCGTCAAGTATTTCTTGTAGTTGTCTCCTCATGCTTGTGATTTGTGTTACCGAAAAATGGGACGGCTTTGTCACACCCGAAATTTGCCCGCATGGGACAGATTGGGACTAGACAATCCCCCGCGGGACTGGCTCGCTCAAAATTTGGTAATAACTAACTCACATAAATATTTTTCCATGAGGGAAATTTTATGTCTATTTCAAAAAAACAGCTTATCAAGCTGCTACGCAAAACTATTGATAATAAAAGTGGGATTAGTTACGTACTACGACATATTAGAAACAATGTCCCGAGTCGACGACCTACAGGCAACTATCTGGCAGTACATGACACTATCGCGTCACGAAAAATGGGCTGGACACGCGACTCAGAAAGCAGGTCTGTTGAACTGCCATTTGTACTATGGTGCGAGCTTTCCTCAGAGGTATTGCTCTATTGGAGTCAACCAGAACAAATAAAAGTTAGTTATAAAAATAATGGCGGTCGCACAATCAGTCATATGATAACGCCAGACTTCCTGATTATTACTAATAATGAAGTGTACTTGGTGGAATGTAAGAAAAAGTCGTGGCTAGATAAAGCCATCTTAGAGCACCCGGACAAATACAGGAAAACAGATAGTGGCTATGAGTACATTCCCGCACTGGAAACTGCTGCTGCGATGGGGCTTGGCCACCGAATATCGACCGATCAGGATTTTACTCCCACGTTTACCCGGAACTGCATTTTCCTGCTTAATTTCATTGATGACCTCCGCACTCACGAGGAATCAGAAAGCGAAAAAATTGCAGACTGCATTAAATACAACGGAAACAGATTAAAACTAAACAAACTCTACGATATTTTTTCACAGATATCAGTATTACGAGGATTTTTTCATAAAAAGCTATTTACAAACTTTAATGAGGAGCTTCTTTGCAACCCGGAAGATACTTGGGTATATGCCGAGAAAACCTATTTAGATGCAATACTCTCCACAATATCACAAAACAATCTCCTAACAGCCACAGCCATTGGGCAAATAATTAACGAGAAAAATATATGGTGGAATGACACGAAATTTGAAGTTTTATGCACATCATTAACACCACAAATTTCCATGACGATTAGAAGCAATGAGAGATTCATTAAACTATCTGAAGCTGAGATCGAAAATTTAATAAAACTGGAAGAAATTTATGTAGTTACCCATGACGACACGGGAAAAAATTCAGCTTCCATATTATGCAGCAAAAAATCCTACCAAATCGATGAAGCGATGTTGCGCCACGCAATCATTAACGGACGCAGGAAAAATGACAAATATTCTTTAAGAACTATTTACAGATTAAAGGAAAAAATTGAAGAAAATTCAGATCCGCTTATAGCTTTACTATCGAAAACGGAATTAAGAGGAAATCGAGAGCCTAGGCTAAGCAAGACCGTCCTTTTAATTATGGATGAATTTTATGAGATTTTGTTAAAACCATCACCACCATCGGTCTACTCAGTATATGGAAAATTTGTTGCAGAGTGTCAAAAAAGAGCATTGCCGGAATGCTCCTATAAAACCTTCAATGAACGATTTAATAAATTTGATACTCACTACGTAACACTGAAGCAAAAGGGGTTTCGCGCCGCCTACGCGCTGGGCCCTCAACCTCGAGAAATAGACCTGGATTGGGATCTTCCCTACCATGGTGATTTCATTTTTGAAATAGCACATGTCGATCATACCCCGATAGAACTCACCCTTGTGTCAAAACTGAACGGTGAAGTGCTTGAAGGCACACTAACACTAAGCATCATGTACGACGGGCACAGTCGCATTATTTTGGCAATTTACATTTCATTTGAAAAACCCTCATACCGCTCAACCATGATGCTATTGCGTGAGTGTTATCGCCGATTCAAACGCCTTCCACTATTTTTAGCTGTTGACCATGGGCCAGATTTTGAAAGTGTGTATTTTGACTCCACATTGGCTGATCTTGGAATGAATAAACGTAGACGACCTAAAAGTGCTTCTCGTCATGGATCAATTATTGAAAGGGTTTTTGGTACCACGGAAAGCGAGCTTATCCACACCCTTGATGGCAATAAGCAATTACAGAAGCTGGGCAGAGGTCAATCCACAACTCATAAATCACAAAAATTTGCCGTATGGACACCAGATGAGTTTAACACTCGCCTAAAGGATTATGCCTATCTACATTATCCAACCATCAATCGTCGCGGAATTTCCGAAACACCACAGAACAGATGGGATTTTTCACTGAAAAAATTTGATGAAATGCCAGGAACAAAAATTTTATCAGAAGCTAGTTTTTTTATATCAACACTTCCAGACGCTGATGGTGATGAATTCAAAACACTCAGAAAAAACCAACTTACCTTTTGCCACACAACTTACGTACTGTCAAAAAAAGTGCCTGGATATTCCGGAGGAAAAATTAAAGTCCGCGTCAAATATAACCCTTACGATTACTGCCACATTTGGGCATTAGTTGAAGGCTACTGGGTGAGAATGACGACAAATGATGTATTGGTACGTGAATGCCACGACAAAGGCATTCAACTTCCGCATATGGAAATATTTTCCCGCCATCTGAGAAGTGGTAGGCGTTACAGGAAAGGCCCCAAGCAATCAGCGGCCACCTACTTCAGCAATCCTGAGCATGAACAACACACATTCAACGCAAGAAATTCTGGTCTTGGTGTGCCCATTCTTCAAGAAATGGAAAATCTATCTACCAATTATTCAATTGATATCAAATCAATTGAAATCCTACCAATAAAAAATGACGAGGAGAACAAAGATGAACAGTGAAACTCTCAACCTTCTTGAAAATCATATCACATTGATGCATAAAAACTTTGAAGGTGTATTTAACGAAATACTCTGCACTACCCAGCACGGGCGAAAAGATGAGATTGTAACTGTTATTGGTCCGGCAGGTATTGGAAAAAGCACTATGATGAAATACCTAGCAAATTATTTAATTAAGCAGCAGTCTGCTGGATGGAAAGATGACCACTTTCCGCCAATTATTGTAGAAGCTCCCGTAGCAATAAAAGGTGAATTTCCTTGGCGTTCTTTTTTGGAAGAAATCCTTGAAAAACTCGGAGAGCCGAATGTTAGCAGCAAATTGGATTTGGAGGATGCTGAAACCAGAAAAAAACAAGGTAGGACCAGTACGCGCGGAAAGCCAACTATTGGGCAGCTTGAGCAGTTAATGCGCTTGAGAATTAAATCTTTCCGGCCCGTCGCAATTTTAATAGATGAATGTCAAAACACCGTTGATGGAATTCCCGAAAAAGACAGGGTATCAAATATAAAAAGACTAAAGTATTGGGCAAACAAAATGAATACAAAGTTCATTTTGTTTGGAACTCACACAGCAAAGGAGCTATTAAATATGAATGAAGAGCTTGCACGACGCGTTGTCGCGATTTATTTTCCTCGCTATCAACGTGATAGTGATGCCGAAGTTAAATGTTTTGCTCAATTTTTTTACTCATTAATAAAACATTTAAATATAAGTATCGACAGTAAAACGTATGAAAACTTCTACGACATTTACGACTATTCACTTGGTTGCCCCGGTCTTCTTGTTTCTTGGTTGCACAAGGCTATTGCATTGTGCATAACCAACAACTCGCTCAAAATCACCACTGCCGTCATGAAAAAAACACGATACCCGAAGAGCACATTAATAACTACGGAGAAAGCCATTAAAAATTTTGAAGCGTATTATCATAAAACGCTTGAAGACTTTAATCCTAATGAGGTTCTTGCAGACCCTGACGAACAATATCAACCTGATTTTTTGCAGCAACAAACACCACCAAAAGTGGTAAAGCGCAAACTCAAACCAGGCCAACAAAACCCAAGATACCATAAGGTCCATGAAAATAGATTTGAATGAGATAGAACTACTTAGCCTGGAGGAAATCGACTTTATCGCAAGTCGATTTCCTTACTTTATCCCACTAGAACCGGCTGGATATCATAATGGGGAAGTAGAAGCAATGAGCTCCTATTTATGTCGACAAGCAGAAATGGTGATGGAGTGGTCTCATGTTTACAGCAGGCGCTTGTTAGACTATTTTGTTTCAACGCAAACGCTTCCGACATGCAGAAAAGATTCGGCTGAAGTGCTCAGGCTGTGCAATAGTATTGGCGTCATAGCAAGCAGATATATTGAAGCTTTAACCGCAGCATCTAACGGAAAAATAAACTCTCAATTTTTAACACTCTACCCGTTGCGTTATTTATGCGAAGACAACGCACGCGGCTTGCAAAAGCAGCATATGGAGTGGTGCCCAGAGTGCTGGAAAGAAGATCGGGAGTCAGGAGAATCGCCTTATGTACGCTTATACTGGCTTGTTGAAAGCACTAAAATCTGTGTTGTTCATGATCATCGGCTATCGACATACTGTCCTGCATGCGGTGAGGTAAAGTTGCAATTTCCAAAATTTCCCCGGCAGTGGATATGTGACAAGTGTGGAGAAGACCTATCAAAGCCGGATGAAAAACATATACCCGACAATTTCACCACAAAAGATGCCTGGGTATCACATGCTATTTATAGACTCATAGAACGAGTGTATTCGGATGAACTCGTGTTAGACCAGTTCATTGTTGCGAAAGCAATTAGAAGATTAATACAGGGGTCTAAATTATCCCATATTGAGTTTTGCCATAAATTAAATATCGAACCTAAATCAATCAAGAATATGCTTGACCCAAAACGCAGACCTTATTTTTTAGCGTTACTGGATCTTTGTTATCGGCTTGATATTCCACCTGATCAGTTTTTGTTGGATAAGGATGTTCTTACTTCTGCAGAACTATGGCGAGGGCTGCAAAAGCCAGCTTTTACAAGCAAAGTGAATTTAAACCAAAAGAAAAAAAGCCACATACGTGATGAACTGAAAAAAATTCTAGCGGATAACCCCACCCCACCGATCAGAGTCAGCCATCTGGCAAAGAAATTTGACATAAGTTATACCTGCCTACAATACAATTTCCCCGATGAGTATCGCGAGCTACGAACACGTTGGGCACAATGGGACAAAAATTACAGAAAGAATAACCATACTGCAAGACTGGAACATTTTGCGAGCGCAGTTTTCTCTCTCACAAAACATGGCATTTATCCAAGTGAGCGAAAATTGCGAGACCTTGAATTGGTATTACCCAGTGACCTAAGAAGAGAAGATGTTAAGTGTTTGTTGAGGGCATTTCAGGAAATTTATTCGGATTTTCAATTTAACTGATCTATTGAGTTAAATTGTGGCGTCCTCCAGTGTAATTCATATCGAAAACAGCAGGATCGGATTATGAGTAAATATCCATGTGTTGACTTGGTTATTTTTGATCTTTACGGAACGCTAGTGCAATTTGGGGTTATGCATCATCCATTTCGTGAATTACTAAAATGGGCAAGAGAGCACGACAGGAAAGTTAAAGATGATGATGCCCGGAGCTTAATGACGACCGACGCCAATATGTTTCAGCTAGCCTTGCATTTAGATATTCAAGCACCTGATGATTTGTTAATTAAATTACAAAAATCTATAGAAGAGGAGCTGGCGAGCCTTACCTTATTTAGTGACGTTATTCCAACACTAACGAAAATTCAATCATTGGGTGTTCCTATCGCTATTTGCTCTAATTTGGCCCAACCCTATGGAGATGTAATTAATAGACTTCTTCCTCAATTTGAACTCTTGAAGTTTTTAAGTTATGAAGTCGGATTTATTAAACCCGAACCGGAAATTTATAGAAAAATCCTTCTGGAATCAGGATTCAAAAGCGAGTCGTGCTTATTTGTAGGTGATACATTTATCGCAGATTACGATGGTCCAGTTAAAAATGGATTCCAAGCTCGCCATTTAGTACGCAATCAGAGAGGTGGTGGGCATCAAATTTCGACTCTTAACGAAATTATCGAGTTAATTTAATACTACCTCTTAATTGCAAAGTACAATCTCAACCATTTGCTGTAGGGTAAGAATCGCAATCTTACGGCCTAGTTAATTCAAAACCGGGGGGACTCATCCCCCCTTAGCCAACTTAGAATAAGCGGGCAATGCCGGTGGCTAAAATCAGGATCATCTTTAGGGATGTCTCATCAATCACCACTTTGAGGCAGATTTTGATCTTCACAGCAAATCTCCTAAAAAGTTTCTGAAGATACTGATCTAAGGGCATTCTATTTGGGTTTGTTAAAAACCTTTCGTTTGGGTTATTTGACTGTAAGTTAAAAACCCCAAACGACAACAAGTTGACCATTTCGTCAATTTGTTTTATATAATGCTCTTGAAAGATACTTGATCAAGTACCTCTTGGTTAAATTTCCCAAAACCTCGGGCCGCAATCCCGAGGTTTCTTTTTGGGGCCTCCGCATCACTGCGTTATCCGTACTATATCAGCGGCTCACAATGCCGCAACTATAAAGTGCACATTTCAGCAAAATGTAACGCATAGCCGTAACAGTTGGATTTTATTGCTTATTACTCAATAAACCACATATTTTCACAAATCGTCACATCCTATATATTTTTGATATTTAAAATAATCTTTGATAACAAAATATTCTATAGCAGATACTAAGGTCTAAGTATTTTAAGTCAGAAAATAACTGACTTGCCGCCTCTGAATATTCGAAACATTTTCAACGCAAATTAGAATTTTTATTGCAACTGGAAACAAATATATAAACCAACTTTGCTCTTACGTAGTTAGAAACAGTTTCGCCTCCAATAAAAAAGCCCGACAATCATGCCGGGCAATATATTGGCTGGTCGACACCATCTGCGGGACTATGCTCCAAACCCGATGGACGACCAAATTTTCTTTGCGGGCACTGAACCCTGGTTTGCACACCACAATCGGTAGGTGAGCTATTACAAGTATCAACGTTATCCAAGGTTATGTTGATTAACATCTATTAATGGCAGCCAATATCTAATCCCATAGCCAGAGTACGTCCATGTAAGGCGCCACATGCAAATAAAACACGCGAGCGGGAAGATCAGTCATTGCAGGTAGCACAGGGCAGGAATCCAGTCTAGGAATCAGGATATGAATTCATCCAATACCCCCCATCAGCCACCCATGACCAATCCGCAAAATTAGTTGTACTTTTCGCAAAGTACCTGCATTCCTGCGTTTACGAGCGACATCAAAATCAACTGCGCTCTACATTACCTATGAAAATCTTCGGGAGGCACAGCCTCTCGGTGAAGCAATTTCAACATAGGTAAGTCAGATGCTTTTCTATTATAAAAAACCGATTTTAGGTTACGCCGCTGTAGCAAGTCTTTGTCTCGGTATCGCTTTGGTTAGTGGTTGCACTGGTGGATCAGGTGCGGACTCCTCAATCGACAGCTCAGCGGTCCCGGTGACCATTGCTCCTGACAACACCAGGATTCGTTATACCGGCTGCGTCATTGTCACATCTAGCGCCGCACTCTATGACTGGTCCAATACCCAGATTGAATTCCTTGTTGATGCAGAGCAAATCGAATTGCTCTTCAATGACGGAAAAAATGATTACAACGTATTTGTTGACGGTCAACCAGGCAAAACCATTTCTACTACCGCCAACAAAACAACCTACCCGCTGACCGTGGGAAGAGGCATTCACCATGTGCTGCTTTCCAAACGCACCGGCCCTAACTTTGGACCTGCACAGTTTCTTGGCCTGCGTTTACCCAATGGCGGACAGCTGCTGGAGTTGCCTGCTGCACCCGCACGCAAGATTGAATTTATCGGCGACTCCTGGACAGTGGGATACGGTAATGAAGGGCCCGGCGTAGATTGCGGCGGAGAATTACGCCGTTATGAAAATAGCTATCTCTCATTTGCTGCAATTACTGCAAGAGCGCTGAAAGCACAAAGTCATTCAATTGCAATTTCGGGTCGGGGCGCGGTAAGAAATTACGGCGATACCAAAACCACCAGTGACAATCCCATGCCGCTTTATTTCGGCAGAACATTCATGGAGCGAGCTGACCTACCATGGGATTTCCAATCCTGGGTCCCTGATGCCGTCGTCATCAAGTTGGGTACCAACGATCACAGCACGCAACCCGAACCTTCTGCCGCTGTTTTTATTGAGGGTATTCAAGGCTTGATTACCCAGGTGATCACTGCCTATGGGCAAGTACCCATCATCCTTATTGCCGATAGCTCAATGCCACATGTCGTTAGTCGCATGAAAACTGCCATGCATGAACAACACTCCAGAGGTAATAGCAACGTCAACTTCGTGCAAGTGACTTCCCCACCACAAAGCCAATTGGGTTGCGATTGGCATCCCTCGGTTACAGGACAAGAAGCAATAGCAGCGGAATTAGTCGCCGCGTCGAAACCTATTTTGGGCTGGTAATACAGAAAGGCTGCTCCTGGCTTAACTCAAGGCAGGCGCAGCTTCCATTCCATCAAGCATATAAAAACCAACAAGCATCATCACGATAACAACAGAGCAATAACGAAGGAGATATCGAGAAAACTCAAGCGCATCACAAAAGCTTCTACACAAACCATAATCCTAACAAAGAGGTTGGCTATGACAATTCACGAGAACAAAACACTGCTACGCAATAATCATAAAGCGATTTTTAAAAAATCATTTCTGGCCATGTGCATCATGGCAGCCACCACGACAGGTTTTGCACAGCAAGCAACAACCACGGAGACAACGAAAGCAAAAGATGAAAATCTCGTTGAAGAAGTTGTCATTACTGGTATGCGTCAATCGTTGAGTAGTGCGCAAGATCTGAAACGCGCAGCTGATACGGTAGTGGATTCAATTACTGCCAAAGATTTAGGTTCGTTTCCAGATAAATCCGTTGCCGAAGCATTGCAACGTGTGGCGGGCGTGACAGTAAATCGTTTTGCAGCTTCATCTGATACCTCACATTTCTCCGCCGAGCCTTCCGGCGTGGTAGTGCGTGGACTGAATCAAGTGCGCACAGAATTTAATGGCCGTGATTCATTTAGTGCTAACTCTGGCCGCGGTTTGAGTTGGGGTGATATTTCTCCCGAATTAATGTCGGGCGTTGATACCTATAAGAACCAAACCGCAGAACTTATTGAAGGTGGAATCGCCGGTACCGTGAATATGCGTACCCGGGTTCCTTTTGATCAGGAAGGCCAAATGGCTGCACTGACATTGAGCACTAACTACGGCGATCTTTCTGAAAGTTTTACTCCCGAAGCCTCAGGGCTTTATAGCAATCGCTGGGAAACGAGCGCAGGTGAATTCGGCGCACTTATCAATGTCGCCTATTCAGATGTAGAAACCAGAACTCAAGGTATTCAGCTCAATCGTATGAATCGCATACTCGGGGCTTATGGTGATCCAGATACACTCAACTACATTCCCGATGGCGAAAATTTTCGAGACAACACTTATTCGCGCGAACGCACCGGTGTGTCATTTGCAACGCAATGGCAAGACAATGACGGCATTTATGTGGCGACCTTGCAATTCAATCGCTCTGAATATGACAACTCGATGGAAGAGTATGTAGTTGGACCTAATATGGGCAACGCATCCTACGGCCAAAGTATTTTCTGGAGTATGAAACCCGGTGGTGCAGGCTCCGACAAAATTCCCGTACCCGCCGCAGGCACTCCTAATTTTACGTTTGATAAAAATGGTGTATTTCAGACTGGCACAATAACAATGCCAATGGCATGGAACACTGCCACGGGTGTCATGAATGATGCTGGCGAACCTTTTGTGGTCGGTTGTTATACTTGGACGAGCTGTACACCCAACACTATTGGTGAATCCTTCACAAGCTCCACTCGCGGCAGCCGCAACCAAAACATAACACAGGATATTAGCCTTAATCTGAAGTGGGAAATTAGCGAAAATATCCATAGTCAGTGGGATTTGAGCTACGTCGAATCTGAAGTGACTAATTTCGATGTTGCTATGGATCTGCAAAGCTATACCAACCCAACGATTGATTTAACCGGTGATTTGGCCAGTGTCATCTTGAATGAACCCACCAATGTGAATTGGAGTGCGGGCGGCTTGGCTAATCCACATAACTATTATCTCAACAGTATTATGGACCACGTAGAAGATAGTTATGGCGATGAATTAGCAATGCGCGCTGACTTTAAATTTGATGTGAATTCCGGTGTGATTGAATCCGTTAAATTGGGAGCGCGCCACACCAAACGTGATCAACAAGTGAATTGGAGTACCTACAACTGGCAAAATATTTCCAATACATACACTGATGGCGGCAGCTATTTCTTTATCGACAGCGGCCCGGATGCAACGTCTGGATTTAATGGTTATCCGGATTTCTATAGCGTTAAAAAATGGGATTCGAGTTACGGCGATATCCACACCGCTGATGGCATGGATACTTTTGTATTCGGCAATATCGATCTACTCAACAATCAAAAATTATTGAGCAACACCATGTCTACCAGCGCGCTTAATTTGCCCGTGAACGGCTGGGATCCTGTTTGCTCCAATATCGGTGATCGCGCAGGCGAATTGCCAGGAACCTGTTTCACGCCTTCCGAAATGGTCAACGTTGAGGAAACAACGAACGCAGTTTATGCGCAATTGAATTTTGGTGGTGATGATTTAACTTTATTTGATAGACCACTGAGCGGTAATGTCGGTGTGCGTTACGTGAGAACAGAAGATGTCAGTTACGGTGGAGAAGTTTATCCACAACCCGCTAACGATTTAACCTGTGGCCCCAATGTTGGTCAACCTGGTGAACCCGCACCGGAAGTGCCCAATAAAATCGGTTGTTATCTGTCTGATGACGATATTGCTTTCATGAATTCCGCTAACCAGACAAGTGTCAGATCCGCCACACACGATAATGTTTTGCCAAGCTTTAACTTAAAATATGATCTCAATGATGAGTGGTTAATTCGTTTTGCTTTATCGCGCGCGATGTCACGCCCTGACGTTGGCAACATGAGAAACTTTGTCAGCGTGGATGCAAAATTACCCGACGTGAGTAGTGCCAATGATCCACTTTGGATAAAAGACTCCAGCGGTGAAATAGTGGGTGCAAATGTTTATTACAGTGCAGATGCGCAAAACCCCTATTTAAAACCAATTATAGCTGACCAGGTTGATTTATCTGTTGAACATTATTTTGATACCGTCGGCTCATTCTCTGCAACTGTGTTTGCCAAACAGTTTGATGATTATATTCAGAGTGGGGTTTTCCGTCGTGATTACACCAATAACGGTGTAACGCGCACAGTAGAAGTTACCCAACCACTCAACGGGGATGGTGCGAAAATCAGCGGTATTGAAGTAGCCTATCAACGCTTCTTTGATTTCTTGCCCTCACCTTTTGATGGATTGGGCGTGCAAGCGAACTATACCTATATAGATAATAGCGGTATCACCAATACAAATATTACAAGCAATACTGCCGCCGGCTCGACGCAATCCAACCAGACGACAGATTCGGTTCAAGTAGATGGTTTGGAGGGGCTGTCCGATCAAGCCTATAACATTGTATTGATGTATGAGAAAAATGCGTGGAATGCACGATTGGCGTATAGCTGGCGTTCTGAATATATGGTTACCGCTGTAGATTGTTGCGTGGCGGTACCCATTTGGAATGAAGCGGCTGGTTATCTCGACGGTTCTGTACGTTATCAATTTAACGAAAACATTAATATTAGCTTCAAGGCAAGTAATCTGTTAAACCAGGAAACGGTACTTGAACAACAAGTACAAGATGCCGATAAAGGTGGACTGCGTTTAGCAAATGCGTCATTCCAGAATGACCGTCGTTTTACCGCAACACTGCAATTAACTTACTAAGCTGCAAAAAAATGCACTGCCGTTTGTGGCAGTGCATTTTTCAAAGGCGATAAATTCAACTAAATTTTACTAATTACACTTCCGATTTACCGTTATCTTTCACAAAAACAGGAAATTCGAGCAGCTACGAGGTTCCACGTTTAAATCCAATCCGAAAGCCACCCCAATGCCGACCATTCACCATAATCGGCACAGACAAATCGTGCATCACTTCACCGGTGTCGCGCTTATAGGTTTGCAACAACATCGGTTGCGTATTGGAGCCACTGCGGCTGCCGGTGCGATCACTGAAAATCCGTTTAGTACGATTACTCAATAAATCCTTTTCATAATTTCCGGTCAGTGGTGCGGAGAATTTTTTATTGTGCGTGGGAAAATAACCTTTCAAGTCCACACCACCAGCGTACATGACATTAGGGTGACGATTAAGAATCGGTTCCTGGATATCGGGAAAATGCTTATCGGTAAAGTTATCGTAAGGCGTATGATATTTCTGCGGGTTTGTGTTTTGTATCGGCTCGTATTTCTGTGAAAAAATTTGTTCTGTTGTTAAGGTTTTGGTTGCAATCGCCTGCTCAAATAACTGACTGATCTTTGCAGCGGCTTGCCGTGCTTCTTGCAATATTGGCGCAAAGAAAACTTTATCACTAACAGTTGCAAGGTCACTGTAAATAGCTTCTGTTTCATGTGACACCTCAAGCGCACGCTCACCAATAGTACTGCTCTTTTGTTCAATCGCTGCTAACGCCTGGTTTATGCTATTGATGGAATGGCTGATCGTTCCGCTGGTGCTTTCCAGACCGGCACCGGCTTTTTCGATAGACCCTAGTGCCGCAGAAGACTTATCAATTTCACCGCTGATCGAATCAAACACCACTGCCACCTGATCCAGTTCGCGTTTGACCTGATCGCTGGAACCCTGGAGTCGCACCATTAATCCAACAGCGTTTTTTGATTGCTCGCGAATTCCACCCAACATGTTAGCGATGTCGCGCGTAGCGCCTGCGGTTTTTCCAGCCAGTGCCCGCACTTCGTCAGCGACCACAGCAAAGCCACGACCTTGCTCACCGGCACGCGCGGCTTCGATAGCCGCATTCAATGCAAGTAAATTAGTTTGTTCAGCCACACCTTTAATAACATCAGTAATGCGCTGGATATTATCAGCACTGCTTTGCAATTGTTGTAATTGGCTTGCAACATCGCTGACAACTACACCCAGCTCATTAATATTGTTAACACCCGCTTTTAAACGGGTATCTGCACCACGACAGGCACCTGCCGTTTGCTCGATAGTTTGGGTAATAGTGTGCAAGCTTTCACTCATTGCTGCACTGGTTTGCGCGAGGTCAGCGCTGGCACCGACAATCTCGCTGCAATCTTGCCCACTGCGTTTGATATCTTTTACTAATCCATCAATATAAAAAGAAACTTCCGCTGCACCTGTTGCCATTTTGGATGTTGCACCGGAAACATTCTCTGCCATTTTAGTAAGCGTGCGTGCTTCAGTAGAAGGTTGAATGTTAATAACAGGGCGAGCTGGCCAGTATTGCACCAGCGCGACGGCCAACAACAGCAATCCAAAACTAATCCAGGGCGAAATAGACAACGCTATTGCAGCCCCCTGGATTATAAAAATGCTAATGAGAGTTAAATATCTTTTTTGATTATCGTTCACCATCAGGTTGCTCTCCGGTATGCCAATTAATTTCAGTCTAGCACCCAGTCAATTATTCGTTAGCGGAGCAACGGCGTAGTTCCATTAAAAATCCAGTTTCGCTACTAACTGCACACGATTCATTGAACCATCATTTCCGGTTTCCAACTCCCGCATTGCATAGGAATATTCAGCACCAAAACTTAATTTGGGCGTTGCTGAATAAAAAAGGTTGGCGCGTGCGCTATAAGTGTCTTTGGTAACACCAGTACCGGTAAGGGCGATATCATTATCAATAATTTGTCGAGCATAAATTACACTGGAGCGCCAGTATTCATTCCAGAAATGGCGATAGGAAAAAAAAGCACCGCTCGTTTCAATGGCTTCCAATTCTCCGTTTGCTTTTAATACTGCATCATTGGTGGTATTGAGGCCTATGTAGCGTCCCAAGCCATCGCCGGAATTGATACCAATACGAATATCATTTTTCCCTATCATCCATTTACCGGTAACACTGATACTGGCAGACGATATGTTGCTGTCTGAATTGGTCCCATTATTATTTGCCAATTGACGAAGTAATACGGCGACGCTCATGCTGAGCCCGCCAGACGTCAAATTATAACGGCCAACCAAATCTGGAATGGAATTTTGATCCGCCACAATTCTTGTACCTCCACCATAGGGCGTGATAGTTGTCTGCGGATTTTCAGCGGCAATTTGCCAATTGCCGTGTGTGTAACGAATTTGCGCTTGCCGTACAAAAATACCACCGTCAGTATTACCAATAAAATCGGCGGTCTCGGGTAAAGTGGCAACGTTTTGGAAAGTGGACCAGTTTTGTCCAAACATCCAGTTGCCATAAGTAATAAAAGCCAAACGCAATTCGGGTGCATAACCATTAGTAACTCTGTCATCGCCCACGGGAGTTGATTGAAAATCCATTTCAATAAATGTGTTGAGCGCAACACCATCAATGGTACTACTGGTTCCCAAATTAAAACGGGTTTGGCGTGCATGCATATCAAAGGTGGTGTTCGCTTCTGGGCCTCCAACAGGAATCAGCGAAGGAACATAGAAATCGCGCCCTACATTGCCATTGGGTAGTAAGCCGCCATCGTAGCTGCTGGATATTGCATCCAGCTTGACATAACCACCATAGGTGACGGTAGTCCCATCAAAAGTGCCTAAAGTTGCTGCATGTACTGTCACGGCTAACATACTGGCAGCGGCGTAAGTACTGATAAATAATCGAGGTAAAAAACGTGCGCTACAATTTTTATTCATTTGCCTTTTTGCGGATTGCATTATTATTTCTCCTCATGGGTATTAATTCACGAAGAGTCGGCCGTATGGGTCATCAGAGCTATTAGCGCTTAGTCTATGCTCTACTAAAGTCGTAATATTTTGTCGTCTCCGCATACCTATTCATATTTTTACTTCGCATTTTTCAGAATATTGATAAGCCCCTAGACGATGGTCTAATTGTGTAGCCCCTTACAAAACGACAAAGATAACTGCAATGGTTACCGTCGGGAATTTTGCATGAGCATTGAAGTAAAAGACATTGCAGTAAAAAGCGTGGAAGTAAAAAATAGCGACACATTCTGTATTTCTGCCAATGACTATAAACAGCAATACGCTGATTCTGTGAATAACAATGAAGAATATTGGGCGAAAAAATCTCGTTTATTAACATGGACAAAAAAACCTGAAAACATAAAAAATGTTTCATTTGCCAGGCAAGATTTTCACATTCGTTGGTTTGAAGATGGCGAACTGAATGTTTGTGTAAATTGTGTGGATCGTCATTTACCCGAGCGAGCCAACAACACTGCTATTATTTTTGAAGGTGACCAGCCGGATGTGAGTTATCACATCACCTACAGCGAGCTGCATGAACAGGTATGTCGCCTTGCTAACGCACTGGAAAAAATCGGCATCAGTGCTGGTGACCGGGTGATGTTGTATATGCCGATGATTCCACAATCCATTTACGCCATGCTTGCGTGCGCACGTATCGGCGCAATTCATTCAGTGGTGTTTGGTGGTTTTTCTGCCAATGCGCTCGCTGACCGCATTATCGATTGCAACGCTAAATTGGTAATTACCGCCGATAAAAGCCGACGCGGGGGCCGGGAAATTCCATTAAAAGCCAGTGTGGATGAAGCACTAACATTTCCAGGCACTGACTGTATTGAAAAAGTAATCGTGGTGAGTAACACCGGAACCGAAATCGATTGGCTGCCCACGCGCGACATCCGTTATGAAGACATTACAGCGCAAGCAAATACAACGCATCACGCAAAATCATTTCCCGCAGAGCACCCCTTATTTATCCTGTACACCTCAGGCTCGACGGGAAAACCAAAAGGTTTGCAACATTCAAGCGCAGGTTATTTGCTTTACGCTACTGCCACTTTTTGCGATGTGTTTGATTATCGCGATGGAGATATCTATTGGTGCACTGCTGACGTGGGCTGGATCACTGGGCATAGTTATATTGTGTATGGCCCACTTGCTGCCGGTGCTACCACACTCGTGTTCGAGGGCGTTCCCCACTATCCAAACCTGGGACGCTTCGGCGAGGTAATCGATAAACACCGCGTGTCATTATTTTATACCGCACCAACAGCGGTGCGCTTGTTGATGGCGGACAGCAATGCCGCGTTGGCATCAAGCACGCGTGAATCCATTCGAATTTTAGGCACTGTAGGCGAGCCGATTAATCCGGAGGTGTGGCGCTGGTATCACGATAACTTTGGTTCAGGAAATTCGCCTGTTGTTGATACCTGGTGGCAAACAGAAACCGGTGGCCACATGATCACACCGATACCTGGTGCAATTACATTAAAACCCGGTTCGGCAACACTTCCTTATTTTGGAATCCAACCGGCCATTGTTGATCAGCAGGGTGACTTGCTGGATGGTGAGGCAAGCGGACATCTGGTGGTTCTGGATTCATGGCCGGGCCAGGCGCGCACAATTTGGGGAGATCACCAACGTTTCATTGATACCTATTTTTCGATTTATGAAGGAATGTATTTTACGGGCGACGGTGCCCGCCGTGATAAAGATGGATATTTTTGGATCACTGGTCGCATTGATGATGTACTGAATGTGTCGGGACATCGTTTGGGAACCGCTGAAATCGAAAGTGCATTGGTGTCACACAACAACGTTGCAGAAGCAGCCGTTGTCGGTTTTCCACACGCGATTAAAGGCGAAGCTATTTATGTTTTTGTCTCACCTGTCGCAGGATTTATCCCGACAGAGGAATCGACAGCGGAATTGAGCAAGCACATACGCAAGGTATTAGGGCCAATAGCCGTTCCCGACCTGGTGCAATGGACAACGGGTTTACCCAAGACAAGATCCGGAAAAATTATGCGCCGGATATTGCGAAAAATTGCACAAAACGATTTCGAAAATCTGGGCGACATATCAACGCTGGCAGATCCCGGCGTTGTGAAAGATTTAATCGATGGGCGGCTTATTCGATAATTTTTTTCGTTAATTTTTTTGTTAATGTTATTCGCTAGTAATAGCTATTGGATTAGTGAAAAAAATCGCGAAGCTTATTGCGCCAGTTAGAAAACTTGTGAAGGACCACTAAAAAATAATTAGAGTGGTTGACTTACGGACCTCGCCATACATGGCAAGCTGGTGCAAGATGTCGCCCGCACACAAACAACAGGCGGCTTAAGCAATAACACTACGCCAATGCAGAATAAGACATTGAATAAGGTCACCACTATTTTTAAATCTTTTTTAACCATCAGCATGTTAGTAACGCCAGATGTAGCAACAGGATTTTGATGGGGGAAAAATGTATACATTTCAAGTAGCGGATGATCACCCGCTTTTTCGTCATGCAATATTGGACGTAATAAAGCGTCATTACCCGGATTCTATCGTAAACGCATCCCATGACCTCGACGGTACTATTCGCGATCTGGAGAAAAATCCGGACACCGATTTATTATTACTGGATATCCACATGCCAGGCAGCCAGGATTTATTCGGACTCATTATGGTGCGGCAAAAATTTCCGACAATTCCAGTCGCAATTATTTCTGCCACCGATAAGAACAGTACGATCAATCGCGCTATTGGTCACGGTGCATGTGGTTATATTCCAAAATCGTGTGCGCCCCACGATATCTGTGCGGCAATCAGTTCCATGCTAAAAGGCGATCACTGGGTACCCGAAGATATCCGCAGCAACTTGCGACCTATTGATCAAGAAGAGAAGGATATTGCGGGAAAGGTAGCAACACTCACTCCGCAACAATATCGTGTCCTTTGCTATTTACGCGAAGGCTGGCTTAACAAGCAAATCGGTTATGAAATGGGCCTTACCGAAGCCACGATTAAAGCCCATATCACGGCCATTTTCAGAAAGCTGGGTATTACCAACCGCACGCAAACAGTGATCACCCTTAACAAGCTCTCATTGGATGAGACTGTTTCAAACTAAAGGCGTAACGTTTTATTTTGCGCGCAGCTTTTTTATTTTTGCGCATAGCGCTCAAGCAGGGCTCGCAGTTTTCCAGGTTTGATAGGCTTGCGCAAAAAATCATATCCATGTCCTGTGGTCATCGATATGAGATCATCCTGCTGCGCCGCCGATACGATACATATTGGGAGCGACGGCCAATGCTCGCGCAATTGCATTGCTAATTGAATACCGTTTAAACCTTCACTCAATTGATAATCGATTAATATGGCATCGGGGTTTTTGCCGGTACATAAGTAAGCTGCTAACGACCTCTCATCGGTTGCTTTGTCCAGATTACATCCCCAATTTTTCATAAGCGCGGCCAGTGCGCGAATATTATTCTCCTCATCGTCGATATACAGAGCAGTAAAGTTCTGCAAGCCCGCGCCAATATCCAGTGAAATGGATTGGCCTTCTGCAGCTACAATTTGCATGTGCAAAGGAACCGACACTGAAAACATACTACCCTGACCCACGTGGGACTGAATCTTTAGTGTGAGGTTCAGTAATTTAGAAAAACGCATCGCTATACCCAGACCTAAGCCTGCTCCTTCAACATCATGGGCAATGCGAAAAAAATCGTCAAAAATGCGCTGCTGATTCACCTCAGAGATTCCAGGTCCCGTATCGAAAACACAGATGTCGACGAAACCGGGGCGATGTCGACAGCCAAATAATATCTTTCCTGATGTCGTGTATTTGATGGCATTAGATAGAAAATTCTGCAAAATCCTGCGTAGATAATTTGGGTCAGATTCCACATGTAAAGAACATTCCCGATAATGAAACGCTACACCTTGCTGCGTTTGAACCTGAAATTCGTGCGCAAGTGGATCGAGAATTTCCTTTAGCGAAAATACCTTATTGATTGGTTTCAACGCACCACTATCCAATCGGGAAATTTCCAATAAATTAGAGATAATTAATTCAGCTGAACCGATTGCATCATGAATGTGATGCAGAGTTTCCATCAATTCCGGATTTAGTCCCCGCCTCTCCAATAGTGCGCTAGCGTATAGATTTGCTGCATTGAGTGGCTGAAGAATGTCATGACTCGCGGCGGCCAGAAAATGTGTTTTGCTAGCGTTGATTTCCTCGGCAATCGCTTTGGCTTTTGTGAGCTCTACTTCAGTTTCGCGACGCTTTTGTACTTCCTCCCGTAGTGATTCGTTGATCTCTTCTATTTCATGTGTCCGCTCACGCACACGTTGCTCAAGATACTGATTCGCCTTTTCCAACTCATCCTGCGCACGAATAAATTCACTGATGTCAGCATAAGTCGTCACATAACCACCTTCAGGTAAAGGTCGACCATTAATTTCAATGACACTCTGGTTATGCTGTCGTACAACGCGATAAGCTTTCCCACTCATCAAATGGCTTAGCCGGATGTGAATTTGTTGTTCAATATCCCCGGCGCCAAGTAACCCGCGCTCCGCGTTGAATTTAACTAACTCGGCTACTGGCCGCCCCACACGCAATAGGCCAGCAGGATAATTAAACATTTGTTCGTAGCGTTTATTCCAGGCCACGATATTGAGATCCGCATTTACCACACTGATTGCAGAAGAAATACTTTCAAAAGAAGCAGCCAGCATCTCCTGGCTAAAGCGAAGTGAGCGCGTTGTCTCCTCAAAAATGGTCACAACATTTTCAATTTCCAGATGCGATCCAGTACTTAAGCTGGATAACAACGCACGAGCAGACGTTACACCAACAACCCCGGCCAACGCTTGCTCGGCAGCGGTTAATAATGATTTGTTTGCATAGGTTGACTCGTGTTTTACCTCGTCACGTTCCCCATAAGTAAAAAACAACTTTTGCGTAGCAAGGTCACCTAAAAATTGGGACAAAATTGCGATAAGGTCTTTTTTGGTAATTTGAGCATAATGTGACTTACGCTGCTGTGTATTCGCCCCATGATTGGAAAACGTTAATGCCTGGATACGGTCAGATAAATGAGTGAACTTGAGTAGCGATACACTATAAATTGCAAACGTATTCGCAATTAAGCTATACAACACTCCGCGTGTGTAGCTATCGCTAAAGGTAAACCCGAATAAATTTGACGGACTTAAATTTTTCCAACCCCAAAAACCTTCAGTGACAAAATTCCCTGCAATTAAGCCAGCTTGATGCAGGTGTGGAACCATCAGCGTGTAGAACCACACCAGGGAGCCACTAGCGATTCCTGCTAATGCACCCAAACCATTACTACGTCGCCAGTAAATACCTAACAAAATGGCAGGTGCCAATTGCACGACTAACGCAAATGCAAACAGCCCGATTTCTGTCAATGCAACATTGCTTCCTAATTCATGTTGATACAGCCACGCCAATAAAATTACAGCCACTACGGTAAAACGACGAATGAGAAATAATGACCTGGAATAGTCCGAGGTTGCTGATTTGTTTTTTCTGGATTGGATAAGAAGCGGGAGCAACACATCGTTGCTGAGCATTTGACTAACAGTCAGCGACGCGACAATGATCATTGCTGTTGCGGCAGAAAATCCGCCTACGAATGCAAGTAAGGAAAAAAAATTACTCCCGGCAAACATTGGCAGAGCTAATACATAGGTATCAGGCGATGTACCGGTAGTCGATAAAAACTGGTTTCCTGTCC
Organism: Cellvibrio sp.; assembly: GCA_035490715.1. Taxonomy (GTDB): domain Bacteria; phylum Pseudomonadota; class Gammaproteobacteria; order Pseudomonadales; family Cellvibrionaceae; genus Cellvibrio. The sequence goes on from DATJLF010000035.1 coordinate 31,664, forward strand.
ACGCAATAATAAATACAGCAAATGCGATCATTAACAAGTAAACGAAGAAGCCACCACGCGCGAAACGTAAATGCTTATCGCCCAGACATTCTACAAAGGTGACTTGAAACATACGTGGAAGACAAAAGGTCATCGCCGCTGATACCAGCGTAAGTACCCAAAAGGAAGACGTTAATACACTACGCTCAAATACAACATTGACGTCGTTGTTTAACATAACAGGATTTATATCACTTGATAGCATTAATGCAAAAATAGCTACGGCCACCAAGGCCACTAATTTAACCAACGATTCAAATGCAATTGTCGCCATGATGCCTGAATGATAACTGGCAACATCCAACCGATTTGCTCCAAAAATCAGTGTGAATAAAATCATGGCGGAAGTCACCAAGAGAGTCATATCCTGACCCGAGAATTCCACATCTTTTACGACAAATATTAACGTGTCTGCCACGGCTTTTAATTGCAGTGCGATGTAAGGGATCGTGGCAAACAATAAAAGTAGCGTCACCATCGCCGCAACGGACTGTCGCTTACCGTAACGTGACGAAATGAAATCAGCGATTGAATGAATGTGCTCACGTCGGCAAATCATAGCGATGCGTTGCAGCAACGGAAAGCCCAGCGTAAACATCAACGCTGGACCCAATAAAATTGGCAAGTAGTGCCATCCCTGTTCCGCGGCAGTGCCTACCAATCCATAAAAAGTCCAGGAGGTGCAGTAAACGCCCAATGCAAAGGTATATACCAATGGGTGGCGCGGCCAGCCCGAGTTAGTAAAACGGTGACGATCACCTATTCGAGCTATCCAAAAAAGTATTGCCAAATAGAAAATTAACGTGCCAATAAGAAGAAACGGAGACAAGGGTTAAAACCTTTTTTTGATTGCGTTAAAGAACCTGTTTTAAACAGCAAAAAAACAGGCCTCGCTACGCAGCTCAACACATGAATATAAAGTTAGTAAAACAGCTTTCATTGAATTTCTACAGAAGATCTTGTTCCCCCTAGACTAAAGTCGATGATGAACAAAAAGTGAATCCTGTTACTCTTCAAAGGCAAATTGGAAAATTTTACCCATTAATAATTCTAACAATGATGCAGGAGTCATTATGCCTACTCAGCTTGATGAAATTGAACGCTTGCCTGAATTTATCGCACTGACTAAAGCGCGCAGAAAAATCGTAGTGCCGTTGGCAATTATTTCAATTGTTGCTTACTTTGCATTGATTTTAATTATTGCTTTTTCACCAGGCACTCTGGCGAACTCTTTACTGGGAGGAACTACATCGGTAGGTATCGCCCTCGGGTTAGGCCTCATTTTTTTATGCTTTATCGTTACCGGTATTTACGTAACCTACGCCAATAATGTGATAGAGCCGCTAGTTGCTGCGGTTAAAAAACGAATAGGAGAATTACAATGAAATGCCGATTAACGTCGTCAATAAATTTTATTTATATGCATCTGATTCAAGCAATACTTCGATCAGCTATAAAACAACGGACTATATCTGCATTACTCCTTTTGAGTTCGAGCACGTTGGCGAGAGCCGACACGCCTGCATCAAAAGATCATAGTATTGCGATGATTCTTTTTTTAGTGTTTGTTGTCGTTACGTTAGGTATCACTTATTGGGCAGCGCGCCGAACCAAAACAACCAACGATTTTTATGCGGCGGGTGGCGGAATTACCGGATTTCAAAATGGCTTGGCAATTTCCGGGGACTATATGTCTGCAGCATCCTTTCTTGGTATCGCCGGGCTGGTATATACCTCGGGCTTTGATGGTTTGATTTATGCCATCGGCTTTCTGGTCGGCTGGCCAATCGTTCTGTTACTAATTGCAGAACCGTTACGCAATTTGGGTAAATACACCTTTGCTGATGTTGCTTCATTTCGTTTACAACAGAAGCCTATTCGTATTCTGGCAGCAAGTGGATCGCTGACTACCGTTATTTTTTATCTGATTGCGCAACTGGTAGGTGCTGGAAAGATTATTGAGTTTTTATTTGGTTATTCCTACCAATCGGCCGTTATTGGAGTCGGTATATTGATGACACTTTACGTAACGTTTGGCGGGATGCTTGCAACCACCTGGGTGCAATTGATTAAAGCAGTGTTGTTATTGTCTGGTGCAACCATTATTGCTTTTTTGGTTCTCATGCAATTTGGTTTTAGTTTTGAAAATATGTTTACTGCCGCTGTGGGTGTGCACGCGAGTGGTTCTGCAATTATGGCACCGCTCACCCAAAAGCCGGATGCGGTCTCCGCCATTTCCGCCATTTCACTCGGCATGGCTTTAATGTTCGGTACAGCGGGTTTACCGCATATATTGATGCGCTTTTTTACTGTACGTGATGCAGTACAAGCACGGCGTTCGGTATTTTATGCCACCGGCTTTATCGGTTACTTTTATATTTTGACATTTATCATCGGCTTCGGTGCCATTGTTATGCTGGCCAACAATCCCGATTACATCGCCGATGGAAAATTAATTGGCGGTAGTAATATGGCGGCAATCCATTTGGCGGATGCACTCGGCGGCGATTTGTTACTCGGATTTATATCCGCTGTCGCCTTTGCAACCATTCTTGCTGTTGTTGCCGGTTTAACACTCGCCGGTTCCAGCGCAATCTCTCACGACCTTTACGCTACCTTGATATTGAAAAGCGAAGAGAAAACGGTCGAAAGTCAGAAAAAGGAAATGCGTGCATCACGTGTAGCAACAATTGCGTTGGGCGTTATCGCCGTGTTATTGGCGATAGTGTTTGAAAAACAAAACGTGGCTTTTATGGTGGGTTTAGCGTTTTGCGTAGCCGCCAGTGCAAACTTCCCGATTCTGTTACTCAGTATGTTTTGGCGTAAGTTAACCACGCGCGGCGCCGTTATTGGTGGCAGCCTGGGATTAATATCAGCATTGGTATTGGTAGTAATTGGACCAACCGTTTGGGTCGACGCGCTCCATAATGAAACAGCATTGATACCGTTTAAAAATCCGGCGTTATTTTCGATGAGCATCGCTTTTGTGGGAATCTGGTTATTCTCAGTGCTCGACACATCCGCTAATGCGAAATCGGAACGCAATGCTTTTACTGCCCAACACATACGTTCGGAAACAGGTATTGGCGCCAACGTGGCATCAACACATTAATAGTCAATGTGCAAATTGTTAAAGAACAAAGACGATTGAAGGAAAAAGCCCGCCACTTGCGTGGCGGGAAGTCCTCGTCCAGGGAGGGGAAACCTATTTCTCTGCACGCTCCGCGTACATTCCGACTACCGCACCAACAAATCCACCGGCCATTGCTGATGTCAGCACTTTGGAATCGGCATTCTCAATAACGGAGATGAATTTTTTTCCATCCAAGCTGTAAGAGAAACTCACTTGGGATTTATCAATATTTGCCCGCAGTAAAATCGGTTTCGATTTTTCATACGTTATTTTTTTCTCAGCGAGAATTTCACCGCGCACGGGTGATTCTTTTCCAGCACGCTTGCGCACACGTAGCACCGTATCTCCTGTCGCATTTTTACTAAGGCCAAACGCATAGTAAAATTCGTCAGTTTGCAGTGCGAGCAAACCGGCTTCATCCGTCGGCGATTGCGGGTCAAACTGCAATTTTGTGCCGAAGCTCGCCGTCATGTGTGCGAGACGACGGCCAATAAATGATGGATTTCCGAAGTCGCCGATTCGATCAGCGCGCGGGGTAATAACCAACTCGTCATTACCGGTATTCCACCATTGCGTTAATGGCGCGCGAATAAATAGCCACTGTGGGCCCAGCGCTTTATCGGTAAATTTTTCACGTTGATTAAAATTGCCGGTTAACGCGCGTTTCGGTTTTTCTGCGGCGGGTAAATCTGGCTTTTTCACTTGATAGGGTACTGCATTCCCCTTTTCTAAAATTACTGGCCAACCGTCTTTCCAGGTTACCGGCAACATAAAGGTTTCGCGTCCAGTGTGAAAATTACCGGGATCTTGTTGATCTTTTTTATCCAGATCATAAACGCGCGTGCCAAGGAATACTGCCCACCAATTGCCTTTGCCGTCTTCAAACATATCGGCATGACCTGTGGCGGTAACGGGATTTTTTCGATCATCGGCTAAACCAAATTGGGTTAACACCGGGTTGTTGGGATTCGCGATGTAAGGGCCAAAAATGTTTTTGGATTTAAACAATAATTGGCCATGAAAATAACCGGTGCCACCGCCCGGTGCGGATAAATAATAAGTGCCATCGACTTTGTAAATATGTGGGCCTTCAATATATTCGGTGTGCCAGGGCTGCTTTTCACTACCATCCACCAACATCACATCGTCTGATAATGGTTTAAATGTTTTTGAGTCAACTTGCATCACCCAAAGCGCCGTGTGTGCGGGGTATTTTTGTGGTGATGGATTGCGGTGATGGACGATATACGTTTTACCATCGTCATCAAAAAAGATGGATGGATCAATACCTTCAATATGTGGCAACCAGGTTGCATCTGACCATGGGCCAGCAGGATTTTTGGCGGTTACGATAAAATTTCCGCCGCAACCGACACAGGTATTGATGATATAAAAAGTACCGTCACGATACTCAATAGCCGGCGCATACACACCTTGCTGTGCCAAGGCTACATTCCGATAAGGCAGTTGTGCAGGGTGATGAATCGCATTACCAATTTGGGTCCAGTTGACCAGATCACGGCTGTGAAATATGGGAATGCCAGGAAAAAAGCCGAAGGTGGAATTAATGAGATAGAAATCCTCACCCACACGTACAACGCTCGGATCCGGATGAAAACCGGCGAGGATTGGATTTTGAAATTTATCGGCGGCGAGTGGTTGTTTAAATATTGTGTCGTCACCGGAATAATCAAACCAGGCAAAATGCGCATTGGTATCTGTCACTTTTTGCGCGTTACTAATGGCATAACTGCACATCGCAATTAACCCCAGGCAGGCGGTGGTAAAAAAATATATTTTCTTCATTATTTTCATCCTATTCCTAACCTTATTAAAAAAGCCCGACAGCCCACACCACCAGACTGTCGGGTAAAAAGCGCTAATTCAATGTGGTGCTATAACGTGGATCTACATTTTCAACTAACACAGAATTGGCTGAAATACGACGTGTTGATAACGATGTTCCGTTTTGCGTCGGGCGCAAATCCGGTACACCAGCATTCGACGTTATATTTACGGTTAAACCAGTAGCGTAGGTGGAGCACCCCGTTTGAGAACCCGAAAACGTTAAGGTGTTACCACTGATTTGCGGTGAACCACACAGTGCTTTTGAGCGGTTGTATTTCACGATGGCAGTTGGGTTATCCACCCACAAATCATTTTTCGCGACGAGTGTTTTCAAATAATCCAAATGAGAAACCCATGTCGCTAGTGGCACTGGCTCATAAGAAGCATCCGCAATTCCATGCAAATTAATCAGTGCGAATGAACCACTGGCAACTGCTTGATTGGCGAGCGCATTCATGTCCGCTTGATTGCCCAATAAATTGAGGCGGAATGGATCAGAAAAATTCGCCGCGTTCATGGTGTAACCACCACCACGCGCGCCGAGATAACCTTTCGATTTCAAATGATTCAATACGACATCATCCACCGAGTTGTAGGGGAATACGAAAAAATCCACCGGTGCACCGGATGCTTGTTTAAGGAAGTCGCGCGCTTTATCGATTTCAACACTCAGATCCGGACGCACATCGGAACACGCCTGGTTTGGATCAGGTTTGCTGGAGCATGGGACTAGTGCAGGATGTGTCCAGGTGTGATTAACAATTTCAAAACCTTGTTGCGCGACGGTTTTCAAACGCGCCTGGAAATTATTTTTTTCACACTCGGAAGCCAATGCACCAAGCCCTGCGCGCAATCCACGTTCCATTAACGTTGGAATTGCATAATCATCAATTCCGGATGTCCATGAACCGCAATAATCGTCAAGCACCATTGAGTACGCTGCTTTAGCGCCCCCTTTAAAATTCGTCACGCTGGCGGTGCCGATATCAGTGCCGTTGTTATTATTGTTATTGTTGTTGTCGTTATTTTGCCAATTAAGGATTGGCTTCATAGCAGCAACCAGTTCAGCAGCCATGGCTTCATGCCCTGCAACCGCAGGATGCCAGTCGCAACCCAATTGACTTTGCGGCGGGAATGTCACCTGCACAAAATTCACTTTGCTATTGCCCATGCTGCGTTGTTGCGCAGCGGCAGTTTGCATACGTGAAACCAACTGCGGTAACGAACTATCGGCCAACAGGAAAATCGGAACCTGGCCATAGCCAGCAGTCACTTGTGAAATTAATTTATGGATGCCTTGAATAAATACGTCTGCCGAGGGCTCTGGTTGAGTACTGTGATCATTAGTGCCTAACTTGATCACGACAGCATCCGGAATCCAGGAAGCAAAATTCCACACCAGATCAGAACGCTCCATCACCGTTCTGTTGTAGTAAAACGGCATAGGCGTTGGGCTAGTCGTATTGGCATCGCCATAATTGCGGACAGCGCCAAAACCGGAGATGGCTATCGAACGACTTTGTGCACCCAATGCACGCGCTGCGATGGGAGCGTAAGACAAATAGGCATTCTCGTAAGGACGATAACTGCTGCAGGTTAATCCCGGACCTTCATTGCCATAACCAACAGTGAATGAGTCGCCGATGAATTCGATCTTGCGCGCAGGTGCAGCAGGTAGATCCAACAGCTGTCCACCTTGCGGCAATTTCAATCCGAGGAATTGTCCCGATCCAAAGTTGGGGCCAGTGCGCTTGGTCAGCAACACAGTGTGGTCACCTGCACCCAGCGTTACTGGAACACTCATGTTGCCAGTTCCCGTAATTTTGTTTTTGAACTGACCATCCACAAACAGGTTGTAGTCGTTTTTATTGTCATTCAATAACAATTCAACTTGCGGCGCGTTGGCTTTGAATTCGATTTGGGTATTCGCCCAATCGTAAAGCGCAGCGGTGGAGTTGACGCTGACGCGACCGTTGTAGCGGATCTTCGCGTTGTCCGGCGCAATGGTGCTTGGGTTGGTATTGATCGAGCTAACACTGGATGAGGTCGATGTGACCGGGCTGCTCGAATTATTGGTGCCACCATTATTGGTAATAATCGCATTGCGGACGAGCGCCCCGGAAGCCGTCAACTGACCACTGCTCCAACCACCGTTAGCACTTGCACCGGGCGTTAATGCAGATGAACCTTCGGCCTTATCATTCAGCGCCCAATTTGCATGGCTGATACCGTTGGTTTTCAGGAAGCTTAACCAGGCGTTGGTTTCAGCGGTATCCACAGCGCCGTTACCGTCGGCATTGACTGAACCCCACTCGGTCACGAATAACGCAATACCTTTGCTCAATGCAGTTTGTGCTTTGTCGCGCAGGAATTGTTTATGAGTGCCTGAGTAGAAGTGCAAGGTGTAAGCGATATTGGTGTACGCAGTGATCGGATCATTCGCCGCGACATCCACATCTTGTGACCAACTCGGAGTACCGACAATGATCAGGTTGTCCGGATCGATTGCGCGAATCTCGCGAATAACATCGGTCGCGTACGGCTTGATCACACTGCTCCAGGAAACTTGTAGCGGCTCGTTGTACACCTCGTAAATCACGTTGTTGTAGCTGCCGTATTTGGTGGCCATTTCCTTGAAGAAGGCGATGGCGGCGGCTTTATTGTCTTCGGCGTGATGCGTGTGCCAATCGATAATCACGTACATGTTGTTCGCGATAGCGGCATCTACCACCGCCATGGTGCGTGTTTTATTGCTTGGGTCGGCGAGATAACCACCGGCTTCATCAACACCCATTGCGGCGCGCACCAGATTGGCTTTCCAATCCGTCTTCAACCAGGCAACGGCTTGTGCGTTGTAATACTTCTCGCCGCCCCAACCGGTGTTGCTCCAGAACAAACTCATACCCGCCAGATTTGCGGGCTGACCATTGGCGGTCACTTTATTGCCTTGCACAACCAGTGGCGCAATGCCTTGGTTATTGCCATTTGACGATGATGAACTGGAAGGAACAATCGGCACTGACGAAGATGATCTTGAACTAGATGAAACAACTGGCGTTGAAGATGGTGTTGCCGAAGATGTTCCGTTAACTATCGTGGTGCACACCGAACGTGAAACGCAAGTTTGGTTATTTTCCCAACCCCAACCACTCGCGGTATTTGCACACAGCGGAATGATGGTTCCATACCAATTACATTGCTGGCCGCCGTTGTTGTTATTGTTGGAACTGCTCACTACCGCCGTTGAACTGCTTGAGCGAACCGGCGTGCTCGATGGAGCGACCGAACTGGTCACGGTGCCCGAACAGATTGAACCGGTAATGCTGGGCACTTCGGCGGAACCACCGCGCTTGTCCACCTGAAAACCAAAGCTGACACTTTGGCCCGGCTGCAGGTTTCCATTCCAGCCGATGTTGGAGGCAGTGTAGGGATTGCTGCCGCTGAGGCCCACATTCCATGAACTGGTGATGCGATTGGTAGCGTACTGCCAACCAATATTCCAGCCACTTACCGCCGAGCTACCGCTGTTGGTAATGACTATCTCACCGGTTAACCCAGCTCCCCAGTCATTGGTAATTTTGTACACGCAACCTGCTGAAACACCTTGGCTGGCAGCGGCCAATCCAAGGCTTAGCACAGTTGCCAAACCATACGATTTTATTCCTGGCGTTTTCATTGACACTCTCCTTTCAGAGATGAAGGGCAATTGCCCTCGTTATTATTGGAGGCCCGATACGGCATGGGCTCATGAGTTCTCACATCCAGTGAGATTGCCGCGACGTAACTGCGGCCAAAGTGATCCGTTTAGGTTTGCTCTCCGTGGCGGGTCTCTCGTTGGTCTCTCAACGTCTCCAACACTCTTGGCACTACATCAACGTTTATTGTTAGGTTTTTAGGGTTAGCCAGCTCGGGGGGCGCTGACTATTGGGGATAAAAAACCGGCAACGTGGAGAGCCGCCGCCGGGGGAAAAAACGTCAGTTCAACGTGGTGGGGTAACGCGGATCCACGTTGTCGACCAATACGGTGTTAGCGGAGAGACGTCGTATTGGTAATGAACTTCCGTTTTGCACTGGAACTATTTCAGGCATTCCTGCATTCGCTGTAATGCTTACTGTCAGGCCTGTTACATAAGTTGCACAGCCGCTTTGTGCACCGGTAAAGACCAGGGAATTGCCGCTTATTTGCGGGGAACCGCATAAGGCTTTTGAGCGGTTGTATTTCACGATGGTGGTTGGGTTATCCACCCAGAGATCGTGCTTATCGACAAGTAATTTCAGGTAATCGAGATGAGCATTCCAGGTACTCAAAGGGACGGGCAAATAGGATGCATCAGCAACTCCATGCAAATTAATGAAGGCAAATGCACCAGCGGCAATCGCTTGATCAGCAAGCGCATTCATGTCCGCCTGATTACCCAGCAAATTCAGTTTGAGGGGATCACTGAAGTTAGCTGCATTCAATGTATAGGAACCACCGCGCGCGCCCAGATAACCCTGCTCACGCAAGTGATTAAGGATCGCGTCATCGACAGAGTTGTAGGGGAAAACAAAAAAATTGACCGGTTTGCCGGTGGCCTGCTGCAAAAACTCACGTGCACTATCAATTTCGATTTTGAAATCGGGGCGGGTATCAGAACAATTTTGCGCAGGATTTGGATTGGTAGCGCAAAGCACCAGTGACGGATGGCTCCAGGTGTGATTGACGATTTCAAACCCCTGTTCAGCCACGGCTTTCAACCGCGCCTGGAATTTATTTTTTTCACACTCCGATCCGATTGCACCCAATCCAGCACGCAAACCGTGCTCGACCAAACCCGGAATCGCATAATCATCGATACCGGACGTCCAGGAAGAACAATAGTCATCAAACACCATTGAGTAGGCCGCTTTCGCTCCGCCTTTAAATGGCGTCACGACTACCGAATCATATTGAGTATTGTCATTACCGCTTGTGCTGTCCTGCCACTTCAAAACCGGTTTAATGGCAGCAACCAATTCAGTGGCCATTGCCTCGTGCGCAACCACCAGCGGATGCCAATCACAACCTAGTTGGCTTTGGGGTGGTGATGTGAGTTGCACAAAATAAACCTGGCTGTTGCCTTTATCGTGCTGCTGCTCCGTGGCTGCTTGCATGCGGGTTACTACCTGCGGCAGGGAATTATCAGCAACCAGGAATATGGGTACTTGCCCATAGGCATTAGTTACCTGCGCAATCAAGCCATGGATGCCCTGGATAAACACATCGGCAAAAGGCTCCGGCTGGGTGCTGTGATCATTGGTGCCCAGCTTGATCACGACGGCATTGGGTACCCAGGATTGGAAATTCCAGGGCAAATCCTCGCGCTCCATCAAGGTCCGGTTGTAATACAGCGGCATGGGTTTGGGGCTGGTGGAATTGGTATCCCCGTAATTGCGCACAGCGCCAAAACCGGATATCGCAATGGAATGGCTTTGCGCATTTAACGCACGCGCCGCAATGGGAGCAAACGAGAGATAGCTGTTTTCGTAGGGCCGTAATACGCCACCACAATTTAATGCCGGCCCTTCATTACCGTATCCGACAGTCCAGGAGTCGCCGATAAATTCGATCTTGCGCGTGGGTGCAGCCGGTAAATCCAGCAGTTGCTTTCCTGTGGGCAGCCTTACCCCTAAAAACTGGCCGGAACCGAAGTTGGGTCCAGTACGCTTGGTGAGCAAAACACGATGATCTCCATCACCCAAGGTGACTATGTAGTTTGCGTTTGCGGTGGTTGATGAGAGCGTGTTCTTAAGCTGGCCGTCAACGAACAGGTTGTAATCGTTTTTTGTGTCGTTCAGCAGCAATTCGATTTGGGAAGCATTGGTGCGAAATTCGATACGGGTATCAGCCCAGTCGAATTGCGCAGCGGTCGGCGTCACATCGACTCGCCCGGTATAACGAATTTTGGCGTTATCCGGCGCGATAGTTACTGCGTCTGCCCCCATTGAACTGACACTGGCCGCTGAGGAACTAATCGCTTGAGGCGAGCTGCTCGCGCCAAGTGAAGAGGATCCCAGCGTAGAAGAAGTACCAGGCGGTAAAGAAAAAGTGCTGGAGCTGGCTGGGCCGGAACCTGATGAACCACCGGCACAACCAACCAATCCCGGAAAAATGATTAGCCCCAGCAAAACGGACGATAATGCAAACACACGGGCACAACGCCCCATTGGATTACGTGTTCTGAACAACATGTGACTACCTATTGTGACTAGCTATTATTTTTGTATTGAGTACATCGGAGAGCTGAGCCAGGATCTGAGTGAGGGATAAGTCAGCTACGATGGTCACGATAGGGAGTAGGCACATGCAGCGCTCTGCATGACAGAGAAAAAGCCGCTACTTTGCGAAAAGTACAACTAAATTTGCAGATCGGTCAGGGGGTAGATGATGAATCCGGCTCACTTGCTGACGGATTTTTATAGGATGAGGGCGCGCAGCCGAATTCTTTTTTGAAGGCACGATTAAAGTAAGACAAGCTACCAAAGCCCACGGCAAAGGCGGCCTCCGACACAGCCATTTGTTTTTCCGATAACAACCGAGCTGCCTCGGTGAGCCTCAGCTTGTTAAGGTAGGCAGTGAAGGTTAACCCCGACTCTTCGCGGAGAATGTCGTTAATCTTGGTCCTATTGATTCCCAAGGCACTAACGATGGTTTCGACATCCAGATTGGGGTTTACATATTCGGACGCCAGATAATCAACCACTGCCGATCTTTCACGCTCATGCTTGGGTTCGGTGGTGACTTGCCGGTAGCTGGCAGGAGTTATAACACCGGGAGCGGGCAAGATATTCTCTTTTCTAAACAGTTGCGGGAGAGCCCAATAAAGGAAGCCGCCCCATATAACCAACCCCAATACAGACACTGTGTAAATGAGGGGCCAGTTTTGACCGTAGAGGGTAATTTCCTCGATAGAAACACTGGATTGAGTATCAAGCGGGCTCTGGGTCGAACTGGCGATTGAGAACCCCCTCACTTGATTAAGGGGATAATCTTTATTGGACAAGTTCAAATTATGTTGTTTTAGCCACCATTCCGGCGTATCTAAGCGATGGAGGTTAACCCTCACGTCATGCCACTCATCCGTGCAACTGAAAAATGCCATAGAAGGCCGAAAACTGGTCATATCCGGAAGTTTTGTGATTTGATCTTCATAGGTATGAAGCACGAAACTCAGCTCATTTGCGGGGCGGCATTTCACCCGGAATCGCATAGCAGAATATGATGACCAATCAACAAGTTTCTCGGGCTGAGTATCGTCATCAAACGTCAATCCCAAGGTTATATAGGGATACTGAATACCCTCCAATAACCGGAAATCAAAACTCAGGTTGTACGTATTTTCACGCAAATCAATGACCGAATTTCCACCGTTATCAGTATCTGCGTTGGGCGATGTGCGCCACGGATACACACTTTGCTGTGCCGGTAGTAATTCATGGGTGACATAAGAGTGCTTGACCGTGGTATAGCCAGCAGCTAGAGAAACCATGATCAGTAGTAAAAAAGCGATTTTTATTTTTATGCCAGCTCTCATCTTTTTGGTTAACTCTGCATATCGGGGTTATAGCGGCCTGTAACCAGGCTTCATGCACTGCTTACGATACCTCAGGGATAAGCGTTTTTCCACGTTGGATTACATTCCATTTCACAAACCGCCCATTTCACAAACTATCCATAGAGCGCCTTGAGTCTCACCCGTTTGGGATCCAATAAGCTACCATTAACAGAAATCAAATAATGTCTGGTTGCTATGAGCTATCAAATTTCCGAAAGCTTCATTGAAGCGCTTCGTACATTCTTTAAATCCAATACCTATACCGCAATACGTCTAATTGCCGGTATCACCACCTTGCTCATTTTATTTGGCTATCAATATCTTCCTCAACGAACCATCACGGTGTTGCCAGATCCAAAATATCCTTACACTGTTTATAGTGGGGATAATCAAACTCAAGGAACACTTGGAAAGAATGATCGCTCCTTCTCCTGCACGTTCAAAGAAACAGAAATGTTTTCCTGCGGACTTTCGGTAACACTGGCTAGCAATGAAGTAAATGGATTAAATCTAAAAGATTTCTCAGGCATCATCATTCACGCGCGCTACAAAGGTGATGCAACACGTTTTCGAATTACCATGCGAAACCATAATCCGGCGTATTCGCAAGACGATCCCGTACAAAAATCAAAATATTTACTGACATTAATTCGTGTCTCGGATTTTGATAAGCCCACTTTTATAAAATTAAGTGAGTTCAGTGTCGCCGAGTGGTGGATCCGGCAATACGATGTCCCGCGAGAACACACAGCGCCCGACTTTTCCAACACAATTTCAATTGGTTTTGATTTTGTCGACTATGGACAACATGAACTGGAATTGGAAAAAGTGGAATTGGTGGGCGTATGGCTTTCTAAAGAAGCGTTATATCTCGCCGTGCTTCTGCTGTGGATGTTTTTGATCATTTGGGACGGAGTAAGCCGGTTCTTTTTAATTTACATCGACTCGAAAAAAGCTAATCAAAAAATTAACGAAATGACTGAAAGTTACAAACGTTTGGAAATCGAGAAAAAGCAATTTGAAACACTCTCTACCACAGATGTACTGACAGGAATCACTAATCGTGCGGGAATTGATAGTTTTGTTCGCAAGATATTTGAAAGTAATTATGAGAAATCAAATTTAGGAATCATTATTTTTGACATCGATCATTTCAAAAAAATTAATGACACCTATGGACATGATGTTGGAGACCATGTACTTCAAGGGATGGCAAAATTGATCTCCGCCAATATTCGGGGTGTCGATGTATTTGGTCGTTGGGGTGGTGAAGAATTTATTATTATCGCTCCGCAGGCCACACGCGAAAGCCTGATTCCTTTAGCTGAAAAGCTCAGGAACTGTGTAGAACTTCATAACTTTGACCCAAGCCTTTCATTAAAAGTTACCATTAGTATGGGTGTTACCAGTGTTAAACAAAATGAATCGTTTGAAAGCGCCCTTAAACGAGCAGATATGGCTTTGTATTCAGCAAAAAATAATGGCCGTAATCGTGTTTTGCATAGCCCCGAGAATTAATTCATCATCATTGCCTGAATAACTATGTAGCCCGTATGGAGCCTAGCGGAATGCGGGAATTTGATATTTGAATTTTCCAACTTAACTGGTTCCGCCACTTAAATAACCCCGCATTCCGTTACACTCCATGTGGACTACCTGCTAACAAATCTTAAGAAAAATAAACCTTATTACTCTCCGCACCATTACGCTTTACTATAAATTTGGTTCATCCGTATTAACTGATGGAGCACTGTAATGAATCCCATAACTAACGTTGCTGATGGCGCATTGTATGACGCTAACTATGACGAGCGTGTCGTTCAACTCAGAACACAGGCAAAATTACTGTGTTATGAATATAACCACTCGAAACCAGGCGACAACACATATCGCACCACATTACTAAAAGGCTTATTAGGTAAATGCGGGAATAGCATTATCATTGAACCACCTTTCTTTTGTGATTACGGCCCCAACATCAGCGTCGGAGAAAATTTCTACGCAAATCATAATCTCATTATCCTGGATGGCGCACCGGTGACCATTGGTGACAATGTATTTATCGCGCCCAATGTCGGACTTCATACCGCTGGCCATCCGATTGATGCTGACAGGAGAAATAAAGGTCTCGAATATGCGCTACCGATAACGATTGGAAATAATGTGTGGATTGGTGCATCCGTAACCATTATCCCAGGTGTCACCATAGGCGATAACACGGTCATCGGTGCAGGGAGCGTAGTAACCCGCGATATTCCTGCTGATGTAGTTGCAGTAGGAAATCCATGCAGAGTCTTGAGAAAAATTACAGAGGAGGATGCTCGTCGGGAAAATTATTAATTTTCGACGGATCACGCTGCTCAAAAAATAGCTGCAATTAAAAAATTATCTGTAAAACAATAAGTTAGATGTGCCATTAAATTGGTTAATTGTTCTTTGATAGTGACATTTTATGGGTTAGAAACTCCGGACAACGCATAAATTTAAGGATAAAAAGGGATCAAATTGGCCCATTTTTGACAAATTATGCTTCAAACCCTATGTCAGTTTATGGGTGAACCGACAAAATAGCGGGGCTTTTTGTTTTTTGATCGCTAAAATCTTGGCCGCTTAGACTTTGAATTTAGCAAGATGCATGTGACTTATAAGATTTTCGAAAACGCGCTTGCCATCATTACTACCCACACTGAACCTGTAGGAGTGTGAATCTGTTTCAATGGAATCAGTCCCACCATTTTTTAACGCAGCATGCAAATCATCCTTCGGTACTTTGAAATTTTTATTATTGCTAAACACATAAAAGTTCAGGATGCCGCTCACACCAAGTAACTTGGCCGCTTGCACAATGGCCTTACAAACATCTTCATACAATTTTTGATTTGCCTTCACAAGAAGCTCACGAAGTAATTGCTGTTCATTTTCAATATTTAAGTTTTTGACATAAATATCACTTAGTAAATCAGCGGCCTTTACTTTGTAATAAGTCATGCCAATTTTAACCGCAGTAAAGATATCGTTTGCGTTTGTCGCATCTATTCCAAAAACCCAATAATCCTTTTCAATAAGAGCAACCCATTTTTGCGCACCTACATTGCCTGCCTTAAAAGGAGAAATAGAAATACCGTGTTTGGCCTTCCATACGCCTATATCATCAAGTGTTGTCCTTAAAACAAACTCCTTCTTATCTTTGCCATTATTAAAAATAATGTCCGCATCAGCCCTAAACACGGGGTTTCCTTCAGCAAGTGTCAAAGCTCCTCTTAGCTCACTCATTACCATCTATTCCTTCAGCCATAGCTTCCGATGTGCGCGCATATACATAACAAGTTTGCCCATCATCCCGAACCATGCGCGCCGCGTTGTTGATTTGAGTTGATCTTCTTGAGTCATCCTTAAAAAAATCGCCTGAATATTCTTGTGAACCGTAAATTTCAATCAATTCCATTTCTTCGCTTTTCAGAAAAGCATTGAACTTCACCAAGGCATGTTCCTTATTTATTGCTGACAACACACAAACTCCTAAAATCCATGAAGAACCATCAAGATTCATTGGCGAAAATTCACTTAGCGTAGCCTTATGATCTATAACCCAAATATTCGAACCGTCCATAATTTAAAACCTTTCCACGTTAGAGTTAATTTTTTCAATCTACTTTAATCACCTTTGAGCAAAAGAAGCTGACACATAAAAATTGAGATTTACGAGTCAACGTCTCTAAATACTCCAAACCTAAATTCACCAGACAATTTAACTTCATCTACCAACTGCAAAATATCGGCTTTATATTCGCCACTGAAAAACCATTTTGCGTCATAGAAAGATGAGCATTGATAAACACCTATCAACTCAAGCCTTGAATCTTGTAATTGCTGTAAAAGCTGGAAATGAGCATCTTCTACAGAATACCCAAATGTTGCTGCCTCAGCAGCGGCGTATTCAGAATCATCCATAGCCAAAGGACTTGCTTTTAGTATCCTTACACTGATGGACATAATCCAAAGTGTCTTTTCCATGTGTTACATCCTACCGGCTAATCGAATGAGCTTGCATAATAGAATCCACTGTACGCAACCTTAATGACTCGTATCACAAGTCTTAACTATGTTCTCAGCAAACATCATAATGACTATTTACCGCATTCATGCAGACCGCATAAACAGAAAGTATTATCAACGTAGATATTGTAGGTTGTAGCGGGCCGCGTAGGCTGAGCTTGCGAACCGCAACATTCGCAATTAAAAAATGCATATTGTTTTGATAATAGCAAAAACCAATCAACTACGAATTTATTTTTTTATTTGCGGAGATATGGTCATGTTGCGGTTCGTTCCTCACCACAACCTACGAGCTACTTACAATGCGTCAGGTGCAATGCATTGTATAGATTTAGCTTTCACATTCGATGTCTGACGGAACAATTAAGAAAAAGTCTTCCGTATTAAAATCAGTACCATTTTTGATATAGGTACGAACTGCCTCAGTATAACCGTCATCATTTTCTTTTCCAGGATATGGACGACTACCAGAACAAACGGAAATCACACCGTCGTTAGTGTAAACAATATATTGCCAGCCAACGTTTAGAGGTATTCCGCAGTCTCCGCCACCAAAGCCGCTATAAAGTTTCTTAATTTCCTTTGAGTTTCCCTTTATAGATTCTATTAGCTCGAACTCGGCGACCACACTTCTCATGTGATCTTTATTTGGTTTTCCAATTTTTACAGACTTAACGCCAGCTACAAAAACATGCTTAGATTCTGTAATTACTTCTTTAATATTGATGATTCCGCAGCTACATGCGTAAGACAGCGACGGAGAAGTTAGTAATGCTATTAATATGAGGTAACGCATGATGCTTCCTTTTCTATAACGCCGCTTACAAACTGTCCAGCGCACGAAGTGCGCGAGTTGCTACGCTTTGTATGCATTTTCTGGCCTTGGATAAGAACTCTTGTTTCCAATATATATTCTTTCAAGCGTCAAAGCATTAGGATGTTTGATATGCTGAATATAGCAATCAAGCTGGTCAAAAACATCGTCAGTTTTGATTCGATGTTGGCCGCCGCATAATTTATTTAAAGTTGAATATGCGTTTTTCTCATTTAAAGCAGCGAGACCTAAAGCCGCAGTAAAAACATCATCTACATCATTTGAATTTTCCACAATTCGATTCAGTTCATCCTTGTAGTCTTTGCAGCCCGCAATAGCAAGATGAAACATTTCCTCAGCACGAATGTTCAATTTTTTACTATCAAAGTGTTTCTTTATATCCATATAAGGAATATTAGAAATTAGGATTCTCAGTTCCTCATAACCTCGATTCATCCACTTCCATGTATCTGCAGAGGGTACATCAGCCATAATACATTCTATTTGCGTTATTATTTTTTCATAAATTTCTTTATTGCACATATAAAATTCATATTCCCCGTAGTGCATAACGCTGAGTTCAGCCGCAGTTTGTAAGTTGGTTTTTTGTGGAATACTTTTTCGTAGCAAAACCACAAAAAGGCGACTTACAAACTGTCGAGTGCGCGAAGCGCACGGTGCTGCAACGATTTGTTAAATTAGTACCATTCATAACGACTAATTGTTAAAACTATGAAAGGCAGTTACCGTTAAAATAGCAGCCACAAATAAAAGATAGATTGAATTAGCTACAACCAAACCCCTAGCAAGTCGTGTTTTTAGATTTGAATTGTGAAGCACATTCGGCGCACACCGCCACAAAGAAACCAAACTAAAAGCTTTTAATATGAAGAATAGAATAATAAATAGAATTAAGATTGGCATTCTATTTTCGACGTTAACATGAAGATCTAAAAATCTTGGGATATTTGTAATTAATAGTATCGGTATATACACGTACCAAAACGATACAAATAATCTTTCGTTCCCATTGAGAAGTCTTAATATACTTAGAATCAGCTTTTCCATTTATTTCCCAATTTAACGCCAAGTTCAGCGGCGGCTTGTAAGTTGCGGTTTTGTGGAATACTTTGCAAAGCAAACCACAAAAGCGCAACTTACAAACTGTCCAGCAAGCGAAGCTTGCGTGCTGCAACGCCTTGTTAACTTTATGTAAAGTCCATTGAAAAAATGAACTCTCCGCATTTAATACACTTAAATTTATAAACAGCAGGATTCCCAGCTTTTTGATAGCGTTTCAGAATGCCCGCCCAATATTCCGGTTTAACTATATTGGAGCTTAGGAATGTCTCTAATTTAAAACTAGATAACTCTTCGATATCTTGCTTTTCTGCGTCTCCGTGAAACTCGCAAGGCTCACCGCAATGACATTGCCAGACTTCTTGCTGCCAAGAATTATAGCCCGGAGTTCTTTGGCACACTTCTTCTATTGATTCTTTTGAAATTCCAGCTGACATGAGTGGATATTCATCAGAAAAACTTCCTTCATATTTTTCTGCAGCTGAACCATCAGCGATGCACCATGGGCAAATAGACTCTACGTCTTCGGTAGAATAAAAGCTCGCCTTATAAATGTAACCTCGTGCTTTTTCACAGCATTCACAAATTTCGCTGCTTTCAGCTATCGCTCCTGTAGCAAGAGGATTTGGATGAAATTTAAATTTCGGTAGATCCATGCCTATTCCAAGTTAACGCCGCGATAAACGGTGGTTTTAAAGTTGCACTTTTGCCATAAAATGGAGCGAAGCGGAATGGCAAAAATGCAACTTTAAAACCATCCTTTTGATTGCTTTGTTATGCAAGCTGTTTATATTTTTTCAAATATTCCTTAATAGATTCCCCTAAGCCTAACTCGAAAAGTATTGACCCTATTAAAATGCCACAGCCGTAAAAAATTCCAGTTTTTCCCTCCCAGCCGACTACCCAACCAACAAAGCTAAAAAACATAAGAAGAATGGAGCTGGCCACAATGAACACTCGTACTTTTGCACTTGATTCAATTTTTTTCAATGACACACCTTTTCCAGTGAGTGCGCCATGGAATTCCATAAATATTAGCTTACCAGCCATTAAATATTGAGCCATAAAGTAACCGGCGAATATCATAAACTCGGGAGAACCTTTGGTTAAAAAATTTGTAGCCAATAAGGCGACGATGAATAATGAAACATTTAGCACTAAATATTTGGAATTATTAAACATTTTTAAGGCTCTATTTTGGCTGAGTGTTTGAAATTTTGTTTCTACATAACGCCGCGTACAACGGCAGTTTGTAAGTTGCGGCTTTGTGGGGTACTTTTGCGCAGCAAAACCACAAAACTGCGACTTACAAACTGTCCAGCGCACGAAGTGCGCGTGTTGCTACGCTTTGTTAGCATAGTCAGGTAGATTTTTTCTTCGCTTTAACCTTGTAATAAATGCGCGGCAAATAAAACCACCAAATAGTGCCTAAAACCCCATGCACAAAATATGGCGGATATAACAGCCATTTTAGAGACGGGATAGCTTCATTCAAATAATGCAACGGATAAAACAGTACAAAAAACAGGGTTGAAACAGGAAAGTCTATTAAAAACCAAAAAGCCCACACAAAAACAAAATTCCAGCCTTCGTTAAATTTAGCCAGAGGCAATGACGCAAAAATAATTACAAGATGTAACGCCGCAAAAGCGAAGCACAGCTTATTCATTCTTTTATCGTTGCTCAATATCTTGCTCATTGGCCACTCCATGTGGATGCTAACGCTTAGCACAACGGCAGTTTGGAAGTTGCGCCTTTGTGGATTACTTTTGCGAAGCAAAACCACAAAGGCGCAACTTCCAAACTGTCCAGCCACAAAGTGGCGTGTTGCTGCGCCTTGTTATAAATTTCTATTGCTTCTGCCAAATATACGGAAAGAAGCAACGTTTGCAACTATAGCCAGAATTGGCATTGAAAATAATAATAGAACTATAAAATACATGTTCAACGTTGATGGAATGAAGTCATATAAAAAGAAATATATAGCTACAAAAATGGCGGATATAAAGGAGCCAAAAAACACTTTAGGGTGAATATTTGAAGCAATATTTTTTATGCATAGAAGCGCCGCAACCAATGTGCATACCGCGTAGCCAATTGCAACCGGAATATTTACCCTAAGGCCAAATGTAAAATATTTCTGATCTGGAAATGCCTTCGAGGGAGCAAAGTAGTTTGCCCATAACCAATTTAACGAAGTATAAGCAACTAGAAAAATGATAGTTGCGAATAGCAGAATTGAAAAGATCATTGACAGTTTCTTTAGCACCATGTTTTCCATTTATAACGCCAAGCTCAGCCGCAGTTTGTAAGTTGTGACTTTGCGGATTACTTTTGCGTAGCAAAACCGTAAAGGCGCGACTTACAAACTGTCGAGCGCACGAAGTGCGCGATGCTGGAGCGACTTGTTAAATTTTTAGTCCGCACAAATACCTTTCTGTGCTATTCCGAATTCTACATTTGCCCAACAGCCACAGGGATTATTAGATGAAGAGCAGCGCCCTAGGGCGAAAATACTATTTGATTTTTCCATTGGAACTCGACATTCCCCATTACACTGCGCTCCGCTAATACAGGATTTACCTGCATCGCTGTATTTAACAATGCACATCTTTTTGCGGCTCAAACAAACAGAAGTCATATCACCGCCAATTGTAGTGCAGGCTTCCTTTGTCTTAATTTTTGATATTTCATTCAAAACTGCAATTTTATCTGACGTAACTACCCACTGCTGCATAGCAAAAAGCATCAGCAAAATTATAAATAATGAAGAAATAGTTCGAATCATGGTAGTAAATTTAACGCCGAGTTCAGCCGCAGTTAGTAAGTTGTTTTTTTGTGGAATACTTTTGCGAAGCAAAACCACAAAAAGGCGACTTACTAACTGTCGAGCACACGAAGTGTGCGGTGCTGGAACGACTTGTATGATTGATTTCGCCAGTTTTCATTCAATTCAGAAAGCGATAAGGTGAGCCTCATACCTGCGCCAACAGGTATTCAGCAAGGTAGCCCGATGAACGCCCGGGACACGACGAGTTATCCCGTTAACAAGCCAGGGCG
>DATJLF010000036.1:0-36640 GCA_035490715.1 Cellvibrio sp.
CTGGATGATGAGATTATCCAGCAACAGCTTGCACAGCAATCGACACAGAATAGTAATCCGCAACAACCTGGTTTGAATTCACATCATTTGGCCTATGTGATTTACACCTCGGGTTCTACGGGGAATCCCAAGGGGGTAATGGTGGCACATAGCCATATCACCCGCTTGCTGGATGCGGCCCAACCGGAATTTGGTTTTGGCGCCGGGGATGTGTGGACACTGTTCCACTCCTATGCGTTTGACTTCTCGGTCTGGGAGATCTGGGGAGCATTGGCCCATGGTGGCCGGCTGGTAGTGGTTCCCTATTGGGTATCGCGCTCGCCCGGTGATTTTTACCACTTGTTGCAGGACGAAGGGGTCACGGTGCTGAACCAGACCCCCAGTGCGTTCAGCGCCATCATCACCGAGGATGGCAACGCGACGCGCGCACTATCGCTGCGTTACATTATTTTTGGCGGTGAAGCACTGCAACTGGCGATGCTGTTGCCGTGGTTTGAGCGACACGGAGACCAGTCACCGCGGCTGATCAATATGTACGGGATCACCGAAACGACGGTGCATGTGACCCATCGTCATATCACCCGGGCGCTGGTCGCCGAATCGGCTGGCCGCAGCATCATCGGCCGTCCGCTCTCTGACCTGAAGTTACTGGTATTAAATGCCTGCCAGGGGTTGGTACCGTTAGGGGTAGAGGGGGAATTGTATGTCGGTGGCGATGGCGTTACCCGCGGTTACCTGAACCAGCCAGCATTAACGGAACAGCGCTTTGTGAGCTTGCCGGAGTATGGTGAAGGTCGCTTTTATCGCACGGGCGATTTGGTGCGTTCCCTGGCGAATGGTGAGCTGGAATACCTTGGCCGGCTGGATGAGCAGGTGAAGATCCGTGGATTCCGGATCGAGCTTGGCGAAATTGAGGCGACGCTGGGGTGCCATGGTGAAGTGAGGGAAGCGCTGGTACTGGCAAAAACGGCAGCGGCGGGCGAGAAGTACCTGGTTGCGTATGTGTTGGCGTCCGGTGCGGAAGCGGTAAGCGGTCGTTCGGCGGAGTTGATTGAGCGGTTGCGGGGTTATCTGCGGGCGCAGTTACCGGAGCACATGGTGCCCTCGGCATTTGTGGTGTTGGCGCAGTGGCCATTGACGGCGAACGGCAAGGTTGATCGCAAGGCGTTACCGGAAGCGGATAGGGCGTTGCAGCAGGAATCCTATGTTGCCCCGGGTACGGAAACGGAGCGATTGCTGGCTGGGGTCTGGCAGGAGGTACTGGGTATTGAACGGGTGGGTGTGACGGATAATTTCTTCCACTTGGGCGGGCATTCGTTACTGACTATGCGCGTGATCGCACGTTTGCAGCAACAGGGGTGCTCCTTGCAGGTTAGGGATATATTTACCACAGAAAGCCTGGCTGCATTAGCGCAAGTTATCGATCAACAGGCGGAAAAAAAATCGCCGCTTTTTATCGCTCCTCCCAATCTAATTCCTAACGATTGCAGGCATATCACACCAGCGATGCTGCCGCTGGTTAACCTGACAGAAGAAGAAATTGAACACCTGGTTACCCAAATTCCCGGGGGGGCAACGAATGTGCAGGATATATATGCACTGGGCCCCTTACAGGAAGGGTTATTGTTTCATCATATGCTGTGCGAGCAGGTAGACCCGTATGTTCTTCCGGTGCTGTTTAAATTTAATAGCGCTGAATCAGTAGCTGCATTTATTGATGCTTTGCAATTTATTATTGATCGGCATGATGCGCTACGCACTGCTGTGTTCTGGCGTGGTTTGTCGGTGCCTGTTCAAGTGGTTTGTCGTGAGGCGACCCTTCCTGTTGTACAGTTACATCTCAGCGGTGATATCGAAGCACAGATGCGTCAGTTATGCGATCCGCAAGTTCAGTGGATAAATCTGGAACAAGCCCCGTTGATGCGTTTGCAAATAGCAAATAGTTGTCAGGCTGGCAAACATTTTGTTTTGCTGCAATACCACCATATTATTTCCGATCACGTGGGTTTGGAAATTATACAAAGAGAATTTGAGGCTTATAAGGCGGGTAAGGCGAATGAGTTACTCCCATCTGTGCCATACAGGGACTTTATTGCACACACACAGTATCAAGATTTGCATAATAATGCAGAAGCTTTTTTCACCGATATTTTAGGTGATGTTGAAGCACCTACTACGCCTTTTCATTTATTGGATATTAATGAGGACGGATGTCATCGTGCAGATGCGGATACTTATCTCCATAGTGAAACGTCAAAACAGATTCGGCTGGTAGCCAAAAACCTAAACATTAGCCCGGCAGTGCTATTTCATGCAGCATGGGCAATGGTAGTAGCTACATGCACCGCTCGAAATGACGTGATATTCGGTACCGTGTTATCCGGCAGATTGCAGGGCGCTATTGGAGCAGAGCGCTCAATGGGTGTATTCATTAATACACTGCCATTTCGCGCAAAATTAGAATCGATTAGTGTTATTGAGTTTGTTCGGCAAGTTCAATCATCATTATCAAATTTATTGCATTATGAGCAAACTTCGCTTGCATTGGCCCAGCGTTGTAGCCGGGTTAATGGCAAGCTGCCCCTTTTTACTTCCTTATTTAATTACCGGCACTCGGTGCCGATAAAAAATAATTTTTCAGAAAATCCTGCGCAAGCAAAAGACTTTGAAGTTGTATTGGGATATGAAAGGACTAATTATCCGTTTAATATTTCGGTTAATGACCTCGGGCAGGATTTCCAATTAGATGTACAGGTTGATTCCTCCATTAATGCGGAACGTATATTAAATTATGCTCACTCCGCAATAAGGGATTTAGTGTCTGCATTACAGCGTTCACCTGAAACAGGCATTGAAACTATATCTATTATCTCCAATGATGAGCGCAATCAAATATTAGTGGATTGGAACAATACGAAAGCAGCATATCCAAATGATAAATGTGTTCATGAGTTGTTTGAAATAGAAGCTGCCAAATACCCGATGCACACTGCGCTGTTCAATGATGATATCAAGCTTGGCTATGGAGAGTTAAATTCATATGCAAATGGCTTGGCTAAAGATTTTATCCAGGCTGGTGTCAATGTCGGTGATGTTATCCCGGTTTTAATGGAGCCGGGTATTGAGGTTCCTCTTGTATATCTGGCAATAATGAAAGCAGGGGCTATATTTGCCCCCATTGATACACGCTGGCCGACAGCGCGGATTCAATCAGCCTTGGAACGCTTGTCTGCAAACCTCATCGTAATAGATGATAAATTTGCGCACACCATTAACAATGCGCCGACTGTTGTGCGTGTGAGCATGGATCGAATCAACCCCTCATATGACAATTTAACGGTATCGCTTACCTCAGACGCCCCGATATACATCATCCATACATCGGGGTCGACAGGATTGCCGAAGGGTGCTGTCAATCTTCACAAAGGCATCGTGAATAGATTGGTTTTCATGAACCAATTTTTCAACGCGACAAATGAAGTTGTCATGCAAACAACACATCATTGTTTTGATTCTTGTGTATGGCAATTTTTCTGGCCATTAATCACTGGCGGAAGTTGTTATATCCCCAATAGAGAAAATATTCTTGATGTGAATTATGTTGCTTCTGCTATTTGTGAAAAAAATATTACTTTAATCGATTTCACCCCTGCGCTGTTTTCTGCATTTGTTGATGAGGCGGTCAGCCAAAAACATAATAATCAATACAAAAAACTATCCTCGCTGAAGTCAATAATAATCGGCGGGGAGGCAATAAATGTAAATGCAGTTAAAAAATTCAAGCAAGCATTTCCTGCTATTGAGTTGGTAAATGCCTATGGGCCGACAGAAACTTCCATCGGCGTCGTATTCTATCGCATTCCTGATACGCCCCCGGATTCGATACCTATTGGCAAACCGATTAATAATACCAATGTGTATGTGCTTGGGCGCAATTATGCAATTGTGCCCGTGGGCGTAGTTGGGGAGCTGTACATCGGTGGTGATTGTGTTGGTGGTGGTTATTGGAACGACGTAAACCAAACCAGCAAAGTATTTGTTGCCAACCCTTTCTATAACGAACAGGAAGATTCAAATAGTAAATTTATTTACAAGACCGGTGATTTGGTCCGTTGGCTTCCTGACGGTAACCTGGAATTTATCGGCAGGGCAGATCATCAAATTAAAATTCGTGGTTTCCGGATTGAATTAAGCGAAATTGAAAATGCTTTGCGTAACTACATTGGTATTCAGGATGCCATTGTCGTCGCAAAAGATTTCAGTGATAACGATAAGCGTTTGATTGCATACATTGTTAAGAATGAGGTTCATGCTTCACGTAATGGTAAAAGCTCTGAGGATGTTTTAACCGATCTGCGCAAATATCTGGGGCAGCATGTGCCGGATTACATGATTCCGGCTGCTTTTGTGTTAATGAAAGAACTTCCGTTAACACCGAGCGGTAAAGTGGATAGAAAAGCATTGCCAGAACCTGAAATAACACTGCATGCATCCTATCTTGCTCCGCGTAGTGAAACCGAAAAAGTCTTGTGTGAAATTTGGCAAGATGTTTTAAGTGTAGAACGTGTTGGAATCAGTGATAACTTTTTCAATTTGGGCGGACATTCTTTGCTGTTGACACGCCTTATGGCAAAAATTAACCAAACATTTATGATTGTGTTGCAATTCAAGTCATTATTTGAGTGTGAGGATCTTCAGGCTATGAGTGCCTTGATTGATGAAAATATTGCGTTAACGAAAAATAAAATTTTAAAAGAAATTAATAAGGAAAAAATGGAGATTGAGTGGTGAGCATTATTGAAGTTATTAACAAGCTTTCCGATGCCGGAGTCTATGTTTTCGTTGAAGAAGGAAAGCTAAAAACAAGATCTGATGACAATAGCTTAACTGATGACATCGCACATCTTATTAGAAGCAATAAAAGCCAGCTGATAGATTATCTTTCTGTTGAGGTGAAAGCTGACACTATTGCTTATGGAAAGATTTTGCCACTGAATGAAAGGAAGTCTTTATTATCCTATGCCCAACAACGCCTTTGGTTATTGAGTGAAATTGATGGGGGGAGCGCACATTACAATATATCGGGTGTGTTCAAACTGACAGGCGCCCTTAATTATAATGTTGTAAATAAGACGTTTTCTGAAATTATTGAGCGTCATCATGGTTTGCGTACGCGTTTTATCGCTGATGAAGAAGGGCAGCTATTTCAAATTATTCAAGATTCAGAGCGCTCTGAAGTCTCTGTGGACGATTTGACTGCACTTGAACCCGAAGCGCAACAACAACAATTGAATAACGTAATCACTGCGGCAAAATTGCACACATTTGATTTAAGCCGTGACCTGATGATTTATTTGAAATTGGTAAAAACCAAAGAGGATGAACATATCCTGTTGGTTGTGATGCATCATATCGTTTCGGATGGCTGGTCAACGGCAATCTTCGTTAAAGAATTTAAAGAATTATATTCCGCATTTTATGTAGGTAACGCCAGCCCACTTCCACCATTGCATATCCAATATGCTGATTATGCCTCCTGGCAGCACCAATGGTTGCAGGGGGATATTTTTGAAGAGCAATTAAATTATTGGGCGAAAGAGCTGGCTGATTTGCCGTTGGTTCATAGTTTGCCATTGGATTATCCTCGACCAACAGTACAAACGTTTACCGGGTCAACCTATATTAATAGAATTGATTTGGCTGCTACTGATGCACTAAAAGAATTATGCCGTACGCAGGGTGCAACCTTGTACATGGGATTGCATGTGGTGTTTTCAATATTGCTATCTCGATACAGTAATGAAAGGGATATTGTTGTTGGCAGCTTCATTGCCAATAGAGAGCAGGAAGAAATTGCAAATTTAATTGGTTTTTTTGTTAATGCATTAGTTCTACGCATGGATCTTACGGAACAGCCAAGCTTCAATAGTTTGCTTGGGAAAAGCCGGAGAACATTGCTCGATGCCTATAAATACCAACAGGTTCCTTTTCAAAAAATAGTTGAAAAAATTCAGCCTGAAAGAAATATGGCATACAGTCCACTCTTTCAAATTATGCTTGTGCTTCATAATTATGAAAAAACCAGGATAAATTTGCCCGATTTAGAGCTTACGGAAGTGAAGCTTGATTCAAGTTTGGTAACTCATGATTTGCGCCTTGACGTTGTTGAGTGTCCAGATGGGCTGGATTTACGCTGGAGTTACAGGACGGATCTTTTCAATCCTTCGACTATTGAGCGGATGGCTAATCATTTTAATGAATTGCTCAATGTTGTGTTAAAGAGCCCGGATGCACATGTATACGAACTCAACATACTTAATCAGCAAGAGCGTTTTAAGCTGCTGAGTGCAGTGCCGGATGAGTTGAAAAATTACAATAAAAATAAATTCATCCATGAGTTATTTGAAGCCAGGGAAATTGCTCAGCCCAATGCTATTGCCATTAAATTTGAAGCGCAGGAGCTTAGCTATCGCGAATTAAATAGCAGGGCAAACCGATTGGCGCATTATCTGGTCAATAAAAGAAATGTTATGCCCAATACCCTGGTCGGTGTTTGTGTCGAGCGCTCCCTGGACACTATTGTTGCTATTTTGGGGGTTTTAAAAGCTGGCGGCGCGTATGTGCCAATTGACCCTGATTATCCCGAATCCAGGGTGAAATATATTTTGGATGATGCAAAACTTGATACGGTAATAATCCATGCTCATCTAGTGCCACGTTTACCTGTTACTCCTGAGCAGGCTTTATGCATTGATGATCCCTATGTATCTAATGAGCTGGATAATTTCCCATCGGCAAATCTTACCTTGCCTGAAAATAATTCAAGGGAACATAATTTAGCGTATGTTATTTATACGTCAGGTTCTACCGGCAACCCAAAAGGTGTTTTGGTAGAGCATCATAATGTGACCCGGTTATTTCATGCTGCGCAAGCGCATTTTGACTTTAACCATACTGACATATGGACGTTATTTCATTCCTATGCTTTTGATTTTTCGGTATGGGAAATATGGGGGGCCTTATGTTTTGGTGGTCGCCTGATTATTGTTCCCTATTGGATATCAAGATCGACTAGTGATTTTTACCAACTGGTTGCGCGCGAAAAAGTTACTGTACTAAACCAAACCCCCAGTGCGTTTAATCAATTTATGCCTGAGGACAGCATACAGAA
This sequence comes from Cellvibrio sp., assembly GCA_035490715.1. Classification (GTDB taxonomy): domain Bacteria; phylum Pseudomonadota; class Gammaproteobacteria; order Pseudomonadales; family Cellvibrionaceae; genus Cellvibrio. Next base: position 7,172 of record DATJLF010000036.1, read on the forward strand.
TTTATCGCTGTCCTTGCGCTATGTCATCTTTGGTGGGGAAGCACTGAACCTATCGAGTTTATCTTCCTGGGTTGCACGACATGGGGATGCAGCGCCAAACCTGATTAATATGTATGGAATCACGGAAACAACAGTGCATGTTACTTATCGACGACTAACACAAACCGATATTTTAGAGAATACGGGAGCCAGTTTAATCGGAGCCCCTCTTTCTGATTTACAGCTGATTGTATTAAACGAAGAGAAAAGTTTGGTTCCTGCAGGTGTAGTAGGCGAACTGTATGTGGGGGGCGCTGGTGTTACGCGTGGTTATTTAAATCGAGAAGAGTTAACTGAATCTCGATTTGTTTCACTTCCCGGGTTTGGCAACAGGCGTTTTTATCGCACGGGTGATTTGGCCCGTAAACTAATTAATGGCGAATTTGAATATTTTGGGCGTATTGACCAACAGGTTAAAATCCGCGGTTTTAGAATTGAACTGGGAGAAATTGAATCGGTGTTACGACAACATCCTTCGATCCAGGATGTTGTGGTTGTGGCACGGGACAATGATCATCATGAAAAACAACTGGTTGCTTATATCGTTCCCGCCAGTACTGAAAACATGACGAATACCGCCGCTCCATCAATTGACTTCAGCCTTTTTTATTTCGGTGCTAATCCATTTGCGGAAAAAAATAAGTATGAGTTGTACCTCAAGGCAGCGCAATTTGCTGACGAAAATGGCTTTGAAGCTATCTGGACTCCAGAGCGACATTTTGATCCTGTCGGTGGCCTCTATCCCAATCCAGCGGTTCTAAATGCTGCAATAGCCACTATCACCCAACGCATACAACTGCGCGCGGGAAGTGTTGTCCTGCCTTTGCAAGATCCTATCCGGGTTGCTGAAGAATGGTCTGTAGTCGATAACCTCTCGAATGGCCGCGTAGGTATGGCAATTGCCAGTGGTTGGCATCCTCGTGATTTTGTTTTGGCCCCTGATAATTTTGCAGAAAGAAAAAAGATACTGAGCGAAGGAGTAAAAACTGTAAGGGCTCTGTGGGCCGGAGAATCCATTACACGACGAGATGGCAATAATAATGATGTCAGTGTAAAAATTTATCCAACACCAGCACAGAGACACATTCCCCTTTGGGTTGCAGCGGGTGGCAACCCGGAAACGTTTATTGAAGCCGGCCGGTTGGGCGTAAACCTTATAACGCACTTTTTGGGTCAATCAATCCAAGATCTTGAGCAAAAAATTTCCCTTTACAGGGAGTCTTTAGTAAAGCATGGGCATGATCCGAAAAAAGGGCGGGTAACCTTAATGGTGCATACCTTTCTGGGAGAGGATCTTGAACACACCCTCGAACAAGCGAGGACACCATTTATTGATTACATGAAAGCTCATGTGTCCTTGTATTTGGTTCACGCTCCCGGTGTTACGCATACCCAAGAAGAGATAGATGACGTGACAGCTTTGGCATTTGAGCACTATGTTAGTGCGGCGGCGCTGATCGGCACTCCAAAAAGCGTATTGCCAATGGTTGAGCGCATACAGAAAATTGATGTTGATGAAATAGCATGTCTTATCGATTGGATGGATAATGATTTGGCATTTCAAGGATTAGAACATATAAACCAGCTAAAAAATATCACGCTTACACCAACATTAAATATTAAAAACCTGGGGGATTATTGCAGGAATATTTTGCCTCCTTATATGTTGCCCTCGGCATATGTTGCACTTGAAAAATTGCCGTTGACCTCGAATGGAAAGGTTAATGTTAAAGAATTACCTAAACCAGATATATCCTTGTTGCAAGAAGAATATGTCGCGCCGCGTTCTGAAGTCGAAGTTCTCCTGTGCGAAATTTGGCAGGAAGTGTTAAAGGTTGAGCGGATAGGTATAACTGATAATCTGTTCCATCTCGGCGGGCATTCCTTATTAATTATCCAGTTAATTGCAAAAATGAAAAAAGCCGGTATGGATGTGCTGGTGAAAGATATTATGCAATTTCCGACAGTTGCCGGTGTGGCTGCATTAATTTCACAGCAAGCATCGACGAGTTTCTATAAATATAACTATGTAAAAGGAGATACAATATATAGTTTGCCAAATAAACAAATGCTTTTTAAATATGTGTTTAATAATCATTGGAATCAATCGGGAATACTTAATATTATAGATGCGAATCCAGCATTTCTAAGTCAAGCATTACAGGCCGTTGTACTTGATCAAGAAGGGCTGCGTCACATATTTCATAATAATAATGGGGTAATCCACGAAAGTGTCATTGATATTGAAGATTGTGAATTGCTGCAAACAATCGATTTATCTAATGTACATTGTCATAAGTCCAGATCAGAAGAAATTGAGCGTATTGCAAATGAAATGCAGCACTCTCTGGATCTTGGGAGGCATCTGTTTAGGTTTGTTTTGTTTAACTGCGGCAATGCGGAGCCTGCCAGGTTTCTTTGGATTGTTCATCATGCACTGATGGACGGTTATAGCTTTGCTGTGTTCATAAAGGAGTTGTTCGTTCGTTACTTGTCTCTGGTGCAAGGGAAAGCCATAAAGGATTTATCAGTAAAAACATCTGTCATTGAGTGGGCGAATTATCTTAATCACTGGGTGAATTCACCTGATATTGAAAAAGATGTAAAATACTGGCAGTCATTGGAGTTTAATCGCGTTGGCCGAATGATCGATTTCCCTGATGGTCTTGCAAAGAACAGATCCGGAAAGCCGGCTCTGTATGGTGATGATTTTCTGGTTGAGCGGCAATTGGATATTCAATCAAGTGACTTTTTATTGTCTTTCCCGCATCGGGCTGACAGGATAACTGCTGCAGATGTTATCTTTACCGGGTTATCAAATGCGATTTCCCTAATGACTAAGACGTCGCATGTTTGCTTTACGATGATTTCTCTTGGAAGAGAAAAAATCATTCGAAATGTGGACTTAAGTAGAACAATTGGTTGGTTTTCTGACTATTTACCTGTATTAATTAATGCGGACCTTGCGGTTGATAGGAAAGATCAGGTTCTGTCTTATAAAAAGCAATATGAATCTATTCCTAATGGGGGCCTGGCTTTTAACGCTATAAAGGCTTTTTCAAAAGATAAGGAGCTCAAAAAATATTTCAATGAAATACCTATTCCTGAATTCAATATCAATTACATCCCACCTGATCTTGTTGGCGTCAAAAATAACATTGAGAATGAGTTTTCTGATTTGCCGGCACATTTAATTTCTTTGGCCGACGAGTCATATGGAGTTTCTCATTCTGAAATCGCAGCAGATATTTTCTGGGCTTCTTATATTGAGGTCGCGGTAAAAAATGGAACTTATAATGTAAAATGGATTTGCAGAGATAATATTTATAAAAAGGAAACTATCGAACAAGGAGTTGAACTCTGGGTTTCAGAAATAAATGAAATTATTGCTGCATTTATTAAGTAATGTATTAATAATTTTTAATTTACGAAAAAATAAGAATATTATTTTTAAAACTAAAACATTTTTTGTTAGTGAGAAGATTCACAGCAATATACAAGCGAGTATTAAGTAGACCATATGGACAAGCAAATTACCCCTCAAAAATACAGTAAAAGTTTTTTTATAAAAGGCATATGCGCGGTAGGTGCAATCCTCGTTATTGGTTATTTGACTTTTGGTGTTACATTTCAAAAAACATACTCTGTAAAACGTGACCATGTATCTATTTCCGGCGTTACATTTGGTAGCTTCGAAGACAGTATTCCCATTCGTGGTATTGCATCGCCGATAAAAACTGTTTTTCTGGATGCCATTCAGGGCGGTACGGTGGATGCGATATATGTTTCTCAAGGCGATTATGTTAAGGCAGGGCAAAATATAATCAAATTTAAGAATACCGCATTTCAATTAGATGTTTATTCTCAAGAAGCTCAAGTAAGTTATCAGCTTGACATAAATGCAAGCACTCGCTTGTCGCTGGATAGAAATGAGTTGGAATTAAATACTACGCTCAATGAAGTCACATACAAGACCAATGAGCTGCAAAGGCGTTTGAATATGACAACGGGATTATTTGAAAAAAAACTTGTCAGTAAAAACGATTTCGATTCCATTAAAAATGAACATGAATATAGTGCAAGATATCTTGAGTTGATTCGCTTAGCGCAGAAGAAAGAAACCGAAATTCAACGTCAAAAAATTGGGCAGCTCCTTGAAAGTGAAAGAAGACTTCAAAACCATTTGAGTATTATTCGAAATAGTCTCGAAGACTTAATTGTTAAATCTCCTATTGATGGACAGTTAACATCTCTTGATGTGGAAATTGGGCAGTCAAGGGAAAAGGGATCCCGTCTCGGTCAAATTGATAAGGAAGGTGTGTTTAAGCTAGTGGCAAATGTGGACGCTTTTTATGCTGCACGATTAAAGATCGGACAAAAAGCGATATATAAAAGAGATAATGATACAGCCACTTTAATCGTTCAAAAAATATACCCCGAGGTAATTAATGGAACCTTCGTAGTTGATTTGGAGTTTGAGGGAACTGCTTTGAAAGATCTACGGAGGGGACAGGATCTATCGCTTACTTTAATTTTAGATCAACCAAAGCAGACATTACTAATCGACAATGCAGGTTTTTTCTCCGACACCGGAGGAAATTGGATTTTTGTTCTTGAGGAAAACGGCTCAGCTGCTGTGAAGCGAAAAGTTAAATTGGGGCGTCGTAACTCGAAGTTCATTGAGGTAATTAGCGGTCTGACTGCGGGTGAAAAAGTTGTTGTATCATCTTACGCTGATTATAAAGATATGGAAAAGCTTAAAATTTACTAACACAGTTTTTTTAAATGTTATTAATGGAGATAAATGATGTTGAAATTTGACAAAATCAGTAAGGTGTATAGAACAGAAGATATAGAAACTACAGCCCTCAATGAAATTAGTTTAGAGATTAACGAGGGCGAGTTTGTTGCGATAATGGGACCTTCTGGATGCGGTAAATCTTCAATATTAAATATCTTCGGCTTATTGGGAAACCCTAGTGCCGGGAAATATTATTTCCTGGATCATGAAGTTTCCTCATATTCTGAAAAGCAATTAGCCAATATTAGGAAGTCAAATATTGGTTACATATTTCAAGAGTTTAATTTAATTGATGAGTTAACTGTATATGAGAATGTTGAATTAGCTTTGCTATATCAAAATAAATCAAAAAGCGAACGTCGAGAATTAGTAAAGAAAATATTGGAAGATGTGGGTATTTTGCATCGAATGAACCATTATCCAAAACAGCTTTCAGGTGGTCAGCAGCAGCGCGTTGCAATTGCAAGAGCGTTGGTAGCCAAGCCAAAATTAATATTAGCTGATGAGCCGACTGGTAACCTGGATAGTGAAATGGGACAAGAAGTGATGGATATGCTCAAAGCGTTAAATAAATCTGGAACTACGTTGATAATGGTTACACACTCTGATTATCACGCTAGTTATGCTAATCGAATCCTATATCTGCTGGATGGGAAGATGCAAGAATATGGGGGCCAACATGAGGTGGTTCAAACTCGCAAAAGCGAGGTCGAAGTATGCTCCTGAATTACTTACTCATAGCTATTCGTCGACTGAAGGCGGATTTATTTTATTCAACTATAAATATCTTTGGATTAGCTATTGGCATGGCAGTTTTTGTTTTTACACTGCTATATGTCCAGGATGAGCTTAGTTTCGATAAGAATTGGAATAATAGCGGACAGATTTTTCGTCTTGAAACAGTTCGTCATTTTTCAGATAAAGCTGGCAGTATTGATATTGATACATTTCCTGCCATTGCCCCCGCTTTGGTGACAGGGGTAACTGAAGTTGAGCAAGCCGCTCGCCTGGTTCCAATGCAGTTTGTTGTAAAGTATCAGGAAAAGGCCTTTTATGAAAATATTGATTTTATTGATAAGTCATTTTTATTGATATTCGGTTTTGAATATATATATGGTGGTTATGAAACTGCATTTGGTGAGCCGTTTTCAATAGTCATTACCAAATCTATGTCCGAAAAATATTTTGGTGATATAAATCCAATAGATAAAGTACTAACGCTGGATAATAAAAATTTTTATCGAGTTAGTGCAGTTATAAAAGATGTTAAAGAAAATTCACATTTGAATATTGGGTTTTTAGCGAATATTCAATCGCGTGAAAATATGTATAACGCTCGTGACAACGATAATTGGAAGGATCGATTTGTTAGAACGTATATTTTGTTAAAAAAGAATGAAACTATCGAAGCCTTGAAAAAAGGCATTGAGTACTTCTCAAGCGTTCACATACCAAACGAGCTCAATATTGGATTTCGTTTAAATCCAATAGAAGATATTCATCTTCAAGAGTCTGCAGGAGGTGGTGGAAATAGTCTAATTGCGCTGTCGTTAATTGGAGGTCTTATTTTACTAATCGCATGTATTAATGCGACCAATATGGCGATTGCTAAAGGTGTTGGGCGAAATAAGGAGCTCGGAGTTAGGAAATCACTTGGCGCGTCACGTCAGCAGCTGGCAATGCAATTTCTATCTGAATCATTAGTGCTTTCAGTGTGTGCATTATTTTTGGCAATTGTTTTGGTAAGATTGTTTTTAGGTTGGTTTAATTACGTAACGGATAAAACAATAATATTCGATTTTTTTACAAACATCCTTTTAATTTTGAAATTGGTTGTCGTTACGATAATTACTGGATTTATAGCTGGCTCATACCCCGCATTTTATCTCTCTAAATTTCAACCATCAGAGGTATTTAGAAACCTAGGAAAAGCTGGTTCAGCATCATCACGTGTTAGAAACGGATTGATTATAGTTCAATTTTCGATTGCAATAGTTGTAAGCATATATACAGTTTTTATTTTCCAGCAGATGAGTTTTATTAAAAAAATTGATTTAGGATTTGAAAAAGAGAATGTTTTAGTTTTAAGCAATTTAGGGTGGACAGAAATAAAGCCCAATTATGAGAGATTAAAAAATGAACTTTTAAAAAATCCAGAAGTAATAAGTGTTGCGGGCTCAATGACAGTACCTGGTAAAGAATATGATAAATCGAGTGGATTTTATCTTTCTGGAGGTAACAGGGAAGATGCGTTAACACTTAATCGACTGGCTGTGGATTATGATTTTTTTGAGACCTACAATGTTAAGGTCCTTGCCGGCAGGCCCTTTGGTAAAGACTATGCGTTAGATAGGGCTACAAACAAGGATGTAGCTGATAATTCGGTTTATAGTGCTGTTATTAATGAATCAGCTGCACGCAAGCTTGGTTGGTCGAATAATTCTGATGCACTAGGTCAGTTAGTAAACTCAGTGGATAGCCATTGGAATTTCACATTAAACGTGGTGGGTGTGGTGTCGGATTTCCACATGCTCGCTGGCCATGGTGAATTATCCCCTTATATTTTCATTGTTTATCCTGAGCAATCGCAATACCTATCAGTAAAAATTACCGGTAATAATTTGTTGGGCACTCTTGAGTCAATAGATGCAACTTGGAGTGCTATTAACCCCAGTTACCCAATCGTAAGGTCTTTTCTAGATACGGATTTGAATATCGCCTTTTCTCGGTGGGAGAAAAATGGACAAATTATGGCGGTTTTGTCAATTGTAGCCATAGTTATCGCAATGCTTGGCTCATTCGTTTTGTCAGGTTTCTCTATTCGATCACAAACAAAAGAGATTGGGTTAAGAAAAATGGTTGGTGCAAATACACTAGATATATCCAAATTGTTTCTATGGAAATTTGCCAAACCTGTTTTAATTGCAAACATGATCGCTATCCCAATCGCTTTTTATGTGGTTATAGAGTGGTTGAGCGGCTTTCCATATCGGCTGCATGTCTCGTCGATTAATTTTTTTGTTGTAAGTGTGCTTTCATTGGTGGTTTGTTGGATTGCAGTTGCTTATCACATCATAAAAATTTCAAATGTTAGCCTTTCGCATACATTTCGAAATGATCACTCTTAACAAACGAAGATAAGCTCGCCCGTTATAAAATAGAGAATTGTTTATTCTCTATTTTATAGCTAACTTTATACAAATATATTTATGTGACTTTATAAAAATCAATTAAACACATGAATGAGTGAATGGAAAAATTAAAAAAAATGGAAAATAACTGCAGCAATCGTAAGCATCAATTTGAAGATATTGAATTAACCAGTCTGGTGGATATTGCCCAGCACTGGGCCGAGGTAAAGCCGGACCATGTTGCTTATAGGTTTTTAACTAATGATGGGCTGGTCAGTGCCTCAATAACCTACAGAGAGCTGGATTCAAAGGCAAAATCCATAGCATCCAGGCTTCAGCAAGCCAATACGCACTCTCAGGCACTTCTGATATTCCCACCGGGATTGGAATTTATTGAAGCATTCTGGGGCTGTTTATATGCAGGTGTGGTATGTGTACCTGTCTACCCTCCGCGCACGCGTGCAGAAGACTGGATTCGCCTTAAAGCGATCAAAGATAATTGTCAGGCAGACTTTATCTTAATTGGAAAAAATGAATTACAAATTTCCAAGTCCCTGCTGGTGCAAAAGGAATTGGCAAATGAAGAAAATATCATCGATATCAGCGAAGTGCTTTTTGATAAAAAGATATTATGGTCCAGGCCTGATTTTCAACTGAAGAAATTGGCATTCTTGCAATATACGTCCGGGTCAACCGGTTCTCCGAAAGGGGTTATGGTATCGCACGAAAACTTGCTCCATAACCAATCAATGATTTTCTCAAGCTTCAACCATTCCAGAAATACGATTGTTGCTGGTTGGCTGCCTCAATACCATGACATGGGGCTTATAGGGAACATCCTGCATCCGATGTATTTAGGCACTACTGCCATTCTCATGTCTCCTGTTACGTTTTTACGTAGACCAATTACATGGCTGGAAATGATTTCCAGCTATAAAGCGACTACCAGTGGTGCTCCAAATTTTGCTTATGATTTATGTGTTAGCAGAATTACTGAAGAAGAAAAAGAGCGCTTGGATTTGAGTTCCTGGGATTTGGCTTTTAATGGTGCCGAGCCTGTAAATTCCGCAACACTGGAGCAATTTTTTAATGCATTTAAAATGTGCGGGTTTAAATATAATGCATTTTATCCATGCTATGGAATGGCTGAATCTACATTGATGATATCCGGCGTTAATAAAGCGGATCAACCTGTTACATTAAATCTGGAACGTGAGAGTTTAGATTTCCACACTGTAAAAACTTGCGCTTCAAGCGAAAGTTCAGTATCGCTCGTGAGTTGCGGCCAGGCAGGAATTGATACGACTATTCGTATAGTTGATCCGAAAACCTTGCGCGAATGTGAAAATAATAAAGTGGGGGAGATCTGGGTTAAAGGGCCCAGTGTTGCGTTGGGTTACTGGGGAAATACGGACTTAACCGCTGCATCATTTAATGCCTATATCAATAATTCCGTTGATCCAAATGAGGTATTTTTAAGAACCGGCGACATGGGATTTTTACATGATAAACAACTGTATGTTTCTGGTCGCCTTAAGGATCTTATTATTGTAAGGGGTAAAAATTACTACCCTCAGGATATTGAAACTACGGCACAGAATAGTTCTACACACTTGCGTGCAGGAAGAGGCGCTTGTTTCTCAGTCGAAACGAGAGAAAAACAGAAAATTATTTTAATTCAGGAAATGGAAAGAAGTTCAGTCAGGAAAACGGAAGATACCCATGTCGAGACGCTTATACGAGAAGCTGTACTTTTGTCTCATGGCTTGTACCTTGATGAAATCATTCTGGTTAAACCTGGGAAAATATTTATAACCTCCAGCGGTAAAGTGCGTCGCTCGGAGTGTAGGTTGGCTTATTTGAAGGGTGTTTTTGCTACTGCGTACGAAGAAGAAGCCAAGCAAAAAATCAAAGAAGAGTATAGTGCCGCAACTGGAGATAATGACAATCATACATATGTCAGATCATTATTTTTGAGCGAGCTGAATATTGATGTTGATAAAGTTAACTGGAATGTTTCAGTAGTTAACTTCGGTGTGGATTCGCTTAAGGCTGCACAGTTGCAATACAGGATTGAAGCTGACAAAGGTGTGACTTATGACATGTCAAGGTTGTTGGCAGGCCCAACATTGTTTGAGTTGATCGCAGATATCTCTGAATTGGAATCTAAAAAAGATAAAAATAACAATTCAAGTTTATTTTCTTCTGCATTATTGGTAGTCGATGACAATATTTCCCATCATCAAATGGGGTTTTGGTATCTTCAAAATCTACACCCAGGCAGTGCTAATTATAATTTGGCCTTAACCTTAAGGCTGTCATCAAGTGAAGATCAAGGAGATATTAATGTTGAGTGTTTTAGAGAATCAGTACGGCAACTGATCCAAGAACAAGAGATTCTCCGCTCGGTTTATATTGAAAAAAACGGTGTGCCATTTCAAACTGTAAAAAGTGATTTTCTAATAGAGGATTATTTTCGGTTTTTAGATGCCAGCTCATTGCATGCCAACCAACTGGATGTTGAATTAAAGGCGAACATCCTAAAGCCCATTAATTTGCAATATGACCCGGTTATGAGGGTTTGCTTATATAAGATCGCCGATAATAAATATATATTAAATCTTGTTGTTCACCATATCGCTGCTGATGCATGGTCTGTGCAATTGATAGCTAAAAAAATATCCAATTATTATCAAAATAATAAAAGCTTGATGCAGAAAAATCCGCAAAAAATAAACCAATATAATATTTTTTCGCAAAAGAATTCGGCGCTTATCAATAGTGCGTACGGCGTTGAAATGCAGTCTTTTTGGCGTGATTACATGGCTGGAGCTGGGAGTTTAACTGAACTTCCTATTGATCATCCCCGTGGGACCAAGCCTGATTTTTCGGGAGATAACTTTGATTTTTATCTTTCTCGTGATCAATTTGAGAAAATAGAGCGAACATTATTAGAAACAAATTCAACGTTGTATATGTTTCTGTTATCCGTGTATCAAGTTTTGCTTTATCGATTTATGGGTGATCAAGATATAACTATTGGTTCCCCAATATCGGAACGGTCCCCCATTGAGTTTGGTGAAACGGTAGGGTGTTTCGTCGATATAAAACCTATCCGCAGTCAGGTAAATGGCAATGATTCTTTTAAGGAGCACCTGGATAAATTAAAGAGTACTTTTATTCATGTTATTAAAAATAAATCATACCCTTTACGGTTAATTATCAGGGATACATTTGCAAATGATTCCCTGGCTGCCGGCATCACTTTTCCGAATGTAAGGTTTTCCTTGCAGCAGGAAAGCCTACTGAAGGGTAGTGCGCCTTTCTATCTTGGCACAGCCGATAGCCCTTTGAATGTGGAGTCCTTTAATCTTTCTTCATACCAATCGGATGGATTAAAAACAGATTTGGCCCAAGCAGAGCTGAGCTTAACAGCAGTTGAGAGTAGCGAGGGTATACTGTTACGATTTAATTATAATAAATGCCTCTTCGAGCGGAAGACGATCAGCCGTTTGGGTGATTGTTATAAAGCTATTCTTGCATCTACTGTATCAAACTTAACGCAGAAAATATGCGATATACCACTGCCGCCGACTATTCCGTTATCTTTAATCAAAGGCAATCAAAACTCATTTGCTACATTACCCAGGCATTTTGGGGTCCATCGGGTTTTTGAGCAGCAGGTAAAAGCAAATCCGAATGCGAAAGCTATTGTCTGCGGCATTGATAGCTTGACTTATGAGGAGCTAAATCGGAAAGCCAATAGTTTGGCCCACGCGCTGGTGGATAGTGGTGTGTTGCCTGAGACAAGAGTGGCTGTTTATTGCAAACGTTCTGTTGACACAATCATTGCTTTTTTTGGAGCATTAAAAGCGGGCGCATGCTGCATATTGCTTGAGCCCAGTGTCACCAAAAAACGCTGTGAATATATAATCAATGATGCTGAAGTAAAAGTAATCCTTGGAGAAGAAGCGGGCGCGTTCTCATATAGTGAACAGATTACATTTTTATCTATTAAGGATAGCTCGGCCAAATACGCCGATAAGGTAGAGAATTTATCAATTGATGTAATTGGTTCCAATGCGGCTTATATAATTTATACCTCTGGCTCTACGGGTGAGCCTAAGGGTGTTATTGGTATTCATGAAGGCATCATTAATAGAACTGAGTGGATGCTCTCTGAATATGGAATCAATGCGCAAGATACAGTTCTTCATGCAACACCAATTAATTTTGTTCGAGCTGAAAGGGAGATTTTTTTCCCGCTCTGTGCTGGAGCGAAACTGATCATCCTTGATGAAAACGGGTTGGAAAACCCCGCTGCATTTCTCAATGTATTAAATAACGAAAATGTGACATTTACCGCTTCTTCCCCTGCGCATTTGCGAATCATGCTAGATACGGATGCAGCAAGGTTTGCCTCGATCAGTTCTATCAAGCATTGGTTCATTGGGGCAGATGTGTTGCATCATAGTTTGATAAAAAAAATCCAGCATTATCAACCAAATGTACAATTTAGTTATTTCTATGGTTCTACTGAAACTACATCTGATGTGGCTTGTTTCAGGGTACCTTATAACTATGATCAAAATGAGTTCACTACACCGATCGGCAGTGCATTATCCAATACCATTATTTATATTTTAGATGAAAATTTTTCCCTTGTTCCCATTGGTGGCATTGGTGAAATATATGTTGAGGGCAAGCAGCTATCCAGAGGGTACAATAAGTCACCACGTCTTACGGCTGAAAAATATATTCCCAATCCATTTTCAGATGTACCCGGGACGCGTTTGTACAAAATGGGAGACCTTGCACGTCAGCTTCCCTGTGGAAATATAATTATAGTGGGGCGTAAAGATTCACAGATAAATATAAATGGTTTTCGCATTGAACCTGCTGAAATAGAAAAATCGTTATGTGATCTTAGTAGTATTAAAAGTGCGGTGATATCTACCTATTTTAATAACGGTGATTTGCATTTAATTGCTTATGTAGTTACGTATCCCGGGTTTAACAAAGATCTTGATGAAGTTCAATTGCGTGAAGAGCTGAGGTTAAAATTGCCGGTTTACATGATTCCCAGTGTGTTCGTCTATCTGGATGAGTTACCCCTTACTACATTGGGGAAAATAGAACGGCGCTTATTGCCATCCCCTGTTGATGCTATAAGCAAGGCTTTCGAAGCGAGTTACAAGGCTCCTGAAAATGAACTTGAGATAATGCTCGTTGAAATATGGGAGTCACTGCTTGGTAATCGCAATTTAACAGGACGTATGATTGGGACAAACGATGACTTTTTCCAAATTGGCGGAAATTCATTACTCGGAACAAAACTTCTTTCTGTTATTAAAAATGATTTAGGAATTGAGATTGGTATTCGTGAGTTTTTCAATAACCCTAAAATCTCCTTTTTAGCTAATAAAATTCTAATTATGGCCACTGAATTGGAAGAGCTTCAATAGCTCTTCCAATTTTCCACTGCATTCTCAAAAAAAGTTTTATAACGGAATTTAAAATACTGCTATGTACCAGGAAACTAATTGTTTGATAGTTGAACAAGATCAACCTCATGCTAATAGGTTTGATTTTTTTAAAGACAATAAATATCTAAATCTAGTAAAAACCTCACTTGATGATATTGAGTTTCTTCAGCTCGACGGTGGCGGAATTGCTTTGTGCATTACGATATATAACGAGCCGGTTGAGGCGTTAATTTCGTCTTTATCTGCCATTGTAAACAATATCGAATTTATGCTCCGCGAAGGAACCATCATTGATATAGGAGGCATTACGATTTGTATTGTCGTTGACGGAGTGGAAGCACTGGCAAGTTCAACCAGAATGTTCCTGGAAGACTTTGGATTCTTTTTCAATGAAAATGATTGTTCAACCGGTATTCAAATATGTAAAGCAAGCATTTATTTGAAAAGGATAAAGGAAATAATTTCAAATCGGGATTCAAATGATACGGCTGGTGAGCTTCATTGGGGGGGCATTTATAAGGAGAGTTTGCGTCTGGGCTCACAGGATTCTTCTGCCCACCATGTTAACGCTGAGATCATTCCAATCCAGTTGTTAGTGGGAGTTAAAAATAAAAATGCGGGAAAACTCGATTCACATTGGTGGTTTTACAAGGTTTTTTGCCAGGTCATCTCCCCTGCATTTTGTATTCAAATGGATGTGGGTACCGCACCCGTAAATACTGCAATCTCCGAAACCATAAACGCTTTCAACGGCGATAAAACAATAGGGGCTGTAGCAAGTGGGATATATCTTACATCGCCTGATGGTTCGTCAGATTTTTTAAAAATGTGGCAATTTATTACATTTGCTAAATGCATGCTGGTCGAATGGCCTGCTGAGGTTGCCAGTGGATATTTAAGTGTAATTCCGGGGCAGTTTAGCGCTATCCGATGGGACGCATTAAAAAATAGCAGGGATTCAGATGCCTTAGACCAACCACTGGATATTTATTTCAAGGGGTTGGGCGCATTAAAGCCTTCGGAATCCATTTTATATTTAGCTGAAGATCGTGTTCTTTGTGCGCAAATTGCTACAAGGCCTGAGTCTAAATGGAAGCTTGGATTTGCCAAGGCCTCGTTAGCCATTACGGATTATTGCCATTCATTTGAGGAACTGTTGCGTCAACGAAAACGCTGGTGTAACGGGTATCTTGCCTGCCGTATTAGCTTTCTGTCTCAAATGTCCGAATATTTATCACGTAAAAACCTGTCAGCTAATGAAAAGTTGTCGATGTTTTTTGCCTCGGTTTATCAATTGTTATTGCTTATTAAAGATTGGTTTTTCCCTGCATTTATTCTTTATTCTTATGTTGAGCTTGCAAAAATAGCAGTAAAAGCAGAAGGGGCTAGTTCTATATCCGGAGTGTATATAATTACATTATCGCTACTTATGTCAGCGTCAATCATCTTTCTGTTTATCGCCTGCTATCGGGGAAAATTGGATAAAGTAGCGAAGAGCATTATTGCCGGGTCCATTCTTTTACAAACATTATTTATTTTAAGTTGCACTGTTACGATTATCAAAAATGGTGAAGGGATGTTTGTATTAATGATGGCGGTTGCATATATAGCTGTCATTCCCTTGGCCATGGCGATTTTTCATGCGCGCCAGTTCATTTCGGTATTGAAATACAGTGTGCAGACGATAGCTTTATTACCAGCATCGTGGTTTGCCATTTGGATGTACGCCATATGCAATGCCCATGATAATAGCTGGGGCACCAAGGGCTTGGAAACGCCGGGCTACGCTAGCAGTAAAGAAGCTGCACTCTCTCACCAGAAAGAACAATATTCTATATTCAGGAATACATATGTCCTAAGTTGGCTAGGACTGAATTGCATTTTCTTTGTAATCCTTTTTTATTTTTTTAAGAATAATAGTAATTTCCTGCCAATACTGATTGGACTGTTAGCGGGAAACTCGTTCTTCGGTTTTTTTTCGTCAATAAAGAGCAAGCTTTTTAAATAATCAAAAATTGCAGTATTAAATTTACATATAAATTAAAGGATAAAGGGAATAGTGGGAAATAATACTAGTAACTTAAAATTTGCTAACAGTCGTTCTTATTTTGCAGTGGGAAAATTGGCTACAAGGCAGCCATTTATTAAGAACTCGTTGGTAAAGATCGATGATGCTTTTCAAGAAGGCAATCCCGCACTATTTTGCAAGTTATCATCTGATCGATTCAAAATAAAATCGCCTTCTCTTGAGTTTCTGACAGCTGCATCTACCGATTCTGTGCCCGTTATTTCCAAGGGGCAAAAGGAATATTGGTTGCTGCAAAAGATATTGGGAAAAAAAGTTAACCTAAATACAACACTCGTATTTAAAATTAATGGTGAACTCGATAAGCAATTGCTGCGCGACGCATTTGTAGCTGTTCTTGAAAAGCATGAGGTGTTGCGGACTGTATATACAGACCGCATAAATAATATTGAAGGGAGGGTTATTAGTCCCCAAAGCTTTTCCATTGAGTTGGAGCCTCTGGTAACCCATGATAATGAATCGCCTCAATGTCATCATATTATAAAAAGCGAAAATGCCAGGCTAATTGATACCGCTAATGATTTCATGTTGCGGGCAAAGTTGTTGCAGCAAGCTGATAAACACCATTTGCTGATAATGACAGCGCACAATATGGCAATAGATATGTGGTCATTGTCATTAATAGTAAATGAAATTCTTGAATTTTATTCGGGCAGCGCCGCCGGGTCTTACGGTCATGCACCCGATAAGAATTTTCCTTACTCTGTATATGCTAAATGGATTGAGAGCACTGATTCTTATAAGTCCGCTACCAATGAACCTAAATTATATTTGGGCCGCTTATGCAATCCAGCTTTAGGTTCTGCGCTTGTTGGCCCGGTTCCTGAGTTGGCGATGGATGGATGTAATAAGGTTTCCATTAATACTGATATCGACGTGCCCACATTTAATAGCTTTGAATCAATTTGCGTTGGTTCAGATGTGTCGCCATTTGTTGGAATATGCGGCTTATTCTTGCTTGCTTTGTCGCGCCTCACAGGTAACGAGAAAATAAAAATAGCAATACCAAATCCAAATAGGTATTGGTATGAATTTTCCAATAGTATTGGCTCCTATGAGACAACAACCATCTTTGAGGTAAATGTCTGCCAACAATTAAATTTCCAGGATTTTCTATCTAGCTTTAGTCGACAATTGCCAGGCTTTAATGAGAACGCTGGGCATGACTCCGGTTTGGCCGCTGATGTTGACTTTGATGTGCAGGATTTCCGACAATTTTCCCATATTGAATGCGGCAATAATCTAACGCTATCTTTCGTCAAAATGATTAAAAGTGGCGGTGCACAAAACCTTTCTTTAAGATTGGTTTTGCGTGATGAAGGCATTACTGCCGAGTGGATTTATAATCCTGAAATTTATAAGGAAAATTTTATCCAGGCGTTATCAGAAAGCTTTGACAACTATCTGTTATCTGTTGTTGGCTCCGGATTTACTTATGGTGTTACTGAGAATCCAGTAAGCGCATTACCACAAATTGAATTGCCAGTTTTCCAGAACAATATTTATCATTTTTTTTCCGATTGTGCGGAAAAATATCCTTCAAAAACTGCGTTGCTATGTGATTCCCGTAATATTAGCTACGTTGATTTGTTGGCAGCCTCAAATGCAATTGCTGAAAATATAAATCGCATTGCAGGTGATATGAAATCGCTGATTGCAATAGCTTCTTCGGCGGCGGATGTCACTGTTTCTGCATTACTTGGAGTTTTAAAAACCGGTGCCAGTTATATTAATGTAGACCCTTTACTTATTGACGATAGTTACTTGCGCTGGATGAAAGAAATCGGTGTTAAGGTAATACTAAGTGACTCATTAAAAAATTCTGCCCTGCATTCCCAATCAACAATTGACGTAATACTATTGGATGAGTTTAGCCGCTTATCTGAAATCAACGCTGATAAAGCTGTTCAGCCTACAAACACGCCGAATGATGTTATTGCCTTTTTTAACCTGGATGATGAAAAAAAGCACTCGTACGTTAGCAACTCAACAGCAATTGATACTATTGAAACAATTTGCGAGCGTTATTCACTTTCTGGAAATGATAAATTTTTATCATTTAGTAAATTAAATTCTGAATTATTTTTATTCGATTTGTTTGCCACCTTTAAAGCGGGGGCGTGTCTGGTTATCGCCAATGAGGGGCTGCCTGCTCATCAATGGATGACTTATGTAAATGATAATCAAATTAGTGTTTTTAATGCTACGGATAAAGACATACAGGATTTAATTTCAGCCTCCTCCGCTGCCATTGGTGCTGCCTCCCAATCTCTTAGATTATTGCTGCTCAGTAGTGATTTTTCGGCTAGTAAATATTATAGATATTTAGCATCTCTCTTTCCAAATGCCGTTTTTTTGGAACTCCGTCAGGGAAATCCCGGCGAGATTTGGCGGTTGGTCGTTCCCGTATCAAATGCGCATGTGCATAGTGGCGTTCAGCGATACAATAAACCCTTGTATCCAAAAAATATCATTTTAAAAAATGAAGATGAAAATATTTCTCCAACAGGAGTGTGGGGTAATTTTTACGATGCTCGAGAAATAAATGTTTCAGCAGCAAAGCTTCCTGCAGTGAATATATTCAAACGGACATCACCTATTCGACAAAACCATTTGTCGCAAAAAGCGCGGTTAATGGACGATGGTACTTTTGAGTTGGTTGATTCTACGACGGATATTATTGGTTTTCGTAATAATTCAATAAATCGAAAAAATATAGAAGACATTATTCGCGCTCATCCTGATGTGGAAGCCGCCAAAGTGTCTGTCGTGGTGGGTGATGATGCCAAACAATACCTGGTTGCTGATGTAGTAACCAGGGAAGCAAAAGCTCATATTCCAACCGATGATAAAATTGGTTTTAGCCTTTTCTATTTTGGTACGGAATCATCCAAGGTTACCGATAAATATGATTTGTACCTGAAATCTGCAATTTATGCCGATAACAATAATTTTGAAGCGCTTTGGACCCCTGAGCGGCATTTTGGTGTGGTGGGAGCCCTTTACCCAACCCCCGCATTATTAAATGCGGCCCTAGCTACTGTTACCAAACAAATAAAACTGAGGGCGGGTAGTGTTGTTGTGCCCTTGCAGCACCCGGTCCGTATAGCTGAGGAGTGGTCAGTTGTTGATAACCTGTCGAATGGCCGTATTGGTCTTGGTGTGGCAAGTGGCTTTCATCCTCGCGACTTTGTTGTCGCACCAGAAAATTTTTCCAACAGAAGGGACGTAACTGCCGAGTCACTTAACGTGATATACGATCTGTGGTCCGGAAAACGCATATCGGAAAAAGATGGCAATCAAGCTAATACCGAGATTGAAATATTTCCAAAGCCAATCCAGCAAAAGTTACCGGTATGGTTAACCACCGCAGGCAGCCCTGATGCATTTAGAGAAGCGGGGCGGCAAGGTGTTAATGTTCTCACACATATGTTGGGTCAGCCTATCGCAGACCTTAAAGAAAAAGTTGCAATATATCGTGAGGCTTTGGCGGCTGCGGGACATGATGCAGAGAAGGGACGGGTGACCGTTATGATTCACACGTTCCTGGGTGAAAATATTGATGAGACACTCAATAAAGCCAGGGCTCCTTTTTCGGCATACATTCGAGAACATGCATCATTAATCCTTCGTCTTTTAAAAAATCCCAAGGTTACTGTGGAGGATGTAGATGAAAAAACATTGGCGGGAATGGCCGATTTTGCATTTGATCATTATGTACAGAAAGGTGCGTTGATTGGCACGCCGGAAAGCGTCGCTCATATTGTTCATGACCTGGCAGATGCCGGTGTCAATGAAGTGGCATGTCTTGTAGATTGGATGGATGATGAGTCTGTCCTGAATGGTTTATCGTCGTTGAACCGGTTAAAAGATTTAATTAATGAAAAAAATAAATCTTTGAATTTGAGTGATTATTGCAGCAAATTTTTACCGGACAGCTCGCTTCCTGCGCAATTTAGATATAGTAAAAGTGGCTCACATGCTGTGGCTACCAATGAAGCCAATGTGTCTCTTCCTCCAGAAAAATTCAAAAGCCCATATTTTTCCCCGCGAACTGATACAGAAAAATATATGTGTGAAGTGTGGAGAAAATATATTCCTCGGGAAAAAATTAGTATTCACGATAATTTTTTCGCCCTTGGTGGAAACGCAATTGATGCTTTTTTTATGCTAAAGCAAATAAATGAATCAATCGGAATAAACATTCCATTTTATTATTTAATTGAATACGGCTCTTTGGAAGCGCTTAGTGCTTGTATTGACGCATTTAAACTAAATAGCACTAATGCTGCTATTACACATGAAGAAATCATTGAGGAAGGAATATTTTAATGCCTAATCGTATATTGCTTGCCGCAGCCCAAAAAGGCATTTATTTATATCTAAAAGACGGTGCTCTCGCATACAGGGCACAAAAAGATGCCATGACACCTGATTTAAAACTATCAATTCAGGAAAATAAGGCAGCCCTGATTAAATTATTAGAAGAGCAATCGGTAAATGAGCCTAATTTAAATATTATTCCTCGCGCTAATCGCGCCGAGGAAAAACTTGTCCTCTCTTTTGAGCAGCAACGTTTGTGGCTGTTAAATCAAATTGATGGCGGTTCCCACTATAATATGCCAGGTGTTTTGAGGCTTAAAGGCGAGTTGAACATAGGCGCAATCAATAAGGCTTTTTCCGCTATTATTGAGCGCCATGAAAGTTTGCGAACTTTTATTCTTACTGACCAGGACGGTGAGCCATATCAATTCATTGGCCAGGCTGTACCTTATGATATTGCTATTAAGGATTTGACCCGCAATGCTAGCGACACTTCTTTAATGGGTAGCATTGTTTTAGAGGAAACCAGCAAGCAATTTGATCTTTCAAAAGATTTGATGTTGCGAGCCAAACTAATAAAGTTGGCCAGCGACGAGCATATTCTTGTAGTTACAATGCATCATATCGCTTCTGATGGCTGGTCCATGGCGATATTAATTAACGAATTTTGTAACCTATATAGCGCTTTTATTTCTAACACACCCAATCCGCTTTTTCCTTTGCCTCTGCAATATGTTGATTATGCTGTATGGCAAAGAAAATGGTTAAAAAGCGAAAAATGCACTAAGCAACTAAGTTACTGGCGATCACAATTAAGTGATCTGCCTGTTGTTCATAATGTTCCATTGGATCGCCCGCGCCCGGTGCGCCAAACTTTCAAAGGTAGTACGTTGGTAAGCAGTATTCCGATGGAAAGCGCTGAGCAATTCGGTGCTTTTTGTCGCAAGCAAGGTGCCACAGTATTTATGGGTATCCATGCTGTGTTTTCGATCTTGCTGGCAAGATACAGCAATGAAACTGATATTGTGATGGGAAGCCCGATAGCCGGCAGGGACCAGGTTGAGATTAGTGGCTTGATTGGTTACTTTGGAAATACATTGGTTTTGCGCAGTGATTTGTCAGGCGAGCCCGATTTTTATCAAGTGCTGGAAAAAAGCAAGAATATGCTGCTGGCAGCTTATGAAAACCAGCATCTTCCCTTTGATCAAATTGTTGAAATGATACAGCCGGAGCGAACATCAAGTTATAGCCCGATATTTCAAATAATGTTGGTTATGCAGAATAATGAAAAAGGAAACTTTAATATTCAGGGAGTATCGTTAAGCTCGGAAAGTATCGGTGAGGGTAATACTGCAAAATTCGATCTCACGTTAAATATCAGTGAGTCTGCAAGCGGATTTAATTTAGGCTGGGAATATAGTTCAGATATTTTTAATCTGGAAACCGTCCAGCACTTTTCAGAAAATTTTACTGCGTTACTGGATTCGCTTATTGCTGAACCGGAAAAGAATGTATTGCAGATTGGTATTTCATCGCAAGCCGAGCAGGAAATTTTAAACAAGAGAAAAGCAAATTATGTGTCCTTGCCTTTGTATGCGCAGGGCTGCATTCACCAGTTGTTTGAACAGCAAGTAGCTATCCATGAAAATGCCACAGCGTTAACATTTAATAATGAGTCAATGACTTATGCAGAGTTAAATCGAAAAGCTAATAAGCTGGCGCATTATTTAATTACCCAAAGGGCTATAAAACCGGACACATTGATTGGTGTCTTTTTGGATCGATCATTCGAGATGTTGATTGCGATTCTGGGGATACTTAAAGCCGGAGGTGCTTATGTCCCCCTTGATCCGGAGAGTCCTGAAGAACGAGTCCAATATATATTGGAAGATGCCTCCTTGATTACGGTCATCACTCAACATAAATTGTTGGATAGGGTTCCAGCAATCAATGCGAGTAATGTACTTTGCCTGGATCATGATGAATTTAATACGATTCTTATTGATATGCCGGAGGAAAATCCCTGTGTGAATACGCTTGGGCTTACCTCTGCGAACCTTGCTTATGTCATATACACATCCGGATCGACTGGAAAGCCAAAGGGTGTTTTAGTCGAGCATAGAAATGTCAGCCGGTTAATGGAGGCTGCAAAGTCCAATTTTGAATTTTCTTCTGCTGATGTTTGGACATTGTTCCATTCTTATGCATTTGATTTTTCAGTGTGGGAAATTTGGGGGGCGCTTGCATATGGTGGGCGTTTGGTAATTGTTTCCCATGAGACTGCCCGTTCCCCTGTGGATTTTTACGGGTTGCTATTACAACAGCAGGTCACTGTATTAAACCAAACGCCTAGTGCTTTTAATTTTCTGTTGCAGGAAGATGCACACCAGCGAGCTCGTTTTGCGTTGCGCTACATAATATTTGGTGGTGAAGCACTTAATCTCAGTGCACTTGAGCCTTGGTTTAATCGCCGTGGTTATAATTCACCCTTGTTAGTTAACATGTACGGTATTACTGAAACTACCGTACATGTTACTTATCTTGCGATAACACCAGAAATCGTCCGTGATAAAAACTACACCAGTGTTATCGGAAAACCGTTATGTGATCTGACCGCGTTAGTGCTTAACACCCATGGTGGAGCCGTGCCTACCGGCGGTATTGGTGAATTATATGTTGGCGGTGATGGCATAACGCGCGGTTACCTCAACCAACCTGAGTTAACCAATAACAAATTTGTTCAATTGCCAGAATATGGAAATAAATTATTTTATAAAACAGGCGATATTGTCAGGTTGTTTGCCGATGGTTCTCTGGATTATCTGGGGCGTATAGATTCGCAAGTAAAAATCCGTGGTTATCGTATAGAGCTGGGTGAAATCGAAACGGTTTTAAATGCCCATCCACACGTTAATAAAGCAGTTGTAGTAACTGAGAATGAACTTGAAAGTAAGCGTATTGTTGCCTATGTTGCTGTCGATTTTTTGAATTGCGGCGATGCCTCAGAAAAAACAATTAATTTGAAGAAAATATTGATTGATGAATTGCGGGATATAGCAAAAGCGGCATTGCCCGGTTATATGGTGCCATCAATATTTGTTGTACTGAATGATTTCCCGCTTACCAATAATGGAAAGATTGATCTACGCAAATTACCAAAAACAGATGAAGCGCTACCCCAGAAAAATTTCGTGGTGTTACCCGGCAGTGAGCTTGAGAAAAAAATTCATACGATATGGTGTGAGTTATTGGGTGTTCCTGAAGTCAGTGTAAATGTTAATTTTTTTGAAATTGGCGGTAATTCCCTGCTGGCGGTACGGCTGCAGACAAGGATAAGGGATGATATTGGAATTGATATCCCGGTCACTGAAATCTTTACGTACACCACAATACATGCATTAGCTGGGGCAATTGCATCCCATCCCAATCAAGCGGGTACTAGTGCAGCGTTGGCGTCAATTCCGGCGGCTAATGAATCGCTGGATCCCAATGTTCCGATTGCCATCATTGGTATGGCCGGACGCTTTCCTGATGCGAAAAATATCGAAGAATATTGGAGCAATATAAGCCTTGGTTTGGAATCCATCCAGGAATTCAGTGATGAGGAGCTGAAGGCAGCAGGTGTTGATCCAGACGTGTTGGAAAATCCAACCTATGTAAAAAAGGGACATGTTTTTCATGGTTATGACATGTTTGATGCAACGTATTTTGGATTTACTCCCAGGGAAGCCGAGATCACTTGTCCGCAATTACGCATGATGCTGGAAGTCGCATTAGAGACCCTTGAACACGGTGGTTATGGCGATTGTAGCAAAGAGCGAAATATCGGTGTTTTTGCTGGTGCCAGTAATAGTAGATACTTCCTGGAAAATATTTTACCCAATACTGAACTGCGCTCCGCCATGGGAGCAATGGCAGTAAAAATGGGTGGCGATAAAGATTTTATTGCTACTCGATTAGCCTATAAATTAAATCTCACTGGCCCAAGCTTGAGCCTTAATACCGCTTGTTCTACTTCGCTTGTTGCAATTGCACAGGCGTGCTTGAACCTGACTGCCAATAAATGTGATATGGCTTTAGCTGGTGCGGCATCTATCTCGCAGTTTTATCCTGAAGGATATTTATATGAAGAAGGGGGAATATATTCCCCCGATGGACATTGCCGGCCATTTGATGAGCAAGGTGCTGGTACTCGCAATGGCAACGGCTTGGGGATGGTGCTGTTGAAGCGCCTTGATAAAGCAATAATGGATGGAGATACCGTTCACGCTGTTATTAGAGGT
This sequence comes from Cellvibrio sp., assembly GCA_035490715.1. GTDB lineage: Bacteria > Pseudomonadota > Gammaproteobacteria > Pseudomonadales > Cellvibrionaceae > Cellvibrio. Next base: position 31,321 of record DATJLF010000036.1, read on the forward strand.
ATCGGTATAAATAATGATGGCAATCAAAAAGTCGGTTATGTGGCACCGAGCATGCCCGGCCAATCAAAGGCAATTCGCGATGCTATTCAAAAATCCGGTATTCAACCAGATACCATTGATTATGTTGAAACCCATGGTACTGCAACTCATTTAGGTGATCCGATTGAAATATCGGCGCTGTCTGCCGGTTTTGGCAACAACCCAAACCATACTTGTGCCCTTGGCAGCGTTAAAGCAAACATCGGTCATTTAGATGCTGCTGCTGGCATCGCGGGTTTGATAAAAACAGTGCAGGCAATTAAATACAAACAGCTGCCGCCAAGTATTAATTTCAATAATTTAAATTCTAAAATTAATTTGGGAAATTCTCCTTTTCATATAAATGTGGAGCAAAAGAGCTGGCCGCATAATGGGCGATCAAGGCGTGCTGCGGTTTCTTCCTTTGGAATTGGTGGAACAAACGTCCACATGATTTTGGAAGAAAATGAATCTCTTCATGAGGCCAATTCACATAGAAATAAAAAATTGTTGCTGCTTTCAGCCAAGACTGAAAATGATATTGACAACTTGCGTCTGCAGATGATCAACCAACTTTTAACCAACAATGCACTTTCACTGCATGATGTTGAATACACCCTTCATGTCGGACGTGAATTCCATGATTTCAGACAGTTCATTGTTTGTGAATCGCACGATGAAGCAATAGATTTATTGAGCAATGATAAAAATGTAGTGAGCAGGAAAACAGTTAATGCCGGATCTTCCTTGCCAATAATATTTATGTTTCCCGGGCAAGGTGCACAATATGTCAATATGGCCAAAGGCATATATGAACAGGAACCCTATTTCCGCGATGAGCTTGATAAATGCAGTGAGCTGTTAAAGCCTGAAATCGGCGTTGATATCAGGGAGTTACTGTATCCCCAAAGTAGTGATGCCGCAGATGATATCGATAAAACTATCTATGCCCAACCAGCAATTTTTGTTGTCGAATATTGTTTAGCGAAATTATTGATGTCATGGGGTATTAAGCCTGTAGCGATGATTGGCCATAGTCTTGGCGAATATGTAGCCGCCTGCCTCTCTGGCGTATTTAGTCTGGCGGATGCGCTGAAAATAATTGCAATTAGGGCGAGATTAATGCAGTCAGCCAAACCTGGTTGCATGCTTTCGGTTCTTTTGGAGCGCACTCAATTGGCAGATTTACTAAAGGATACTGATTGCGAGATAGCTGCCGTAAATAGTCCAACTGATATTGTGGTTTCGGGCCCTCAGGAAAACATTGAGCAACTTAAAAATAAACTTTCTGCATTGGAAATTGTTAACAAACAGCTCAATACTTCCCATGCATTTCATTCGCACATGATGGATGACATATTAGATGCATTTAAATCGGCATTGGAAAATATCCAATTTGGAAAATTGACCATTCCATTTATGTCGAATCTAAGTGGCAAACCAGCATTGGAAAGACTTGTGACAACACCTGCGTACTGGGTGAATCATTTGCGGAATGCCGTGGAGTTTTCTTCAGGTATTATTAATCTATCATCCACATCAAAAAGTTTTTTCATTGAGGTTGGTCCTGGCAATGCACTGACATCTCTTGTGAAGCGGCATCAGGGAATAGACACAAAAGTTGTGGCTCATTTGACCCGTCATCAACAAAGTGAGGTGGATGATGGAACTCACTTACTGGAGGTAATTGGTAAGCTGTGGCAGTCAGGTGTAGATATTGATTGGAAAAATTTCCACCAGTTCAATAAATGCCAGCGTGTACCATTTTCGACATACCCGTTTGCTCAGAGTCGTTACTGGGTTGATGCAAAAAAACATTTGCAATCGCCAACGTTAGGTAAAAAGAAAGGCATTAAAGGATTGGCTTATGTTTCACGGTGGAAAAAGCAAGCACTTCCTGCCGCTATGCCGGTTGGAAGCTCATCCCGGCATCAAAATGTGTTGATGTTTGCTCAGAGAAATGAGGTATGCGATGCCTTGGCGAACTCCTTGCGTGATGCTGGCAAAAACGTAATTTGCGTATATGCAGGTGAGGCATATTCCTCCATTTCAGCAGATAACTATTCTATTGATATAAACAGCGCCAGTGATTTTGAAGAACTCATTAAAACCTTAATTGTCGATGAGCATTCCCCTCGGCAATTAGTTTATATGTGGGGATTATCAGATGTTGAAACACATTTATCGCAAGCTGAATTTTCAGTTGATCTTTTTGAGCAATCGCAAAAGCAGGGAATACAAGCCTTATTAAAATTAGTTAAAGCGATATTAGCGCAACGCTTGGGTGATATTCAGTTAAATATAATTTCGGAAAATATACACCGTGTTTCAGGATGTGAAGATATATCTCCTGCCAATGCAACTATCACCGGATTACAAAAAGCAATGAAGCTTGAATGTCCGGAAGTTAGCTGCTTCCAAATAGATGTAGATTCGGCAGAATTAAATAATCGCTTTTCAATCAAGAGCGTTATTAACGATATTACCAGTGAACTATTGTTGGTTGAGCGTGTAAATGATATTGCACTTAGGAACCATCGTCGCTGGCTACATAATTTTGAATATGCTTATCAGGAGGATTATGCATCTTCCACTACCAGGAAAATACGTGAAGATGGAGTTTACGTTATTACCGGTGGATTAGGGCAAGTAGGGTTAAATATCGCTGAATTTATTGCCCGTGTGCCAAATACAAAAATAGCACTCTTGAGCCGCTCGGCATTCCCGGCAACTGAAGATTGGGAGAATTGGTGTTCGGAACATGGCGAAAAAGACAAGACAAGCAGAAAAATAAGAAAGCTGGAAAAAGTTTTTGCTTCAGCACAGCGTGTTGAATTATATCAAGTGGATGTAAGTGACTGCGCCCAGCTGGAAACGGTATTTTTACAAATCGAAGAAAATCTCGGTTCCATTACCGGCGTTGTGCATGCAGCAGGCCTTGCGCATGGAATTATGAAACCTATTCAGGATGTTAGTGAACGGGACTTCCTGGATCAGTATCAGACCAAGGTCATTGCATTGCATGCTTTAGATAAAGTCTTAGCAAATCGCGAGATTGATTTTTGTATATTAACTTCAACACTTGCATCGGTATTGGGCGGCCTTGGTTTTGCTGCTTACGCAGCAGCGAATGCGTATATGGATGCATTTGCAAAGCAGAAAAATTTACACGGCCACGAGCAATGGACAGCGATAAACTGGGATCGTTGGGATTTTTCTGCTGAGGAGGTGGCAAACTCTGGATTATCAGTCATGGAAGGTATAAGAACTTTTGAATATGCACTGACATTCAGTGATATTCCACAGTTATTCTTTTCCAAAAGGGATATTTCAGTTCCCGCTGAAAGTGATGACGAACAAACAGATGGTGCAGATGAACCTGTAAATTATTCATCGCGCACACTTGAGAATGAATATGTAGCAGCAAGAAACGATGTTGAGAGAGACCTTGTTAAGATCTGGCAAGATTTGCTGGGTGTTGAAACAATTGGTATCCACGATAATTTGTTTGATCTTGGTGGCCACTCTTTGTTGGCGATCCAGCTTATTTCGAAAATGAAAAAGGCTGGTTATGAAATATTGGTAAGGGAACTTATTGACGCTCCAACAATTGCTGGTGTTAGTGAAACACTCAACGCACAACAGCAGACAGCCCAGGCTGCATACTTATATAAATATCAAGAGGGCGATACGATATATAGCCTTCCGAATAAACAGTTATTATTTAAAAGCGATTTTAATAATCATTGGAATGTCGGAACTATATTTAACATTATTGACGCAAATGAAGCATACCTCCAACGTGCGCTTTCCGAGTTATTACAAGAACAGGAAGGTTTAAGGCATGTATATTATCTAGATGGTGAAGTTGTTAAAGAAAACGTTTTAAGCATGGATGACCTTGAGGTAATGGAAGTTGTTAACTTCACATCTGTCGCTGACGAAAAATTATCTGCTGCCATTGAAGAGTTTGCCAATAAAGTGCAGAGAAGTTTGGATATCACTAAAAAACTCCACAAATTTGTATTGTTTAAGTGCCCGAAAGGACAGCCTGACAGATTCCTGTGGGTGGTTCATCATTCTATTATGGATGGGTTTAGCGTAAATATTTTCTTCCAGGAAATATTTACCCGATATTTATCTTATGTTGCACAAGTGGACTTTAAGCCTCTGCCAAAAACCCAAACGATAATTGAGTGGGGCAATTATCTCCACCAGTTTGTCAATTCGCCTGAGGCAAATGGAGACGTAGAATATTGGATTAGCCGTGAATGGGATAAGGTCGGTACATTGATCGATTATCCTGCCGGTTTACTAAAGAATATGGGGAATAGTCCGGCTGAATATGGGAATGATTTTTCCCGAACCCGTACACTCGCCAAAGAGTTTAGTGCGGCCTTGATTGATGGTTCAGCTGTATATAAAAATGTCACAAGCGCGGATGTCATATTTTCAGCATTTACTGCGGCGGTTGCCGGCTTTAAAGGATCTTCCCATGTACGTTTTGAAATGATCGTTAATGGAAGGGATAAAATTATAAGAAATGTTGATGTGGATAGAACCATCGGTTGGTTTGCTGATTGGGTACCTATCGTGACAGAAATTGATTTTGCCAAAAGCCCACTTGAGCAGGCTGTTGATTATCACAACCAATTGGCACAAATGCCAAATGCGGGATTAACGTTCAATGCGATCAGGCATCTTTCGGAAGACGGAGAGTTACGGACAAATTTGAAGGCGCTTGGAAACGCGGAGTTCAATATTAATTTTGTTCCACCCGCGCTGAGAAATATGGACGAGTTAAAAAATACAAATCTTCCATTGCATTTAATAAGCGGTGCTAAAGAATCAGCTGGGCAACTTGTTGGCTCGGAACGCAGTTCTATCGTATGGCCTTCCTATATCCAGGTAGGCGTTAACCAAAATTGTTATGAATTTACCTGGATGGCGCGGGATAACATCTATAACCCTGACAACATTGAAAAAGTATTGGAGTTATGGATAGCAAATATCGTTAGCATCCTTGAAGAAGTTAATAAGCAATAGTCGAGGTACCGTCCCTTATTTAATTGCTTGGGTGCACTATTGAATTGAGTGCACCTTTTTTATAATTAATTTAACAGTATGGAATCAGCTCGTTAATGGAAAGTATAAATAGCACATTCAATTCTCTATCAGCAGAAAAACAAAAATTATTTCTAGCTAAATTAAAAAATAAAAAAAAGAGAGTTGACGGGATACAAAAAAGAATAGATCCAACAGGGAATAGCCCTATCCTGACCTCCTTTGCCCAGCAACGGTT
>DATJLF010000037.1:0-21136 GCA_035490715.1 Cellvibrio sp.
GTCCCACCCGCCGCAACCGCTTGTGCAAGTATGCCCGGTACTTCTTCCGGGGTTTTGGCAAGATGCACCAACGCAACACCTGAAAATCCGGCTGGGTTTGGCGATTCAGCACGCGAGTCTGTTGCCAGTGCACTACGCGATATCAAACAAAGAGCGTAGCCACCTAAATCAAATTTAATAAATTCATCGTGGCCTGTGGATGATTTCTTCCAGCCCAATGCTTCGTAAAATTTTTTGGATCTGCTGATATCGTCTACACCTAACAAAATCAGATGCAAACGTTGGCTCGGGGGAACCGCTGGAAATTCTGCGATGGAAAATTCGTGTCCGTGGTCTTTCGCTAACATTTATTAATCCTCTTAATGTGCTTCCGCCGAACTGGCAGGGGGTAGATAGTTAAAACAGTGTTGAGTAACCTGCTTGAATCGTTTTGATGCAATGTCAATTATGCAAATGCAGCTCGTCATTTTCTGTCAGTAATAATTGCCCATCGACAAGTGAAGGGACTTCACAATAATTACCCTCCAAAAACTCCTGCAACGTCGGAAAAATTGACGCTTTAAACAACATAATTTTCTAAGCTCCTGAAATGATAACCAAATTTATTTGGCGCATTTTTTGCCTTATCACCCACTAGCGGCTTGCCGCATTTAACGGACTCACTCTTATTGATCTCATTTGGAGATGTTCATGAAATCCATCAAAAACCTCCTGGGTCTTGCGGCCCTTGCGCTACTGCCGTTACAGGCGAGCGCCACGATTATTATTGATAACGCTACCGCAGGCCTTTACAACAATCTTGGTGACCTGGCTGCTATTGATGGCGCCGGCGGTTTCCTGCTGGGTGCAAATGTCAGCGAAGGTGATCCCAGCTATCAATTAGCAAGTGATCCTAACCTTCCATTCACCGCCGCTTTCGGCGCTAATTGGTTAGCAGGGGATTATTCAGGCGGTTCATGGTCTGCCGGGGCTGTTGCAATTCCTTCTGCGTGGGCAGTTAACGGCGAAGCCGCTATCGTCTATGACTTCAATCTGGCGATGGCATCCAGCCTGCATATTGATGTGGGTGTCGATAACGGCTTGCTGGTATGGTTAAACGGTATTTTCCTGTTTGGTGCTACTGCCGGTGGCGGTGCCAATATCAATGAATACGACATCGATGTTGCTTCGCTCGGCGCTGGCAATCACTCATTGCAAATCCTCCTTGCAGACCACGGTGGCGCAACGGGATATGTGATCGAAGTTGATGCCAATGCCCTGCCTGTATCTGTACCAGAGCCAGCTGGCCTGTTATTACTCGCCAGTTCCCTGCTGGGTTTAGGCGTGGTTCGTTTGAGCAAAAAGCGCGTGTAAATACCACAAGTATTCACTGTGCTAAAAATAAAAAAGCAATGCAGCAAAACTGCATTGCTTTTTTATTTAACCCGGAAACTTAATTACAACTGGTTTTAATATCGTTCAACGCCCCGCGGTTCATTCCTGAACGGGAAGTCAATTCCGCCGGACAAGCCACCTCTTTGTATTTCAGCGCCGGGTTGTCGGCTGCTTCAAACCAATTGGCATACCAGGTACAGGCTTGCTGCAATTCCGTTAAACCACGCGAACCAAATACGCTGTTACAACGATTGGTTAAGCAAGTTTTATATTGCGACAAGCTCGCGTTGTAACCCAACTCTTGTTTACAGGCAGCAAGGAATCCGCCGTATTGCGCACCCAATTCAGAATTGGATACTCCCCACTGCGTTGAACACGCATTGAAAGCACCCACTCCGCCGCCGGGCACCAGGATATCGAATTGGCCACCACCGACGTCATAACCAATATTGGTCGCCTGTACAATCATGACTTTACCAGCCAATGCAGCCGAACCGGGATCACCCGGTGAGTTATGGGATTGACCGGTAAACTCCAATTGATAACAACGGCCACACACATCGCCACTGGCAGTTGCTGCATAACCGTAAGCCAATTTATCGTTTACAGAAAATGGAGCCATTCCCCAACACATGTGCCCACTGCCTCCACCGTTTCCACATGCACTTGCCGCATTCACATCGCCCAACCGTGAATTATTGGCACCACACGCCGGTAATGGATTTACAACAGACGGAACATTCGCCGTCCAACTGCAATGCGCTTTACAGCAATCCCAATAACGGGTCGCATAACCATTACAGGTTGCGCCTAGTTGAATACTGCTGGCCGCAGAACTATTTGCTACTGAACTCCTTACCGACGAGCGCGAAGATGATGGCACTTGTATTACGCTACTTGCGCTACGGCTGCTTGCCACCGGGCTGGACGAACCGCCATTCACAATTCCATAAGGTGAAGGTTGTGCACTACAGGTGGACCTGGATACACAACTCTTACCACTTTCATAACCCCAACCACTCGTGGTATTTGCACATAACGGCGTGATGGTTCCATACCAATTACAGGCTTGCCCGCTTACCGTTACGGAGCTGGACGACAACGCAACACTGGAGGAACGCGGCACCGAACTGGGTGCAGTAGAACTGCGCGGGATACTGCTATTGGCAATACTGGATGGCGCAGTGCTGGAAGTCGCGACCGAATTACAAACAGCACCGGTAATCACGGGGATTTGTGCTTTGCCGCTGCCATTAGTGCCTTGCACACCGAATTCCACGCTCGAATTTACCGCAATATTACTATTCCAATTTAAAGGCGCGGCCGAATACGGGTTTGAGCCGGTGAGGGTTGCATTCCAACTGCTGGTTACACGTGAACCATCGCTGTAATTCCAGCCGATACTCCACCCGGATATCCCACTGGTGCCATTGTTAGTAATACGCACTGTCGCGGTAAAACCGCTGCCCCAATCATTGGCCACAATGTATTCGCATTTTGCTGCATAGCTGATGTTCGCCTGTACGGCCGCAAACATCATCGCCGTGCCGAACATCAGCTTTTTCATCGAAACCGCTTTTCTTGTCATCGATTTTTTTAACAACGGCCTTGTGAATGCCGATAGCTTTAATGCCGAGAGTAAGTTCATTTATCGTTCCTCCGGAGTAACAAAAACAATAGGCGACAAACTCTGCGCAACAGCAGCAGGGTTTATCGTGACGAGGGTGATCCCCGGGACAATTCCGGACAACCAACACGGACACAACAGGGAAACACTTACGGCTGATAACAACTGGAGAGATTTCTATATTTTTTATTGTTGTGACGGCAAGACTAGCGCAGCAAGCAGAATTTAAAAAGCATGGTTGAATAATCTGTGACTGAATTAACCTGAAAAACACCAATGCGCGGATCGAATGTAAAAACGGCAACCCATGTTGCCGTTTTTATTTCATCAATAATTTTATTTTCAAAACCAGATAGTTCGTATAACCAGCACGGTTATTGGCAGCTTCTTACCAATGCCCAGGCGTTGCTCCAGGCCCAACCCACACCAGGCTCATAAGGTCCGCCAACCGTGCACCAACCACCTACCGTACAACGATATTCATTACCCAAATTGCGCACCAATGCGCCATCCTGGTAACTGCTACCATTCACATAAGCGGGTGATGTACAACTGCCCGTTGCTACTGAAGACTTAGCACGGGAACTGGCCGCCACTGATCCGGGTGACGATGAAGCAACAGAGGACGGGCCACCGGAGCCACCACAATCGCCCAAATCCAACCAATAGTTATATTGCCCGGAGGCTTTCTCCTTAAGCGGGCGATGTGCTGTGCACATTACCCTTGTTAGTTGAATAGCTTTTCCTGCCAACAACCAAACCGAAACAGGGTTTGTAGCAGGCAAAAAAATCCTAAAACGGTGTGGGATGAAAGGCGAGTACGAGTTTTGGTTTTAAGGTTCGACTTTGGGAAGATGTGTCCCGCTTTTTGCGGGACACGGGTGAAAATGTATTACTTTATATTTAGGCGACAAACATTAAACGGCAAACTTTTGCAGGAAAATAACCCTCGTATTTCCCAACAAGGCATCCTTGAATTCCGAATAGCCACGATTTTTATAGAGTGCAATATTTTTAGTGCTTCTTGCACCGGTAAATAATTCAAAACGTTGTGCATCAGGAAATACTGCCTCCAATGCTTTTAAAATACCTGAACCTATCCCTTGTCCCCACAATTCCGGTTGCACGATGATACGGCCGATATACGCTGTTCCATTTTCCAGTTTTACCTGACCACTTCCAATAATGTTGCCATCAGCCACTACTTTAAGAATTTCTTTAACCTCGAACTCAGCCTGCAATTGATCCAGGGTTTGGGTTAAGGGTGGGATAGAAAAATCATTATTTATTTCGGCCTCTGAATAGTAAGCCTGTTTTTGTAAGTCCAGAATTTCTGCCGCATCAGGGACATTGGCCTTGAGATATTTCATACCCATATTCCTTTATATAAAAATTAAATCAGCCTTGTGCCGCTATTAATTCTTTAACGATAGCACTACATGCCTGTTGGGATACATGAACCTTGAGCAGTTCCAACCCCGTAAAATAAAATAAATAGCAGGATTTTTTATCGGAACCACCCACCAGGCGTTTTATATCCACCGCACTCACAACTTGATAGTCGTACTCTGCATCCGGTGAGTTTTTACCGACATTCAGTTTCACATACCCCTTACCAATAGCTTCCACGCTTTCTACATTTTCAGGCATTCGGCCAGCGAATGCAGAGATAGAAATAAACAGTGCTGCTATTGCAAAAATAATTTTCCCCATACGAAACTCCAATTAAAACTATGTCATTCAAAAACGAATTAAACTATTTTGCGCAGCGCTTTTTTGCGCTGCAAGCAATACCTCAATCCCCAACAACGATTGCTCCGGTTTAAAAGCGAGCGGTGCGTGACCCATAATTGCATCCACTATATTTTGATAATAGTGCTCATAACAACCACGTTGGCCAGGAGTGTTTTTTCGTTGCGCTTCGCCATTATTGTGGGTATGTAAAATTCCATAGTTGTCGTCACCCGGCTGCGCCCAGCCAGCCATTCCCGGGATAATGCCACGCATCATTTGGCCTTCCTGCACATCCTGACCAAATTTTAGAAATGAACCTTTATCACCGTGAATTGAAACGGTAGCGCCTTTTTCGCTAACGTAGGTGCTGGAGCGAAGCAGCACGCGCATATCGTCATAGTAAAAAATAGTATTGAAATAATCGGTCGATCCTTCCACACGCCGCAGGCTGCGCATATCCGCAAACACGGAGTCGGGTTTGCCAAACAAGCACAGCATGGAATCCACCATATGAATTCCTAAATCAAACCAGGTACCGGAGCCCGGTAAATTATCTTCCTTCCATTTTTTGTGGGTAATATTCGTGCGATAGCGGTCGTAATGCCATTCCACTTCCACAATGCGACCCAACTCACCGGATTGAATAATCTTTTGTGCATCCAGGTGATCGCTCTCTAACCGTTTATTTTGAAATACAGAGAGTATTAATTTTTTTTGCAATGCGAGTGCATTGAGTTCATTCCCTTCATCCAAATGTAAAGTAAAAGGTTTTTCTACTACGACGTGCTTGCCCGCCAGTAATGCGGCCTTGGTCATTGGATAGTGATGCTCATTCGGGGTGTTAACCACTACGAGATCAATATCAGGATTATTAATTAGCTCATCAAAGGATTTAACAATAGTTAGATGAGGATAATCTGCAACAGCCGTGGGCTCATTGCGTTGCAAAATACTGTGGAGCTTTAAGCGTGGTTCAGCAGTAATCAGGGGTGCGTGGAAAACTTTTCCAGACATCCCGTAAGAACAAAGGGCAACATTCAACATAGGGTAAGCTTTCTCTGGTTAATCGTTTTTTAAATCGTCGGGGACTGTTTCATCGGGTTCCGATTTTTCATTGGCGCGGGCACGGGGTTTTAATTTGATGTAAACACGGCGTTTTACTCGCGCGACTAACTGGCCATGATCATCTTTGATTTCTACCAAAAATTCAGGCACATATTTTTCGCCAGTAGCAGTTCGCGCGCGAATATCCGTAAGAACTTCCTCGGTGATTTTAAATTGGGCGTGGACGTGGGTTTTACCGGGCGCGATGTAGTCAATTTCGGCGTGTTTATCCCATACAAAGTAATCTCGCCCCAAATTGTTCATCAACATCAGCATATACCAGGGGTCCGTCATGGAAATCAGGTTGCCGCCATATTGGGTACCGACATAATTTTTATTGTACCAACGCAATTTCAGCGTTACCCATGTCTCCCGGTAATCCGCAGAGAGTGACGTAACCTTGATACCGGAGAAAAACATTGGCGGCCAGAAGTTGATGAGCGTTTTAAATAGACCTGCTTTCATGTTGATGTTCCATAAGCAACGTTTCAGGCCGGCTTCTGGTTAAATAAATATTCAGAAGCCTCTTCAACAAGTTCTACTGAAAATCGAATCACCCGCTTATGCGGGACACTTTTCTACATCACCCGCTTGCGCGGGACATTTTTTTAAATCACCCGCTTACGCGGGATTATGACCACACCATCATCACGGCATTCTACATAAGCGCTAATACCATAAACGTGTTGCAGGTTTTCGGTAGTCAGTACTTGCACAGGTTGTCCGTCTGCAACCACTTTACCGTGATGGATCAACACTAACCGTGAACAAAAACGTGCGGCCAAACTTAAATCGTGCAACGCAGCAAATACCGACCCACCCTGCTGCGCATGCTCAGCCAACAATTCCATCATATGCAATTGATGGTAAGGGTCGAGTGCAGCGATGGGTTCGTCGGCCAAAATAATTTCCGGTTCACCGGCAAATACTCGCGCGAGCAAACTGCGCTGCAATTCGCCACCGGAAAGTGTAGTCACAATACGATGACGCAATTGGGTCAATTCGGTAATTTCCAAAGCACGCTGAATCGCCTGGGCATCACGCCCCGATTTACCACTCATGGGTTTATGCCAGGGTGCACGACCAAGGCCAACCAGATGTTCAACCTGTAGTGGCCAGGCCGGTGTTTCCTGTTGCGGCAAATAAGCAAGCAATTGCGCGCGTGCGCGATTTGGTAATTGGTGCAATGAAATATCAGTATATTGGCTATTACTAATACGAACTTGCCCGGCATCGGCACGGCTCAACCCGGCAAGCACCCGCAGCAACGAACTTTTACCTGCACCATTGGGGCCAATTAAACCCGCAAATTCACCAGGCGCTAATTGCACGTCAACATTATCGATGATTGTTGCGTTGTCACGAACCACCGAAATAGTTTGGGCTTTCAATGTTGTGGTCATTTTCAAACCCACCGCGAACGGGTTTTTAAAATCAGTAAGAGGAAAAAAGGAGCACCGACCAATGAAGTCACTACGCCGAGTTTTAATTCGCGTGCGCTGTCAAACTGCCGCACCAGAATATCCGCGAGCACCAATAACAATGCGCCGCCCAGTGCACTGGCAAACATAAGCCGACCGGGACGATAACCGACAAAAGGCCGTAACAAGTGCGGAATCACCAAACCAATAAATCCAATCGCACCACTGACCGCCACACAAGCGCCAACACCGATGGAAATTCCCAGCAATAAAATCCAGCGTTCACGCTGGTTGTTAAAACCAAGTGAACGCGCACTGTCTTCACCTAAACTCAATGCATCGAGAAAGCGACTACGGCTTAACATCATAATCCAGCTGACAATTGCCAGGGGCAACGCGATACTAACGTGATCAAAATGACGATTCGCCAACGAACCCAACATCCAGAAAACAATTTCCTGCATCGCATATAAACTGGGGGCAAAATTCAACGCTACGGCAATTGATGAAACCATAATCGCACTCATCGCCGTGCCTGCCAGAATCAAAGCCAACATGCTGCTGTGCAAACCCGCAAGAACGTAAACCATAAATAACGTAAACAGTGCACCAACAATTGCTGCCCCCGGCAACCAATACCAGGCGCTAGCGGCTACACCAAAATACAAGGTGCAAATTGCCCCGAAAGCTGCGCCGCTACTCACCCCCAATACACCCGGATCGGCAAGCGGATTGCGCAGCAAGCCTTGCATGGCGGCGCCACTCATACCCAGCGTTGCGCCGATAACGATAGCGAGGATTAAACGGGGCAAACGAATTTGGCCCACAACGTTGGCAGCAAGACTTTGCTCACCGGTAAAAAAATCCTGCAAGCCCCTAATGACTTCAATATCGGCAAGCCCGGTATTCAGTGCGACAATTGATGCAACGGCAAGAGCCAGCACCAATAATCCGGTTAACGCAGTAAATGAGAGTCGGTTTTGCAACGGTTCCTACCTATTCGTAATTTTTGCGAATGAATGTTCTTGCTTGTTAATGACAATTACATCAGGGAATTTTTCAGTTGAGTCGCAACATCACCAATCACCGTCGCAGCACAACCGGATAAACCAGCAGGTAAAGTGACCACTTTAAAATCCGCATATTGCAAAGCCGGATGTGAAAGATATTCACGTGCAAGTGAATAGGCATCGTCACTCCCCTGCTCCACAATTAAAATGTGTGGTTTGGCGCTGAGCAATAGCTCCAAATCAAGTTGATTGAAACCAAACATGCCTCGCTCCGCAGCGAGATTGCGCAGGCCTGCCAACTGCATAAATTCGTGCTCCAGAGTGCCATCACCAATCACCACACCGTTTGCTGAATACCAAAAAGCAGTGAGCGGGGTTTTGCCCTGGTTAGCAGCTTGCAGTTCTGCAATTTGCGCGCTGATATTTTTTACCATTTGCTCCGCTTTTTCGCGCTCGCCCACCATATCCGCCAATTGCAAAATCTGGTCATTGATGTCTTTTAATGTGCGCGGCAGCGGCAAACGCTCTACGCGCTTCCCAAGCTTTTGCAGTAATTCAATGGGGCTGCGTTGATCAAACTCACCCGCGAAAATCACATCCGGTTTTAAAGGTACGATTTCTTCTGCGAGGCCGTGGTTTACCGGCACACCTTTTACTTGTTCTGCAATGGGGGACCAAACCGGATTAGCAGTGAGGTAACTGATTGACACCAATTTTTCATGGGGTACCAACTCCCACAGTAATTGATCAATACAAATATTTAGTGACGCAATCCGCTCCGGTTTCACCTGCGCTTGCGCGAAACTGGTGAAAATAAACAATAAAAAACCCATCCAATAACGGATGGGTTTTTTATTGTTCGAGATCATGCTCAACCTACACAATTGGGTTTAACCAGGCGGCACCACGCACACCGCTGGAGTCACCATGCACGGCCGGTACAATCGGTGTATCGCACTCACGACCGAATACGTAGTGAGGCAGTAATTTAGGGACTTCGGTATAAATCGCCGCGATATTGGATGCACCTCCACCCAACACAATCACATCCGGGTCCATTACATTAATAATGGTCGCAAGGCCACGTGCGAGTTGATCAAAGTAATTAGCCAGCACTTCGCGTGCAACGGCATCGCCTTGCTCGGCCAATGTCACAATTTCGTGGCCTTTTAATTTTTCTTCGGTGATTAATTGATAGGAAAGACACAAACCGGTGCCCGATAAAAAAGTTTCCTGGCAACCCGCTTTACCGCAATAACAAGGACGCGCATTCAAATCGGCGTCCGATGTCCAAGGCAATGGATTGTGTCCCCACTCACCCGCCACACCGTTGGGGCCAACAATAGGCTGACCTTTGTAAGCGACGCCTGCACCGCAGCCAGTGCCGATAATGCCGGCAAATACCAAATCGTAACCACGACCAGCACCATCGGTCGCTTCAGACACGGCCAGACAATTGGCATCGTTGGTCACTTTGACATCGCGTTTTAAAAAATTGGATAAATCTTTCTGAAAGGGTTTGCCATTCAACCAGGTGGAGTTCGCGTTTTTTACAAAGCCGGTTTTGCGCGAGACTGTACCGGGAATACCAATACCCACCGGCAGGTTGACTTGACCTGCCGCTGCTTCAGCTTGCGCCACTAAACCAGCGATATCATTCAGGGTCGCACTATAGTCGTCACGCACGGTAGGAATGCGGGTACGGAACAGCTCCTGGCTATCGCCATTGAGCAGGATTACCTCGGTTTTGGTGCCGCCAAGGTCGATGCCGATACGAAAATCTGTCATAGGAATCAGTCTGTTAGTGGAATGAGCCAGCAAATAAAAGCGGGCGGGATTATAGGCGTTGGCCCCAACGGCAGGCAAATACAATGAGGATCGGTTACATCTGTTGCATGGCGCTGATCATGGCGAAACGGCTAGCGCCGTCTACACTGAACAGCATAACCTTTTGCAGTGATTTCCAACCTGACTATGAGCAACACACCAAAAACACAAGGCGCGCAAGAGCGTCGCAAATTCAGCCGTGTCCTGTTTGACGCCCATGTTGAATTGGCGCAAGGCAATTACCACTGGCGTGCGAGCTTGCTGGACATTTCCCTGAAGGGTTTATTGATCCAGCAACAACTTCCGCCGGAGGTCAAAACAGATTTGCCGATTTTGGTGAAAATCCTGCTTTCAGATAACACTTCGATTGCGATGACGGTCAGCGTTTCGCACCAGCATCACAATCAAACCGGTTTGATGTGTACCACTATTGATATCGACAGCGTAAGCCATCTGCGTCGCCTGATTGAATTAAACCTGGGCGATGCCAATGCAACAGAACGTGAGCTCAATGAACTAATGAGTGATTATTAATTCCAGCTTTGGTAATTCGTCCACCAACCCAGCGGAGTCGATAGAAATAATGAGCAACCAACCAGCCGACAATGATGCGAACAATGCGGCTAATAACGCTGATAAACGCAGACATGCGCGTTTTCCATTACGTGCCTACGCCGAATTGCAATATTCCACCAAAAGTTGGGAAGCCCACGTACTGGATCTTTCTGAATCCGGGGCGCGGCTGGTTATTTTGAGCGAGCACTTGCTGCAAAAAGGCGATGCATTGCGAGTACACATCCAACTGGAAGAATTAAATCTGGTTGCATCCAACAAAAAACTCTTGAACTTGCATGGCCGGTTGATTCATGTGCGCGAGCAGCATTTAGGCTTTGAGTTCCAGCCCGATACACCCGCCGACAAAACCTTGTTGTACGAACTGCTCACGCTAGTTGAAAACGAACAATGATGTTGTAGACACTATGTTGACGTTCGCGCGCGCACTTTGCGCATTCGTAGTATTGGTTGGGACTCTGTGCCATGCAGCCCAACCAATACCCCTGATTATTCCTCCTTTGGGGTCTATGGAGCCAGAGACCACAGGTATTTATTACGAAAAATTGTTGCAGCTAGCACTGGATAAAACAGCAACACCCCCCGACTCCCCCGAAGCAATTAACGAAGTGGAATACAAAATTACCCATTACAACCAAGCGCTGGGGCGAGAGCGCTATCGCTTGCTGGTTAAACAAGGTGCGGTCGATTTAATGTGGAGCAGCAGCAATAAAGAACGCGAGCAAGAGCTGGTTCCCGTCAAAGTTAATTTATTGCGCGGCATCAATGAATATCGCGTGTTGTTAATTCGAGCTGACGATCAGGCCCGGTTTGATAAAGTAAAAACATTAATGGATTTGCAGAAATTTAAAATTGGCACCGGACTTCATTGGAGCGACACCCAGGTCTATAACTTTAACGATTTACCAATGGTGACTTCCTATGCATTCGACAATATGTTCCGCATGCTGGCGTTGAAGCGTTTTGATTACATGGCGCGCAGCCTGCAGGAAATTGAACATGAATTAAAAGTTTATGGCGATCTGGGATTGGTGATGGAAAAAAATTTATTGATCCATTATCCACAACCCATTTATTTTTTCCTGAATAAAAAACATCACGCGCTCGCGAAGCGTATTGAGCGGGGATTATCCGTTGCACAGCAGGATGGAAGCCTGGACGAACTCTTTTACAGTTTTCCCAATTTCCGTTCAGCAGAAGAAAAAATTCGCCATTTGGATCGCCGTGTTATCGAGCTGCAACGGCAAGATTAACCTTCCTTGTATTTTCCCATCAGTTCATAAGTCGCGATTGAGCACGCATTAGCGACATTCATTGATGAATTGTGACCCAGCATTGGAATATGAACAGAAACATCAGAAACGTTAAGAAGTTCTTGAGAAACTCCTGACTCTTCAGATCCAAGAATGAGGCATATTTTTTCTTCACCAGACACAGAAAAGTGCCTTATGTCTGTACTCAATGAGGTCATTTCAAGACTCACCATTTTATAGCCTAACCCTCTTAATCTGTTTATCACTACCATAGGGTTGCGCTCATACTCAAATGGAACATATTTCTCCGCAGAGCGCGATGCTTTTTTGATTTTTGGATTTGGCGGAGTTATTGAACTACCCGTTAAGAATATTTTTTCGACGCCGAGAGCATCAGCTATTCGGAAAAAACTTCCAATATTCATAGGTGCACTTATATCGTGCGCCAGGTAGCACAATGGATATTTTTTGAGTGAGGGTATGTGATCACGGTGATCTAACTGAATATTTTTCATTGTTCGACTTCTATTTTAATTCCTGAAGCGGACAATCTCTTGCGCCAAAGTCATTTAATCTATAAAGCGTTCAACGCTTCTTGCAGGTTTTTCACCGCAACAACGTCAATACCTACGTTTTTTTCACGCGGAGCATTGGCAAAGGGCACTATTGCGCGTTTGAAGCCATGCTTCGCCGCTTCGCGCAAACGTTCATGGCCGCTCGGTACAGGGCGAATTTCGCCGGACAACCCCACTTCACCGAACACAATTAAATCCTGCGGTAAAATCCGGTCGCGAAAGCTGGAAACAATCGCCAGCAGTACAGCAAGGTCAGCGCTGGTTTCCATTACCTTTACACCGCCCACCACATTCACAAATACATCCTGGTCACCCACCATAATTCCACCGTGGCGATGCAATACTGCCAACAACATGGCTAACCGATTTTGATCCATCCCCACTGCAACACGACGCGGATTGCCAAGATGGCTGTCATCCACCAGTGCCTGGATTTCTATCAATAATGGGCGTGTACCTTCCCACATCACCATCACGACAGAACCGGGTGCAGCATCTTCTGCGCGCTGTAAAAAAATGGCAGACGGATTATTGACTTCGCGCATGCCCTGCTCGGTCATGGCAAATACCCCTAACTCATTCACTGCACCAAAACGATTTTTATTCCCGCGTAGTGTGCGAAACCGGGAGTCATTATCGCCCTCCAGCAAAATGGAACAATCGATCATGTGTTCCAATACTTTTGGCCCGGCGAGTGAACCGTCTTTGGTAACGTGCCCCACCAGAATCAACACAGTGCCTGTTTGCTTGGCGAAACGTGTAAGGTAGGCCGCGCTTTCGCGCACTTGGGAAACTGATCCGGGTGCAGAAGAAATATCTTCCATGTGCATTACCTGGATGGAATCGATCACCATGACTTTCGGGGCAATTTGTTGCGCCGTTGCGCAAATAGATTCCACACTCGTTTCACTGAGCATTTGCAATTTATCAGTGGGTAATCCCAAACGCTGCGCGCGCATGGCAACTTGCTGCAAGGATTCTTCGCCAGTGATATAAAGCGCGGGCATGGTACGGGCCAGGTTGCAGAGCGTCTGCAGCAGTAATGTAGATTTACCAGCACCGGGATTTCCGCCAATCAACACCACTGACCCAGGTACAAAACCACCACCGAGAACACGGTCAAATTCACCGGTACCGCTGGTAAAACGCGGCACATCCTGTAATGCAATTTCAGCAAGCGTCTGGATTTTATTGCCGGATGCGCCGCCCGCATAACCTTCAAATTTTGCAGAACGATTTGATGGTGTTGGGCCCAGGCGAACTTCGGTAATGGAATTCCATGCATTACATTCAGTGCATTGGCCTTGCCATTTTTTGTAATCCGCACCGCATTCATTGCAAACAAATGCAGTTTTATTTTTTGTGTTCACACTGAATCCTTTTTGAATGATCGTTTTACGCTGTCTTATTTGAGCAATGATTTTTCAACAACCATTGCGAGACATTTATAGACACCTATAACGCGTTATTTCTTTTCGCCGGTCAGTTTAAGGTACGCACCCAACCCGACTAATAACGCCACTGCTGCAAACAGCATGTGTACAGCTGAGTTCAAATGGGACGCATCGCCGAGTAGCGATTTAAACATCAACAATAACGATTCAATCGATACAGCAATCACAATCGCCGACATAAACCGTGCAATGGTACGACGTGTGGAATCGGTGTGATGGATATCTTTATGCAACAACACTTCTTCTTCCAATATCGTTTTACCCAAATCAAAAATAGCGAGCCCCAAGGTCACCAGAATGACGGACTGGAACGCCTGGGTGGCGGTATTGGTGTGCTCGTGCAACATTTCATAAAGCGCTTGTCCCGCCGAAAATAATAACAGCGCAGAAACAATGACTAGCATCACACCGATAATTCCGTAGACCACCTGGAATATCGGATGCACAACACGGCGCAAACTATCGCCGTTCAAAAAGATAATTAATTTTTCCAAATTGAAATTAATGACCAGATAGCGGGTTTTATGGCTCTCATCCACAAAGCGTTGCACGGCCGAAATTGCCAACTGGTGAGTTGCGCTGGAAAGATAAGGTTGGGTCACAGTCGCGGTGGCGGCGTTATCGCGCGCCTTGCTGTAATAAACGCGGTTACTGCGATCCGATCCCAAACCAGGCTCGCGCCGTTTTGGGTCAGGCACGGTGGGTGATGCAGCGGATTCGGTTGTCTGAATACCTTTTTCATCCAGGCAATAAATTAATTCCACAAACGGATAGGAATCGTGCAGGCGCTTCACTGCTTCTTTCAGTTGGTCGTCGGAAGTTTCCAATTTATTGGGGGAAAGTGAAGTCACAATCGATTCCAGCAAGCGTTCGAGCTGTGCTTGATACTCGTCGTATTTTTTTAACAGGTATAAATAATTACGTGGGGTCATAACCAATAACTCATCAATACAGCTGGCTGCCAAAAAGTGGCGGCAGTTTACCTTATCCCTAAGCAGTTATTGCGCCAGAGCGGCGTAAATTCTTTCGCAAAAATAAACCCCGGAAGAACCGGGGCTTATGTGATCTTTACGTCATTTACGCACACCAGACAAAAAATTAATTGGCAGGTGCCTCAATATTTCCTGCTGCTCCACCCCCAACCGAGACATTGCCATTACCCAATACAAAGGTAACTACCTGGGTTTGCAATTCCGCAGTTACCTGCGGTGCTCCACCTTCGGGACGAAGCAGTGATGTGTGTCCGCCGGCAGTGTGTTTGACATAACCGCGCCCTAATTGCGTTGTACCAAGCCCTAATTGAGTGGCACCGAGCAAACTCGCCATTGCACTGGTTCCCATTAACGGCGCACCGGCCGCGCCATTCGGAATAACCGCATCATTATTGATTTGTTGCACCAGCGTCGGCACACCCAGTTTAGCCAGCGTCTCCATAAAATTAACCGGATCACCGGAATCCATCGCCGTTTGCGCTGCATAGAGGAAACGTTCGTAATTAGTGGTGCCGACATTCACTCCGCTGTTGCCTAACCCGCCATTAATAATTGGCGCGAAGGTAGCGGAATTTACCAGTACCTGAGCGACTTGCGTACCCGCCGCACTAGTTACCAGGCCGCGGATGGGTTTCAGGTTGGAAGTCAGTCCGGCCTGGGCATCATTCGCGATAGCAATCTGGTTTACCGTAGTAAACACGCTCCCCAGAATTCCCCCAAGGGATACACCCACCACATACACCCGATTAAGATCCAACCCCACATTCATCGATTTGAGGATTTCAGTGTGCACATTGCCGAGGCTGGCATTCAGGTTTAGCAGGTCCATCACCGCCTGCCGATTGTTGTCGCGCGTGTTGGGCAAATACGCCAGGTTAATAAATTGCGCGCCCGAGCCATCCGTCGTCCCGGGTGCAGCAAAATTCATAAACGCAGGCGCTCCGCCGGAACCTGCCACATTGAAGTGGCGTTCATGCGGGGCATTCGCGCCGTACAACGCAGAGAAGGATATCGCCTTGCTCTTTTCAACGTTCAGCAGATTAACCAATGCGCTGTTAGCCGGTACACCATGAACCGGTAAATCAATGGCGACAGTCGCGATGCAACGACTTGCCAGCGTGTGACCCAGCGCAATGACCGAGGCACGGTCACTGGTGATGCCGTGAACATAAATCACCGTGGGGTAACCGGTCGCTGCATACGTGAGGCCGCAATTTGCCGTTCCAGTCTCATTTGGCAATGTTATTTGCAATGGAATGGATTCATCGCCGGTTTTCGCCGCAAACGGATAGCGATAGGTCACGTTGTAACTGCCATCAACATCAGCAGGGATTGTTCTGCCCATGGCACCGGCCAAGGTTAAATCCGGCTTCCAGTTCCGTTTCAAGTACTCAAAGTCCATACCGTTACCCGCCGTTAGGTAATACGGCAGTTTGATGTAGCCGGTGTACAGCTTGCCAACGTTCGCAGCGAGTGCGGGGCTAAAGGTATTGAAATCAATACCGGTTAACGCAGAAATTCCCAGGTCGCGTGGCTTTGGATTCGGCAGCAAATTCATGGAATCCAGTTGTACTGCATTTGCCACAGCAGTGGATGGCGCTGTGCCCGCCTGAATCTGTGCACTCGCAATCGCCGCACGTGGGGCAGCCATCGCAACCAGCGGCGCAACAGGATCGGTAGTGGTAAAGGTGTAAGTCAGCACCAGTTTTTCTTTCGCAGCGGCCTGGGTCAACTGGCCACTACTCGCCGCCGCCAGGAAGCCGCTGGCGATAGTTTCCCAACCCACAATCGCATTGCGTACTGGCACCAAAGCGGTCAGGGTTTCATAACCCGGATCACGCAGGGCGTTGTAACTCCAGGAGCGAGTCAGCGCAGAACCAGCACCGTCTTTCAAATCATTGGTGAGGATCACCAGATATTTGGTTTTGGATTTCAAGGGTTTGGTAGGGCGAATGCGCAACGTGTTATTGGTGCCGCCATCCAGCGAAACGACTTGCACATCAAAACTCGCCAGGCCGGTCACACCTACGATATTGGCAGGGTCCAGGGCATCTTTACCATTAGCATTCAACTCAACAAGGAACACTGTCTTTCCGGCAACTGCGCTAGCGGGATTAATGTCACCGCTCATTAGCACATCAAAAAAAGCGGAGGAAGAGAAGCCATCCATTTGATTCATCGTTGCACGCACAGGGTCAGTGGGAGCGCCAAGGTTTGCAGTACCATCAAATTCAAGCGGAGTGCCATCTGCTGCACGCGGTCTGGCAAAAATAATATCGGTATTGAATGGCAGGTCAGAAATAATCGGATCGAAACGCGGGTGGGTTCCCACCTGATACACATCGGCAGCCTTGGGTTCAGGCGCTTTCTCGGTACCGTCCCCGCCACCACAACCTTGCAAGCCAAGCAGCGCAAGGGTTAAGGAAGACAACAGGAACAAATTAGACTTATTTTTCATGATAATTCCCTGAACAGTTGTTTTAAGGCTTAACCAAGTTTAGACAGGATTTGCGGCGACGCGAGAAATTGTTAGGCACTTCGCCACGAAACGTTTATGACATCAACGCCAACACGGGTCGATGGATGATAAGTCGCAGGCCAAACCATTTTTTGTGAAAAAAGCGATGGCGATGCTGGTAAAAAATCACAGCAATTCTGTCGCAGATCCATAAAAAATGCTCTTTACCCCCACGCAACAACCGCGGCATTTTTTGCAGTCGCAAAAGGAAATTCTCACGTCATTAAAAGGAAATTTTTCTGCATCCGCGTTGTTGCGATTTGTTTTTTTAACAATAACAACCAGGCACCCCTACACTGCTCCAGCGTTCGGTAATTTGTTTGTATTTAGCCAGGATGTATCTGCAGGTCGCAAAAAAACGCAGTAAAACCGGTTCTTTGCAGTTCAATCATCAAGGAAAGGGAGGTTACCGTGACTCTTCACGTGTGGGCGTGCAACCTTGCCAACGAAAAAAGTTTCGGCGAAAGCATTTTTTCTCGTTTGACTACTAACGGTGTTGAAATAACACCGGTTGATAGCATTGGCACCGAAGGCACAGGGGTTCTTATTCTCGACGAACCTTCCGCCGACGTGGATTCCCAACTGCAATCTATTTATCCCGTGTCCGCCCGTCATTTATTGGTTATTCATAACGGCAAATTACCGGCCGCCTATGCACGCCAGCTCATGCATGCCGGGGCCAGCGATATTATGGCGATGAGTGATAGTCAGGACTCTATTGATGAAATGCTTGCACGCATCCAGCGCTGGGACGCGGTGGAAAAATTATTGGATCTACCCTATGTAAAAGATCGCCTGGTCGGTGAGAGTAGCGTGTGGAAGAACACCTTGCGCCAATTGGTAGAGATCGCACACTTTACCGAGGCCTCCGTTCTGGTGCAGGGCGAGAGCGGTACTGGCAAGGAATTGGTTGCCGGCTTGATCCATGAGTTGGATGATCGCCAGCGTAAAAAAGAATTGGTCATTCTGGATTGCAGTACCATCACCCCCGAATTATCCGGCAGCGAATTTTTTGGCCACGAGCGCGGTGCGTTTACCGGTGCTGTTTCCGCACGGGATGGCGCATTTGCATTAGCAGACCAGGGCACATTATTCCTGGACGAAATTGGCGAGTTACCGTTGCATTTACAAACACAGTTGCTGCGTGTGATCCAGGAGCAAACCTTCAAACGCGTGGGCGGCAATACCTGGCACCGCACCTCTTTCCGTTTGGTTTGCGCCACTAATCGCGATTTATGGGCTCAGGTACAAAAAGGCGAATTTCGTGCTGACCTCTACTTCCGCCTTGCCAGCTTTGTTTGTCAATTGCCGCCCTTGCGCGAACGTGCTGGCGATGTGTTGCACCTCGCCAAATACTTTCTTAATACCCATAACCACGCCGGCCATCATCCTTTGATGATGGATACCGCAGTGGAGGAATACCTGCTGAACCGGAGCTACCCCGGAAACATTCGTGATCTGCGCCAGGTTGTCACTCGCCTGCTATGCCGCCATGCGGGCAAGGGAATGATCACCCTGGGATGCATTCCACCGGATGAGCGTGAACATTGGTTCCAAAACCATTCCGTATGGCATCAGGGCAATTTTGAACTGGCCATTAAACGCGGTTTGATGGACGGTGCTGGCCTGAAAGATGTGAGCCGGATGGCCGAGGAAATTGCGATCCGCATCGCCGTGGATGAAGCCGCCGGCAATCTACAACAAGCGGCGCAACGGTTGGGGGTGACTGACCGCACCCTGCAACTACGCCGTGCGGCCCGTCGTGAAGCATCCTGATCAAGGCGACCCGCATCAAAAAACCACAACCCGTTTCACCTGATTTTCTGCGGATCGTGGGCCGGGTGTCTTCAACCCGGTTAACCGTAAGAAATTTCCCCCTAACACCAGCGCGCGGTCAACGGGCGACAGCCCCATTACTTTGATCTTTTCCAGTTCCACACCGGGGTGAAGCCAGGGGCCATCGGTGCCGAACAATAATTTTTTTGGCCCGCAGCGTTCAATTACCCGCATCAGCAAATCAAAAAATCGCACACCGGAAGTGTCGGTATACAAATTCGGGTACGCCTCCAGCCGTTTGAGAAATGCCGTTTGCGATTGCCACTTTTCGGCAAAGCTGGAGAGGTGCGGCACAATAAAATTCAGATCCGGATAATCCCGCGCTAACCAATCCAATACATCCAGTTCAGTTTCCACGTCATACAACACCGGCACACGAAATACCCGCGCCGCCTCGCAAATTTCGGCGGTGATGCGGGCATCATGCCGATGCACTTTAATGCCGACAAAACCGTAATCCTCCACCGCGGTTTTAAGCATCCGGAAGATGCGTCCTTTATCGCGTTTGGCATGCAGGTAACACAGCCCCATCAACCGCTGTGGCTGGCGACGGACAAAATTCGCCACCGCGTGATTGGCACTGGCGTAATCATCGTGAAAATTAGCAAACACGACACTGTGGGTAATGCCCGCTGTTTTGGCACGCATCAGGTAACGATCCAGCAGGGATTCACTATTCCAGGGGTCCATCAACCCGAAGCCAGCTACACCGTGACAATGGGAGTCGATAATCATGGCCTGACTCCCATGACCTGTAGTTTGTTACCCCGCCGCAGCCATTGCCCACTGGTAATACCCGCGCGCGTTTTTTTGCAGCGACCGCAAGAGCACGAAGGCCCACAGGTTGAACCGCATTGGCAAGGCGTTGAACCACAGTTTCTGCAGCCTTCACCGATGCCACCACTTTGGCCAGAACAGGATTTGCAAGAACAGGATTTGCCCGCTGACGCGCGCTGCCCACCCGATTGGCAGGAGCAAGTACTACCTGATTTACAGGAGCATCCACGGCCGGATTGGCATGAGCAAGTCCTAACCGATTGACAGGAACACGGCTTTCTTGAGCTACTTCCGAATTCATAGCTGGTGCCAGAATCCAGCGGCAACCGGTTTTGCGCTACCTTATTGCGCACATTCGCAAGCAGTGCCGACTGGGTCGGCAGCACATTGTGAATCACTACTTTTGAATTAACCCGCTGGGGTTTTACGGGACGCCCACCGGGCAAACTGTAGCCATGTTTTCTCAGCAACCTGTCCAACGCACGTTCCACGTAACGATCAAGGCTGTAAAAACCACCAATGTCAGCCATGTATACGCGCAAATTGCCCCATGAACATTGATTGGGCCACCGATTTCCCGGCGCCAGATAGCTGGCAAAGCGACTACGGAATTCTTCGGCAATACCCACTTTTAACACACAGTCTTTCGTACAGGAGGCGCACACCCCGCCCGGCTTTTTTGAGCCGGGTTTGGCATCGCCGATCATGATGTAAACACCGCCCTGATCGGCGCGTACCGCCTTTCTGGCTTCCTCAAGGGTGAATAAAAAGCGGTCGCCGCCCTGACCCGCTTTGGAAAACCACTTCAAACTGATATTCCGCTCCTGCATTAGCGCATGGCCAATTTCATCTGCCTCTATAGGCTCTTGGGAATTTGGCTCCTGAGAATTTGGGTCTTGGGAATCTGATCCTGGGGAATCAACAGGTTCCTGAGAGGCCGGTTCCTCGGGATAAGAAGGATCCTGACCATCGACAGGTTGCTGGTCGTAAGCAGGTTCCGGGAACCAGGTTGACCCTGGTAAATAGGCAGGTTCCTGCGGATCGAAAACGGGCTCATAAAC
>DATJLF010000038.1:0-7489 GCA_035490715.1 Cellvibrio sp.
ATGCTGGTAGGGTAAATACCATTCAAGGTGCCTTGATTAACAACAGTGTTGTCATTTAAACGTGTAATCACGTAATTGGATGAGCCTGGAAGAATATCAAATTGATAATCACTGATAGTTAATTCGTTAATGTTATCAATAGTAACTGACAAACTCCGGTCTGCAGGTAATGCATTATTACCGTGGACGACCCGGTTTTTTGCACTATTCGGATCATTAATATCGCCAAAAATACGTTGACCGTAATCGCCATCCAGATCCAGGCCTTGTTGTTGTTGCGTATTAAATTCGTCCGCCATGGCCACGGCAATACGACCCATTTCATTCATGGATGGATAAAGCACTTGTTCGCGAAAACTCAATAAGCCGCCCAGCTTGCCGCCAGTGATATCGTCCGTGATATCAGTCGCAGAACCTTTACTGATAATTTGAATTGCGCCATCGTTAGTGACGTTAAAACTACTTACTGCAATGCCAACAACCAAAGGCTGACCATTACCAATAAATACATTCATGTCTCCGCCGTCTTGCTTAACGACTTGAATGGAAACCAATTCCGATAATTCGCGCAAGGCTTCGTCGCGCTTGTCCAGCAAATCATTCGGCATATTGCCATTACCGGATGCGGCTTTTTCAGCAATGGATTGGTTTAACGCGGCAATAGACTTGGCCAGCGAACTGACTTGTGATGTGACTGTTTTAACTTCGCTATTAATACTTTTTTCAATTTCAGCAAGGCGCTGATACAAATTATTAAAGCGTGTGCTCAGGCTATCTGCTTCGGTAACAATTAATTGTCTGCCAGGAGTGGAAGCCGGATCATTGGCACCATTCTGCATAGCAGCAAAAAAATTCTGTAACGCGCCCGACAAACCGGTGCTTGTGTCAGAGAATAACTTATCGACTTTACCAATGTTTGAATTGAAGGTATTCAGCTGATTAAAGGTAGTGGTATCCAGACGCATCTGCGCCGTTACAAACTCGTTTACCACGCGCTCAATGGAAGTAGTGTTAACACCTGAACCGATGAAGCCGGCACTGCCAATGTATTGTTCCGGACGAGTCGCGTAATTAACTTCCTGGCGGGTGTAACCGGCAGTATTCGCATTGGAAATATTATGGCCGGCAGTACGTAGCGCATTTTGGCTCGCCTGCAAACCGGAAATGGCGTTAGAGAGAATTCCGGACATAGGATTACTCCGCTATTTTCCGGCCACTGGTAGCCGTAGTGGAAATAAAGGTTTGTGCAGACTGTGCCAATTCACCCACAGCGCGCACCGTGTTCAACAAGCTTTTTATTTTCTTCGCATAATAGGGATCAGTCGCATAGCCGGCAGATTGCAATGCATCCGCATAGGCTGATGAATTTTTACCGGCATCCAGGGCTTGCTGATACCGCGGATTGTTTTTCATAAGGCTCACGTAATCCGAAAAACTTTGTGAGTAATCTGCATATTTACGAAAGTCAGCGCGTTCATTTGCCGCAATACCATCGCGATACTCCAGGGTAGTTACATTCACTTTGTCACCGCGCCAACCTGAATGGGCCTTGATATTAAACAGGTTAAAACTGTTCTCGCCGCGCTGATCATGAATAACGTGTTTCCCCCAACCGGTTTCCAATGCAACCTGAGCGATCAGTACATCCGGGCTGATTTGCAATTCAGCAGCGGCTTTCTCGGCATGGGGTTTCAACATGCTGACAAAATTTTCTTGTGAGTCACTCACACTGGCTTTGTGACTGGCACGAGCACTGACCAGTTGGGGTTTGGCCAATAACGCGGGAATATACGCATGATTAACCGGGGTAATACCTGATTGTGCCTGTTCTGCATCCATTGCAGTGCGATACTCCGAGCTATCGCTCATGCGCATGAAATCGGCAACCCAGGAATTCAATTGCTCCAGATCGTTTGCATACACTTCATCATTTGAATTTGCAAAATTTTCTCTTGCGGATTCGCGGTGTTGTACGGGCGCAGTTAAACGACCGTCCATTGCATTGCCGGCATCGGTTTCAGATTTCATACCCGAGCCATACGCCTGCATCATTTGTTGATAAAAATGATCAGCCAGGCCGATTCCGCGGCCGCTGGTAAGGTTTAATACCATTTGCTGGTCAAGCATGTCGCGGTGAAAACGAGTGGTGCTACTGTCAAAATAATTACCTTGCGAAAATACATCATTGGCTTCACGCATGGTTTTCAACATCTGTTGTACAAACATGCCTTCAAATTTTTTCGCGATTTCACGTAAGGCTTGCGGATCTTTCGCACGCCCCATCGCCTTCACCGGATCAAGTGAATTGGCATTCAGGTAAGTATCCTGAACTTGGGGAATCGCTGCGTTAGTATCCACAGGTAACATTTAGATCACCACTAATTCTGCTTTCAGTGCGCCCGATTCTTTTAAGGCTTCCAATATCGCCATTAAATCGCTGGGTGATGCACCGACATTGTTAACAGAGCGAACGATATCGTCCAGGTTTGCGCCGGGGGCAAACTTGAACATCGGATTGGTTTCTTCTTCCGCTTTAACATTACTGCTCGGCACTACCACGGTTTGCCCGTCCGCTAACGCATTCGGTTGGCTCACGGTTAAACTTTCTGCCACAGAAACGGTGAGGCTACCGTGAGTAACGGCGACCGGAGACACACGCACATTTTTGCCAACGACAATAGTTCCTGTGCGCGAATTAATAATCACTTTCGCGACTTCTTCACCGGGTGTGACCTCTACATTTTCCAACATGGAAATAAAATCCACGCGTTGCGCCGGATTCGCCGGCGAATTCACCATAATGGATACTGCGTCGAGCGGACGTGCAACATCAGGCCCAAGCATCGCATTAATGCTTTTAGCTAATTGGTTTGCAGTGGTGAAATCCGCGCGATGCAAATTAAAAATAATGGGTTGGCCACCGGCAAAATTCGTTTCCACCATGCGTTCAACGGTTGCGCCGTTAGGTACACGGCCCGCACTGGGAATATTCACGGTAATTTTTGAACCATCGCTACCGGATGCACTCAACCCACCCACAACCAAATTACCTTGCGCCACTGCATACACTTTGCCATCCAAACCTTTGAGCGGAGTCATTAACAAACTGCCGCCGCGCAAACTTTTTGCGTTACTGATGGACGACACGGTAACGTCAATAGTTTGGCCCGGTTTTGCAAACGCGGGCAATTCCGCCTGGATCATCACCGCAGCCACGTTTTTCATTTGCATGCGTGCGCCCTCCGGCACCGTAATACCAAACTGTTTCAACATGGAATTAAATGATTGCACGGTGAATGGTGATTGTGTGGTTTGGTCACCGGTTCCATCCAACCCCACGACAAGACCATAACCCACCAACTGGTTTGCACGTACTCCTGCAACACTCGCAATATCTTTAATGCGCTCGGCCTGAGCGGCAGTGCCGCCCAACAACATAAACACGCAAACCATTAACCAACCAACATTACGCACACGATGAAAGTTACGCATATAAACCTCAAAAAATTCAAAAAAAGTAGTGCGTTAGAGTGGCCACATGCCGCTGTTAAAGAAACGTGATAACCAACCCATTTTTTGCGTGCTCGCTAATTCACCGCTACCGCTATAAGATATTTTTGCATTCGCAAGGCGCGTAGAAACAATGGTGTTATCCGGGGCTATATCTTCCGGGCGCACAATCCCGCTAATGCGAATGAATTCATCGCCACGGTTTAAAGTAATCCACTTTTCACCACGCACAATTAAATTTCCATTCGGTAAAATTTCTGCCACAGTCACTGTGATGTTACCTTGCAAACTGTTGCTCTGATCCGCATCTGCACTGCCATTGAAACTTCTTTCCTGCTCCAGGTTAGTGGTCAATTCGTTGCCCTTTATTGTAGGGTTAACGCCCAGTAACGGACCTGCATTAAATTCCACACCACTATTTTTACTGGTATTTACTCCGGATGATTTTCTTGACACCGTGCGTTCGCTGAGGGTCACGGTAATCACATCGCCCACGTAAAGTGCTTTGCGATCATTAAACAAACTGATGCCGTAAGTATCCTGATACAGCGAACCTTCCGTGCGTTGCGGCACGGGCATGTTGGCAGCGATGGTAGGCGCATAGTCCGGATCATCTGCCATAGGTTTGTTGTTGGCACAACCACTCAGGGTCATTAGCGTTAATGCCACGCTAACAAACTTGATGAGTGTGAAACTGATTTGTCGGGCCATGATGTTGTTACTCACATTAATACTGAATGGAATACTAAAAAAACATTTACAGGTTCTGCGTAATGAACTGCAACATTTGGTCTGCTGTTGAAACCACTTTTGAATTCATTTCGTAAGCGCGCTGGGTGGTGATCATATTCACCATTTCTTCAACGATATCCACGTTGGAATTTTCCAACATACCTTGCTTGAGTACGCCCATTCCATTTTCACCCGGTGTACCTTGTACCGGATTACCACTCGCCACGGTTTCTACAAATAAATTGCCACCAATCGGTTGCAATCCGGAATGGTTAACAAAATCCACCATTGTGATGGTGCCTAATTGTTGTGGTTCTACCTGGCCGTTGGTAAAGCCATTGACTGTGCCGTCGGTACCGATGGTAATTTTATTAGTGCCTTCGGGAACAATAATCGCAGGCTCCAGTAATAAACCATCCGCATTCACAACCTGGCCTTCGCCATTAATTTGCAATTGGCCATTACGTGAATAAACGATGCTGCCATCCGGCTGCAAAAATTGGAGAAAACCATGCCCGTCAATCGCGACGTCGAGCGATTGATCAGTCACTTGCAAATTGCCTTGGGTAAATTCTTTTTGCGTAGCCACCACACGCACACCGGCACCCAATTGCAAACCGGAAGGCAACTCAGTGTCTTGCGTTTGTTGTGCACCGGGCTGACGCTGGTTTTGATACAGCAAATCTTCAAAGATGGCGCGATCACGCTTGTAACCAATGGTGCTGGTGTTTGCCAGGTTATTGGAAATGGTTGTGAGCTGGCGATCTTGTGCGGACAAACCGGTTTTACTGACATAGAGCGCGGCGTGCATGATGTATTCCTCAAATAAAATGCGTTCAACGAATAAAACGCATCAAAAAAATTACGACATTTGTAACAATTGGCTGGATGCTGCTGAATTTTCTTCTGCGGTTTTCATTACCTTGACTTGCATTTCATATTGGCGTGCAAGGCTGAGGATCTGCGTAAATTCTTCCACTGCATTGACGTTGCTGCCTTCATACATGCCACTGCGCAATACCACTTCAGCCGCGGGCTGCGCATTCAAACCATCGCGTTGGCGGAATAAACCGTCATCACCTTTTTCAATGGCTTTCACATCAGGATTAACCAATTTAATTTGACCGACTTGCACCATGGCTTCAGGCCCCTGCCCTAAACCCACCATGGAAATAATTCCATCGGAACCGATTTGAACTTTTTCATTTTCAGGAATATTAATCGGGCCGCCTGCACCTAATACCGGCAAACCATTTGCGGTGCGCAACATACCGTTCGCGTCTATCGCCAAATTACCGGCACGGGTGTAAGCCTCTGAACCATCCGGTGCTTGTACGGCAATAAAACCCGAGCCCTGGATGGCGACATCAAGGGAATTGTTGGTGGTAATCATCGGGCCGGATTCGAAATTCGAGCGTGGAGATTCCGTCATTGCGTATGCACGCGTCGGCTGACCCTCGCCGTAATAAACACCCATGCTGCGCGACTGCTCGAAGTCAGCACGAAAGCCACTGGTGCTCAAGTTGGCCAGGTTATTGGCGCGGTTTGTCTGGGCCAGCATATTGTGCTTGGCGCCAGTCATTGCGATAAAAAGTGCTCTTTCCACAATCGTGTTACTCCCGTTGCTAACGCAGAAAAATGCGCTAGTTTTTTGGCGGATTTACCATTACCGGGAGTTTTGCAAGAGCGGTGCCAATCTTGGAGTGGAAGTTAATTGATTGAAATTACAGGATTTTTTTATTGTAGCTCAAACAGAAAAATAGAAAGCGGCAAAGAGCTTCCGCTATTTGCCGCTTTAATAGTTAACTTAAAAATTATCTCAAGTTAATGATGGTTTGCGTTGTGGCATTTGCAGTCTCAATGGTTTTTGCGTTCGCTTGATAATTGCGTTGCGCAATAATCAAATTCACCAGTTGCTCTGACAAATCTACGTTGGATTCTTCTACTGCACCTGCCGTTACATTACCCAGTTGCGCGGAACCCGGTGCACCGATAATTGCTTCGCCCGATTCAAACGTTTGCGCCCACATGGTATCGCCTGTCGGTTTCAGCCCTTCGGTACTACTGAAATTCGCGAGCGCAACTTGCCCTAATACTTGCGCTTCACCGTTGGTAAAACGCGCGAACACAATACCCGTGTTGCTGATATCCAAGCCTGCCAAACGACCTGTGGCGTAACCGTTTTGGTCCAGCTCTTCCACGGCGAACACGCTACCGAATTGTGTACTGCCTGCAAGGTCAATTAAAAAGTTGGAGCTGGCTGGTGGTTCAGCAACCGGAATACTGCCACCTTGCAACACGTTCAATGGGCCAAGCGCACCGACCGGTTGACCGTCTTCACCCAATGGCGTCCAGTTGGAAATCAACATGGAATCGGTCATGAACGGATCGATATTGCCGTCCTGGTTAAAGTGCAAATTAAATGAAGCCATGGTGGGCACAGTATTTTGTGGTGACGGTAAAGTCGGATCAGGATCACCCACGTTTTGCCCGTCGATTTGCACATACATAACCCAATGGTTGGGTGATGTTGATGGGTCAGCAATATCGTAGGGTTGTTTTACAAAATACTGGCGCATGACGTGCGAATTACCGAGGCTGTCATACACGGTGGTAGAGGTCGCATGGTTAAAGGTTTTTTGATCCAGCGGATCAAATGCATTAATCGGAACTGGAGTGAAAAAACCAGGCACGTTAATCGAACCGAACATGCTTCCACCAAACACGGGTACAGTGGGTGCACTGCTCGCAATGGAATAACCTTCTTGCATGGTGATATTGACAGTACCACCAA
The DNA here is from genome assembly GCA_035490715.1 of Cellvibrio sp. Classification (GTDB taxonomy): domain Bacteria; phylum Pseudomonadota; class Gammaproteobacteria; order Pseudomonadales; family Cellvibrionaceae; genus Cellvibrio. The sequence goes on from DATJLF010000038.1 coordinate 7,037, forward strand.
TTTTTACCGCGTCAGTCGCATTATTTAATACCTGGGGAATACCCTGGCTGCCCTGCACTTCTGCAACACCGCCTGCAATATCAAACGCAAACGATAAATCACTTCCGGTTGCAGATGTCACGATCAAATTACCGTCTTCATCCAGGCTGGCGCTGATGCCAGATAACGTGGACGTGCTTAGCTCGTTAATTTCATCGCGCATTGCCGTCATATCAGGCGCACCGGTGGAAGTTAAATTCACACCATTTAAACGAAATGATCCGTTATTGGTAAATACTTTGGGTGGCACCGCTAAAGGGTCACTCGCAAACAATGTTGCCGTAGTGTTGGCAGTGGCAGTAACACCGGCAAGTTTATTTAATTCCGCAGCAGTTTTATTGGCCGCATCACCATATTTGCTGACGAATGGAACGTCTTTGCCATTAGGACCACGAACCACCAATGTATGCGAGC
>DATJLF010000039.1:0-13851 GCA_035490715.1 Cellvibrio sp.
AAAACCGGCACATGCCGGTTTTTTTTATTCCTGTTCCCGTGCCTGCCGATCAAAAGTTGCAGAATAACGAGCGATCCATTCCATTGCAGCCTGCTCACTGGTTAACTGTCGTCCTTTAAGCGCAAGACGCTGGCGATAATCCTCAATCTGGCAAACTTGCTCCACCATGCGAGTGCGAAAGTATTCATCATCGCTGGTAAACCGGACACCTACTTCAAATTGCTTTTCACCTTGCTCACGTCGCCAAACAATCACGCCTCGACCATGGTAGTCCGGTTTTGTCACAGGGATTTCAAAATCAACTACAGCACCTACTTTTACCGGCTGATCGGTGACAAAGCACAAACCACCCGCGCTCAAGTTGCAAATATTAACGGAGGAAGTTGCTTCACCGCTGGTAGAAACCTGAATGGGAATTGATGTGGGATGTCGTATGTAACTGCGCATAAAATTCACTCTTATAACTTCCCGATTTATAAAAGTGTAACGCACCAATATTTCTGTATAGGATTAGATTGTCATGAAAAGAATTTATGCTTAGAACTAAAGCAAATGCAATTTAACCGCAAAAACCATCCAGGCTTTTTAATACGCAAGCCGACGCCATAGATATTCCAGTGGCCCCAAACTGAAATAACGCAACCAGTAATGCGCCAGCAAAATTTGCAAGGCGTTAAAAAAACCTGCAAATGCCATCAATTGGGATAAGCTAAAATGTGCAAATAAACCAGTACCGTAACCGAAAAAAATAAAGGTGCACACCGCTGTCTGAAATATATATAAACTCATCGCCATTTTTCCGACTGGCCCCATTAAAAAACACAACAAGCCGCATGAATTCGAATGAATGTAACGAATGCAGAGCAACGCATAGCCAATTGCCATCAACATACTTCCCAGTAAATGCATAGCTCCGCCTGAGAGAAATGTGTAGGATGCAGGAAAATCTTTTAACCAACCAATGTACACACTTAAAAATACCAAACCAAAACCTGACAGCAATGTTAGCAACAACCATTTATTTATTGAGTGATGGAATATTGAAGAGAACCATCCTTGCCGAGCCATTGCCATGCCGATCAACATTAGCCCCAAATTAGACCAACCACTAACAATAACAGCCGTCTGCAATCCAAAATATTCTGTTGCACGACTAGAAAATTGTTCTATCCAGGATTGGCGATACTGTTGCATTTCTTCACTCACTGATTCAGTCGTGGCATAAAAAGCCCAATCTTGATGGAACCCTGCCGGCAACAATGCCAGTAGCAAAAGCAAAACGCTTTGGGAACAAACTAACAATGCGCCGACAATTACCAATTGCCGTTGATTAAGCTCACGCCACTGCCAGGCAATCCAACCCATTAATGCATAGGTAAATAAAATATCGCCGCTCCACAATAAATATCCGTGCAAACAACCAATAATACCTAACCACCACAAACGGCGGTGTTGCAAATTTCCTTGTTCGTGGCGACGAGAAAAATAGCCGAGACTTGCGCCAAAACATAAGCTGAGCAACGAAATGCATTTACCATCAACAAAAACGGAGAGGAAATACCAAAAAAATGTGTCCAGAGAAGAAGGATTATCTAATTGCAACGGACTTGCGCGCGAGTCCGTAGGTAACGCAAAAGAATAAAGATTAATAAATAAAATCCCTAGAACCGCAATACCTCGCAAAACATCCAAAGATGAAGCGCGCTCATGGGAGTCATAAGAAACAATCACAACAACCAATACCTTTAATATTTTTTTTGGCAACGCTCGCAAAAGAAAGTGCGCCGATTCGTTTTTCCTAAATATGCTTTCACGTACGGAAGATTACAGCGCGGACAAACGCGCTTATTGTGAGCCAACCAGTGTTCACGCAACACGTAGGCTTTTTTCCATTCGAGAAACTCAAAACTGTACGCTCGCGCCTGCTCAACCAAGGCTCGCAATTTCGGTGCTGGCAAATTGCCGAGTGATGATAATGGATGCACGCGAATACGAAATAAAACTTCATTTTTTATGATATTACCCACACCTGCAAAAATATTTTGATCAAGCAGCGCATCACACACTAAGGTTCCCGGCTGTTGACGCAATTTTTTTCGTGCAGCTGCCGGATCCCATTGGTCGGACATGACATCGATACGCCAATCGTAAAACTCGTCTAATTCACCTTCAATAATTTTTATCGAGCAAGCATAAAAATTTAGTTCACGCTTATCCGGAAACTGCAGGCTTAATCGTGGAGAGAGTTCTTTTCGCGAATCGATGGTATAGCTTCCAAACATTAGAAAATGAATTCGCAATGAAAACCCTGAAAGCTCAATCAAAAAATGCTTACCCCAAGTACGTAAGGATTTGATTTTTTGTCCAACCAAACGGTGCCTGTCAATTTTGCTATTACCCTCTGCGCGCAAAATTATTTTGCCAGCGAAGTCCGCTGCCAGCTCATTCAGAATAACCAGAGATGGACCTTCAGGCATAACAGCACCTCGTAAAGTTACCCGTCCCCGGAATTCGGGCCGATAACATAGAGACATGCTGGCGAAGGAAAAGTATGCAGAAATAAAAAACCCGAAGCTCATAAGAACTTCGGGTTTTAAATATGGTGCCCAGAGGCGGAATCGAACCACCGACACGAGGATTTTCAATCCACTGCTCTACCGACTGAGCTATCTGGGCGTGTCGTTGCAGGGTTGCTGCAAGAGGCGCGTATTAAACCCGCTTGGGTTTTGCGAGTCAATACTGGCCTGCAAAAAAAATCGAGTTTTATCAATGGGTAACTGAATTTCGCGCAGTCTGATTATTTATTGTCCGCCGCTGAAGGAGGAACATAACCGTCAGCCTGGTCGTAATTTTCTCCAGAGAGGAATTTAGTCATTTGCTCAGTAAGATAGACCTTGGTGCCTATGTCCATAACATTGAGGCGCTTCTCGTTTATCAGCATGGTTTGGTGGGCCATCCATTCCTGCCAGGCCTTTTTAGAAACATTGCTGTAAATGTCCTGACCTTTGGCTCCAGGATAAGGAGGCACATCCAACCCCTCAAGCTCTTGTTTATATTTGCGGCAAAAAACCATTCTGGCCATGAAATAACTCACTTTAGTGGGATTACACAACGCCTGCCAATCAGGATTTGCGCTTGGATCTAGCGTTTACATTTGCGGTAGCGGTCGTGCGCGGGTCTAATTGCGCCAATTTTTCCAGCAGCTTTTTAACAGGTGCCGCCAGCCCCAAAGCATCGGGTTGGTGTGGATTGTACCAGTGTGTGGCAGCTTCACCGATAGCCTGGGGAGTTTTCGCTAACTGAATCAGTACCGGCGTGATATCGAGGTGATAGTGGCTAAAGGTGTGACGATAGCTATCCCATCGCTCAACTTCGATAACTTTGCCGAAATATCCAGCCGCGTATTCGCTGGCATCTGCATCTATTGCTAATTCAGGGAAGCTCCAAAGCCCTCCCCAAATACCTTGCGTGGGCCGTTGTTGCAGTAGTAAATCGCCTGAGGGATTGCGTAGCATTAATAATTGCACCGCTTTTTCCGGTATGGCTTTTTTAGGTTTCTTGCCTGGATAATCCTGCGGATTACCTTGCGCGTAGGCGATGCAGCCTTCACGTAACGGGCAGATTTCACATTTAGGCTTGCTGCGGGTACACAGGGTTGCGCCCATATCCATCATTGCCTGAGTGTAATGATTGGCGCGGCCTTTGGGTGTGTATTCCTCAGCGATTTCCCAGAGGCGACTTACTACATCAGATTGACCCGGCCAACCTTCCACAGCGTGATAACGGGCTAGCACGCGCTTGACGTTACCATCCAGGATGGCGGCGCGCTTTTGGTAGGCGATACTGGCAATCGCCCCGGCTGTGGAACGACCAATACCGGGCAATTCCGCCAGCTCATCGACCGTGACCGGAAATTCTCCGCCGTAATTTTTCACCACTATTTGTGCACATTTATGCAGGTTGCGCGCACGCGCGTAATAGCCCAAGCCAGTCCATAAATGCAGGACTTCATCAATTGGCGCAGCCGCCAGGGATTTCACCGTGGGAAAACGTGCGATAAAACGCTCGAAGTAAGGGATCACCGTAGTGACCTGGGTTTGCTGCAACATGATTTCCGATAACCAGACGCGGTAAGCCGTAATACCTTGCTGCCAAGGTAAATGCTTGCGTCCGTGTTTATCGAACCATTTAAGTACACGGGTAGAAAAAGACGTGGCCATAATAAATCGATACTAAAAATTCAGGCGCGCAGTCTAGCCGTTTCTGCGCGCCCTGCCCATCAGGGGGCGACTGAAGATACTGAGCTAGTCTCGCTCTGCGTCACTGAAGAAGTAGCGCCTTTGTTTAAACGTTGCTGTAATTTATCGAAGAGCTGCTGTTTCTTTTCTTCCAATTTGGTTTTTACTTCCTGCTTTTTCTCTTCAATTTTTGCGCCGTGTTTTTCCTTGATTTTGTAAGCGGCATAATCTTTTGTTAATTCCACCAGCAACTCTTTATCTGGCCGGCAATCACTTAATGGATTAATTTCTGCAAAGCTACCTTTACAACGCAATAATTCCAAACCACGTTCTATCCAATAGAAACTGCCAACGCTACAACCATTAGCACTGGTGGTCACAGCGACATTGTCTGCGGTTACGGTATCAGTTTTATCTTTGATTAATTTGAAGGGGAGAAAAATATCGTATTGATCGGTGGCAAGATTAATTTTTCCCGACGAACTCAATTGCAACTTCTCAACACCCGCTTTAAACGTATCGATAGTTACAATCTGATCACGCAGTTTAACGCTACCGGATAATTCACTCATTTCGGTATACGCATCCCATGCCTTCGCAGGATCTTCAGCCTGATTAACCAAATTGACTAGTTTGCAAAATTGCTCTTCAAGGTTGATTGGTGATACTCGCACTTGAGCACCCGAGAAATTGGCATTTGCGCGGAGTGCTTTGAACAACGTACCGGTTGAATTACCTTGGCTGGTGCCCAATGCGCGCGCTTGTATTGCCCCCTGTAAACCAAATTTGGAATCCATTTCCATATCTTTCAATAGCGGCTCAAGTTCCAGGCTTTCAACACCCGCATCAAATTGCAATTGCGCAAGCTGGCCACGAGCATCCAATTGGCTTTTGGCCGAAATTTTCCCCGAATAGGCCAACGCATCAATATTGCTTTCAATCATGCCGTTTTTAGCGAGCACTTTAAGTTCCAGATTTTGCAATGCGATTTGATTGACGATTAATTTTTGCAGCGCCAGTTTTATATTGAGGTTAAGCGAGCGCAGCATTTCCAGTGGTAACGGTGTATCTTCAGTTTGCGCAACAGACTGGGGAACATCTACCGGAACATTGGGATCAGAGGTTTTTTCGTTGGGTGGTGGCAAATAATCATCCGCGTTCAGGGTTTCACCTGTGAGTGAGACTTTGATTGTCGGGCTTTCAAAATTGGTGACACCAGCCGTTCCTTTGAAGGCGGTTTCATCCAATAACAATTCCAGATTATCCAGCTTCACTTTATTAAGATCACCAGTGAAGCTTCCCGCCAACCCAACTTTGCCCAACGCATCAGGTTTGGCAGTGTCCAACTCGGTTCCGATTACAGCAAGCAACTTACGTGCATTAGTTTCCTTGAGCGTAATTTGCCCTTGATAGCTAAGTTCCTTTTGCAATTCCTTAACTGATAATGCGTAATTTAACGCGAGGGTCGCTTTTTCTTTACCGCTTATTTCCAGCTCTAACTGGCCATCGGTAATACCTAGATTATTGAGGGAATTATCAATACTGGCTTTTGTGGCGAGCTTGCCAACAACCCCCAGTTTTTTGCCGTCAGGTTGCACTTGATCCACTGAAAAGCTGGCGTCCACCGCAAACGGCTCATTGCGGGTATTCACACCAGCCAAAGTCAAATCCAGATCGGTCAAGCTTAGTGATTGACCGCTTTGTGCATCTTTATAATCTACACGGGTGTTAGCGAGGCTCAGCTGCTGGATGTCCAGAGTTAATTCTGAACCAGCGTCATTCGTTGTTTGAGGGGTATCGGTTTCGGTGTTAGAAAATACCTCCCAATTCGCTTTGCCTGCCGAATCGCGAGCGAGCTTTAGATGCAGGCCATCTACTGCGATATGATCCACCTGAAAATCACCACTAAACAGCGGGATTAATTTGAGCATTAGACTGGCTTGCAGCAACTCTGCGATGGGATCCGTTGGTGTCTCCACAGCGGCTACCCTTACATCGTTAACCGCTACCCCTAAACTGGGCCAGAAATTCCATCCCAAATCGCCATTGATTTGCAGTGCGACGCCGTGCTCTTTGGCAATAGCCTCAATACGCGGCTTGAACCGATTGGCATCCACTAAAAAAACCAATGCCACTATTGCCAGCAGTACCAGCAATAGAATTACCGCAAGGCTTTTGAACAATATTTTCATAACAACTTCCCCTGTGCCACTTGCTCAGAATTTTCTTGATGCTTTAGAGGGGAGTCTAGGGCCAAAGTGCCGCACCGGCCAGCTAAAACAGGATCTGTATCACACTACAGCAGTTATAAATAGGAAGAAAAAGGTGGCATAAATCAGAGAGTAAACAGAGATAGAAGCACAAAGCCTTGCAATTAATCCGCAAGGCGTAATTTGCTGATATCAGGCGTTACGGGTTTTGCAACTGACTTAAGCTGACCAAGATCACTACCTGCGGGTGCTAACCCGAAATCACTATTGGCAATCGCCACAGGTACTACAGCAGGACGTTCCTCTGGCAAGAGCAAATCACTACCTGCATCTGCTATTTCCCAATCTTCTATTTCAATTTCAACCAATGGAAGCTCCTGCTTTTCATTGATATCAATGAGGTTAGCCCCCACTGCCGCGAGCCCCAAATCCGGTACAATAACAGTGGCCGCCGTCTCGCTCACCAACTCTTTCGCATCCAGCAAATTGCCATCCGCAGGCCGCAGGCTTAACCCGCTAATATCCACCGCAACCGCTACCGGCTGAGCTTGGCGTTCGCTGGCAGGTAGCAAATCCGCACCTACTGGCGCAAGCGTCCAATTTGCATAGCCCGATAACTCAGCAACGGGAGCAGGTTGACTACGCACCGGCGAGACCATTGGTTTGGCAGGAGCATTGGCAGGACTTTTATCACTTGAACATACTTCAACCATCGCGCCCGCTTTTAGCAGTACTTCGCGATATTTATTGGCAGTTGCCTCATCCAGATTACGTTTGAGCGGTACCGGCCGACCAGTAAACAATGCATCAATTTTGGCGGAATCTGCTTTGAACAATTGTTGTAATTTGAGTTTCACATCGGCCAACTGGTGACCAAAGACAATATCGCCACGGAAGATGATGTCAAAATCAGAATTATGCATGGAGTTAACCGTCCGTCACTGAATCTGGTTTGATAATAGCACTATCTGCCGTGAATCCAGCCCCAAAATGGCAAAGAGCAGTAAATCCGCGATAACCAAAGCACAGAATGTAACCAATCATTCTTTGGTATTTATGATTTTCGCTTCCATACTGAAGGGGTTTACTACCGAGGGAGTGTATCCATGTTGCCGTTCATTGAAAAAAAACTGCAAGACAATCGACTGGTGGTTGATGGTGCTTTAAACCAGCATGGCAATGCGCGGATTAAGGTGGAGCAGGATATTTCCTTCCTCACCGACCGTATCACTGCGATGCAATCTCACCCGCGACCTAACACCATGTTGATTGAACATTATCAATCCATGCTCAAGAGCCGCGAGTCGGTATTGAAATGGCTGCTGGATGGTTGCGACGACGAGACCAGCAGTTTGCCAAGCAAGCGCAGCGCCTAGGCTTCAGCTTTCGTCACTGTCGCTGAGGTGGTGATCCATATCCAGCGCCGGTGATTCCCCTTTAGGCCTGCCAACCAGTTTGGCAGGCACGCCTGCCACCGTGGTATGCGGCGCAACAGGCTCCAGCACCACACTGCCAGCACCAATCTTTGCCCCCTCCCCCACCTCGATATTCCCGAGGATCTTGGCTCCAACTCCGATCAAGACACCGCGCCTGACTTTAGGGTGGCGATCTTTTTTCACACATCCACTGCCTCCAAGAGTCACGCTGTGCAACATGGAAACATCGTCTTCAACTACTGCCGTTTCGCCAATAACCACTCCAGTTGCATGATCGATCATAATCCCTTTGCCAATCTGCGCACCCGGATGAATATCAACATCAAATGCTTGAGATATTTGGTTCTGGAAATAAAGCGCCAATGCATTGCGTCCTTGTTGCCACAACCAATGCCCGATCCGCCAGGATTGCAGCGCGTGATACCCCTTGAAAAACAGGAACGGCATAAAAAAATATTTGCACGCTGGATCTCGCTCGCGATGCGCACGAATATCGGCCAGCATCGCAACTTCAATGGAGGCATCGGCTCTCATCGCCTCTTCAAATACTTCACGCAACATCATTGCGGGTAGCGCCTGACTATCCAATTTATTGGCCAAATGGAAGCTGATAGCTGCTGCAAAGGATTGATGGTTCAAAATACTGGCATGATAGTAACTTGCCAATACAGGTTCACTAGCGCTGGCTTGCCGGGCTTCCGTACGAATTTCTTGCCATACGTCAACGTGGGAAAAATTGTTTCGCGCAATTTGCATAGAATTTACCGTCCAGCAGTACACCTAATTTTTGAGGATCAGCGGAATCAATTCATCCATCGAAAAAAACACCTCAGCTCCCAGCTTTTTCATCTCACCTAACAAACAATTATCACTGCCATCCGCGTTGGGAGGGCAATAGCCGAGCGGACGCATACCGGCAGCCAGTGCCGCTTGAATACCCGTCAAGGAATCCTCTACTACTATGGCTTTCGCCGGTTCTATATTCAATGTTTTCGCAGCGTGCAAAAACAAATCCGGAGCAGGCTTTCCACGAGTCACATCTTCAAAACTGAAAACACGCCCTTGCACATAGGGCATAATTTCCGTCTTGGCTAATGTCATACGCATTTTTTCGTGTTTGCCGTTAGAGGCCACACAAAAAGGAATCTGGTGATCACGCAAATAATCCAACACAGGCATAATTCCGTGCACTGGCTCAAGCTGTGTTTCGCAGGCAACGAGGGTTTGTAACTGCACGTGCCGCCAAAAAGTCGCTCCGCGTTCTTGCCGCTCCAGCTCGCTCAAAGTTTTCCAGGAATCCTGGCCTGACAACTCTGCGGTGATCATGCGAATACAATCCGCCACAGACTTGCCACGATAGGTTTCCAAAAAATAACCTGCACTCAAATCCACACCAATTTCTTTTAAACAATCACTGGTCACCTGCGCAGAGATAATTTCACTATCTACCAATACACCATCACAATCAAAAATCACCAACATGCTTACCTCTGCATTAACTTCAAAAAAATTTCCTTCGCATTACTACGAACAGCATTAAAGAAGGGACGATTTCTCGCGTGCGGGATACGGGACTTTCAGCAGCAATAAAAATCCGCCTAGCAAAAATAAAATCAGCGTCACCATTCCCAAGCGGGCCGAGTTAGTCATAGTAGTCACTGTTGCAACCGTCATAGGAGCAAGAAACGAAGTGGCTCGTCCCGCTAGCGCATAAATGCCAAAGTATTTTCCCGCTTCTTCCGCGTCCACACTGCGGGCCATATAAGATCGGGATGAGGCTTGCACCGGCCCGAATGCAATACCAATCAACAACCCGAATAATACATAAGCTTTTTCTGCCGCTGTCGCAAATAAACCGCCGCTGTCCTGGGTTGATAATGGGATCAAGCCAAACAATGTATAACCTGGTCCCGTAGAAATAATTCCCAGTGTTGCAACCAGCAAACACACCAGACTGATTTGCACTACCTTTTTTGATCCCAGTCGCACATCCAGTCGCCCTGCATAAACGCATCCACCAATAGCGATGACCAGCAATAAAATCCCGTAAACGCCCATCTCAATGGTTTGCCACGCAAACATCCCGGCAGCGAAGGTGCCTCCGAGCGCGAGCAAACCATTAACTCCGTCCTGATAAATCATACGCGCAATCAGAAAACGCAGGAGACCCCGACGTATATTTAATTCGCGCAAAGTGTCTTTTAATTCACGCACACTGTTGTTAATTGCCAATCCAAGTGGCACTCCCTTCCCGCCATCGGGGGTAAAAAGAAACATGGGAATAATAAACAGTGCATACCACAAAGCCGCGTAAGGACCCGTAATACGAGCATCTTCACCTTGAGCTGGATCCAATCCAAATAGCGGGGTTATTCCAATCAATGTTTTTCCCGTATTCGGATTGCCAGCCAATAACAACAGAACACTGAATAAAACCACTAACCCACCAGCGTAACCTAGTCCCCACGCCAAATTGGATACACGTCCAATGTCCTGAGGAGGAACCAGGCGAGGCATCATTGAATCATTAAAAACAATTGAAAATTCCGCAGCAACCATGGCAATCACGATGCATAACATCGGTAACCATAATGGAGATCCCGGTGCCGCGTACCATAGCAGTGCCAGTGCAAGAATTTTTATACCAGCAAAAAAAGCAATCCAGGGTTTTCGCCTTCCGGTTGCATCTGCAATTGCACCTAATAATGGCGATAAAATCGCAATGAAAACACCAGCGATTGTAATCGTATAGCCCCACGCTGCTTGTCCGGCAACCGCATCGGTTCCCAAACGCGAAACAAAGTAAGGACCAAAAATAAATGTAATGATGACGGTAAAAAACGGTTGCGCCGCCCAATCAAAGAGCATCCATGAGCGACCCCCCGTTTTTGACGCAGCAACAGGCGATGTATTCAAGATTATTCATCCCGCATAAAAATATTAATCGACGCAAATAAAGCGCCTGAAAATTTCATCAAGGTTTTCCAATACCGTAGACTTCAATTCCAATGGTGTTTTTTCCAACTGTTCACGCAATACATCCAACGTAAAAAGTTGTACGTATTTTTTTGCAAGGGGGGTATAACTCAAGTGCCATGGCTCTGGTGCAATGCCGCCGCGATCAATGGAATAGGGTCGATAAAATTTACAACCTTCCCGCTGTAACTCTTCATCCAGCCAGCGATGAAATTCCGCAAATGGTCCATCAGCTTCCGTTTCAGCTTGGGTGAGCTGAACCTTGTAATCCACATCCACACTCGATGCATCATACACATCCAGATCGGTTCCCCAATGGTGGCGTGATGCGCCGGGTAAGGCAGACCAACGCAAAATCGCAAAAACTTTTTCGCAATCGGTCAGCACGTTTATGTCTAACGGGTTGCCCGATGAGTCCAGCACAGGTCGAATCCCAAGTGCCTTGTTATTCCATATCAATAATTGCCGCTCAAAATTGCGAAAACTGCTCGCAATTCGCAAATCAAAACCAAATTGCGCAGCGCGCGCGCGCAAATGCAAAACTGCTGCTAGAGTTTCCGAATGAAGAGAGCAACCTAATTCTTCTGAGCGCATCAAAAGATTTTCATTGAGGCCTAGCAGTTGGAGCTTAATCTGATTATTCACTCAAAACCTCCAACCACTGAAATTCATACGTAAAAAAATTTGCAATGAAACGCGCCAAAAAATAATTTTTTTGTTTGCAGCCAATCTATGTTTTTACTACTTTCAATTGAAAGGGATTGCGCGAAGCATGCAAGTATGTAAGATAAGGCTGCGCTGTAAACGGAAATTTTAAACACAACATCCGATAATAATAAATGGAGATTGCATTGTATGACTGCCTGTCATAGTGAGTTATTGCAATTAAAGAACCTTGGAATGGCATCGGTAAACATCCTGCGTGCAATTGGGATTAACACCCACGCCGACCTCAAAAGAATGGGCGCTGTCGAAGCTTATCGCCGCATCAAAGCCCGAGACATCAATGTTTCCAAAGTCATGCTTTACGCCTTGCAAGGGGCGCTAATGGATGTTCATTGGAATGACCTCACTCCCGATCTGAAAGCACGACTTGTATTTGAAGCTGAGCTGCCGGAAAGCGGAGGATTCAACCAGGCGACTGCCTGATTGGATTAAAACGACACAAGGTTCACAGGTTGAAGTGGTAAATGCAAACTTTTCGTAGGCGCAAGCTACACTAAAAAGCGTATTCTTTACGCCATTTAGTGATCAGAGGCCCTATGCATTTCCCTATCAAGCAATCTGAACTTATGTCTGACTTGGCTGCGAAACTCCGTGGCTTGAGTGAACTCTTGTGCGCCCAAATCAAGCCTGCGGAAGATAATATCCTTATCCCCGCAAGCAACGATATTTTTGCTGATATTCCTCCAACCCGGTTATTACGGATTGTTGAGGGGCAAATGGATTATGCAGTCAATGGAAAATTAGTCCTGAGCTTCACTAAAGGGGATTTATTAGGCCTACCCAGGTCACTCAATTTGCCGCAAGGTCAATTTATTAGCAAAACACCAGTGACAGCAATAGCGTATGAACGCGATGAACTAATGACAGCAGTCAATGCCGACTTAAAAAACCAAAGGAATTGGGCCTATTACTTGTTATGTACTATCAGTCTTTATGAGCAGGCACTCGCACAGGAATTACGCAGTGAATTCCAACCTTCGGCAGGATTTCTCCATTTTCATGAAGGAGAGACAATCATCAAACAGGGCGATAGTGCCCATAAGGTATATACCTTACTAGAAGGCTCTGCCGACGCCGTTTGCGATGGAGTCAAAGTCGGAGAGATACATGCCAATGAAATTTTTGGTGCACTCGCCGTATTTACTCGCCAACCTCGCATCGCCTCTGTTATCGCCACCAGTGACGTTACTGTTTTGGCTGTCCGCAAGGAGGAATTCATCACGCTCATTGAACACCAACCACAGATATGTCTTGGCCTCATCGAAGAGATGGCGGCAAAAATAAATCAATTAAATAACCAGCTATTACAGATAAAGACATCTAAAACCGCATAAATAAGAATTATTCTCAAAAAAGATTTGACTTATACATGAGAACGATTATTATTAACTCACTGGTGTGCGGATTCTCCCAAACATCAGTTGAGTAGAATCCTTAGTCGCCCTGCAAGTCGGTTAATGAAGCTGCTCACCCCCTGGGGCTTTCCTCTCCGAAGGTCTCTCGGCTAACACGGTTGCTTGGGCCGCCCTCGTGGCGGCCAATTTTTATAACCAAATTGGCGTTTTTTCTTTTCTTAACCAATCCACGATTGAAATTTTTCTCCTTAATACACATATACTCCTCCGACACTGCATATAACGCAGTTAACTTTTTTATTTCTGGGAGAAAATATCGTGTTACGCATAGGCCTTTTTTTACTCACTAACCTCGCTGTAATGCTCGTGGCTGGTGTGGTTCTAAGCTTACTGGGCGTTGGCAACTACCGCACAGCAGGCGGCCTGGATCTGGCAAACCTGCTGGTATTCTGCGCAGTGTTCGGATTTGTTGGTTCTTTTATCTCCCTGTTTTTGTCCAAATGGATGGCCAAGAAAACTATGGGGGTACAGCTTATTGAACAACCACGTAACGCCGATGAACAATGGCTGGTTGATACAGTAGTCGAACTCTCCCAGAAAGCTGGAATCAAGACACCTGAAATCGGCGTGTTTCCCGCTCAGGAGTCCAACGCTTTTGCGACCGGCTGGAATCGTAATGACGCATTGGTAGCAGTGAGCCTTGGTTTACTCCAACGCTTTGAACGGGATGAAGTAAAAGCAGTATTGGCCCATGAAATTGGCCACGTTGCTAATGGCGACATGATTACGCTAAGCCTGATTCAAGGCGTAGTTAACACGTTCGTTATGTTCTTCGCCCGTATTATTGGCGATTTGGTTGATCGTGTAATTTTCAAAAATGAAGACGGACGTGGTTTCGCGTTCATGATTA
>DATJLF010000040.1:0-13238 GCA_035490715.1 Cellvibrio sp.
GATTCATGGATCGACATGCGAGCGGCACAGAGACAAAAGCAGAAAAGGAAAATTCAAAAGAAAATACAGCGCCGTAAAAGCAAAAAGAAAAACGGGAGTAACCCAAAGGTTACTCCCGTTTTTTGATAGGCCTTCCGTGCTCCCTGCATGGTGAGGCTTTCTCCCTCTTGCATGACTTTACGATATAAAGGTGAGACAAAGAAATTAGGCGCTTCCATTGACCGTTCGTGGCCAACCTACCCTCCCTGACGACCTCCTTGTTAGAAAACATTATCTAGAGAAGGCGTTTGCGACGATAGTCGCAAAATTCGGTTAATTTTGTAGGATATTAGCTACTATTAACGGCGGTGATCGACTTATAACCACACGGCCAAAGCCATTATTTGCAGAGCACTTATTTATCTGTTGTGCGTGCAGTCAACCTTGAGAGGCGAGCGTGGACGTCCCCGTGCTCAGGAGGAACGCATGCGCGAGTCGCAAGGTAATGCAAATTGAACATCTGGAAGTAATCTTGTAGCACAGCAGCAAGCGTTGATTCTTTTGCGACCAGCAAACATAGCGCCGCCGCTTCGGCAGTAGACAGATAATTATCCTGATGGGATTTACGCACGCCATAACCTCGCGCATTAACATCAGGCAAAACCACGCATGGATAAGCATCCAGCCAACGGCTTAAGTGAAACATACGGCCACTTTGTTTCCAGGTGCCGTCCAGAAGGATAAACGTGTTTATCTTTCCATCATCCACCAATTCAGTCACCAACTCGCGGGCATTCGCTGCCGCTTCACTTGCCTCTTCGGGGAAAACAATTAAGCAACGGCGCCGGGGGTCAGCCAACAGAGTAAGCAATCGCTCATCAGGCTCTGTGCGACTCCAACAAAACACATGGGTATGAGCGGGAAAAATATCTGCAATCAAGCGCCCCGTGTTAGTAGGCTTGAACACTTCATCACGGTGCATAAGCAAGATAAATTCGCTACGCGAATCCAGTAAAGGTCGCCATTGGCAAATGCACGCATAGGTGGCCAACTGACAATCTTCACAGCGAACAACCGATTTTCCGCGGGCCTGAAATTCGCGGGTTGCTTCTGCAATACGCTGGGATCGCACTGTTAAAAACTGGTTTCTGGCAGGAGAGCTAGTCATACATTCAAGGCAGGGTATAAAAAGCCGGCATTATCTGCCAAGCACAGATGAAATGCATCTCATCGCAGCAAGGGGAAAATCGCGTAGAATTGCCGCGAATTTTTTGACCCCGGATTACATCATGACTTCTGAGTTAACCCCTACTTTGCAACTGGCAATAGATTTGATCCGTTGCCGCTCTGTAACACCTGACGATGACGGCTGTCAGGAAATGATGATCAAACGCCTTGAGGCCATTGGCTTCAAAACCGAGCGCCTGCGTTTTGGTGAAGTTGATAATTTTTGGTCGATTCGAGGAGAGGCTGGCCCGATACTCGCCTTTGCCGGTCACACCGATGTGGTTCCTACGGGGCCTGAAACCCATTGGAATAATCCACCATTTGAACCCGTCATTATTGATGGGATGTTACACGGGCGCGGTGCCGCTGATATGAAAGGCTCTTTAGCCAGCATGGTCATCGCCTGTGAAAACTTTGTTGCCCGACATCCTGACCACAAAGGACGAATTGCTTTTTTAATTACCAGTGATGAAGAAGGCCCGTCCATTAACGGCACAGTAAAAGTGGTGGAATGGTTGGAAGCGCGCAACACCAAAATGAATTGGTGCATAGTGGGCGAACCCTCCAGCACACATCAAGTGGGTGATGTAATCAAAAATGGTCGTCGCGGCTCATTAGGTGGTGTGTTGATCGTAAAAGGTATTCAGGGACATGTGGCCTACCCTCACCTTGCCGATAACCCCATTCATAAATTAGCTCCTGCGTTAGCTGAATTAGCGGCGGCACACTGGGACAATGGCAACGAATTTTTTCCTGCAACGAGCTTCCAGGTTTCCAATATCAACGGTGGAACCGGAGCAACCAATGTCATTCCCGGCGATGTCACAGTGGTATTTAATTTTCGTTTTTCCACTGAAGTCACCGAAAAAATTCTGCGCGAGCGCACACAAGCAATTCTGGATAAACACGGGCTGAAATACGATTTGCAATGGACATTGAGCGGTCAACCGTTTTTAACACCGCGAGGAGATCTGGTAAACGCTGTGGTGTCCGCAATAAAAAATGAAACTGGATTGGATACAGAATTATCGACCTCAGGAGGAACGTCCGATGGTCGATTTATTGCGCCCACCGGGGCTCAAGTGGTTGAACTGGGCCCAATCAATGCAACTATTCATAAAGTTAATGAATGCATCAGTGCAGAAGATTTGAATACGCTAACAGGGATTTATGAAAAAACATTGGAAAACCTGCTGACGTAATCCAATTAAATTTTTCACTCTTAAAAAGCGGAGCTCATCCGCTTTTTTATTTTGGATATAAAAATATACCATTATCAATAAAGTTTTTTGTCGCCAAAAACAACAATAAAATTTACAGTTCGCGTCAATTCCGCGACACAACTTTTCAAAAATTTTCCAAACTTATTGAAAAGCTTAACAAATCCAGACTTGTCATAGTTCTTGCTCATGCTTGATTTGCTGACGTAGATATCGGGATTTACATCTCGTATAAATACCCGGCACAACCCATCTATTGCTATTCAGAGCAATTGTTGTCATTCAGCATTGAAAGGAAAATGAATATGACCAACTCTTTTTTCAGTGAAGTATTACGTATACCCGGCGCTAAAGTATTAAGCCGCGAAGAGGCCGCTTTTCAATACGGAGCCGATACGGGAGCAAGCCATCGTTTACCTGCAGGCGCCATCGTTATTAAAGAAGTGGATGCCGTGCGAGAAGTTATTGCATTGGCTAATGAATTTAAAATTCCCCTTTGGCCTATTAGTGGTGGACGCAATTTTGGTTACGGTACTTCACTGCCTGTAGACACCCGCAGTTTCATTCTGGACTTATCGCAATTGCGCCGCGTTTACATTGATACAAATTCCTCAACAGCATTGATTGAGCCTGGTGTAACCCAAAGTGATTTGCATGCAGCGATAAAAAAATCCGGTGCGAGTTTATTAGTCCCCACTACCGGCGTCGGCCCAAATGGAAATATTCTCGGGAATGCACTGGACGGTGGATATGGATTAACGCCAATCGCAGATCATTTCAATGCTATTTGTGAACTGGAAGGTTACTGGGGTAATGGAACCGAATTCCGTCACACATACCAGGATTTGGGTTGTGCAGAAATGGCCAAACGCTGGAACGCAGGCACTGGTTATTCATGGGCAGGATTATTGCGGCAAGGAAATTTTGGCATAGTCACAAAAGCACGCGTGCAATTGGCTCGCACACCTGAAGCAACCCGCATACTGATATTTGAATGGAAATCCAACGATGCATTCGTGGCCAGTCAACCGGCACTCAATAAATTAACGGAAGATATTCCAGGCATCGGTGGCATTATCATGATGAATGATTGCCGTATTCTCTCAACCCAGGTTGATACTCCACTCGCATCGCCATTAACCGGTGAAGCACGCGCAAATTATTTACATGGACTAGCGAAGGAACGAAAAATTTCTGCGTGGACCGGCCTTGGAACACTGTACGGTTCACGTGCAGCAGTAGCCGGCGCTGTTAAAGATATTCGCCGCCGCCTCACCGATTGCAAAGTGTGGAGCTTTAGCCCCGAACAAATTAAACAGTTGCAAAAAATTCAGGCCTATATGCCCAAGTGGGGATTTTCTGCACTGCGTCGCCACTTCGGAGCATTGGTAAATACCTTGGGGACTGTTGAGGGTTATCCGATTGTTGCATTTTTAAAAATCGCTTACGCGCTTGATCCCACCGCCAAAAAACTCGACATCAATTCGCACCCGGCTAAAGATGGCGCCGGCATTTTATGGTATGCGCCATTGGTGCCATTCTCTGCAGAAGAGGTTGATCGTTATCGCAAGGTAATGAGTACATGTTTGCTCCAACATGGATTTGATCCGCTGTTAGCGGTCACTTCGCGTTCCTCTCGCACATTGTCCGGCACAATTCCTTTATTGTTTGATCGCTCAAACCCGATTGATGTTGCACGTGCAAAAAGTTGTTATCGCGAGTTGGTAAAAACCGGATTGGAAAATGGATGGCCACCCTATCGCCTGGGTGTCGATTATATGGATTTAATTGCATGCCCAGCGAATTCACCCAGTGCGCAAGTGCAGCAGCTGTTAAAACAAGCCCTGGATGAAAATGAAATAATTGCTTCTGGTCGCTATGAGCATATTAAGCCTGCCGCCCCTTTTATTCCGGCCACTATCAAAGCTCCTGTCGTTACAAAAGCCCCTGTCGTTACAAAAGCATCCGGGGTTACAAAAGCACCTGTAGTTACAGAGGCAATATCTACCAATGTACACCGCAGTGAATACGTCAATAAATTGGGGGTTGCTGCAGAAATTTAACTAAAAAAATACATCAACCCACAATAACGAATCCAAGAAGGATTTTTATATGAAGAAAATAATTACCCACCCGCATCACGGACGATGCCCTTATTATTTTATTGGTTTATCTAACTCGACGATAAGCAAACTGCCGGTAAACCGTTTAGGCTCCAGGCAATACCAGGTCAACATGTCACTACTCCAACGTTCGAAACATTTATCGACCAGATTGAGGAATGGTTTGCGCCCCGGATCAGCCAGAATCAGTTTTTTAACACCCGCGTTAGAAGCTCGCTTAAGCAGTGAAAACCATTCGTGGGTTAAGGCAGGCCAAAAACAAACATCTCCGCCCACAATCACATCAAACTTTTCCAGATCTGCTTTTTTTAGAGAATCCATTGCTCCCTGGCGGGTATCTACCACAACATTATTTAATTGTGCCTGTAAATGCAGGAACCCAAATACCTGATCATCAATATCAAGGCCCGTAACCTTATGACCCAAATTTGCCAGATAGATAGATGTTGGCCCCCAACCACAGCCGACATCCAACACCCGACTTTTTTTTCTGATTGGGTTATGTGTGAAATAATCCATCAATACATAACTTGAATCCCAATGACGATCACCATGTGCACTGGGTGCAGACTCCTTTTTTACACGCTGTATCGCCGGGCTTTTTTCCTTGTATAACCAAATGCCGTAAGCAGGGAACGTATTTTTTGCGGGAGGTACAAATAATTCGGGCACGGTTTTCTCTCTCACTGTAATAAGTGGCTATGAGTGACGAACGAAAAGATTCTATGACAGAATTAAGACACTAATGTGACTATGATTCACAAACATCGATAAAGCAAATAACCGGCCATCGGTAAATTTTTTAAAACACGTTGACAGTAATTGAATTTGGCGTATTATCGCCGCCAATTTTCAGGGCACTGGTTTCCACCATTGCCTTCGTTCAACCCGCAAGTTTTCTTGCACTGATATTAAGAGGAGTACTCACAATGATTTACGCAGGTTATACCAACAGCTAAACACCTTCTGAGTATTCATGACGGGAAGGTTTAATTATTACCTTCCAGGTCAGGCACCAAAGCCCTGGTCGGGAAACTGATCAGGGCTTTTTATTTTGTTGTCAGTCATCCCGCACCACTCTGCACGCACCGTTCTGGAAGGTTCATTGATATTTTTGCACTCACCGTAGTGCACAAGGGATTTTTATGCCTGTAAAAATTGAATTGAACAAAAATGCCGCCAACGGTTTGAAACCGGTAAAGATTTACACCACCGATATTGAAAACCAGGCATTAACGCAATTAAAACAAATTGCGCAATTACCAATCATCCATTCACACATTGCCGCCATGCCAGACGTGCACGCGGGAATTGGCGCAACGGTGGGATCAGTCATTCCCACACTCAATGCAATTATTCCGGCGGCAGTCGGTGTAGACATTGGTTGTGGAATGAGTGCTGTACGGTTGTCCGTAAAATCTTCGCAACTGCCCGACAATCTTGCTGCCATGCGCAGTGCGATTGAACGTGCAGTGCCCGTGGGCTTGGCTGCGCACAAAACCATTAATGTACGCACCAGCAGTTGTAACAAACTGGCGTACGGTGTGGGGTGGCTTTTTGAAAAACATCCTGCGGTGATGAAAATGCTAAAGCAGCCACAAACCCTTTGGACCAAGCAATTGGGAACATTGGGTAGCGGTAATCATTTCATCGAAGTGTGTGTGGATGATAGCAAGGATGTATGGGTAATGTTGCATTCCGGCAGTCGCGGAATCGGCAATGCGATTGGCCAATACTTTATCCAACTCGCAAAAAAGGATATGGGAAAACATATCCATAATTTGCCCGATAAAGATCTCGCTTATTTCACTGAAGGCAGCGAACATTTTGTGGATTACGTAACGGCAGTAAATTGGGCACAGGAATATGCGCGTATTAATCGCGAGGAAATGATGGGATTGGTGTTGCGGGCAATTACGCCTTTCTTACCAAAATTTCACGCTGATCGCCATGCAATAAATTGTCACCACAATTATGTCAGCCGCGAACATCATTTCGGTAGCGATGTCTTAATAACACGCAAGGGAGCAATCAGCGCGCGCGAGGGGGAGTTAGGCATTATTCCCGGCAGCATGGGTGCTAAATCTTTCATTGTGCGCGGCAAAGGAAACCCGGATTCATTCTGTTCCTGCTCCCACGGCGCAGGCAGACGAATGAGCCGCACCGCAGCGCGCCATGTATTTAGCAAAGAAGATTTGATTGCCCAAACCAAAGGGGTGGAATGTCGGAAAGACAAACATGTTATTGACGAGATTCCCGCTGCTTACAAGGACATTGACCAGGTGATGGAAAACCAATCGGATTTGATTGAGGTAGTTCATACCCTCAAACAAGTGATTTGTATTAAAGGTTAACTCATGAGGCACAAAACATGAAAAAAGAAAGTCGCAATGGCCATGCATTCCACCCGATTATGCGAAAAGGTGGCGTGCATGAAAAAACCAATAAAGCAAAACGCGCGATGGATCGCCAACAAACAGCGAGGAAAGTGAACGATTATTTTGCCAAAAGAAATAAAAAAGCCGGGGAGGATTCCCCGGCTCTCTCCGCTTGATAATTCAGCCATTACACGCACAACCTCCGCAAACCCTGTACGCTATCTCCTTTTTAATATTCCCTCCTGAAATACCGAAATAAAGCTACATCAATTGCTTTCACATATTGATGCCCGCAGGTAAGCGATTAGGTAAAGATTCCTATGAATTGTTTTTGAATTCCCTGATAGGGGTTAAACCCGTTGCCACCTGTTCTCAACAATTCAAAGCGGGAGCGGTGCGCCCGTAATCAGTAGATGGGTAAACATTGAATAAGCGATGGTTCCGACGACCATTACCAGGGTAAGGCTGATAACAAGTGCGGCGGTTGAAATTCTGAATATCGCACTTTTGCTGTTGCTGGCAAAAAAATACAACTCAAGCACGGCTAGCGGCACCAGGTAACAACCAAACTTCCAGAAAGTAAAAAAAGGATCTTTGAACGTTGGGTCCAACGCTAAGGTATTCCCCAAGGTCATGTAACTCATTACGCCGACTCGCTGAGTCCAGTTGGCGATGGCAACGAGGTATAGACGCAGCGCCCAACGTTGATGTTGCTCAATCTTCCTGGCTATGGCCTGGCTCAGTGCGAAATAACTGAACAGCAGAATGAGCAAGCCATTAATAGTGCTATGCAAGCCTGCAAAATCTTTCGGTGGTGAATTACGAAACCAAACCAGATATAAGCCAGACAAGCTCAACGCGACAACCGTAAAAAGAAATACCCTGCCGTTCCAGTGATGAAACCGGGGCGCCCAGCGGCGCAACTGTGGGATAAGTTGCAAAGCACCGCCAAAAGCAACAAGACCTGCAGCAATAGCATGGGCGCCGAAGGTAAAGTTGCCACTGGAGTCTTCGGGAACATAAGGTTTTACGCCAAAGACTTCGAAGCGATTCCATACGTCAAGATTTCCGCTGATGACCGATCCGCCATAAAAGGCGGCGATGTAATAAAAAAATGCCCATTGGCCAACAAGGACCATCGCAAACCAGAGAAGTCCTGAGGCTTTTAACAAGCCCAGGGAGTTGAATGCCGCCGGATAAATACGTGTGTTATTTAGGGTTTCCACCTTTTTGGTTCTCCATGGTTACTATCTTCAGCAAGCCGGTATGACTTCGCCAGAAGTGGAGAGCCTCGCGGAATTATTATGTTTTGTCGTCCGAACGGGCCGATTCGTACACTATTGAGGGGTTATCACGCGCGGGTGTTGGCTTGCGTGGTAGTTGCCTGACGTCTATATGCGCTCGGTGTCAGGCCAGTCGCCTTTTTGAACGCGGTATTGAATGTGGAGCGGGAGTTGTAACCCACTTCAAAGGCAACGGTGGTAATGGATGCATCGGTTGATTGCAGCAAATGCTTTGCTTCGTTGATGCGATATTCATTCACAAACTGGAAAAAATTGGTTTTAAGGAATTGAGAAAAGGTTTCTGATAGGTGGTTCTCTGATGTGCTGGTCGCATCTGCGAGGTGTCGTAGCGACAGCTCATTGTCGACAAACAGCCGATCTTTATGCATACAGGTTTTCAGTTTCTCCGCAATACGCAGCATGCGTTCATGCGGCAACGTGGGTTCCCGGGTTCGGTCAGTTTCCGTTTTGCGGTTAACAGCGGGGTCAGGCATAGGTGGTTGATGCAGTGCGAGGTGGGCAAAGGCAATCAGTGAGAATGCCTCTGTGAGAGCAAGTATTATTCCCAGGGAGCCAGGACGAATGCCTGCTATCCAAAGGGCTCTGTCGATGGCAAATAAGAACCAAACCGAGCCCCACACCAGCAACATAATGCGAAACCAGTCAAGGGAGCGAGTTTCAATATTCGCATACTGTTCCATCACGCGCGCCCGATGCTGTTTTTGCAGACGAAACGCAGCGAACAGATACGCGACTGTGTAAGCAACAAAGATAGCCGCTACAATTGCACAGGTGGTGATGGCCAGTTGCCATAAAGCGGGGTCTCGAGTAGCAGGGTTAGCCAGGGAAAGTTTTTGCTCCGCGCTCAAACCAGCAAAAGGCAACATAACCAATAGAACAACCGCAGGGCCGAGCAAGGCCAGTCCATAGGCACGCGTATACTTGAGCGGCTCAGATGCCATCATGCTGTGCGCGTAAAAATAAAGTGCGGGACCAAGCAGCATACGAACCGGCAACTGAATACCCGCAAGGTGCGGCGCATATTGATAACCACCCGAAGCGATAAATAGCTCACCCAGCGCGTGAACTAAAATCAGTACAAAGAGCCAGGTGAGGAAACGGTTCTGCGAGGAAACAATGGCCAAAACTGTCGCACCAGCCATCGCTGAAAAAATAATTGTGGAGACAATGCTCATCTGGAAACTCTATGCAATATTTAGCCGCATTATAGTGAAGAGCACTTCCAGTTGTACCTCAAAAATACTTGATCACAGCAAGCCACACTCCAACTAAAAGTCATGTCGAGCTAAAAAACGCTCCGCCTAAAACACACTACTGCTAAAACACGTTACAGCTTAAAAAAAATGCCGCGAAACCCTCGCGGCACTTTTTCCAATCATGCCGTGCAAACATGCTCAATGTGAAACACGACGACGAACAAAAAAGACGGACATTAATCCCAATGCCAATAACAACGCGATATTGGGTTCCGGTAAACGCAATTGAGGCTCTCCTGAGCCAAATAAAAACATATTAGACAATCCCCCTCCTTTACCATCCACGCGCTCATAACTGAAATACCCGAATGTTTCACCCGGGGTAATTAACCAGGCAAACGCATCCGGATCACCACCACCCTGACCAACGTGCATAGTGATGATTGCACTACCGTAATTACTCCAGAAAGATTCATCGATAGCCCAGGTTCCCATTACATCCGTGCCCCAGGAATCTGTATCCAGGGTAAACAAGTCGTTACTGCCCTCCGCAGTCAATTCCCCTTCCTTCATCCATTCGTAATTTGTTCCAAACAACGCATTCAGGTCATCGGAGTCATTCAGATTGATTGAGTTTTGCGTTCTGCACTCAATCGCGTCACTCAGCGTAGCTACGCGCTGATCATCCGGCAGGCAAGTAATAACACCCGCACTGGTACTGGATACCCACACTACTGTTAATACACTTAATAAGTTAATTTTCCATGAGTTTGACATAGCGATTCTCCTAGGTTGTACGGTGATGTATGTCAAACAGAAGTGGAGCAAATCTGGTGCCGTCGCCAAAATCATTAATTTTTACAAGACATTAGGTATCACCCCAATAAAAAACTGACGCGTAAAATAACAAAAATGTCAGTATTTTCGACTTTTCGGTGTGTTTAAAGCGTCATTTTCCCGGCATATCGGGCACTTTTGAAAAAATTTGCCGCTGTGTGCGATTGATGCAGTTGCACAGCCAGCGTGATAACGTTGCCATCCCCGACAACTCCAACGTCTTAACAGCATGACTTTCTTTCGTTCCTATATTTTCTGGCCACTGTTTTTTATCACTCAAATTATTGCCCTTGCATTGGCTAGCTGGCACTTATCGGCTCAATTCCATTTTGCTTATCCCCTGGGTTACCAACTATTGGGGCTGGAGCAACATATCGCAGAATTTGCGCCCCTGAACCGATTTAAAGAGGATTTTGAATTTACGAATGCTACCGAGCACTGGCGTTTGTTTGGTGAAATTAGCGATGCAGTACAAGACAGTGGGCGCGGCTTGCAAAATATCAGTTATCAATTATCCAATGGCCAAACCACCAGCCTGATGCATGAGGCGGAAATTATTCATTTGCAAGATGTGGCCAATCTCATTGACAGATTTTATGCAACAGGCAGCATTTGCTTCGCTCTCTGGTTTTTATTAATCGCATTTGCCTTGTGGAAAAAATGGTTGCCGCCATCCAATAAAAAAGTGCTCGGTGGTTTCTTACTCGGGCTAACAATTATTACGCTGGCAATCGTCATTATTGGGGCCAAAGATGTTTTCTACTGGCTTCATGTGCAAGTGTTTCCCGAAGGGCACCAGTGGTTTTTTTATTATCAGGACTCATTGATGACCACCTTGATGAAAGCTCCGGATATTTTTGCGTTTATCAGCGTATTTTTATTGGTGATTTTAATAGTGCTGTGGAGCCTCTCATTGATGAGTTTTAAATATGCAATTAATCATCGTTTAAAAAAATAACATTTTAATTTTAATTGATAAAAACAAAATCTGTTCTCCCAAACTCACGGGCTAAATACGGTGGGAGAACATTCTGGTCACTCCATCCCGCTTTTGATAGAGTCCCGCCCCAGCGGACTCGATTGCGATTCCCTCCCTGTTTTCCACATCCCATAAAAGAGCTAACAACCATGAAGATGTATTTGAAACTCTTTACTGCATTTTTGTTATGCAGCCAATTCATTGCGTGTAGCAGCAACACCGCCAAAACAACGCCTGGGCAAACACCCGGCCAGAACCATGGATTCACCGGCGCGCAACAATCCTCTGATGAGTGGTGGAATATTCCTTATCCACAATCGTTCGACGCAAAAAAACTGGAACGCAAACAAAACCTGATTAAAGTGCAAGGCAAAGGTTTCATTACTGAAGAAGGGAAAGCATTTATTTTTCGCGGTGTGAACATTGCAGATCCCGGCAAACTGCATCAACAAGGCCGCTGGAATAAAGCATTATTTGAAGAAGTACATCGCTGGGGAGCCAATACCATTCGTGTTCCTATCCATCCCCTGTCCTGGCGTAAATACGGTAAGGATTGGTTTTTCGAACGCCTTGATGAAGCAGTACTTTGGGCCAACAGCCTGGACATGTATTTAATTAT
This sequence comes from Cellvibrio sp., assembly GCA_035490715.1. GTDB lineage: Bacteria > Pseudomonadota > Gammaproteobacteria > Pseudomonadales > Cellvibrionaceae > Cellvibrio. The sequence goes on from DATJLF010000040.1 coordinate 11,863, forward strand.
TGACTGGCATTCAATTGGTAACCTGGAAGCCGAGATGTACCAGCACGTTATGTATGAAACCACCAAAAATGAAACCGCCGATTTCTGGCGCAAAATCGCGTTGCGTTACCGTACTGTTCCCACTGTCGCTGTGTATGAAATTTTTAATGAACCCACACACAATTACATAGGCACAGGTGATTTTTCGTTGGGCAAAGCCAGTTGGGAAACCTGGCGGAATCATCTTGAAGATTACATCGATTTGATTCGACTCTATAACAAAAATGCAATTCCATTGGTTGCAGGTTATAACTGGGCTTACGATTTATCACCCATCGCCACTGCTCCCGTGCGTCGCGAAAATATTGCTTACGCTATTCACCCCTATCCACAAAAAGCCAAACCACAAGCCCCAACCAAAGCTAACTTTTTTGCGATGTGGGACAAGAGCTGGGGCTATGTTGCCGATAAATATCCAATGATTGCTACTGAGTTGGGCTGGGCAAAAGAAACCGACTACGGTGCGCATGTACCTGTTATTAATAATGACGGGACCTATGGCCCAAACATTGTTGAATATATGACGAAGAAAGGTGTGTCTTACACCGTGTGGGTATTCGATCCGGATTGGTCGCCAGTCATGATTAAGGATTGGAATTTCACACCCTCTGAACAAGGCGAATTTTTCAAACAGGAAATGTTAAAAGCGCGTAAATAAGCATAGGAAAAACCTCAGCCACATGGCTGAGGTTTTGACATCAATTTATTTTTTCCTTCGTTTCACTTCCTCAACGTATTTATCCAGGTTCTGGTCATTTGCCGGTGATACGAACTCACGAATTTTTTCATAATGTTCGCGGATATCGAATAATTGCTGCCAGTGTACAATCGTTGTTTCATCCAAATTTTCAAATGTCAGGGTCAAAATAAAATGATGGCCGGACAAATGTTCGATGACGATTTTTTCATTATCGATTACCGCTAAAAATCGGCTTTCATTTTCGTAATCAGTGCCATCCGGCCCGTGCATGGTGTGCCGCCAACGGCCACCAGTCTGGAAATCAAATTCATAAAAAGTGTTGGTAAAACCCGCAGGTCCCCACCAACGCGCCAGGCTTTCTTCATCGCGAAAGGCATTGAATACTTCTACCACCGGGGCCGCTATACGGCGCTGCTTTATATCGGCACGGCTTTCTTCCGGTTCATCAACCATTTCCTTAACCATAGGTTCTTCCTCTGTAAGAAATATGTTTATTAACAGGTGCGCGGATTAAGCTCATCCACTAGCAAGTGATGCTCATCATCAAACACCCACACCTCCTCATAATCCACTTCAAATAAATGACCGTCTGGATCTTTAAAATATCCCGCAATTCCCCACGGGGTTCGAGTGGCGG
>DATJLF010000041.1:0-55544 GCA_035490715.1 Cellvibrio sp.
TTGTGTTTAAAAAACACAATGTGCCAGCCAGAATCGGGGGTAGTAGTCCCGGCTACGGGATTTACCGCAGCGCAGGCAGGTTATGGGATGAAGGTGGGGTTGTCAACGCGGGGCGGTAATGGGGTGTAATTCATACTGGCGCTGAATGTTGCTATGGTCTTTAATTGATTACTGTTCTTTAAATGGTTTCTGCTCGCTCCATAACATTCGTATTAAGCAGGAAATTTTCCGCATTTCACGCTAGCAGAAAATAGGTTCAATATACTTGGATGATTTGTAACGTAAGGGATTGGAAGGAATGCTATGAAAGCAGTTTATAAACTTAGACGGAAATTTTTTTGGGGTGAAGCGCGGAAACTTTCCGTCTAATAAGATTGTTATGAGAAAACCAGAATGAGTATTAAAGAAATGCGACTTGAAAAGCTAGAGCGAGAAGAGCATCAGGTTCGCCAGCTTTCTATACTCGTAAAATATTTATGCCTATCTTTGTGCTGCAAATACCATTACGCTTCAAACGGCAATCTATTTGATTTCAATGAAATACGCATGATATATGCGGCTGAGAGTGTTCCGGACGATTGCAATTGTGGCATAACGCAAGTGGTTGTTAATGAATTAGGCTTACCTTTATATCCAAAGAATATTGAAAAAGTTAGGGCACAAAAATCTAGGTTTCAGCAATAACATGAACAACCAGAAAACTCTCCGCCATGCTAATCGAATATAGACCTTGGAGTAGAAATTGAAAATTAACAATTTAGGAATATTTTGTGACGACCTTGGTAATGAATATGTAGTTATTGAGGAAATTCAAGAACGTACACACAAGCCGCTAGGTAAGCCTCAGGTTACGCTAGAAGGTTCAAAAAGCTATAGAACTCAATGCGGCGAACACCTTAATTTCTCTAAAGGTATATTTATCACCTTAGATAATGTGGCATTAAAACCAAAGGCATCATAACAAGGCGCAGCAACACGCCACTGCGTGGCTGGACAGTTTGTAAGTCGCGCCTTTGTGGTTTTGCTGCGCAAAAGTAAACCACAAAGTCACAACTTACAAACTGCCGTTGTGCTTAGCGTTAATTCGGCCAAGCGCCAAGTTCTTTAATTATTCGTTCAATAAATAACAGGATATCAAAATGGACAAAAGCTGCCATGAATGTGGAACCCTTTTGTGGTGGTTAATGGATGGCTTTGAAGGCAGCCTCAAATTAAATCTTATGCCGATTTTTGCTGCGCCTAAGAAAAGCCTACTTGGAAAATATCGCTACCCTAAAGAACTTCATGAATTGCATGAAGCTTTAAGCGGTGAGATATTCTGGATTAGAAAGTTTTCAAATGAAAATAATTTCAGTGGTGTTAAGTATCACTGCGAACAATTATTCCATAAAATAGAATTACACTGTAATACCAAATGCACCATTGTTCCCAATGCATTCATCGAGCTTAAAAAAATTCTTATAAGGCTCAAGGTTATTTAAGAGAAATAAACAAGGTATTCCAACACCGTTCAGGGGCTTCGCGCCTCCACTCGACAATTTGCAAGTAGCGAATTGCTGCGCAAAGTTTATCGCATGTGTTATTTACAATTGCGGTTGAGCACAATGTTAGGTAATAAGGAGGCAAAAGGTGAGAATCAGCGAAAAATTCAATTTGGATGCTACTCAATTTGAGCTGGATTTTGTTGATATAAATACAGACACCGACACGCCTTTGTTTGTCGACCCATTTTTCCTCGGCTGTCGCACCGACTCGTGGTCTATAAACGCAACACGAACACTACGAAGTTTCTTTCAAGCCTTTGTTAATTTTATTCGAGACGGTGAAACAAATCGAGCAAGGGCTCTTTTTGATTATCTACATGAGCCAAATGAAACATGTTTAGGCCTGTCAAGTGGAAGACCTCGTGGCAATGCTATAGGTTCCATCGACGGTGAGAAGCTTTTTAATAGCATAGTCCAGAGTGAGGCAGTGGCTACTGGAATTGTTGAAGATTTAGAAGATTTTCGTCTATTTATTGATGGTATCGATAAAGACAAAATATCAGACATGACCACAAACATAATTCGTGGTCATCTTATAGCTTATACACAAGAGCAGTGTAAGTTATGGGGAATTGCATTGCAGCAAAATGTTCAGTCTGGTTTCTATTGGGATCGCGTTGCGAACGCTTGGAACAATCGATATGAATCAATGCTCGTTATTGATGGACGGAAGATACTGTTAACACCCAAAGGAATTGTTTCGTATTCCAATAAGTACACTCCGCAGAAGTATTACAATCAATTCGTTCTCGAATACTTGCAGCATGAGCATCTTCGAAATTATTCAGCTCTTGTCCAACATCGTGTAGACGGCACTCCGTATGTGACAAAGAAGTCTTTAAAGGAATCTCAGGAATCATCTTACTCCAAGGATTTTCTTGCGACTTTTACAGACGGTCATCCAGAGGTATTTCGTGATTTCAAAGAGTGGATTCAGCACACAGCTACAGCTATCTCTAACGAAGAGATGGATGATAGTGATCCTGTTCTTATTGCGCGGTATTTAATCAATAAACTTGGTGAGATTGCCCCAGGGGGAGAAGGCGCAACCAGATATCATAGATTGGTTGTCGGCATTCTAGAGTTCCTTTTCTACCCCGATGTTGTCTCGCCTATAGTTGAGAGTGAAATCCATGACGGAAGAAAGCGGATAGATATAACTTTTGATAACGCTGCAAGCAGAGGGTTCTTTTATCGGCTACATACCACCTATCAAACTCCAGCCCAGTTTATTTTTGTTGAATGTAAAAATTACTCTCGCGAAGTTACCAATCCTGAGATAGATCAGCTGTCTGGCCGTTTCTCAATGAATCGAGGAAAGTTTGGATTACTTCTCTGTAGGTCGGTGGATGATATAGATACGCTATTGGCAAGATGCAACGACACGTACGTGGACGGGAGAGGAATTATGCTGCCTGTAATTGACGATGATTTAATCGTAATGCTCAACAAGGTCATAGAGGGTGTTTCAAATCCACATGAGGAATTTTTATCCCAAAGATTCCGTGCTGTGGCATTAAATTGAGTATGCCTAACAAAGGGCTGTTGTGTGCCCAAAGCAGACTTTTGATATTGACCGTCACATATATGGTTCATCCAGTGGAAACGGATTAAAAACTCTATGAAAAATATTGTGTTTTATTCTTGGCAGTCTGATTTACCGAATAATGTTAATAGAAGTTTTATAGAGCGTAGTCTTGAAAAGGCTATTAAAAAGCTGAAAGCTGATTCCGAAATACTGATCGAGCCCAGTTTAGACAAAGATACGGCAGGTGTTAGCGGGGCTCCTTCAATCGCAGATAGCATATTTCATAAAATTTCAAAATCTGAAGTCTTTGTGGCTGATGTATCGTGCATTAATATCAGCACATCTGGAAAAAAACTTCCAAACCCCAATGTGTTAGTCGAGCTGGGATACGCCATATCAAAATTGGGGTGGAGTAGAATAATATTGGTTTGCAATACAGTATATGGAGGAATTAATGAGTTACCATTCGATATTCGTTCGCACCGTATTACTGAATACTGCCTATCGGAAAATGAATCTGAAGAAAACAAAATCGACATATCCTCTAAACTAGTTTCAAAATTATCTAAACAAATTAAATCATGCTTACATTTTTCATACTTATCGACAGGTAACTCTGATTGTTCGCAATATTGGGTAGGTTTGTGGAAAGGTAAAGAACACAAATCCAATTTGATTACGCTTGATATTTCTGAAACATCATCGTATGGATTTCTCTTCTCATTGAAAGTTCTTACCGGGGCGCATACTGGTGAAATTGAGGGCTATGCAGATTTTCTATCTCCATCGCATGCAATAGCTCGAATTAAGAAATGCGATTCGATATGTGAAATATCTTTCAGAAAGGATTCAACTCAAAGCGGGTCAAGTATTGAGATAGCAGAACTTCGTGGCTGCCAAAGATTTCACGGCATGAGAGCGTCATTTAACGGTGTCGCTTACAGAGAACAAAGCAGGTTTGAACTTGAAAGTAATGCTCATGAAATTGTGGTGCAACGGCTAAAGAGATTGCTGGGAAAAGACTACCAAACCTTTGAGTATTGCATGACAGGTGTTGGAAAATTAGAAAACCTAGATGATTTCGTTTGCGATTGCTTTTGGGGTGGAGTTGTAGGGGCACGACAAGCTGCATCAGCAGCCATAATGATTGGAGAGGAAGCTCAAATTTGGGTTGCCTTTATTAAAGATGGCGTTATTAAGTACTACACCACTGAGCCTGAACACTCAAAAACCTTGCCAGAAACTCTTAATGTATGGAGAAAAGAGTTTTCATTAGAAATTTGTTATTCCAATAGCCTCAATGGAAATACTGAATCCTTAACGTCCAAAAACGTTGTGCGAAGTGTTGGATTTTCTCTAATACAATTAAAGCTTGTTATGACAATACTAAACGAGTTGATGCCGGGCGAGACTAATGATCCGATATTTTCTCGGCTTGTTGCAAAATCAAATGCCTTTTTAATGGAAAATTTAGAGGAGGAACTTCAGGATGATGATAATGAACAAAGTGAAGATAAAGTAATTAACTAACTTTCACTAATGAAGAATTTAAGCTGATTGATCAAGGCGTAAAATACCAAGGGCTCCCAGTGATCATTGAATTCATTGTGATTGCGAGGATCTCAATTGTGCCGAAGAAGGCATTCGGCCTTATTATGAGTGGCGGTAACTAATTGAGGTTGCTGGTGCCGTCTAACTCCATAGTTATACTCAGGTTGATAGTTAAGCCTTTGAGTTACCACGAACTAAATTATTACTACTCCATCTACTTCTGAGATTTATACGGTATTACACCAAATTAGTTTGAATGAGTTTCTGGGGTTATATAGTTGGTGCAATTTAATAAACTGTTAGAGGAATCACGGAATAAAATATGTGCGACTTGGTGTTTTCCCTTCAAGAATTTCTTAAGATAGTTCCCGGATTAGCTATATTTCCGCTTACGTTTTATTTGGCTTGGAAAAAAATAGGCAGAAAAATAAGTTGTTCTTTCACTGTCGGCAGTGACCGAATAAACGCACAAAGAATTACCAACGTTGTATTAACAAATCATAAAGACAGTCCAGTTGCTATCTTTGAAGTTAGTGCAGTTTGTGAAAATGATATCTCGTTTTCAATAGAGAAACTTAACCCACCAATTATCTTGAAATCATTGGAATCTGTGGTGATCGAAACAAAACCATATTCCAATTTAACAATTGGCGGGGACAAGTACAATCCAGAATTAGTTTTTGGAAAGGTACAAGTTTATGTTGCCTGCTCAGACGAAATGATAAAGTGCAAAATGGTTTCGCATCCCACAATTTTCAATCACATGAAATTTGAGTATTTAACGCAAGCCAGTAAAAACATAAACAGTTTTAATGGCCTTATCTACAATGAAAAAGTTAAATATGCAATTATCTATAATATAAATTCCGAAATAAAAACTGCTTTTGTAGACCATTCTGGTTTTATAAATGGTGATGGTAATTTTCACTATAATTTAGTTCCTCAGGAGCTAATGGACTCTAAGGAAACGGTAAGGGAGTTTCTTAAAATAATGGAAGTAGGTCCTCAGTTTAAAATTCTGGGTGTTGAAAGTCTTGAAAGTGCGCTCTAACAAAGCACTCAAACGGATGCGGCGTTAAAAGTTACACGAGGTCAGAGCTATGCCAGATGAATTCTTAGGGCAGGAAATTATCGACCACTTAGAGTACGAACTCGGGTCATTGTCTATTTGTTATCTCGCGTCTCTTGAAAAATTAAATTTAATGTTCACTTTACCTGCAAGGAGGGCTGAAGAGACTGGATACTGGTGTAGGTGGGAGCGGAAAGAGGTCGAGGGTGCTGCAATGCAGTTTGCTATTTACTTGCACGAAACCGCAATACTTGGCCTAGCAAAAATTATTGAAGATACCAAAGTTTTGCTAAAACAAAAACTGAATCACCGATTTCATCCATGGAGCGAAGAGCTAGACCTTCCTTATTTGAATGAGAATATAAAAACGATATGGGCATTGTCGAATATCATCAAACATAATCGTTCTCTTCTATCGAGAGGAAGTTCGAATTACGTTGATTTTATACTTGACGAATGGAAAATAGTTGAGGGTTATGATCTCGAATCAGTAATCCTATCTCGCCATGACTGCTTTTGCGTTGGCGAGCACATCGTGAAGCTATATTTTTCGTTATCTACGCTAATTGAGAATATAAGCGGTGCAAGCTCCCATTTAAAGGGTGACGGCTGGGAAGCCATTGCCAATGATCTATTTTCATACCTGATACCAGATAATATTGGCCTAAAGGTTCCTACTTTTAACAAGTCAATGCAGCCGGCCGCTGACGCGTCGGCTGATTGAAGCGTTATGGAAAGTCGAATAGGAGATCTTTACCATTAATTTTTATATTCCAAAGACAATCCCTGAAGACTTTCTCCGGCAGCAAAAAGCTCCTTTAGAATCAGTCTTAGTAAAGCCAGTGGTTGGCGGGCATAAAATTCATTGCATGGATAATGCGCATTTGTATCTAAAGTCAAATGAAGGAAAGCTGCAGTTTGGGTGGACCTTCTCCATGTTTGGAAAATTTATTATTAAGCTTCATGCTCATGTTGTAATAGGGCTACCGACAGGCTCTTTGCTTTGTGTTACTCCACCTGAAGTCGCAATGGAACATATAAATTTTATTAGAGACATGTCTGTAGAAAACCTAATTATCAACAACAGGCTTCCAACTAAAAGCTTTCCGCTTGTTAAAGAAAAGCTTGTTGAGAAATTTGTTAGCTATGAGAATGAATCTGACTCAGCAAGGTTGGCTGGAGATGTTGCTAAATTTGCGCGTATTCAAGCCCAAAAAAGCTTAATAGCCAATGACTTTCTTAAATACGTGAAACATGAAACTGGCAGAAATGATCCTTGTTTTTGCGGTACAGGCTTAAAGTGTAAGCAGTGTTGCGGTAAAAACCTCTAACAAGCGACTGTGGAAGAAAATAGAAAAGCGTGGCGTCAAAATAATCATAATTCTTTTAGAGCATCCTGCATTCAATGTCCACAATTGGCCGATTTGCGGTCTTCGGCGGCTTTTTTATTAATCATTTTTTTAATTTAATATTAGTTTTTTATTGATCAGTCGCAAGAGTGATATGAATCGCAATCGGAAGCAATGTCATGTTGCGGTTCGTTCCTCACCGGCAACCTACAGTGAGTACCATTTCGTACACTCGTTATATGTTCAATTTTTCATTCGGGATTTTATGCAGCTCATTGATATTGATAAAGCGCGTTATCGCAAGCATCTAAAAATAGTGTTTATTGGTTGTGCCGTTAGTTTGGCAGTGGGTAGTTTGGCGTTGTCGCAAACACTGATTGCTATTTTCCCGGATGAAAGCGGTAGCCATTTTCATTGGAACTTATTGGGCGTAGTGGTTAGTGCAGTGACTATTGGTTGGCTGCTCAATAGATATCGTCAGCATGATTTCATGCGTGAAGTGACTTACGTTTGGGAATTGAAGCAGGCGCTGAATAAGATAACCCGGAAAATGCACAAGCTGGAAGCGGCAGCACGTGAAGGCAATAAAGATGCGCTGTTGGCGATGCAATACAGTTATGCCGGTTCGCGATTGGTGTGGCAGCTAGACGACAATACGCTCACGCTGGATGCGTTGGCGATAAAACAACATGAGCTTGATCGCCTGGCAGAAAAATTCCACGTCACTTTATCGGTGGCGGATTACGACGAGAAAATATTGACTGCGTTTTAGCGGTATTTGTTAGCTATCTCCCACCAAGAATTGGTGAGTGACACTACAGGTTTTATTAAAAATTTACCCCATGGTTTGGTGGCTTCCTTCACATCAACGTTGGATGAAGCACTCAATGCATCACTAATTAATCCACGACTATTGATCATGAAATCAGACGCCAAAAAGCTGGTAGAGAAACACAACAGTCTCAATCATTCCGAATTGCTGAAAGTGGTATCGCATATTCAGCGAGAGCAAGGTGAATGGATTTTGCACACGTTAATGGTGGAAGGTTGTGATGTGCCTTTTAAATTCAAGCGCAAAGGTAATTATCAAAATTTAAAAGGTGCCAGAGTGAACATCACCTATTACCCGGAGCAGCAAGTTGTCGCGGGTATAGTGTTTGACGTTATGAAAGTAGTGCGTATTAAAAAAGGATGATTACGCTGCAGTAGAGCCAAAAACGGACTTGCATCCGCTTTTGCTGAATTCATTAAAATCTTACAGCCATCTTTATTCGCTTTTTTAGAACTCCACCGTTATAAATCCAGGAAAACATTTGCGTTTCATTGATAAGAGTTTTCGAAGATGATCACTTCGGTATATATAACGGCCAGGAAATTTGTAGCAGTAAGCGGTGTGCTCGAAATAAGGGGAAAATGATGAGTCGCTTGCGCTTAATTCTGGGCGACCAGTTAAATATAAATCATAGCTGGTTTCGTGAACCGGAACGCAGTGCATCCAGCGATGTGATTTATGTATTGATGGAGGTGCGTAGCGAAACGGATTATGTGGTGCATCACGCGCAAAAAGTCTTGGGGATTTTCGCTGCTATGCGCGGTTTTTCCCGGGCATTACAGGCAGCGGGTTTAAAGGTTCATTACATTCATCTGAGCGATGTTGAGAATCAACAAGATTTTATTGGTAACTTACGTCAACTAATTACCCGTTTTAGTATTACTCATATCGAGCGACAGCAAGCCGATGAATACCGCTTGGAATCGCTTTTATTGGCCGCGCCCGAAAAATTAGGTGTGCCTATTAATGTGGTTGATAGCGAGCATTTTCTAGCAAGCAGAACTGCTATCACGCAACAATTTGCAATTAAAGTACCACGCATGGAATTTTTTTATCGCGAGTTGCGCAAGCAATATAATATTTTATTGGATGAAAATAGACGGCCCCTTGGTGGTCAGTGGAATTACGATCAGGAGAATCGCAAGCGCTGGAAGGGCGAACCTGCTTTACCTGAGTGGTATCCATTATCAGAAAACCTTACGGAACTGTGGAATGAAATTCAAGCGTGCAATGTAAAAACAATGGGGCAAGCGCATGCTGCGGATTTCCCCTGGCCCATTACGCGTTCGCAAGCAAAAGCCTGGCTTGCACATTTTATGGCGAACACGCTGCCACACTTTGGTGACTTTCAGGACGCCATGAGCACAGCATCATCAAAGCTATTTCATGCGGGCATTTCATTTGCGCTTAATATTAAATTGCTACATCCCCTGGAGGTTATTCGCGCGGCGCTCAACGAATTTAATGCGAGGCATGTAAGCATCGCGACGGTAGAAGGTTTTATTCGGCAAATTTTAGGTTGGCGCGAGTTTGTACGCGGCATCTATTGGGCTCGTATGCCCGAGTATGCGAATTTGAATGTATTGCAGCATCACCGCCCACTGCCAAACTGGTATTGGAGTGGCGATACAAAAATGAATTGTTTGCATCACGCCATTACTCAATCGCTCGACAGCGCTTATGCGCATCACATTCAGCGTTTAATGATCACCGGTAATTTTGCACTTTTGGCGGGCTGCGAACCTGATGAGGTGGATGCATGGTATTTGGGAATTTATATTGATGCATTTGAGTGGGTTGAAATGCCCAACACACGCGGTATGAGTCAATATGCGGATGGCGGAATAATGGGCAGCAAACCTTACGCTGGTTCGGCAAGTTACATTAATAAAATGAGCGATTATTGCAAGAATTGCTATTACAACCACAAGCTTCGTCACGGCGAAAAATCCTGTCCGTTTAATAGCCTTTATTGGCATTTTCACGCGCGTCATTCACAACGGTTGATGATTAATCCGCGAATCGGGATGGCGTATCGCTTGTGGCAAGCAATGAATGTACAGGAACGTGAGCAAACATTAGCACAGGCGGAGTTTTATCTTGATAACCTTAACCAACTATAAAGGTTAATCCACGTTTCAATCATGCGGTCATGTTTTCGGGTTTATGCATCCTGTGGATTTTATTGATCAAACTGTCGGTTTGGTTTTCAACAACACCGGCCCGACAGGAGCGGATGTCAAAACGATTTTGTATTGCATTCCCTAATTATTTGCATGGCACCAAAATGAACTTATTGTTCGTTGGTGAATCAACAGTACATTTTCTTTGGGGATTTCCAATGGGCGTACAAAAGTTATTCATTCCACTAGGTCTGGCGTTTTCGTTAAGCGGCTGCGATTTTCTGGGCGACAACGCAAAAGTTAAGCTGGAACAGGAGTGGCTTGCGCAGCATCAGCAGTTGGATGATGTGGTGAAGCTTATCCGTGAACAGGGATTGGACACCGTAGTGGCGACGGCAGAGGCGGGTTCAGTAGCCGCTTGCGTAGCCAGTAAGTTAGCGGCTGATCCGGTGGGGCAGTTGGTGACGGTGGAAGGTGCGCTGGTCGAGACTGCCAAAATCACCCAATTATTAGCCGATGTCCAGCAATTGCTAGAGCAGGAAATAGACCTGATGCAGCTATCAAGCCTGCTGAAACAAGGCGCGGAATTAACCAATTACGCATCGACCTTGCTCAGCCAACAAGGCCTTGAACAAGCATTGGCCACGCTTAAACAAATGGCGTTGGAAAGCCAGGGGTTTGCGCAGGAAAACCTCGGCGGACACTTGCAAGGAGTGATGGAAAGTTGCGAAACCTCAGCACCAGCGCCCGCACCTGAGGCGACCGAAACACCCAAGGCAGCCGAAACACCCAAGGCAATCGAAGCTTGATTTATCGAAACTTGATTGAGCGATCTGCTGCGCATTAAGGATTCGCGCAGCACATTGCTCCTTGGCTTATTGCGAGACAATCTCATTTGTGACAGCATGGCGCATATCTAAACAGGTCATTCTGCGTCCGCCATGCCCAGCCAAACCTCCCATCCTTTAATTGAAACGCTCTACCGCGACCATTACGCCTGGTTGCGCAGCTGGCTGCGTCGGCGCGTTACCTGTTTGGATACGGCGGGGGATTTATCGCAGGATGTATTTGTACGCTTGCTGGGGCGCGGTGATAACGCGCAAATTCAGGACCCGCGCGCTTATCTTGCGCGCGTCGCCCACGGGTTGGTGATTGACCGCCATCGTCGGCAGCGAGTGGAAGCGGCTTGTCTTGAGGCACTTGCGTCGCTGCCGGAAGCAGTGATGATCTCGCCGGAAGCAGTGATGATCTCGCCGGAAGAGCAGTTGCTGATGATCGACGCCTTGACTCGCATTGATATGTTATTGGATCAACTCAAGCCGCGCGCGCGGCAGATCTTCCTGATGTCGCGCCTAGAAGGCATGGGCTATGACGAGATCGCCGCCCGGCTCGATATCTCCCGCAGCAGCGTGCAAAAAGATTTGGCGCTCGCGTTGCGCCATTGCTATCAAGTATTGATGGGCACTTGATGAATCAGCCCGCGCATAACATTCCCGACGATATTCTCGACCAGGCCTGCCACTGGAATGTGGTGCTGGGGGACGAGCGCGTGTGCGAGCATGACCAAGACAGTTTTAAGCAGTGGCTGGAATCCAATCCGCTCCACGAACTGGCTTGGCAACGGCTGCAAATGGTGGAGCAGGAATTGCTACCGGTGCGGCCACTGGCGCAACAGGGCAGTGACATTTTGCAAGATTTGGCGAGTTCGCGGCGACAGCGCAAACGGGTGTTTGCGAGCGCGTTTTCGATTGTATTGTTAGTGGGAATTTCGTTATCGCTGTTCCCTGATTGGCGCGCCGATTATGTGACCGGTAAAGGTGAGTTGCAGCAAATCAGTTTGGACGGTGGCGCCATTATTTATCTGGATAGCGGTGTCGCGTTGGATGTGGACAATAACGAAGATGGAATGATTGGTGATGGAGTAGTGGTGCATCTACATCATGGACGGATATTGGTGGATTCCTCTGCGGCAGCACCCGCGCATAAGCCGCGTGTAATCACCGATCATGCGCGCTTTACCCCGGTCGGCACGCGCTTTGTCGTATCTGAACAACGTAATCGCAGTGAGTTGGTGGTTACGCAGGGGCAAGTTAACGTCGATGCAAATGGAAATTCCCGTGTTGCAAACGCGGGCGATAGTTTGCAGGTGAGCAATAACGCCATAACAACCCATGTCGGGAATGGCATGACGCCCGACGCTTGGGTGGATGGCGTGATCGAAGCTAACAATGCTCGCTTGGGCGATGTGCTGGATGCGTTATCCCAACATCGTCGCGGTTGGTTGCGCTATGACGCAGGGGTTGCAGACTTGCGCGTGAATGGCATTTTCTACCTGAAGGACACGGATAAAGCGCTGACCTCACTTTCGAATACACTGCCGATTTCTATCGAGACGCGCGCGGGTTGGTGGACGAGCGTGAAACCAAGATGATGTGTGCAGCGAAATATTTTTATCCTGCGGCACACATTTTTTACTCTCTTTTGTTTTTGGTTCGGCATACATAGAAGTGACCACCATACTTCCAGGAATTCATCCATGCCGAATCGCCATCCCTTCACCGTTTCACTGCTCGCCTGCGCGGTAGCTACATTTGCTGCCGCTCCCGTCATTGCGCAAACCGCCGAAACTCCAATCTCTAATGTCAGCTCATCCGGTACGGAACTAGTACATAGCGTCAATCTGCCTGCGGGCCCGTTATCTAAATCATTAAATGCCATCGCGCGCCAATTCAAGATCACACTCGCCACTGATCCTGCACTCGTCAACAACCTGCAAGCACCCGCAGTAACCGGCAATTATTCTGCGCAGCAAGCGTTGGATTTGTTGTTGGCGAAATCCGGTCTCTCGGCAAAACCGGCAGCGGATGGTAGTTACTCGATTGTGGTGCAGCCCAAAAGTGTCGGTGTTTTGAAAGCGGTAAAAGTGACCGCAGAAGTAGATCGTGGCGCGTTATCTGAAGCCTATGAAGGCGGGCAAGTAGCGAGTGGCAGTCGTGTGGGATTAATGGGTAATCAGGATGTATTTGAAACGCCGTTTAGCACGCAAAGTTTTACCGAATCGTTTGTGCGCGACCAACAGGCGCGCCGCGTGGCCGACATCATCAACGTTGATCCATCCGTGCGCAGCGCCCAGGCAGAATATGGCGATACCGAAACCTACATCATTCGCGGACTGCCGCTGTTTGTGAATCAAGTTGGTGTTAACGGACTTTACGGCATGACCGAACAGCGCCGGATTACGCCTGAGTTTTACGAGCGCGTTGATGTGTTGAAAGGACCAGCTTCCATGCTCAATGGCATGACGCCTTTTGGCGTGGTCGGCGGCAATATCAATCTCGTCACCAAACGCGCGTTGGATACGCCCTTAACCCGGCTCACCGGTACTTATATTTCTGATGCTCAAGTGGGTGCGCATCTGGATGTCGGCCGCCGTTTTGGTTCTGATAATTCATGGGGGGCTCGTGCGAATCTGTTATCGCGCACTGGCGATACGCCCATCGATAACCAGGATGACAAGATGCTCAATGGCGCGCTGGCGCTGGATTATCGCGGTGAAAAATTAACGGCGAGCATCGACCTGACTACCCAGCAACGGAAGACCAACGGCCAGAGCGCCAACATGGTGTACAACCAGGGTTTTGCGCTGCCAAGACCGTTAAACAATAACCATAACTTTGCGAATGATTGGGAGTTTATCGATACCGACGCTGATTATTTGCTCGCGCAAGTTGCCTATGAATTTTCGCCGTTGGCGATGGCTTATCTCAATTACGGTCAAGGGCAGGGCGATGAGGAATATTTTTACGCTGCCTCGCAAATGCGCCGGATCATCAACGCCTCGGGCGATTTCACTGCGCGCGTCGGCGGCTTTCGCGGTTCTTATGAAAGTGAAACTTATGAGCTTGGCCTGCGCGGCGAATTTCACACCGGCAGCATCAGTCACCAGTATGCGATTGCGTACACGGATTTTGAGCGTCAGTCCTACGGTTCAACCTTGCATGCCACACCGGTATACACCGGCAATATTTATGCAAAAGCGCAGCTGCCTGCGCCTAATTTGACCTACGGTGTGATCCCGCAAAATGGTGATGTGCAACCGAGTAGTATCGGCGTGCTGGATACATTGGGCTTTGCAGATGACAAAATATTGCTCACCCTCGGTGTGCGCGAGCAAAAGATTTACAGCGGCATTTTTGCGGCCGGAGTTAAAACCCGTGAATACGATGAATCTGAATTAACACCTGCCGCTGCGCTCTTGGTAAAACAGGGTAATTACGCGTTTTATGCGAATTACAGCGAAGGTCTCGCGCAAGGTTCCAACGCCCCGAATGGGACTGCTAATCAGGGGGAAATGTTGCCGCCCACAGTGACCGAACAGCAGGAGGCAGGCGTTAAATATGATGCAGGCACTTTTGGTTTTACTGCGGCGGTATTTGAAATATCACTTCCCTCAACGCTAATCAATTCAAGCAATGTATTTGTAGCCGACGGCGAACAGCGCAATCGCGGACTTGAACTCTCGACCTTCGGACAGCCTCGCGATGGTTTGCGTTTGATTGGCGGACTAACGTTGCTCGATGCCAAACAAACCCGCACCCAGGGTGGAATCAATGATGGCAAAGATGCAGTGGGCGTACCCGATACCAACCTTGTGCTGAATGCTGAGTATGACCTGGCGAGTATCGCCGGTTTGACATTGACGAGCAGAATCAATGCCTACAGCGGCGCGGAAGCTGACGTTGGCAATACCCAAAGTATTCCGGGTTGGGAGACTCTCGATCTGGGCGCGCGTTATGCAACGCAATTGGCTGGGAAAAATCTGGTGTTGCGCGCAAACATCCTGAACGTGACCGACAAGGATTACTGGAATTCGGTATCGCGCGGCTTTATCACTATGGGCGCACCGCGAACGATTCTGCTCTCTGCCAGCGTGGATTTTTAGCAGTTCATCTGATGGTGGGAACTGTCGATTCATCGGATAGTGTCGTAGCAGGTGTTTCTAAACGCATACGTATGTACCAAATAAAAAACCGGCAAAAAGTTTTATGCTTCTTGCCGGTTTTTTAGTAACGAATAGTAAATTCGTAAGCTGTGCGAATTCGGCAGCAACTGGTTCTGCGTTACCTTTGGACGCATTCAACCGGTTCCCACTACAGTTCAATACATCTTCTTTAAATCCATTGCATTTCCAAATGCATTACCGAGGGTGTTGTTAAAATAGACGAACACCTCTTTCCCGACATTACGCCAATGGCGAATCAACTCCGCGTATTGCTCAAGATCATCAATGCTATAACTACCCTTGTAGTCTCCTGTCGGACCGTGTAATCGCAAATAGGCGATAGTTGTTGCGGTTTGGTCCAATGGAGTTTTGGAAGCATGCATATCATGGAAAACCAGTGATGCTTTGTATTTATCCAGCATTTGGTAAACCTCTGGGATATACCAGCCGGGATCTCTCACTTCGATGGCGATAGCCCATTCCGGGTTTTGTAGCGGCTGAACTTGTTTGAGTATTTCCTCTACTTTTGAAAAATAACTGACCTTAATGCTTGCAGGAAATTGAATCAGTAACGCTCCTTTTTTCCTTTCCAAATGATTAATTGAGTGCATGAAGCTACGCAGTTCTTCGAGATCGAAATCAAGGTTTTTGCTGTGGGTGATAGCGCCAGACATTTTGATCGTAAACCTGAAATCGTCATTCACTTCGGTTGCCCATTTTGCAAATTTGATTGAATTCGGTGTTTTATAAAAAGAGCTATTTATCTCCACGGAATTGAAGAGGGAGCTGTAATAGTGCAAGCGCGTTCCCGATCTGAATTCCGCTGGAAATGT
This sequence comes from Cellvibrio sp., assembly GCA_035490715.1. Classification (GTDB taxonomy): domain Bacteria; phylum Pseudomonadota; class Gammaproteobacteria; order Pseudomonadales; family Cellvibrionaceae; genus Cellvibrio. Next base: position 15,832 of record DATJLF010000041.1, read on the forward strand.
ATCCTTGTTGCCGGGCAGTGCTATCCCGCTGGTGCCAATATAGAGGGTCATGGGCGAAGGATGACTTTCCTGCAATCATCTTCCTTCTTATTGAAGATGCGATAGCCTTCCGAAGCCCCCTCAAGTGGCAAACGATGGGAAATAATAATGTCGGGATTTAATTCTCCGCGAAGGATGTGCTCAATTAATGCGGGTAGATGAGCCTGCACATGAGTTTGCCCTGTACGTATGGCAAGACCTTTCTCAAAAATATCGCCAAATAAAAAGCCATGGATAAAACCCGCATAAACCCCGGGAACACTGATGGTTCCCCCGCGTCGCACGGCTGCAATACATTGGCGCAGGGCGGCGCCGCTACTGCCTTCCATTTTCAAATTGGTGAGCACAGTTTCAATTTTGCTGCCTTTTGCTTCAAAACCTACTGCATCAATAGCAGCATCTACGCCGCGATGCCCGGCGGTTTGTTCGATAATCGCTTCCGCGGGGTCATCAACCTCATCGAAATTAATAGGGATAACGCCGTAGGTTTTTGCCGCAAAGTCCAAACGGTATTGATGATGGTCAACCATAAATATTTGCGTTGCTCCCAATAAACGAGCACAGGCTGCTACCATTAGCCCAACAGGGCCGGCGCCATAAATGACCAGCGTGCTGCCTGTTTTAATGCCTGCATTAACGACAGCCTGGTAACCGGTTGGAAGAATGTCGGACAGGAATAAAACTTTTTCATCATCCAACCCATCAGGAATTTTAAATGGCCCCACATTCGCTTTGGGTACACGGACATATTCGGCTTGGCCTCCGGGAATACCACCATACAGATGGCTATAACCAAAAAGAGCGGCTCCGGAAGGAATCTGTTTTTTATTCAGTATCGCCCCGCGTCCGGTATTGGTAGTTTCACAGGCTGCATGTAAATCAAGTGAGCAAAAAAAACAGTTACCACAGGCAATAACAAAGGGAATAACAACTCGATCACCTTTATTAACCGCAGTCACATCGGCGCCGACTTCTTCAACAATTCCCATAAATTCATGACCAAAAATATCACCTTCTTCTGTGCCCGGAATTTTACCCCTATACAAATGAAGATCAGACCCACAAATGGCTGTTGCCGTTACTTTTAAAATAATGTCATCCGAATCCTGAATAACAGGGTCTGGCATATTGTCCACTCTAACGTCGTGAGTGCCGTGATAGGTTAGGGCGCGCATAAATGAGTCCTCTGGATAACGGGATCGTTGAACAACTGTGTGCTCGCCCGTCAATAAAAATGAAAATATTACAGACCATTTTCATCAAGCGATGTCTTTAATCGACCGTCGATGAAAGCTCAAGTTCGACCCGCGATGGCAGATTGTCAGTTAACTTCGCAATACAGAAAATTCATGAGTGAAGAAAAATAAAATTTCTGAATTTTATTCAATAGGCATCTTCATCCGTTAAATGGGTGCAGTTATTGCTTTATAACAGTCAATTTGAAGGAGTGAATATGAAATACATTTCTTACCATGCATCCCATGAGCAATTTTCACCGCGTGATCTTTTACGCCTGGTGAAAAAAGCGGAGCAGGCGGGGTTTACCTCTTGTCACTCATCCGATCATTTTCATCCATGGAGCGCAAGACAAGGGCACAGTGGTTATGTTTATAGTTGGCTGGGAGCGGTTATGGAGGCAACGACATTTCCCGTTTATTTTATTACGACACCGGGCCAACGTTATCACCCGGCTGTGGTTGCCCAAGCCATAGCGACATTACAAGAAATGTATCCTGGTCGCTTGGGAATTTCGCTAGGCAGTGGTGAAGCACTGAACGAACATATAACAGGCGATCCATGGCCTGAAAAGACGATTCGCAATCAACGTTTATTGGAATGCGCCACGATAATCAGGCGCTTACTGGCAGGAGAAAAAGTGAATCATCACGGATTGGTAAATGTGCATGAAGCAAAACTTTATACGCTCCCTGACAAAGTTCCTCATTTAAACTGCGCTGCAATTTCAAAAGAAACAGCGGAGTGGGCAGCAGTATGGGCGGATGGGTTGTTAACCGTTTATCGCCCACATCCAGAATTGCAGATGATTATCGAAGCTTTTAGAACTCAAGGCGGGGCAGGGAAACCGATTCATGTAAAGCTGACATTTTCCTATGACCGCAATGTGACGGTAGCCAGGCAGCAAGCGTATGAACAATGGCGATGTAACTGTTTGGAAGCACATCATCTTGCGAATATCGGTACTGTGGAGCAATTCGATGCGATGTCAGAACATTGTCCAATTGAAAAAGTTGAAAAAAATATTCCCATTTCTTCAAATCCTTTGGACTTTATCAACATAATTAATACTATTTTTTCACTTGATGTTGATCACGTTATTCTTCATAACGTTAATAAAAACCAGGATTTATTTATTGAGGATTTTGGAAAATTAGTGCTTCCGTTTCTGAAGCGATAATTTTTACTTTAACTCAATCCGCACGTACTGTAATCAACATATCCGTGCATTGTCAGTCCTGCAATTCTATTGATCCCGTTGTATGCGGGTTATTCCATTTTCACTGAATACGTTGTCCTACATTCGTTTTTGTGTATTCTGCTGCGCTTCATTTTTTCACAACACCCTCTCCGTAAAATGTTCCGGTTAGTTTTGTAATGGTAAAACCACCTACTATTTTTTTTAAATTTTATTGGCCCCGGTCGATTAACACTGGTCCCATTCGACTAGCTAGACCAAACCAATAAACTTCTGGTGAAAACAAATGGCAAAGCAACCCGAATTTACTAAGTATCTCCCTTTGGATGAATGGTTTTGCACACAGCCTGATTCAAAGCGGCGGCTAACATTAACCTTTGAACAGATTGAGAAAATTCTGGGCGCGCCTTTACCGGCGTCATCCGTAAAGCCCAGTTGGTGGACGAATGTTTATCCGAAAATCCAAAGTCATCGTACCAGCTGGTTAAACCATGGGTGGTTGGTGGATGAATATGATCCGGCATCAAGAAAAATTAAATTTATACGAAGTGAATAGTTGGATTTACGCCTGATAAGACGCTTTTTCCGACATAGGGGGAATCTTGCGGTGATCCAAATGGTTTAGGTACTCTTCCCGATACAGTCACATAATGTGGTTCGCAAATTGACTTTGTTGTGACTAAAATTATATATGGTCACTCTTTGTCAATAATAACGCTTTGTCGGTAAACTACGGCCCATGAATATACCCAATGAAACCCTCGCTCCCACACGCGGCCCGATAGACCACGATGTTCGTAACCAAATCGTTGCTGCCGCGACCGAACACTTTAGCCATTATGGTTATGGCAAGACCACGGTGTCGGACCTTGCCAAAGCTATCGGCTTTTCCAAGGCCTACATCTACAAGTTCTTTGAGTCCAAGCAAGCAATAGGGGAAATGATTTGTTCCCGTTGTTTGCATGACATCGAAACCGACATTCGCGCCGCTGTCGATGAGGCAGATCGCCCGCCGGAAAAGCTGCGGAGATTGTTCAAATCCTCAGTAACTGCAAGCCTTCGCCTATTTTCCAGTGATCGTAAGTTATATGAAATTGCCATCTCTGCCGCTACCGAACAATGGCAAGCGGCCCGCGATTACGAGTTCCGCATCAAGGCGCTGCTGCAAGATATTTTGCAGGAAGGGCGGCAGTCTGGCGATTTTGAACGTAAAACCCCCATTGATGAAACCGCGACGGCTATTTACCTGGTGCTTCGCCCTTATCTAAACCCGTTGTTACTGCAACACAACTTTGACCATACCGATGAGGCTCCAACCCATCTATCCAGCCTGGTGCTGCGGAGTCTTTCACCATAAATAAATTCCGAGCTATTTTATTTGTGACCATTGACTAAATTGGTCACTGGAATCAAAATGGAAACCTCTTTATGTCACCAAGGGGTTTCTCATGCGTCGGCTTCCTGTTTTGTCTGCGGTTATTCTTGCCTTGTTGTTCCTGTTATCGGGATGTAGCGAGAAGCCACAATCCGATCCCCGTGTCGATGCTCCGCTGGTACGTGTTATTAATGTGCAGGCAGCGAATGGAATATCCCGTTCATTTTCAGGCGTTGTGGCGGCTCGCGTACAAAGTGACCTCGGTTTTCGCGTGTCAGGAAAAGTGCTGGAACGCTTGGTAGATACGGGGCAAACCGTTAAAAAGGGTCAGCTATTACTGCGCATCGATCCCGTCGATTTGAAGCTCGCCGCTGCGGCGCAGCAAGAAGCGGTAATAGCGGCGCGGGCATTGGCAAAGCAAGCAGCAGAGGACGAGATTCGCTACCGCAGCCTGCGCGGAACCGGTGCGATTTCAGTGGCGGCTTACGATCAAGCCAAAGCAGCGGCCGATACCGCAAACGCTAATTTGAGTGCCGCCATCGCCCAAGCGAATGTTTCAATCAATGCGACTCGTTATACAGAGTTAACCGCTGATGCCGATGGATTGGTGATGGAAACCTTGGTCGAACCTGGCCAAGTGGTCAGCCCGGGGCAAATTGTTGTTCGCCTCGCGCATGCAGGCTCACGCGAAGCCATTATTCAATTACCGGAAACCTTGCGGCCTGCCATTGGCTCAACCGCACAAGCCACATTTTTTGGTAAAGAAAGTGACAGCATTCCCGCCACGCTTCGCCAATTATCCAACACCACCGACCGCGTGACCCGCACCTTTGAAGCGCGCTATGTGCTGGAAGGTGAATTAGCCAAAGCACCACTCGGCACTACGGTGACTATCAAGATTGCGGATGAACATTTATCGATAAGTAGCAGCATGCAGGTGCCGATCAGTGCCCTGTATGACGGGGGCAAAGGTCCGGGTGTGTGGGTCATTAGTGGCAATCCCACCACAGTCAGTTGGCGGCCCGTTGCAATCCAGCGGTTGGATGATGAACGCGCGCTCGTGAACAGCGACCTGAAACAAAGTGATCGCATTGTTGCACTCGGCGCACATTTGCTGCGCGAGGATATGCAAGTTCGTGTTGCTAATCAAACCGCGAGCGTAGCCGGAGGGATCCACCCATGAGCGAAAGCCGTTTTAATTTCTCGGCGTTAGCCGTACGCGAGCGATCCATTACTTTATTTCTTATCGTGTTGATTTCGCTTGCTGGATTAATTTCATTTTTTAAATTGGGCAGGGCAGAAGACCCCGCATTTACTATTAAGGTAATGACGATCATCACCGCGTGGCCCGGTGCAACTGCGCAAGAAATGCAAGACCAGGTTGCCGAGAAAATTGAAAAGCGCATGCAAGAGCTGCGCTGGTATGAGCGCACAGAGACGTATACCAAACCGGGTTTGGCATTTACGGTGTTAACCTTGCTCGATAGCACACCCGCCACCGAAGTGCAGGAACAGTTTTACCAAGCGCGGAAAAAAGTGGGTGATGAAGCGATCAACTTACCACCGGGCGTAATTGGTCCCATGATCAACGATGAATATGCTGACGTGACGTTTGCGTTGTACGCCCTAAAAGCCAAAGGCGAACCGCAGCGTTTGCTGGTGCGTGATGCAGAAGCGCTGCGCCAACAATTGTTACATGTGCCGGGCGTGAAGAAAGTTAACATCCTGGGCGAACAGCCCGAGCGAATTTATGTCGAGTTTTCGCAAGAACGGCTTGCAACACTTGGCGTTAACCCGCAAGCAATTTTTGCGGCGCTCAATAACCAGAATGTATTAACGCCCGCCGGTTCCATCGAAACCAATGGGCCACAGGTTTTTATTCGTGTAGATGGAGCTTTCAGTAAGCTGCAAAAAATCCGCGAGACGCCCATCGTGGTACAAGATCGCACGTTAACGTTGTCGGACATCGCCGAAGTCAAACGTGGTTATGAAGATCCTGCGACATTTTTAGTGCGCAATGGCGGTGAGCCGGCCTTATTACTTGGCGTCATTATGAAAGAGGGCTGGAATGGACTCGATCTTGGTAAAGCGTTGGAAGAAAAAGTTAAGTTGATCAATGCCGAAATGCCATTAGGAATGAGCTTGACCAGCGTGACGAATCAAGCGGTCAACATTAGCGCATCCGTCGATGAATTTATGATGAAATTTTTCGCTGCATTATTAGTGGTGATGCTGGTCAGTTTTTTGAGCATGGGCTGGCGCGCGGGAATTGTTGTCGCTGCTGCTGTACCGCTAACGCTCGCGCTGGTGTTCATCATCATGGCGATGACCGGAAAAAATTTCGACCGCATTACGTTGGGGTCACTGATCCTCGCGTTAGGATTATTGGTAGACGATGCCATCATCGCCACGGAAATGATGGTGGTGAAAATTGAAGAAGGTTTTAGTCGCGCAGCGGCGGCAGCTTATGCCTGGAGCCACACGGCTGCACCTATGCTGTCGGGCACACTGGTAACGGCGGTCGGTTTTATGCCCAACGGTTTTGCTCGCTCCAGTGCGGGCGAATACACCAGCAATATGTTTTGGATTGTTGGCATAGCGCTAATTGCGTCCTGGATTGTTGCGGTAATTTTTACGCCTTATCTCGGTGTGAAATTATTATCAGGTATTAAAAAAATCGAAGGTGGTCACGAGGCGCTTTACGATACGCCGCGCTATCACCAAATGCGAAAATTACTCGCGCAAATTATTGCACGCAAAGGTCAGGTTGCTTTAGGTGTGGTCGGATTATTGGTTGTCGCCGTGCTGGGCATGGGCGTCGTCAAGAAACAATTTTTCCCGATTTCTGACCGACCTGAAGTATTAGTGGAAGTGCAAATGCCTTACGGAACTTCCATCACCCAAACCAGTGCGGCAACAGCGGAAGTGGAAGCGTGGCTCGCTAAGCAAGAAGAAGCGCGCATTGTTACCTCCTATATTGGGCAAGGGGCGCCACGTTTTTATTTTGCGATGGGGCCGGAACTGCCTGATCCATCATTTGCAAAAATTATTATTCGCACTGACAACGAAAATGAACGTGAGGCATTGAAATTCCGTTTGCGTAAAGCGGTGTCTGATGGCTTGGCTCCGCAGGCGCGCGTCCGTGTTACGCAGTTAGTATTTGGCCCTTATTCTCCGTTCCCGGTTGCTTACCGTGTTACCGGATCTGATCCGGAAAAATTGCGCGTTATAGCTGCCGATGCGCAGCAAGTGATGAGTGAAAGTCCAATGATGCGTACCGTGAATATCGATTGGGGTTCACGCATGCCGACGCAGCATTTTGTATTGAACCAGGATCGCTTGCAGGCAATGGGATTGACCTCTAGCGATGTTGCACAACAATTACAATTTCTATTAACCGGTGTGCCGGTGACGGTGGTGCGCGAGGATATTCGCACGGTGCAAGTTATCGCGCGTTCTGCTGGCGATGCGCGACTTGATCCAGGTCGCATTGCTGATTTCACTCTGGCGGGGGCAAATGGCCAGCGTATTCCACTTTCGCAATTAGGCGAGTTTGAAGTGCGCGCGGAAGAGCCGGTCATTCGTCGTCGTGACCGCATGCCGACCATTACCGTTCGCGGTGATATTGCTGAAGAATTGCAGCCGCCGGATGTATCGGCTGCAATCACCAAACAATTGCAACCGATCATGGAAAAATTGCCGGAAGGCTATCGCATTGTGGAAGCGGGATCGATTGAGGAATCCGGTAAAGCCTCGACAGCAATGTTGCCACTGTTTCCGATCATGGTAGCCATCACTCTGTTGATTATTATTTTCCAGGTGCGTTCGATATCCGCCATGATCATGGTGTTCCTTACCAGCCCGCTCGGCTTGATTGGTGTGGTACCCACATTACTTTTATTTCAACAACCTTTTGGCATTAATGCGTTGGTGGGTTTGATTGCCTTGTCGGGAATTTTAATGCGTAACACGCTGATTTTGATTGGGCAAATCGAGCACAATAAAAACGCAGGCCTTGATCCGTTCGATGCCGTGGTCGAAGCAACTGTTCAGCGCGCACGTCCGGTTATTTTGACGGCACTCGCTGCCATTTTCGCATTCATTCCACTTACACAGTCCGTATTCTGGGGTGCGCTTGCGTACACGTTAATTGGTGGCACACTGGCTGGGACAGTGCTCACATTGATGTTTCTTCCAGCAATGTATGCGATTTGGTTCAAGATCAAACCGGGCGATGGAATGCCATCATCTTGATTTCTAATATTGCGTTTACGCTTGGGACGGCCCATTTTGCAGAGCGGTTAACCACCGGTTTCTTCGTGGGATGCATCTACCGGTTTTGATTCGGGTGAACCCTTTTGACGAAGGTAAATAGAAAAGAAAATTATTGCTGCCACGGATAAGAATTCGCTTTGCCAATTCTGGAGTGATTCAAACCAGAAGCGTCCTTCGGCCATAATTTCCAGAAGGCCCAATGATTTTCCTTCTTCCTCATTGATTTGAAGCATTGTTCCATACGCATGTATTAAAAATGATAGTAGAAATAACAGGGCAAAGACGATGCTTAGGGAATTTTGATAAATGGTTAATATTATTCCGCCCTGTTTTACTGGCCAAGGTGCATCTTTGTGCGGTTGTGGTGTTCGATCAACTTCTTCCGCATCATCAAGGCTTTTGGACTCAGCAGATCCCTGTTGAAATAAAAATACTGTCATTACTACATACAGCCCCATCTGTAGAAATTCACTTTCCCAATTCTCAAATGTACTTTGCAGAAAATGGCCTGATAATAAATATTGTTGGAAGTCGTACGTGGGAAATCCTTTTTCAATTCGCTCTTCATTATTAACTTGCCAGCCGGTGTAACTCTGTCCGGCAAGCGCCAGCAGTGTAAATGTTAGGAATGCGAGCAGTAGCCCGTTTTTTTTTAAAAAAGAATGTTTCATAGCGGCTTCTTGATGATTGGGTAGCAATTTTATTTCAAAAAGTGAGCCAACCTGTGAAATGTCAATAAAACTGGCTTTCGGAATGATGGATGTGACAATTTTAAACAGGGAAGCGACATTATTATGAATAGTGCTGTTGTTCATGCTTTGCTGATGAAAAATTTACATAGCTATTATTACCCAACATTATTTTTTGGTGAATGTAAGCTTCTATTGGATAGGTATTTGTAGGCGTTAACTCATCTCGTTGTTAAGAGATGATAGTGGCGTTAAATTTGTTTCGACAAGCAGTCAATGTATTTCAAATATTTTGAACCAAAGTATAAAGTTAGTATTCTGCAACAATTTCAAGTAATTTCCTTTACCTTATGGATTGTTTGATAAGCTGCCAAAAAATTTTGGCAAATCAATCCAAAAGGTGCTTCCTGATCCTTCTGTAGAGTCAAAATCCACCGAACCTCCCATTTTTTTAACAAGTTCTTTGGTGATGGCAAGTCCCAAGCCTGTGCCTCCTTTGGCGCGGGTATCAGAGCTGTCTGCTTGAGAAAATTTTTGAAATATTCGATTGCGAAAGCTATCAGGAATGCCTGGGCCTTGATCCGAGACAGTAATTCTCACCGTGTCATTCGGTCCATTCAAAATTGCCAGGCGCACTCGTCCGCCCTTCGGCGAAAATTTTATGGCGTTGGACAAAAGGTTAGCAAGTACCTGCTGTAATCTTGACGGGTCTATCATGATTTCTCCATCAACAGAATCTTTGGATAAATACAAATCCACATCATATTCAAAAGCGTAGGGTTTGTTCATTTCGATTGCTTGTTCAATAATCGGCAAAATTGCATGGGGCTGAAAATTGAAATCCATCTTGCCATTGCTTATTTTTTCGATATCCAGCAAGTCATTAATAAGTCGCCCTAACCGTTGGCTATTGGATTGGGCGATACGCAATATGTTTTTCATCGGCTCCGGTAAACCGTCTTTAAGGTGGTTTGCCAGCAACCCAATAGCACCTGAAATCGCAGTGAGCGGTGTTCGAAGTTCATGGCTTACCGTAGAAATAAACTCGCTTTTCATTTTATCCATACGCTTTCTGTCGCTGATATCTTCGACTATCGACCACACCAGCTTTCTACCATTCGGTTCCTGGATCAGGACACCGTTAAGTAGGACTGGGTATCGGCTTCCATCTTTACGAAAAAATTCTTTTTCGTAGGGACCATAACGACCAGTTCGAATTAAATGGCTGCGTTGAATAAGTTCTTGCGTTTCATAATCTTTGGGTGTTATTTCCCATTGATCAAGCCGAAGCAACTCATCTTTCGTGTAGCCGCTTAATGTAATAAGGCGATCATTCAATTCGAGTATTTCTCCCGAAATGTAATCACTCAGGAGAATTCCAAAAGGCGACAAATCAAATAAGCTTCGCAATCTTGCTTCACTATTAATCAGTGCTTTTTCCCGCTGGAGTGCAACGTAATGCAAGTAAATATTCTCGCGAAATTGGCGTTCACTTCGCACGCAGCTGAATGTTAGAAATCCCAGAAAAAGTAAAGTCATAAATGCCATCATTAACGATTCTTTGCCTCCTTCCATCAGGAATGCGACCGTCAATGATAATAATGGTGGAACAAAGAACCCGAGCGCCGAAATTTTATCTATTGACAGCGACGAGGCGGCAGCAGCACAAACACCTGCCAACACAAATGATAGAATCGCCTGAAGAGCAATATTATTCTCGGCAAACAAAAAGATGGGTGCAGCAGTCCAAATCAATCCGGTAATAATGGTGGATATTCGAAAACCGGCTAACCTCCGGGTTGGGTGGGTTAGGGAAGACTGCTGATTGAATTGAAAAAAAATAATGACTCGCCAGATTAAAACCAGGACCATGGTTGCTAACCAAATCAACAATGCTCCGGATGAAAACGCGGGTGTTTGTATATAAGACAACATTAACGCTAACACGAAATTGCCCGTGATGGCAGCGGGTAAACCTTTGTGTAACAGAACTAGCCTTTCATTGTGAAGCAGAATATTTGCATCTTCATCATGGCTTAAAAATTCGTTCTGATTCATGTTTATGGGACGCTTATGCGTATTTCCTTCATATGTAAAAGAGAGAATCGACATAAGGATTGAAGTCACCTCCAGCGCATTGCCAGATGTGCCTACAGACCAAAGCGCGTCACCTATATGCCAAAATCAGGGTGAAACTATGTAATGGAAAAAGGTAATGCAAAAAAGCCCTCAACTGGTTCGCCTGCCATTGTAATGAGTGCCTTGTATTTAACCGGGGCTAGATGACCTGTTTTTGCGTGTTCATTAATGCTGAGTTACCTCTGGATAAGGGAGTTTATCACCCGGCCTTATGTATTAAATTTTCTTTAAGCTACCTGGCTTATGAATAGCTACTTTATGGGATTTGGCGGTTTCCACTTTATATTCAGGGTGTGTCTTACTCGCTTTTGCAGTGTAGTTATTTATATCAGTAGGTTTCGTTACTTTTTCAATGACTTTTCCTTTCGTTCTTCCCTGTGGTGTATTCCATTCCACTTGATCACCTTTTGAAAGCTTTTTCATGGGATGCTCCCTTAAAAAATTGAAATAAGAAATTGAAATTAATGTACAGCAGTAATTCGATTAACACGGCTTTGTGCCAATTGTTCTGGATTTGTATTCGATGTGCCCATTAATGCTAATAAAATTCCGATGTAAATTTGAAGGTTTTAATCGACGGGTCTTCCAAGTTGCTTCAAGGCGGTTAGTCTTACAACATAACTGACTTTAAACACAGCTGCGAGAACCACGAATAAAATGTGAAGAAAAATAAGAATGGGAATGCTTAATCCAAATTCAGCACCATAAATTACATACAATAAAAGCAAGGCCAAGCAAAACGTGACCAACATACTAACGTGAGCCAAGCTTAATAGCTTTTGTGGTTTCATCGTTTTTCTCGCCGAAGTATTCTCATTAGACATGCATATTTCCCAATGTTCTCGCCATTTCACAGTAAGTGAGAGTCAATGCACGTCAATTTGCTTAGTATTCACTAAATAATGAGTTTGAACGCCATCACCTAATGGACAGCAATACGCATCAATGAATATTTGCACCGGCCTTTTCTCGACTGTGACATTTATAGCATCCAAATTAAATTATCGAGTTTAATCGAGGCAGTCGTCATTTATTTATGAACTACAAGGTAGCTATCGCTTCTAATAATCTATGTCCTATGGTGCACTCCCTATAAATTACAGGAGTTGATTGTAGAAATGCCGTCCTCATTGCTAATTGGTGTGGTCATATTACTTTTGATTTCTTTTAAATATTCAGTTGATTAATGCTAATTTGCCTAAACGCATAGCGACGTTAACAAATATTCCCGTTCGAATTTTTTCAAGAGGAAATGTTTTTCATGACTGACTTCAAATATAAAAATTTTTCACTTGCAGAGGGTGCACCTTTTCCTCTTGGCGCTACGTGGGATGGAAATGGCGTTAATTTTTCATTATTTTCGGCCCATGCAACCAAGGTTATTTTATGCCTCTTTGACGATGATGGCATGAATGAAACTCAACAGATTGAACTGCCTGAATACACTGATCAGATATGGCATGGTTATTTGCAAGGTGCGGCACCGGGGCAGGTATATGGTTACCGTGTATATGGACCTTATGAGCCTCAAAACGGGCATCGTTTCAACCATAACAAATTATTAATCGATCCTTATGCAAAACAACTCGTTGGAAAATTACAGTGGGATCCGGCAATTTTTGGATACACAATTGGTTCTGCTGATGCCGATTTAAGTTTTGATGAGCGCGATAGCGCACCTTTTGTCCCTAAATGTAAAGTTGTTGATAACGCGTTCGAATGGGGTGAGCACCAGCGTTTCAAAGTTCCCGTTGATAATACAGTCATTTATGAGACGCATATTCGAGGCGCCACTATACTCCATCCGGAAGTGATGCAAGAACATCGAGGGACGTTTGCGGGTTTCTCCAGTCCGCACATGCTCTCTTATTTGAAATCCCTTGGTGTAACCAGTATTGAACTTTTACCAGTGCACGCATTTGTGGACGAGAATTATTTACTCGAAAAGGAACTGAAGAATTATTGGGGATACAATAGCATCGCTTTTTTTACACCGCATCCAACCTATCTTGCCTCGGGTAATCACAAAGAATTCAAAGAAATGGCGGCAAAAATCCATGAGGCGGAATTGGAATTAATTCTCGATGTTGTTTTTAATCACACAGCGGAAGGTAATGAGTTAGGGCCAACATTATCGATGCGTGGTATCGATAACCTGACTTACTATCATCTGGTCCCGGACAATAAACGTTATTACATCAATGATTCAGGAACTGGAAATACGCTTGATTTAAGCCATCCAAGTGTTGTGCGCCTGGTGACTGATTCTTTACGTTACTGGTGTAAGGAAATGGGCGTGGATGGGTTTCGGTTTGATCTGGGAACTATTTTATCGCGCGAGAAAGAGGGGTTTAACGAACGACATTGTTTTAATGTGGCTTGTCGGCAAGATCCTTTGTTGAGTCAATTAAAATTAATTGTTGAGCCTTGGGATGTTGGCCCGGGTGGTTATCAAGTTGGCGCTTTTCCACCGGGCTGGTTAGAGTGGAATGATCAATTTCGCGATAACGTACGGGCTTTTTGGCGCGGTGACAAAGGGCAAACGGCAGAGCTGGCAAGACGTCTTACTGGTTCAGGTGATTTTTTCAATCGAAACGGACGACGGCCTTCCGCATCAATTAATTTTTTAACTGCCCATGACGGTTTCACACTGAATGATCTGGTGAGTTACAACGATAAACATAATGAAGCTAATAAAAACAATAACTCCGATGGTAGCGATAATAATTTTTCCTGTAACTACGGTTGTGAAGGGCCAACTGAAAATCCTGATATTATTAACCTGCGCCAACGACAAATGAAAAATATGCTGGCGACTTTGTTTTTATCGCAAGGTACCCCAATGATTCTTGCCGGCGATGAATTTAGCAACACCCGGCAGGGTAACAATAATGCCTATTGCCAGGACAATGAAATTAGCTGGTTGGATTGGAACCTTAGTGAAAAACAAAATGAAATATTGGAATTTACCAAATATTTAATTCAGTTACGCCATTCATTTCCCATCCTGCGCAGGGTTCGTTTTTTGGTGGGCCATTACAATGAAGAAGCCCAATTAAAAGATGTTACCTGGTTGGCCCCGGATGGTAACGAGATAAACGAAGAGCGCTGGAATAATCCTGATATTGCCTGTCTTGGAATGATGATTAATGGATTGTCGCAGCCGACGGGCCTCAATAAACTGGGAGCAGATGCAACCTTGCTACTATTTTTAAATGCTCATCTTGACTCCGTCGAGTTCACATTACCTACGGTTCCTTTTGGCTCGGCGTGGAAGGGGCTGGTTGACACCAATCTTGAATATTCTAATGACAGGACTTCTGAAAAATTTTCATTTGGTCAAAAATATATCGTAACGAATCGATCTCTGGTTCTGTTTGAATTGTTACCTGATGCTTAATACGTGGAAATTACACCGGAATTTGTGGTTTTTCCCAGTGCTATCGATTCCCAGAGGCCGTAACTCTCCCTCGTTAGTTACCACTTTTAACGGCAGCGCATCCTTGCCGGTTTTAATTAAACCCTACCAACGTGCCTGTAAGCCAATTGAACCGTTAAATGCTTCACCTATTACTGCAGCATTGTTGCCACCGCCGGCCCAGTATTTTTCATTTAATAAGTTATTAATATTTCCATTTAAAGTAGCATCGCGATTCCATAATTTAAATTCATAACTGAAACCTGTGTTTACAATGGAATAGTCAGGCACTTTTAATTGATTAAAGTTAGTTAAATAAACATCGCCATAATACCGGTAAACTAATCGTAAACTTAATCCTTCAATTGCAGGAACGGAATATTCTGCGTTGGCTGCATATTGCCATTCAGCCGCATTCGGTGGCCGATTGCCTTCAATTGTCCTGTTCTCAAAAGATACATCATCAATGCTTGCATCGAGATTAACTACACCTACACCCATTTTCAGGTTATCGGTAAATTGATAGGCACTATTTAGTTCGATACCTTGAAATGTCGTTAACCCATCTTGTGTTAAATAAAGCAGGCCATTTCGAGTAACATCCATCGTCTCTGCACGTTCAACTTTAAAAATGGCGGCATCGAGACTTAATTTTCCTTCTTGATATTTAGTGCCAATTTCATATTGATTGGAAACTCGAGCATCCAGTACTTCATCCCTGTTGGCATATCGCGTACCGACGATTGAACCTGGTTCAAGCCCTTCAACATAGCTTGCATAGATAGTCGAATTTAAAGAAGGTTTATAAATCAACGCAATAGTGGGTGTAAGTGCGGTAGTGTTGTACCCGGAATTAATTGCAGGGCTGGGATTAAGATCTTCCCTATCGTAGTATGTATGGCGAGCACCTAAAATTAATTGCCATTGGTGATTAAAATGAAGTGTATCGCTTAAAAAACCATAGGTTTGCCTGGTTTCGCTGCCCACCGGATTTAATGTTAGATCAGGGCGTTGTCCCAGAAGGAAGGTTTGTTCCTCAAAAAGATTTCCAAAAAATTCTGGTGTTGAGGCGTAGTAGAACGGACCATATTGGCTCGTAGATTTTTGATAACCGACACCAGCAACTATTTCATGTTTAATTTCACCGGTAAATAAATTTCCGAAAAGCATTGCCTGACTGAAGTAATTTGCCAGAATTCCGGCAAAATTATAAATATTTCCTCCGTAATCACCTTCACGATTATAGAGGTCAACAAATGATTTATTAGAATCATGCTCTTTACGGGAATATCCGTATTGGTATTTCAACTGCCAATTATCATTCAGGTGATATTTGAAGCCGGTTGATGCAATTAATGTCTCCGTTTCATAAAAAGAATCATCCACATTAAAATCATCATAATCGTAAGTAACGTTTGGCATTTTGCCATCACTACTTGCGATATCGTATTCAGACATGTAGATCTGATACGGTTCATGTTCCAACGTACTATGTTCAAAAATGACGTTGGTGATCCATTCGAGTTTTTCTCCGAAATCTTTTTCAATGCCAAATGATCCGATTTCCCGATTAACGCCGGCAGCGTTGTAGGCAGTACCATTCTCACCGGCGAGATTAAAGCGATACTTCAGATCATCTGCAATCAAACCGCCGGTGTCCAAATGTGCAGATAACACGCTATTGCTGCGTACTCCTGTTTCGAAACTGCTGTGTGCTACATCCTGCGGCTTTTTCAACTTATAGCTAACTGCACCTCCCGGTGAACCGAAGCCATACATAAAACCCGTTGCGCCTTTGAGTGCCGTTACACTCTCAACCACCTCCACAGGAAAATCACCGCCCCAATGCAAAAGCACTGGATAGTCATCGGCATAGGTATTCCTCACGGGCATACCACGAAGTGTCATGCCCCACCAGTCAGTGGTATTGGAAGATGCTGGTGTATAGAACGCTGCATCATTAATAAAAATTTGTCGAACCGACTTTGCTCCCCGTTTTGACAAATCTTCAGCATCAATCACGGTAATGGAGAAAGGGGTATCAATGATTTTTTTATCACCAAAGGCGCCCAGGTCATTTGCTGTCGTTTTGTGTCCTTGAACAAGGACTGTTTCTATATTTTCCGCTTTTTTAATCTTTTTATTTTTAGATTGTTCATTTGCCAGAAGCGGCATGGCAGCTAAAACACCCAGAACAATGGAGATCCCTAAAATTGACTTCTGCATTTCTTTCCTCTCTGATTGCCACTGATAATTATTCTCATATAAAATTGTGGCGCACAGTACATCAAACGATAACCATTATCAATAACTGGCAAGCGTTCTTTCGTCGTATAGGGGGGAATTGCGAAGGAGGCAAGGCTTTACTCCGTGGATCACACGAATCTTTTGTTATTCCATTGGGATTATTAATTGTCACGTGTTGGAGGATTTTGTGGGCGTAGCGACTAGCCCAACAAGTCTCGAAGTGCTTTTTACGTCTAACCCTTCGCCGTAGCGATGGGGTGTACCCACACATGTATAAGTAGAGCTGTAAGGGGCTGTCACACCAGGTGAGAAGCCAGTTGTATACCCTGTAAATTTTTGGTGATCGGTGCTGGCTTTATTTTTAAATGCATCTCGTTGACTTAATAATGGGTTGAACTGGTTTGCATTTTTGCAGCCCCGTAACATGTCGTCATAGGCGTTTATGTCCCGATGACCTACACTCAAAAGTTTTACAGATCCCGTTAATTCATATGTCGGTTATCTGCGGAAGGATCAAATTGTTTTTTTAGAGGAAAATAAAATGCCTGTTGTCATAGCCTATCAATCGCTTAACTCAAATTCGAGTGTTAATCACAGTGTTACTGCTGCTAATTCCCAGCACTTCACGCGACAGACTCAGGATTTCTACGCGAAAACAACTACTGAACCAACGGTCTTGTCTTATCCCACACTGCCAGTTAACACTCCGGGCTATTCTCCAACAATTCCTGTGCAAGGCCCTCCGGATCTAATTGATATTGCACCGCAAGGCTCCATGAAAAAAGGAGAGCATTCGGATACTGAATTTGCGGCGTTAATTGGTAGCAAAATGGCGCAAATGCACCAGGGGGTATTCAGGGCATTTGGTCAGCAGTGTGATTTACTGACGATTGGTGAGTTGGATAGTTCACACCCGCAATGGAGCACATTGCAACAAACGGTGGGTTCATTTTTATATAGCACTGATCAAGCAAAAGCATGTAACTGTTTTAGCGTTCATGGTAATGCACACATCAGTGAAGTAATTGCTGAATCCAAGTCGGCAGGTTGGATTGCTGTCAAAGTTGGCTCCGTAGTTGCGGTGTTTGTACATGTACCAAATTCAATTGCGAAAAAGGCGAGCGACAGCCAAACGTTTTACTCAAAAATGCGCGATAAAGTAGCCAAAAAAGGCCATAGCATAGATCTTATTATGGGGGATACAAACCAGGGGTCGGATAAATTCACCCCTAATGTTGTATCAGCGGCATTAGGAGGTGCATTCAAGGATGCCCATGCAAGTTCGTCAATATCGCCGGGCGATTTTTTCGGTAAAACAGTGACTGGAACAAATTCAAATGCAACGAAGAAGTACGACGTCGTTGTTTACAACACGGCAACTATCACGAGCATAGAGGTGCAATATATTTCACAGTTTTCACCTTCTGGATACAACGCTTACGCAGTAACTGATCATATGGGCGTAGTTGTTAAAGTGTCAAAATAAAATGATTATTGATAAACCCAAAGATCAATATTTAATAATCGTTGGTCTTTGGGTTCTCAAAATACCATTTGATACACAGTTTAAATAACCCCTCCACGTTTTAATTTTGCCTCCAATTGAGTAATTTTTTTTACTGCTTTTTTTAGCTCAGCTGAAAGTTGTGTGTATTGATCCTTTGGATTTCCCATATCGGTGGGTGAAGGCGGTGGTGGTGGCGGTGTGCCATGGCTGCCGGGAACGGGGCCGCTTTGTGCCAAACCGGGATTTGGAAATGCAGTTGAAAATTCCCTGATTATTTCAGCAATAACGTAGGGGGACTTTTTGAGATCAATAGTCTGCCCGTAACGTTTAATAATATCTTTAATTACTTTTTCTTGCTTCTTAACCATCTGTTCTTCCGGATTTACCTTTTTCATAGAGCCTCCATGATTTTTCGATAATGTGTTGGTGTTGCCAGGTTTGCAAGATCACTTTTATTCCTTGTTTTACAGGTTGGCCTGCATGAATCATTGCATAGTTACAATTTCCATTCGGTAGCAGGTTATCCCAGATGACCAATCGTCCTTGTTTGGGGGTTAGCGAAATATTCAATGCTCTAAAATAAGTCTCACCTCCTTTTTTGGGTGAATGAAGATAAAGCAGTAGTGTTTTATCTCTCTTTCCTTTTAACAACGAGTGTTTTGGCAAACAATCCAGATGTGCTTCGAATTCATCACCATATCCATATTGTGTCATTTGCCATGACTCGAAGTTGCGTGGTTTTACAAAAGAAAAATGATTGGATAATCTATCCTCTATATTCACAACCGAATTAGATAAAACATTGTTGAATGTAGATTCGTATTGGGAATGGCTTCTTCTGCAATGGGAAATTTTTGAAGCTACTGTGCATCCGTCATTATTTAATACCTCACTGTGATACCAGAGGTTATGATCAATTGAAAATAAAATTCTATTGCACTCACTTGGCGATAAAAAATTATCAATAACTTGTATTCCGTTGGAGGCGAGTTGTTTTTTAGTGCTTGTTTTAGACATTAGATAATAGCTCCCTGCCAATAAATTTTTCAAAGCTCTTATGGGTTCGAATTTTCCCTGCTGGAAATTCCTTTATATCAACGCCGGATAATATTCTTTTTACCCTTTCATAAGATTTGTTGTTTAGATCGTTCCAGTCTTTGTGATCATTCCAATGTGGTGTTCGCGTTTTTCGATCATAGAGATGCCACGCGATGGTTTTGTGTGGGTGAAAAAAATCATACCCATGCCGATAAGCCCTTAAAGCGGTAGTAATATCATCACCAAAAAAATAAATGTTTGGATCTATTGGTATTTCTTTATTGAATGTACCTTCGGAAAAAAAGAAACCCATCGCAATGAATTGCGCCGGCACAGCAGAAGAAAGCCAATCGGGAAAGGGTAGGTAGTTTGCATAAAAACGTATCAACATCCCTTGCTCATAGGGCTTTGGATAAATTTTAGTGGGATAGTTTATTCGTTCTTCCGGGTAGGTTTGTGGATTAAAAAATGAAGGTGGCAACGTAGAGATAATAGGTTTTTTATGCCCAACTTTTTTTAACGCGAGCATCGTTTTAATCAGGTAATCATCCCATCCCGGTGAAAATCTAAGATGTGAGTCGATCAGTAGCGAGTATTGTTCTCCCGCCCATTGTTGCTGTAATTGATGCCTGGCCCAGCCTACGCCTTGGCTATCACGATGATCAAAATCGAGGATTTGAATATTCTTATGTGAATGTATGCGTGCAGGTAGTGTTTCGGATTTGGCATGTTGCCAGCAAATCCAAACGTTCAGGTTTTCAGGCGCAACAGCGTTATCAAAAAGGCTATCAATAGTCGCTACCAGTTGGCTGTCCCGATAGGCAGGTATTTGAACAAATATTTTGCCATTATTTGCCTTCACGTGATTTACCTCCCTGATCTACCTTAACACCGCATAAATCTATGAGGGATTATAAGTATTCATGCTGATAGTTCACGCTAAAGGGTAGGTTTTGTTTTGGCAGTGACTTAATGCTGCTGAAACAAGCGAAATAATGCCGGATGCTTTCTGATGGTTACCCCATCGGCCTTTCTGTATCGAGAATGTTGTGATATCTCACCGGGCGAACGCTACAACACATGCAAAACGCAGCATCTTAAACGTGAGTTTTGCGCAATAAAAATTCACTCAAAATACATCTAATGAAATTTCTCGCCAGCTCGCCGTGCGACGCAAATTTCAGGTAATACTTGCGCATCATTCCGTCACCCACCACACAAATAACTATCGACATGGCCTTGAAAATAAAGCTGCCTCACTTTTGATTCGGTAAGTACATCTTGGTGTAGCCCGAGCTAGAGGCTGCTAATTGATGGTAAAAAGTTATTCTCATGGGTGATGACTTAAAGTGATTGTATTACTACCCATAACTACCATATTATGATCGATAATAGCTTAAAAAGATTGATATTGATTGTTTTGCAGGTTTGCCCTGTATCCAACCAGATTAAAGAGAGATCACCATGAGCCTGAAGAATATTGTCATTCCCGGGGTGGTAACGGGCGCGGAGCTGCAAGCGGTTTATGTGGATGCAAAGATTAATGGATATGCGATTCCGGCGGTGAATGTTATAGGCAGCCATTCAATTAACGCAGCGCTAGATGCGGCGCGTACTGTGGGTTCGCCGGTAATTATTCAATTGTCACATGGGGGCGCGAGCTTTTTTGCTGGCAAAGGTTTGAAGTTGCCGGGCCAGCAAGCCGCTGTATTGGGTGCTGTGGCGGCCGCGAATTATGTACATCAGGTTGCACCGTATTATGGTGTGCCAGTAATTTTGCATACTGATCATGCCGCCAAAAAATTATTGCCATGGATCGATGGTTTATTGGAAGAGGGGAATAAACATCTCGCACAAACCGGTAAGCCGTTGTTCAGTTCCCATATGATTGACCTTTCAGAAGAATCATTGGAAGAAAATATTGCACTGTGCTCTGTGTATCTTAAAAAAATGCATGCGATGGGTATGGGGCTTGAAATAGAACTCGGTTGTACTGGTGGTGAGGAGGATGGTGTCGATAATAGCCATTTGGATAAATCCGCCCTTTACACACAACCTGCCGATGTCGGTTATGCCTTCAGTCATTTATCAAGCATCAGCGAAAAGTTCACGATAGCGGCTTCATTTGGCAATGTGCATGGTGTTTATAACCCCGGAAACGTAAAACTTAAACCTGCCATTCTTAAAGCATCGCAAGCGTACGTGAGCGAAGAGTTTGGTTTACCAGAAAATACATTGGATTTCGTTTTTCATGGCGGTTCAGGTTCATCGGTAGAAGATATTGCGGAATCAATTTCCTACGGCGTAATAAAAATGAATATCGACACTGATACGCAATGGGCATTTTGGCATGGGGTGTTAGACCATTATCAGCAGCACACAGATTGTTTGCATTCTCAGTTAGGCAACAATTCAGGGCCGGATTCACCCAATAAAAAATTTTACGACCCACGGGTGTGGTTACGCACCGCGGAACAGTCAATGTCTTCGCGTTTGCTTGAATCTTTCAAGCAATTAAATTGTGTTGGTCGCTATAAATAGTAGTTACGTCTACGTGATGGGATGAATTCAAGTATGGTATCCATTCAGTCGCATTCCTCTGGTGGCATTGAGAGAACCATTTTTCTGGTGTTGATAATTTTCATTGGTAGCTGTTTATCCAGTTGTGTACCGTCAGTGAAAAAGTTGAGCGAAGAAAACGGCTACCTTTTTACTTACTTTGTTAAAAACGGTGAAGATGGCTTGCACCTGGCAACCAGTAGGGATGGCTACACATGGAAAAAAATAGAACGCAGGAAAGAGCATTGGTTGCCTGCGATTGGAAATTCAAAATTAATGCGTGATCCGAGTGTCGCACAAGGTCCGGACGGTACTTATCATCTTGTGTGGACATCCGGTTGGAACGAAAACAATATCGGTTATGCATCCACCAGGGATTTTATCCAGTGGTCAGCGCAGCAGGAAATTCCAGTCATGGCGCACGAGCCCCAGGTACGTAACAGTTGGGCGCCGGAAATTGTTTATGATAAACAAGCTAAACAATTTGTTATTTTCTGGGCATCAACAATTCCTGATCGATTTAATGAAACAAACGAATCATCAGAAGATAACTACAATCATCGTTTGTATTACACAACAACTCGCGATTTCAAACTATTTACTCCTACGCGATTATTCTATGACCCCGGATTCAGTGTTATAGATGCTACGTTTTTCAGCTTTAACAACCAACTACAATTGATTATTAAAGACGAAACACGTTTTCCGCCGAAAAAATATTTGCAACTGGTATCAGCCGATAGTTTTACCGGGCCTTTTTCTAAGCCGGGTTCGCCGATTACGCCACAAGGTTACTGGGTTGAAGGCCCTACGGCAGTGCAGGTGGGTGATTATGCGGTTATTTATTTTGATGCATATACGAGCCGTAAGTATGGTGCGATTCGTTCAAAGGATCTCATTCAGTGGGAGGATATTTCCCCACAGGTGCAATTGCCAGATGAAGACACTCCATTCCGTGTGCGCCACGGAACTATTATTCCGGTGTCGTTGGATTTGATAAAAGAATTGGAAGAAGCCAGCAGTAAACAATAAAACCGCAGAATAGATTATGGCGAATTATATTTAGTACGATGGGTTTTTAATGCGACTAATAAACCGGAACAGGCAATGATAGCCATGCCCACAATACTGACGCCGTCCGGAATATTGTTAAAGATGAGCCAGCCAAGAAAACCAGCAATTAATAACTGAAGGTAAGTGACAGGCGCTAACACTGAGGCGGGCGCGTAGCTATAGGCGAGCGTAAAAAAATAATGTCCTAACCCGCCTGTAACGCCCATGCTCAGTAATAAAATTAATTCGAGTGTTCCGGGTAGTTTATTTTCCCAAAACCAGGGCAGGGCGATACCGAAAATAATTGAACCTATTAATGCAGTGTAAAAAAGAAGAGTTATTGCCGTTTCGGTGCTTGCCAGTAAGCGGGAAAGTATTTGGTATGTGGCACCGGCAGCAGCGGCACATAGCGCAAAAGCGACGCCCCATGCATCCAGGCCGCTACCAGGTCTTGCAATGAACATGACGCCAATAAACCCGGTGATTACGGCGGCCCAACCGAGTAGATCCATGCGCTCCCCAAGGATGTAGCCCGCGAAAAATGCAACCAGTGTTGGAGCAAGAAAATTAATTGCAATAGTCTCTGCCAAGGGCATCCGTTGTAAAGCTAGCCCCATGCAGAGTGATGAAATAGTGAGTGTTAATGCGCGGAATATTACCAGCCCGGTTCGTTGTGTTTTGAGTAGACCCGCACCGTGGCGCGGTGCAAAAATAATTAACATCAACAGGAAGTGGACGATGTACCGCATGGCTACCACGAAGGGAACATTAAAATGCGTCGTCAAATATTTAGTAATGCAATCCATGCAGGAGAATAAACATAAACCCAGTATGGCTAACAGAAAACCTTTGAACGCATGAGGTTTTAATAAATTATTTGTAGAGGGATCATGCGGCTTATTCATAGGCGATCCGTTTTTGACGCTGTAGGCAGGCAATTAAATAATCGCATGGAAACTAAAAATCGGGTAATTCTTTTTTACTATTTTTTAACTGGAGAGACCAGTAATGAAACCATTTTTTGGACTGCGTGCCCATGATTTTGGTTGCATGCCAGCGAAAGAGCTTGCGGTGACAATAGCATCATTCGGAGCGCAATGCGTTCAATTGGCGCTAGCAAAAGCGTTACCCGGAAATCACGTCATGCCGGCGGGTTTTGGCGAGCCTGGATTACAGGAGGTTCGTACTGCATTTGCAGAACACGGAATTTCCGTGGCAGTCATCGGTTGTTATATTGATACGGTGACGCCTGATTTAGCTGCGCGCGAATGTGGCTTAAAGCGATTTGAAGCCCATATCGATATCGCTGCTATGTTGGGGTGTAATTTAATTGGAACAGAAACCGGGTCACCCATTCCGTATCTTGACCAAACGAATGGGCGTGAAACGGCATTTCGTGTGGCACTGGATAGTTTGCATCGCTTAATCAAAGCCGCTGAAGAAAAAGGTGTTGTCGTGGCGGTAGAGGCAGTTGCCAAACATCACGCGCTTTCTACCATCGATCATCTCCGCGAATTGACGAGGCAATGTGATTCGCCCGCACTTGGTATTATTTTTGATCCGGTTAATCTTATTCCTGTTGCCGGTGTTGAATGTATGGATAAGTTTTTAGATGAGTGCTTCGCTACGTTTGGTGATCGGATTGTCGCTGTCCACGCAAAGGATTTTAAAATGGTTGATG
This sequence comes from Cellvibrio sp., assembly GCA_035490715.1. GTDB lineage: Bacteria > Pseudomonadota > Gammaproteobacteria > Pseudomonadales > Cellvibrionaceae > Cellvibrio. The sequence goes on from DATJLF010000041.1 coordinate 40,286, forward strand.
GTGAAAATGGATTGGTAAAAATGGGAGACCTGCCGGTAGGTACTACCGGTGTAATGGATTGGACAGGTGTTTTTAGGCGGTTAATCGAGGCGGGAAAACAGCGTGTTCCCATTTTATTGGAAGACACGAGCCCTGTTTATGCCACGGACTCGTTCGCCTATCTTCAACGTGCCTGGGATAAAGCGATGGAATAACTAATTGAACGTAAATTATTTTCCAACGTTGTTCTTGCCCCAAAGTTTTTCATACGGCCAGCCGGACAGGTCTTCAACAACATGACGGCTGTGTTCACTCGACGCCGTCGTAGCCCCTTGCTTCAAATGATCAATTTCTTTCATCAGTAACTCATGGGTATGTTTGTTAAGTTTAAATCGGCTCGCGACAAAAAAACCAAATAGCAATAATGCGATAGGGCCGATCACCATCACTGATACGATGGTGTGAATTGCGTCGGTAGATTGTGTTTCGCTTCCGGAAACAAAACCACCCCATTCAATAACAATCCCTACAAACATAACGGCAACTGCTTGTGCAGCTTTACGGATAAATGTCATTACTCCGGCAAAACTGCCTTCGCGGCGCTTTGCTGTCACGATTTGATCTACATCGGCGATGTAGTTATACACATTCCATGGAATGTAATTTAATGCCCCGCGGCCTAACCCGGCCAACACCACTGCACCAATTAATAAATAAAGTGGAGGTAAGTCGGGAAATGTTAAAAATAAACCCAGCAACGCCAAAATACCGATGATGTAAAAAAAAACGGCAAGCCTGTATGTGTAAGAAGGGCCGATACGAATAACCAATACAATCGCTAGGGCAACCGCAACAAGCTGTGCAATATAGGTATTAGCAATTAATGACGATGCGATGGAGACAGATCCGCCTAATGCAAAAACAATAAAATACGTAAAAGCAGCATTAAAAATATCCTGGCTAATATAACCGCCCAAATACATGCCTAAATGCAATCGAAATGCGCGAATACGTAACGTGGACGCCAGATTTACAAATACCATCTTTAATGAAGTGATTGCTGAGGTTTTTGCTTGGCTGGGTGCTTCTGTTTCTGATGAAGGCGGGCGTTCCCAAGTGAAAAGGTAGGTGATGGTCACCACCAACATAAAGGCGAGGCTAAAGATAATTCCCATGATCAAAAATGTATCTGCGTTTTCTTTGCCGCCTACATAGTTAACAATCCAATTCGGTAAAATACCGGCAAATATTGCAGAGATTTGCCCCACCAGAATTCGTGCCCCGGCGAATTTCGCTTTTTTTGCGTAGTCATCGGTCATTTCTGCTGCAAGGGTTTCATAAGGAATTAATACGGATGCATACACCAGCTCAAAAAATACAAATGTTAACAAGTAGTACCAATAATGCTGGCCGCTAATCCACATAAACGCGAAGCTGGGCAGTAGTGGAATTGCCGCGAGTAAAAAAATGCGGCGGCGACCGAAGCGGCGGCCCAAACGGGTTTTATTAAGGTTGTCCGAGATATGGCCAATTAAAGGGCTTGCAACAGCGTCCAATATGCGCGCTATCGCAAAGATCGATGCAGCTTGAACGGCGGATAAACCGCAAAACGTCGTGTAGAAAAAAATCAGCCAGCCGCTGATAACGGCCATGGAACCAGCGCCCAGAACGTCATTGAGTCCATAGGCAATGTAATTGCGGGGTTTTATTTCGCGCACTGTCATATTGCAGCACTCTTTATTGTTGTTGTGATGTGTATTGTTGTTGTGACATGTAGCCTGAATTATTGTTGCGATTTAGGAATTTGCGTTACCGTCTTTAACTAGCAAAAAATAGCGAAAAAGTAACGCAAAAAAATAGCGCAATAATATTAACAATTAGATATAGCGATTCATAAATTCAACCAATGCCAAAATTGCCATGGATTGTCCATAGGGCATGGATGTTAATGGAATATCGCGATAGCCCTGTAAATCATTAAATACCGGTGTGCCAAACGATACTTGTTTGAGTTCACCGTCATCGCTGATGTTTTTTAACACCGCTTTAATGGCTTTAATTGCCATAGGCTCATACTTCGCGTGTAAATATCCCTTGCGCACGGCTTTTAAAATTCCATATGCAAAGCCTGCGGCTGCTGAGGATTCAAGGTAGGAAGATTTGTCATTAATAAGCGTATGCCACAATCCGCTTTCATCCTGATATTGTGCAAGTGCTTTTACTTGCGCTTCCAGGGTTTCAATTAAAAATAAACGAGTTGAGTCATGCGGTGGCAGGTCGAGTAATTCAATAAATTCCGGAATGGCAATCGTGACCCAACAATTTCCGCGCGCCCAGAGCGCATCGGCAAAATTATGGCGACCATCAAATGTCCAGCCGTGAAACCATAAACCGGTTTTGCGATCTGCCAGGTATTTGGTATGCAGCATAAATTGGCGTTTTGCTTCTTCAACATATGCAGGACGATTAAACAGCAAACCAATTTTCGCAAGTGGTAAGACACACATCATGAGTGTGTCATCCCAAATCTGTTGGTAATTTACTGAATTAAAAACAATGTGCTGTAAGCCGCCTTCTTCGGTGCGCGGCATTTCATTCATGACCCACTCAGCCCAAACATCAAGGTAAGGTAAATAGCTGCGGGTGCCGAAGCGTTCCGCCAAATAGGCTAATGTGAGGAAAGGGGAAACGGTATTAACGTTTTTAGTTGGAGTACCTGCGGCAAAACGATTTTTAAACCAATCCTGCATAATCGTTAATGGTTTTTCGTCGCCGGTGATGTCCCATAATTTCAACAAACCGTACAAACCAATACCATGTGTCCATTCCCAATCGTTCCAGCCTTTGGTGTCAATCACGCGTCCGTCGTCCAGGCGCAGCAGGAATTCACCACTGGTGTCTTTAATATTCACCAGATTATTAATCAAATTATCAATAGTGCGCGTTAACTCGGCGCGCGCAATCCCCTCTACTGTAGCAACCATAAAATACTCGCAACTTTTTATTGATAAGACTTCTGAGTTTATTGATAAGACATCTGAGTTTATTGATAAGGCTTCCGAACTTATTGATAAGACTTTTGAACCTTGTCGGTAGCGCACCTGAATGTGTGACTGTTTGGATCATACAACCATGTATCAAACATGTCGATCATATTCGATCATATATAGTCAATATAATTCAAGCGTGATATAAATGCGATCAGAGTGTAGTGGAATGGGCTGATCCCAACCGGTAATAAACCACTTTTGATAAACAAAATGTGAAAACTCCGTAATTGAGCATTTGTAACCCGTGGTAATAACACGGCACCAAAATCCAATTTACCTAAATAAACAATAATGATCAGGAGATGGACTATGAATCGTCGGGAGTTATTTAAATACGGTGCTGTCGCCGCTTCCTTACCGTTAGTGGCGGGCGCTAACAAAACCGTCGCGTCCACGTTAACAAAGCCTGATCAATTGGGTTGGCTTGAAGCCGATAAGCCTGCGGCGCACATTGGCTATACCTGGGGTCAGCCTTGGGCGATAGGGCGTTTAAAGAAAGAACAATCGCTGTGCCTTGTTGATGAACAAGGCAAGCATCAACCATTGCAAACATGGGTAACGGCAACCTGGCCTGATGGTTCGGTGAAATGGACGGCCCATGCAATTCCCGCGAACCTGTCACCGGGCCAACAATTTCATATTGCCGAGGGAAGGGCACCGAAACCGAAAACCGTTATTTCCGTTACGGAGTCCGCCGATGACATCGTTGTTAATACGGGTGTGATTCGCTGTGTAATTGCCAGGCGTGGTGATGTGATTATTGAATCGATTCAGCGTGGGAAAAAAAACTTGTTACAAAACGCGCGATTTATCGGCCAGCGCCAGACTCAGGCTGAGCTGGATATTGAACAACCGCTCTCTGTGATCGGGTTTAAAGCCGTGACCACTTCCGTTGAGATTGAACAGCGCGGTCCTGTTCGCGCTGTGCTTAAAGTCTCAGGCAATCACCGCGAAACAGATGGGCGCGAATGGCTGCCATTTTCATTGCGTTTGTATTTTTATGCAGGCGGAGACTCAGTGCGTATTAGCCATCATTTTATTTTTGATGGCGATGAGCACAACGATTTCATTCGTGCATTGGGGTTGCGGTTTGATGTTCCCATGCATGACAAACCCTACAATCGTCATGTGCGTTTTGTAGGGGAAGGCGAGGGGCTTTGGGCGGAATCTCCCCAGGGAATTACCGGTTTGCGACGCGATCCAGGTAAAGCCGTATGCGATGCACAAATTAATGGTATTGCAACACCGGCATTGGAAACCTGGGACAAGCGCGTAAGTGGTCGCATGCAATTTATTCCTGTGTGGAATGATTACAGCCTCACGCAACTTAATGCGAATGGGTTCGGTATTAAAAAGCGCACCAAAGCCGGCCACGCGTGGATCGATGCAGACCAGGGCAAACGTGCGGGCGGCACTGCTTATTTGGGTGGAGCAAATGGCGGTGTGTTATTTGGTATGCGCGATTTTTGGCAATTACATCCCGCACAAATTGATATTCGCAATGCGGGGGCCGATGTTGCACAAGCAACATTGTGGATATGGTCGCCAGATGCGCCGCCCATGGATTTACGTTTTTATCACGATGGCATGGGCATGGACACTTATGCAAAACAACTCGAAGGATTGGAAATTATTTATGAAGATTACGAACCAGGTTTTGGATCGCCGCAAGGTATTGCCCGCAGCACCGACTTTACTTTATTCGCGCTGGAGGCAACACCTGCGCGAGAGCGTTGCATTCAATTAGCCGACACCATTCGTTCACCCGCGCAAATTGTTGCATCACCACCAACCTATTTGAGTGCGCAAGTTTTCGGCAACTTGTGGAGTTTGCCTGATCGTTCTACGCCGATGAAAGCGGCGTTGGAAGAGCGACTGGATTGGTCTATTGATTATTATCACCAGCAGGTGGATCAACATCATTGGTATGGCTTTTGGAATTACGGTGATGTGATGCATACCTATGATTCTGATCGCCATGTCTGGCGTTATGACATCGGTGGTTATGCGTGGGATAATTCTGAACTCTCACCGGATTTATGGTTATGGTATTCCTTTTTACGCACCGGCAGTGCTCGCGCATTTCGCCTCGCAGAAGCCATGACGCGTCATAATCGCGATGTTGATATTTATCATCTGGGGACTTACGCCGGGTTAGGTACTCGTCACAATGTCCAGCACTGGGGCTGCAGTGCCAAGCAATTGCGAATTAGCACCGCAGCATATCGTCGTTTCCATTATTTCCTCACAGCCGATGAGCGCACAGGCGACGTATTGTGGGAGGTGGTAGAGGCCGATAAACAATTAAAAAATTTATTACCAACACGCAAAGTAAATCCGTTTGCCGCGCAGGATAAAAATACCCACATCGGTGTTGGAACGGATTGGGGCTCAGCTGCCGCCAATTGGTTAACGGCATGGGAGCGTACAGGCGATGTGCGTTATAAAAATTGGCTGGAAAATGCCATGCGCAGCATTGGTGGCAATGACCTTGGTTTTTTTGCGCGGGGTTATCACTTTGACATCAATTCAAAAGCACTGACTGTTATTCCCCCGGAGCCGCGTGAAGCCGGCGATACTAAACCAGTATCCCATTTAAGTTCTGTTTTTGGTTTGATTGAAGTCTGCGCCGAATTAAATCAATTAATTGATGTGCCTGAATTTAAAACAGCGTGGCTCAGATACGGGCGTTTTTACAGTGCGCCAGCACAGCAACAAATCGCTGAGTTTGGTGTGCCCTTGAGTGGCAACAGCCTTACCAACGCTCACTCGCGTTTAACAGCCTATGCAGCGCGACATACACAAGATAAAACACTTGCGCTGCGTGCCTGGGATGAATTTTTTCGCGAGGCAAATAACATACCGGTAACCAAACACGTAGCCGGCCCACAAGTTTTAAATCCCATTGATGAAGCTGCATGGGTGTCAACCAATGATTCGGCGCAATGGGGACTGGCGGCCATTCAGAATCTAGCCTTGATCGGCGATGTTTTGAAAAAATGAAAGGGTTAAGTATTGGAATTCCTGTGTGGGTAATGAGGCGATAGAGAGACATTCATGGAATTAAAAAAATGTATAACAATAAAACCCTTGATATGTAGTGCATATATTTTTTTAGTGTTAATGCTGTGCAGTCTGGTTAAGGCTGAGGCATCCACAAAAATAATTATTGCCGGTGATTCTACGGCGGCAACTTACCACTTTCCGGATCAACAAGGCTGGGGCGCGTTGTTAGCAGATTATGTAGATTCTGACAAAACCACAGTGTTGAACCTTGCGCGAGGGGGGCGCAGTTCAAGGACTTTTATCACGGAAGGTCTCTGGGAAAATCTGGTAAAAGAAATCACTACCGGAGATATCGTATTTATCCAATTTGGCCACAATGATGCCAGTGCCGTAAACGATGCCAGCCGCGCGCGCGGCACATTACCAGGCATTGGTGCGGAATCGGTACACATCAATAACTTGTTAACTGGAAAACCTGAAACGGTTTACACCTTCGGGCATTACATTCGCGAGATGGTGAAGGATGTGCGTGCAAAAAATGCAACGCCTATTCTTATGTCGCTCACCCAACGGAATATTTGGAGTAGTGGGCGATTGGAACGCAATGGCCATTATGGCCGTTGGGCATACGAATTGGCCTGGGAATTAAATACTCCCTTCATTGATGTCAATAATATTGTTGCAGATAAGTTGGAAGCATTAGGGCAAGAAAATGTTGCTTCGCTGTTTCCGAAGGACAACACACATTTCAATCATGCCGGTGCACGTTTGCATGCCGAAACCATTGTTGCGGCAGTTAGAGGATTTAAGCCGGAGTTATTTTCCGGTTTATTGAATGCGAAAGGAATGGCATTACTAAAAGATGAAATGACCTGGTTACGCTTACCTATGCCGGCAACTAATAATCTTCGTTCAGTTTTTCTCATTGGTGACTCTACTGTGCGCAATGGCGCAGGTGACGGCGGTGGAGTTGGAGGAAATGGTCAATGGGGTTGGGGCGATTTCCTGCAATCGCATTTGGATAGCAAAAAAATTAATGTGGTTAATCGTGCGGTTGGTGGTTTAAGTAGCCGTACTTTCTACACCGGTAACTATTGGCAACGCACACTTAACCAGATGCGCCCGGGTGATATTCTGGTAATGCAATTTGGCCATAATGACAGTGGGCCAATTAATGACAATAGCCGCGCACGTGGTACGCTGCCGGGCGTTGCAGATAACTATGAAGAAATCATCAATTTGCTGACAGGCAAGCCTGAGCGAGTACTGAGCTACGGCGGTTATTTGCGACGCTTTATTGGTGAGGCACGTGCACGGGGAATTGAGGTTGTCATTTGTTCACCTGTTCCACGCAATGATTGGAAAAACAAACAATTGGTTCGCGCTGAAAATGCTTATCCGCAATGGGCGAAATTTATTGCATTGCAGTCGGGCAGCACCTTTATCGATTTACACCATGAAGTTGCTGAACAATATGATCAAATGGGCGCAAGGAAAGTGAAGCTCTTATTTAGCGGAGACCACACCCATACCAACAAGGCCGGTGCTGAACTTAACGCAAGTATAGTTGCTCAACACCTGAAGCCATTGCTGGGTCTTTAAATAGAGTTAAAACACAGTTTTCAGTCAACTGTATCATTTAAAGAATTATTTGCCATCCACTAATGGATCGAAAGCCAAATCCTTTACTGCTTGCCGTTCCGCGTTGCGACGGTGAAATTCGCGTGTTTGTTCGGACGTTGCATTAGCGGGTAGCGGCGTATCAACAATATCGCTGGGATGATATGCAGTTAATTCCGGTGATTGGATTTTAATAGGCAGTTGCTGCACCGGATTATTTAATTTGGCAATTTCCAAACCCGCCATGATGTAACCACCTGATGCGTAAAGTGCCGTTGTTTCAGGTCTGGTTGGAACCGGTTGATCACCGGCAGATTGAACCTGGCCCAAAATTCCATTTGGCAAAATGTAACGGTTTAATCCCTTCCAACCTTGTAAAACAGGCGGCAAATAAATGTTGCGATCCAGCAAACCGTGATTGATACCAAACGCCATCGCGTAGGTAAAAAATGCGGTGCCGGAAGTTTCTGCTTCGGGATGTGCTTCCAAATCCAGCAAGCTGGCACGCCATAAGCCATCCGATTGTTGATGCTTGACAATACTGGCCATCATTTCCTGAAATAGCGTTATATATTTCTTTCGTGTTGGATAATTCGCAGGCATGGTTTCCAGTATGCGAGCCAAGCCTGCGACTATCCAGCCTTGTCCGCGCGACCAAAATATTTTTTTATTATTCGCTGAGCGACGCTCAATAAAACGTTCATCGCGCGCAAATAAATGCACTTCCTTGTCATACAAACGCTCGTAAACACGCCAGAATTGTACATCCATAGCGTTAATATATTTTGCATCACCGGTAATTGCTGACATGCGGGTTAATACCGGGGGAGCCATAAATAATGAATCGCACCACCACCATACCAAACGTTTTGGTGCGGGCGATAATTGCAGGTAACGTAATGTGTAATCCAGCCGTTGTTGCAGCGGCATCATCACACCGGGTAAACCGGTGCGTAAATAAATGGATTGGTACAAATCCCCGATTGCCTGATCATCCGCATTGATTAAATGCACAGGAGCACCGTGGCCCTGATGCGCATAGTTAAAACGTCTCGCTGTATCCAGATTAAATGCAAGTACATCGGGTGCATCAATGACTTCTATTAATTTTGCAGTTCCCACAAAAAAAGTGGCTGATATCCAATTGGTGTTTATCCTGCGTTTTGTGGGTTCCGGTTTTGTTTCAGCATCTTTTAATCGAGCCACTTCTGCTGACGCCAGGTTTTTTACTTGTTTTAACACGTCTTGCGCAGAGGGGATATCCGTATTGTAGTGATGGTTTTTGAATGCTTTCGTTGTTGATTCTGCATGTGTGATAACAGGTATTATTGTGATGCAAAAAGAAAGTAGAAATGCCGATGGGTTGTATTTCATATAATTATTCCAAACATTATTTTTTGAGGCAAAAAAATGCCGGTTGTTAAACCGGCATCAGAGAATGAATTAATAACTGATCATTGCTTCCGGTGCGGTGTTACCGGTAGTTCCATCGCTGAATGTTAGTTTGAACATATACCAATATGTAGTTCCTGCCATCAGGTTATTGCTATCGACGAAGCTTCCGGCTTGCGGAACACTGGTGGCTATTCGCGTTCTTCCGGTTGCGGTATTGGCTGTATTTCGATAAAGCTCAACAGTACGAATCGTTTTCGGGAAGTTTTGTAAATTCCAATTCAATGAAACCCCTGTATCTGTTTTTGTGCTGGCCAGATTGGTTATTGGCGTAAGAACCGTAGCGACATAGACAGGTTCGGAACGCTGTACCTGGTTGGTAACTGCATTATCAAATTCAACCCAGTAATAATAATTTTTGCTGGCTGTCGCTGTTGCATCTTGCCAATTCAAACTGGTTGTTGCGGGTGAGGCGATAAGTTGGCTGGCCGCAAAGTCAGCCGGTGTGTTGGCATCCGGTGTTTCCGCGCGATAAATGGCAATAGAGCGTATGTCCATATTGGCAGTACGCCAGGCCAGTTGCACAGGAACTTCATTATTTAGAATATTAAATTCCAATTGCGGAATTAAACTGACGGATAATGTTGTTTTGGAAACACCAGCATTAAGCCGGCTGTATTTTCCTTTGATTTTCGCCCAGTAGTAATAATTCACATCCGGAATTACCTGGGTATCGATCAATTCCGGTTTTTCTGCGGTGATACAACCAATACTAATCCCTGTTGCAGGATTATTTTGCGTGCTTCGAAAAATTTCAGCCGTATTGATTTTGACTCCTTTGCTATAAAGCCTGACCGCGACTTTATTGGAGTAACCCTGTGCAACCAGTTTTACCCACTCACGCCCCTGCGTTACTGACGCCTGATAATCCGGTTGTGAATTGCTAACTCTTCCCATGTAAAAATCGGGGTGAGGCGGTTGGTTGTACCCCACGTTCTGCCATGCAATCGCAGTGCGGTATTGCGGGTTCTGCATAAGTGTAGGCACACGATACTCAGTGGGAATTGTGGTGGAAAAAATCATTAATGCGGTGCTGTCGGTATTTGCCCAGGCAACTTCTTCACGCCAATCCCCAATGATATCGGCGGAAATTGATGGCGTCGCTTTGGTTCCATTATTTGACACCGCATTAAATGCAGCGCCTTCGAGCAATGGAACGGAGAGCGAATTTTCGTGATCCCATTTGTAGATGCTGGTGTTATCCAGAATTTCACGTAACAAGTCACCGTCCCACCAGGATGCAAAATTTATCTGGGCCGGCGTTGTTTCAGAAATTAATTGGCCATTCGCAGCAACTAACCCACCGCGTGACGCCCATTGTTCGTTACCTGAAAAACGCGGATCTATATCTATACTGACACCGCGCCCTACATCCACGGCATTACTTGGCCTGCTCCACAATATTTGTCCGGTTGCTGCATCATGCATTTCTACACCATATTCAATTCCATTTTTGGTGTAGCAACTCGGGCATTCGTGCACCATAAAAATTTCCATACCTGCGCGGGCAGGGTCAAGGTCACTCACATGCAATGCATCACCATGGCCTAATGCGGTGCTGTAAAGCGCATGGCCTGTATCATCAATAACGGCAGCACCATAAATAATTTCATCGCGACCATCGGCATCCACATCGGCGACGGACAAACTATGCGCTCCTTGCCCGTAAACAACCTCATCGCCATTTCCATTATTTGTATCAAAGACCCAACGTTGATTGAATTTTCCATCCATCCAATCAAATGCAGCGACCACTGCACGGGTGTAATAACCGCGTGCCATCAATAAACTGGGTTTTTCACCATCCAGATAAGCGACGCCAGCCAGGAAGCGATCAACACGGTTGCCGTAACCATCGCCCCAGGAATTTACATCACCACGCGGCGGAACGTAATCAATAGTGTCCAGCGCTTCACCGGATAATCCATCAAACATCGTCAGGTATTCAGGGCCAGCGAGAACATATCCCGTAGGGTTTCGATAATCCGCAGCAGCATTACCAATAACAGTTCCCCGGCCATCGCGCGTACCGTCTGCTGTTTTCATTGCTATTTCTGCGCGTCCATCACCATCAAAATCGTAAGCAATAAATTGGGTGTAATGGGCACCTGCGCGAATATTTTTACCCAGGTCAATACGCCAGAGTTGTTTGCCTTCCAATGTGTAGGCATCGACAAATACATTTCCGGTATACCCGCTTTGTGAATTGTCTTTCGCGTTGCTCGGATTCCATTTCACAATAATTTCATAGCGGCCATCGCCATCAAGATCTGCCACACCGGCATCATTTGCTGTGTAAGTATGTTCTACACCCCTGATAGAGTCCGCTTTGGGTTTATTCAGTGGAATGGATAAATGGGACGCTGATAATGGCAATACGCCTGTATGTTTATTTACCGAGTGAATGTTGTCTGGCGTTACCTGGTAACGGTCGCCGGGTTTACCAAGTGGATCAAGATAGAACGTGGATGTCTTTAATGATTTTTTATTGAGCTTTTTTCCGTTGCGGTACACATTAAAACCGGCTTGTGTTGAATCGTTGATTAGCAGCCTCCAGCTAATGGCATTACCTTGTGTTGCAGGAATTACCAGCAATCCGCGATCAAGAAGCTCAACGGATTTTTCTGCATAGACATTCAATGAACCAAGTGTTAGTAGCGAGCTTAATAATATCTTGCGCCACAGTGTGTTACCGGGCGTTGCGCAGTTGTTTTTCATTATTAATTATCCTCCTAAATGATTAATGGATGACCTACCTGTGAAACGTCAAACGGGTTAGATAAAACTCTCCTGTTGGTTGCGTGAAAAAATCTAACAACATGAAAAAGAAAACCCCGTTTTAAGGCGGGGTTTTAAGGTGAGCGAATTACATTTTGTAAGTAATACCCAGGGCATATTCACGCCCGGCCCAGTCGTAGGTGGACATACGTCCGGGCCCGGCATTCATTGCCCTGACTTCGCCGGTAAGGTTGCGGCCATCCAGATAAATTTTCAGGTTATCGGTAATGTTGTAATTAATTTTTGCATCAAGATAGCCTGCGTCTTCTACAAAAGCCGGGTTTCCTGAGCGGTCTTTTGGCAAAAACAAAAATTCGCTGCGATAGTTATAGGCAAGGCGAACCCCCCATACATCGGTTTCATAAAATGCAGTGATGTCGTAACTGTTTTCTGATTGTGACGGGAAGGGTAATGCTTCACCGGTAAGCGAATTAAATAAACCTACATCTTCAGCTTCCATGTAGGTGTAAGTAACCTTGGTACCAAAACCATCGAAAGGCGCAGGTAACATCGTGAATGTAGTTCCGGCTTGCAATTCCAGGCCCTTGATTTTTGCGCCGACACCATCCAGTTTTTGTGTGACATCCCACAGGCGTCCATCATTGAAAAAATCGATATCTTCATTGCGTTCCGCTTCGATAGTCCAGGTGTCCAATTCTTTGGCAAATAGCGCGGCTGACATAATTGAGTCTTCATTGGGATACCAGTTAATAGCCAAGTCCATTTGTTTGGCTCGGTACGGACTGAGCGCCGGGTTGCCTGCGGTGCAAGTGTTGGCAAGGTTATCAATCTCGGCTTGAATGTAATCATTAATAGTGCAAGTGGCATTCACGTTGATATCTGCAATACGCGGATGTGCCATCACTTCAGCAGCACCAAAATACAATTCCAATTCGTCCGGAATAAGTTGCAGCGATAAATTCAAACTGGGGAGGACCTCGGTGTAACCTTCTTCAATGCTCTCACGTCCATTAAAAGTATCCGGATGGTTAACATTTTCAACGGGGGCTGCATAAGCACCGGTGTTGGGGTTCCTTACCGGATTACCATTTGCATCCAGTTGATCAACCATAACGCGAATGGTGACATCGCCATTGGCAATTGTTTTGGTGTCAACAACACGTACACCGATATTGCCGCTGAGTGGAAATCTTCCCAATGCGGTTTCAAAATTGGTTTGTCCATACAACGCATGGGTTTCAACATCCACATCAAAATTACCGCGTTGGACCAGCAAATCGCTGCGAGTGGTGTTATCTGCGCTGACGCGTTGTAATTCGGCGATAAATGCATTTGGATCGACGGCTTGCCAGGTGTCCAATACATCCACATCCAGGTTGTAGTGATCAAAAAAAACAGGTGTTTCTTTGGTGCGACCTTGCAGCAATGCGGTTTGATTGGCTTGCGTCCACACGCTGCCGTTGTAGCTGGTCCCTACGTTGCGATTGATATCGTAGCGGTAATTCCAGTTAGCAAAACTTTGGCCGGTATACTGGTATCCGGTTTGGAATTTTGTAAAAAATCCGGCTTCAGGTTTATAGACAAAATCCAGTTTCGCCATATCTTCTTTCGTTTCATCTTTACTGGGGCGATAGTTAAAAGATGAACCACCGGAATAACTGGCGGGATTATTAATATCAACTTTATTTGAAGTATCTGACGGATTATTGGCATTGCGGATATAGGCATTGCTCAAATCAATGAAGGGAAGGCCCGCGTCATCCAGCGTCACTTTCATATCAACAATACCGCCGGCCCAGGCGTTTGCTGCACGGGAGTCAATGTCCTGGTCCGCTGTTGAGCGTGCTACCACACCGGTTAACTGGAATTTGTCGAGGTTATATTCAAAACCGGATTCAACCATGCTGGTTTTTTGATCCCACGCGAAATCCAGCACGCGGTTACTTACCGATGCATCGCGAGTTTCAAAAGCGATAACGTTATGGCGGTTATCCAACACAACCGATGTAGGATCAACACGAGCAGCCGAGTTGGTTTCAAATTGCAGGTTTATATCGTGCGCGGTTTTATCGCGTTCATTGTAGGTGTAGCCCAGGTATGCGGATAACTCATCTGTGAATGCATATTGAATCATCGTATTGGCGGTTAATCGTTTTTCATCGCGTCCCCAAATACCGTAACGCGGCAAATAAGGAGAAAACTCTTGCCATTGCGCTTCACAGGCTGCTTTATCCGTTGCAGCGACACTGCCACAACCTGCAACAGTAGTGATGTTTTCAAATTTAGGATTTACGGTGGATTTTTCCGGTGAGTTATCGTAATCCGCAAAGCGCGCCCATTCGGTGTTACGCAGTGCATGGATAACAGTACTTTTATCCGACCCGGTCAGGTTTACCAGCACACCTAATTTTTCATTGAATTTATGAACGCCGACCAGATTAATTTTTGGCATAAATTCATCGATTAAATCGTTGTACTGTGTTTCGGCAGATGCAGAAAAAAAATCTTTTTCAAATTCATTGGGTTTGCGTGTATTTACTTGAATAGTGCCACCAATCCCACCTTCGGTTAATCGCGCTTCAGAGCCTTTAATAACGTCCATGGATTTCACAAGTTCAGAGGCCATATCCCGGAAGTCCACTCCGCGGCTACCCGCCATTCCCATCGCGCCTACATTATTTAATTCAACGCGCAGTAAGTCGGGGTCTACGCCGCGCACACTCACCGTTGCACCTTCACCGTTATCCCGCGCGATTTGTACACCGGGAATTCGTTGTAATGCTTCGGCAATATTTTTATCTGGAAATGCACCAATGTCTTCCGCTACCAAAGAATCAGTCATAGTGACAGCTTCTTTTTTTCTATCCAGCGCGCTGCGTTGGCTGTAACGAATTCCGGAAACGGTAACTTCTTCAATATTTTCTGTAGCGGTTTGTTTATTGGCTGGCGTGGTAGTGGGTGAGGTGGTTTGGTTAATGGTTTGTTGAGCCTGAACATGGAGCGGTACAAATGCGAAACTGGCTGTGGCTATCACAGTGGCAATACAACGTGACAAAAGCCTGGATTGGAATGGAACAGGTTTAACACACGCTGATGATTCGAAATGATCGAGACTGTTCATCTTTCCCTCTAAATTATTATTTAAGTGATTAATAGTGGTCGAACGAGGTGATACTAATCATATAAAACACAATGTCAATCATATTCAATCATTAAATGGTCATAACAGATCATTTGAGTAATAGCGACAACATGTCGTTACAGCAGGTAACAGAAGGAATATTAAAAATCGTGTTGGAGCAGTGAGAGGCGCAAATGCTGGCGTTGGGAAATGGGAAATGGGAAATGGGAAATGGGAAATGGGAAATGGGAAATGGGAAATGGGAAATGGGAAATGGGAAATGGGAAATGGG